>CALGTS010000058.1 GCA_937901925.1 uncultured Bacteroidales bacterium | reverse complement strand
CTTATCAGCTGACCAATAAGTTTGAGAGTTTTCAAAAAGTTGGCAAACAAAGTGGTTTCCTTTTCTATACACAAGCATGGAACACAAGTAAAATAGATCCTGTGACAGGCTTTGTGAACCTTTTTGATACACGCTACGAAACACGCGAAAAGGCAAAAGTTTTCTTCAGTAAGTTCGATGCTATTCGTTATAATTGCGAAAAAGATTGGTTTGAATTTGCTTTTGATTACACAAAATTCACTACCAAAGTAGATGATACACGTATGCATTGGACTCTTTGTACATACGGAAAACGTATAGAAACATTCCGGGATGAAACCCAAAATTCTAATTGGGTGAGCAAAGAAATTGTATTAACGGATAAGTTTAAAGGGTTCTTTGGTAAGTATAATATTGATATTCAGTCGAATTTGAAAGAGGCTATTGCACAACAAGACTCTGCCGAATTCTTCAAAGGATTATTGCATTTGCTTAAGTTGACACTGCAGATGCGCAATAGTGAAACGGGAACCAATGTTGACTATATGCAATCGCCAGTAGCAGATGCTAACGGAAACTTCTACAATAGTGACACTTGCGATGATTCTTTGCCTAAGAATGCTGATGCAAACGGAGCGTACAACATTGCACGGAAAGGTCTTATGATTATAGACAAAATTAAGAGATCTGAAGATCTTAAGAAAATTGATTTCAAAATTACTAATAAGGAATGGTTGGCATTTGCACAAAAGAGATATAAATAATAACAATGAAAAATACACAATCATGATTAAGATTACGAAAACCATAAGATTTAAACGGCAATCGAGTCAGAAAATTTTTCTTATTCAATCCAACTTCTGGACCAGAGCGATGGGATTGCCGTTTATTTATGCGTAATGGACGATTATATCTCATTATCAACATTAAATGATTTTATCTTTTGTCCGTACTCCATATACTTGCATAACGTGTATATGGGTATGGATGAAGGATTGTATCATGCTACTCCTCAAACTCAAGGGAAAATTGCCCACATTAATACCGATGATAAGAGAAGTTCCAGTGCTAATGAAATTACAGCTTTGCCAGTGTGTAGTGTTGAACTAGGAATTGTGGGGATAATTGATTTGTATAAAAAAAAAGAACGACTCCTTGTAGAAAGAAAGTATCAACTGAAAAATATATTTAAAGGTCACTATTATCAATTGTGGGGACAATATTTCTGTATGATAGAAATGGGGTTCCCTATATCTAATATAGCTTTCTACGAGATTTCAACTAATAAGATGATTCCTATAGTTTTGCCTTCAGATTCGGAAAAAAATGAGTTATTTACTTTTATTCAAAGATTCAAAGCTTATAATCCAGAAGAGCCTTTTGTTCCTAATCTTAATAAATGCAAACATTGCATTTATTGTAATTTGTGTGATAAAACAGATGTAGAGAATGTTTACTAGTAAAGATGTTCAATTTCGTAGTATTTTTGTAATTAATTGCATTGAGAAAAGAAAAATGAGGGTGCAAAATGGTGAATTGTTGTTAGAAGAGGAGAAAGAGGGTGTGACAAAGACTTTAACTAAAATGCCTTTTCAGAAGATTTTGGCACTATTTGTTGTAGGAAATATTTCTATTACAACACCTTTGCTTGATAAATGTAAACGCTATAATGTAGCGTTGATTGTTGTTAAACCCAATTTGAGACCTGTGTTTTATTGGTCAAATGCTGCAGAAGCCAATTACCTACTTAGACAAAAACAATATCGTTTAAGTAAAGAAGATATATCAATAGCGAAGATTTTGGTAGGAAATAAAATAAAAAATCAGTTCACTATATTACAGAAAACAAGAAAAACAGATGAACTAACACAGAAAGCCAAACAAATCTGTCAAGAGGCATTAGCGTTTATAGGTCAGGTTCAAGATTATAACCAATTGATGGGTATGGAAGGCTGGGTTGCTAAACATTTTTTCGCAGCTTATTTTCAGCAGTATGATTGGAAGAAACGGTTGCCTCGCATAAGACCCGACTTTATTAATGCAACATTAGATATTGGTTACACTATCCTTTTTAATTATATTGAGTGCTTTGTTAGAATGTTTGGTTTTGATGTTTATGTTGGTGTATATCACCGATTATGGTTTAAAAGGAAATCGTTAATTTGTGATTTAATGGAACCTTTTAGGTG
This sequence comes from uncultured Bacteroidales bacterium, assembly GCA_937901925.1. Classification (GTDB taxonomy): domain Bacteria; phylum Bacteroidota; class Bacteroidia; order Bacteroidales; family WCHB1-69; genus JAEZOU01. The sequence goes on along the minus strand of CALGTS010000058.1, from coordinate 72,352 downwards.
TATTGTGGAAAATACTCTGCGTAATTCTTTGAATAGAAAGCAATGTAAACCATCAGATTTTCAAATTATAAAAAATGAATATAAACTTAAGATGGAAAATAATGCTTCGTATCAGCGTTTGTTCTTTGATGCATTAATTTCTTATAAGAAGGAGATTTTTCTATATATTCAGAAATATTATCGTGCATTTATGAAAAATGATATCTCACAATATCCAACTTTTAATTTTTAATAATGTTAATAATAAGTTACGATATATCGGATGATAAGTTAAGAACTAAATTTGCAAAAACTTTAATGAAGCAAGGTGCTATACGATTACAATACTCTGTTTATGAGGTGAATAATAGTAAGAGAGTGCTTGATAATTTAAAAATTCGATTAGATAAATTTTATGGGCCTCGATTCTCAGGAGGAGATAGTGTACTTATTTTTGATGTAGATGAATCGAAGATAATTAAATATGGTTGTGCAATTCATAGAGATAGAGATATTGTTTACTTTTAAATTCTTTTTAGTTGCAAATATGTGTCTAATTTATTTTGAGGTTTTATTTAATGTATTGATTAGTGGTTTATTGTGTGTTTATTGTAGTAGTAGGGGGATTTATTTGTACAAATTAGGAAAAAGTTTTTTTGCTACAAAATATTGGTATAGAATATTTTTGTATTTTTGCAGCATGGTTATAGTGTCTATAGCCAATTTAAAATTTCTACTATTGTAGATCTCAAGTGCAATTTGTGTCTGCTTTTCTCTATAGCCAATTTAAAATTTCTACTATTGTAGATATTTTTGCTAACGTCATAATAAGACCAGGTCTATAGCCAATTTAAAATTTCTACTATTGTAGATTGTTCTAGATTCCTTTCTACAATACAGGTCTATAGCCAATTTAAAATTTCTACTATTGTAGATACCTTTTCACCTAAGACAAATCTTGTATGTCTATAGCCAATTTAAAATTTCTACTATTGTAGATACTTAGAAAATATTGATGAAGCAAGATGTCTATAGCCAATTTAAAATTTCTACTATTGTAGATGCAGATGTCAGGAGGTCAATATAGGTTAGGGTCTATAGCCAATTTAAAATTTCTACTATTGTAGATCGACCGGTTCTCAAACAAGCCTCACCAGGTCTATAGCCAATTTAAAATTTCTACTATTGTAGATAAAAAGATACCGAAATCCAATGTATAGGAGGGTCTATAGCCAATTTAAAATTTCTACTATTGTAGATACACCTGTCTATACTCAATTAGGATTAAAGTCTATAGCCAATTTAAAATTTCTACTATTGTAGATACGAAAAGAACAAAACCACACTAAAAGTCTATAGCCAATTTAAAATTTCTACTATTGTAGATTCAACAACAACCTCGAGTACCACGCCGGGTCTATAGCCAATTTAAAATTTCTACTATTGTAGATTCTTGTGCTGCGGCTAATGGGCTTGATGTCTATAGCCAATTTAAAATTTCTACTATTGTAGATAGTCTTTTGCAGGATGTAATATCTTGCAGTCTATAGCCAATTTAAAATTTCTACTATTGTAGATGTAGTTTCTATTCAAGCACATATAATCGTCTATAGCCAATTTAAAATTTCTACTATTGTAGATTATAAATAGTCTATATAAATAGATTATGTCTATAGCCAATTTAAAATTTCTACTATTGTAGATCTATATACTATTGAGGTGTTGTAAGTGGTCTATAGCCAATTTAAAATTTCTACTATTGTAGATATAATAACGCAGATTTGGAAAATCTAAGGTCTATAGCCAATTTAAAATTTCTACTATTGTAGATGGAGAAGTGCGTTTTGGTGGTTTAGATGTCTATAGCCAATTTAAAATTTCTACTATTGTAGATACTGCATAATCTTATCCCACGAAGTAAAGGTCTATAGCCAATTTAAAATTTCTACTATTGTAGATTCTTCAAACTCACGAATGAAGTCCTCTGAAGTCTATAGCCAATTTAAAATTTCTACTATTGTAGATCCTTTTTCTTGAAAACAACCAGCCGAAATCTATAGCCAATTTAAAATTTCTACTATTGTAGATATAACTTCAATGTTTTCTAACATCTGAGGTCTATAGCCAATTTAAAATTTCTACTATTGTAGATCGAGAATCATTGACAATCCAAAATACAAGTCTATAGCCAATTTAAAATTTCTACTATTGTAGATGAGAGTAATGTTTTCCGTTTCTGCTTCTGTCGTCTATAGCCAATTTAAAATTTCTACTATTGTAGATAGGCGTACTTCGGCGGCGAGTGCTTCCAGTCTATAGCCAATTTAAAATTTCTACTATTGTAGATATGAGAAGTACGAAGGCAAGCGTTGCGGTCTATAGCCAATTTAAAATTTCTACTATTGTAGATCGAGATGGTGAGCGATGCAGTGGAAGAGGTCTATAGCCAATTTAAAATTTCTACTATTGTAGATGAAGTACGGACATATCTTTTGCGGTTATGTCTATAGCCAATTTAAAATTTCTACTATTGTAGATAGTCTTTTGCAGGATGTAATATCTTGCAGTCTATAGCCAATTTAAAATTTCTACTATTGTAGATGTAGTTTCTATTCAAGCACATATAATCGTCTATAGCCAATTTAAAATTTCTACTATTGTAGATCAACGTACATTGACCCGCAGAAATACAATGGTCTATAGCCAATTTAAAATTTCTACTATTGTAGATTATTTGATACCCTTCTATTGCTGTTTGTGTCTATAGCCAATTTAAAATTTCTACTATTGTAGATTTCTCTACCTTGTCGTTGCAGTCTATTCGTCTATAGCCAATTTAAAATTTCTACTATTGTAGATTACGCAAAATTGAGTGCCTCAATTGTGAAGTCTATAGCCAATTTGAAATTTCTACTATTGTAGATATTTAATTCAGGTTTAAATTTGTCAAGTGTCTATAGCCAATTAAAAATTTCTACTATTGTAGATTAGTTGATTCAGATATCCAAGAAGGAAAGTCTATAGCCAATTTAAAATTTCTACTATTGTAGATGTATAGCCAGACAGCCCAATCTTATCTCGTCTATAGCCAATTTAAAATTTCTACTATTGTAGATACGCGGTTGGTGACAGAGTTTCGTTTTTAGATTTTGCAAAAATACAATTTTTGAAAGCAATTCACAACTAATTTGGTGAACTTCAATATTTCATTAGTTTTCGCTTTCCCCTTTGTCGTGAGAATTTTATAGTTTCTTACAAGTTGCTTTTAATAATTTCGTATATTTGCACCTTGTTTCTGTTTTAAGCAGAAATCGTTCCGAGTTTTAATTTAATGTTTTAAATTTTTATGTTATGAAAAAGTTTATCCCATTATTGTTCGCAGTTGTTGCTGTGTTGGGCCTCACCGGTTGCCAAAAAAATAGTGCTAAAGAGATTATTGGTCATACGTATGGAATGAGCTCTTCAGTGGAAAGTTATATGTTCTACTTTTCTCCAAGTGGTATAGTAACTTATACCTATTCTGCTGGAGGACAAATAGATAATAATTCCCATTTTACATACGATATTGTGGGTGATGATGTAGAGATTTTCTTTGATTCGTCCACCTTTTGGATTCCCGAAGCTCGAGGAACACTCTTTGTTCATCTAACCTATTACCCAGAAGAGGATGTGCTGCGTTATTTGTCTGATGTTTTGTGTCGTTTAGATTAATCGGAGTGAAATTTCTTGAGTAAGAAAATTTTGATACTTTTTTCTCTTTATCTATTTTTCGTATATTTGCACCTTAATTTTGAATGTTTAATTTTAAAAATAATATTATGAAGAAAGTTTACCTTTTTGTCGCTTTTGTGATTTGTGTTTCAATGAGTTTATTTGCACAAACACCTCTTGTTCAAGGAACTGGAGCGGTTGTTCCAGAGTATAATTTTATGTATTCTGAACAATATCCTGTTTATGAAGATGAGGATCAATTTGTAAATTATCATCTTTCTTATGGCAATGGAAAGAAAAATGAGCATCATTCGCTTGTTTATTATGATAAATCTAGAAAATCGGTATATGAAGAGAATTTAAGTTTGCCTGTAGGATTTCGCTATATTCATTCTCACGTAGTTGGCGAAGTTGTGAATCTCTACTATTATCTTATTGATAATAAAACTCAAAAATGTACAATTTATAGTGCAACTGCCTCCTTGTCAAGGTCTTCTAATGGTATTCAAGAGCTAAAACCTGAAGAGATTTTTGTCCAAAATGTTGGGAAAAAAGCGGAAGTTTGGAGCTATGCTTCTCAATCGCCTGATGGTTCTAAATATGCTTTTGCTGTGGCATTATTAGATGGAAAAGATGTTTTGAAAGGGATTTATATTGCTGCATACGATAATAGTGCTACCGAGTTGTGGAGCAATATCTATCAACCTCAAATTAAGGGAAATTCATTCTCTATTGAGGATATGAAATTCTCTGATAAAGGAAAAGTTGTGATGCTACTTTCTACAGCAACTAATGAAAAAAGGAAAGTCCTAAATCCTATGGCACAGCTTCTTTCATTCAACGAAAATGATGTAATTTCGATGGAGATGCCTGCTGAATTTGGAACGATTTCATCTATGAAGATGATGATTCTGCCCAATGGAAATTATATGGTGGGCGGTTATTATGGAGAGAAAAAGTTGTTGACAGCAGGTTACTTTACCGCAATTTTCAATGAACGAGAAGAGGAGTTAGAGCATTCAACAGTGGTGCCTTTTGATGTGAAAACTAAAAATATTGGGCAAAACGATATTAATCCAAACGAAATAACTGAATGTAGAGGTTTGTATCAATTGGATAATGAATATATTGCTTTATTAGGTGAGCAAAGACAGACTATTATATATGTTGATCAACGAACGGGTCAAAAAAGCTATTCTCATCGTTTAGGTAATATCCTTTGCACTTTAATTGCTAAGGATGGTGAAAATGTGGGTACTGAAGTGATACATAAAAGACAACTTCTTTCCAATGGTGTGCAGATGGGAGAGCGCAATTCTGGTGAACGTAGAACTGCAATTAGAATCTTAGGATTTAATGTAAATGCTGGAGCCGGAGAACCTGTATATCAATACCCTAATGGTGGCGTTTCGTTCTACCCTATAATTAAAGGTAGCGATATCTATTTTATTTATACTGATAACATTAAGAATTTTAATGGCAAAAATAAAAAGCCAGAAAGATTGAGTATCAACGTTGCGCAGACCAAACAAACTTGCGTTGTAATGGCAAAATTTGCCAATTTGGGCGATGTAGAACGTAAAGTGGTAATGCTTCCAACCAAACTGAAAGAGAGTTTTAACACGGTTTGGAATGTAGATGGTGACCGCGTTTACTTCGGTACTTTCGGCAAGAATTATAGTATCTACCATTTTGATCTTGATGGACAATGGAGTTGGGATTAATTTTTGAACTATGAAAAGAGTTTTTTTATTGTTTTTTGTTTTTTTTACGCTACTTACTACACAAGCACAATCTAAGTTTGTTTATGAAGCGTTACAGTCGGCTGGTCCTGTGCCCGCTGACTTTGCTTATTACTTGGATAAAGGTGCTAATGAGGAAGATGGCGTTTATAAGTATTTGGTAGAAAGTGGCTTGTTGGTTTATGGCTCTCCAATGAATAAATATGTGGAGAAAGTAGCTGACAATCTTCTAGAAAGTCATTATCGCACTTTGCGTCAGGAGTTGCGTTTTTATATTTTACGTCGTTCTGATGTGAACGCTTATAGTTACGCTAATGGAATGATAGTGGTAACAACGGGGCTGCTTGCGCAACTGCAGAATGAAAGCGAATTGGCCTTTATATTGGCGCACGAAATAGCACATTATGCTGAAAAACATTTGGAAAAAGAGAAGAAAGTCAAGAAAAAGGATAAGAAATATGATGTGGGTGGTTTTTTGCGTATGGTTCGGAGCCGCGAACAGGAAACCGAAGCCGACCGTATCGCCTTTGAACGCTATTATCAAAATTCTAAATATAGCTACGAAGCTCTTGATGGTGTTTTTGATGTGCTTCAATATTCATACCTTCCTTTTGATGAAGTTGAGTTTGAAAGAGCATTTGTTGAGTCTGAATATTATACTTTCCCCGATAAGTATTTTATTTCGGCAGTAACACCTATTCGTAGTCGTGAAGATTATGTAGATACACTATTGACACACCCAAACTTGGCAAAACGTCGCGAATGGATTGCCAATCAAGTGGAACGAAAAAGTGATGAAAATCGTTCTCGTTTTCTTCAATCTGAAGAACTGTTTTATAAACTCCGCCATCAAGCACGATGTGAAACCATCAATATCGATCTTACTTTCCATCAGTATGATGCAGCTTTGTATAATACATACGTTCTGTTAGATGAAAATCCTAACGATCCTTTTCTTTGTCAAGCTTGGGTTGCTGGAATTTATGGATTTGCAATGCATAAGTTAGAGGGAAATGGAAATGACTACATCACGAAGTCTGATTTGGTTGAAGGTGAACAACAACGACTGAGTCATTTTCTGTCAAAAATTTCCCGCGATGAATGCGCTTTGTTAGCATTACGCTTTGCTTGGAACTATGCAAAAATATTCCCCGAAAATAGCTACTTTAAACAAGTTGCAGGTGAAATTATTGAGGTGTTGTCTGAAAAAGGAAAGATGAAATATCAGAACTATTCCGACTATGCTATGGGTATTGACCCTTCGACAATTCCTGTAGATACAACGGTTAAGAAAACAGAAACCGAAAAGAAGGGGAAGTATGATAAAATTAAAAGTCAGCAAGGAAATGAACGTGAAAAGGTGCTCCCTAACGAGGATTTTGAAACCAAAAACTATATGTTGGTGGATTTACGTGCCGATGATGAGTTTTGGAAATTGTATTACGATGCTTTAGATGAAGAGGAGGATGAGAAGTTGATAGGAGAGAAAAATGCAATGTCTGAGCGTTTTATTGTTTGGCATCCTCAATTTTACCGTTTCCGCTGGGGAAAAGATGTCCCTAAAGATAAAGATAAGGTGCTCGATAATGTTGTAGAAATTTCACTAAAAAAACAAGACCTGAACGCATCACTGCTGATTGCAAAAGATATGTTTGTGTCAGATGAGATGTACAACCATTATTGCAAATTACAACTCTGGAGTTACGATTTCCTTCGAATGGGTGACGCTAAGATGTTTCTCTATCAGTCAAGCGGAATCCAACCCACTTGCGATGCCTTGGGTACCCAATATCTGAATCTGCTCTACGCCGTTTCTGTGCCAGACAGAATATCATTCTCTTCAGCTTGGTTTGGAGCTATCTATACGATTGCTTTGCTGCCCGTCGCAACGCCCTTTGCAGTCTTCAATTCAATATTGTATTATCACGATGTGGAATGTGTCTTTATGTTGTATGATATGGTTGAATCAGAACCGCTTATTATGGATAATTATACGGCATCTACGTTAGTGCCCCGTGCAGAGATAGAAAATGCGATTTATCGCTTTTATCATAATATTACCCCAAAGAAAGGAGGTGGAAAATGAGAAAGTTTTTAACTGTTTGTTTGTTCGTTCTCTGCTTGGGAACAGCATCTGAAGCGCAAAATGTCGGTTTTATAGGTCGCCGCTTTATTGTGAATGCCGATTTGAGCCTGTCTCCCGCTTTTACCTTACCCAATTTTATTAGTAATGAAGGTAAATATTGGCACTTTAACTACAACTTTTCTCCAGGTTTTGAGATTATTGCAGGACAGAAAATTACTGTAGGGCCCTATTTTAATTTCTTTACCACAGCATTTCGTAGTAAAGATGATTCGGGCAGATTTGCTTATTATGATTTGACGGCAATGGGTGCTGGAGCTTTTTTTAAAATCTATCTTGGAAAAAACGCAGTGGCTCCGTTAGGAAGATATTTCCGCGTGCAATTCGATTGGTTTTCTTTTAATTACAAACTCCAAGATGTGGAGAATGCTCTACCTTCGGAAAGAGAAAATAGTTTTGGAGTGAAGTTGGAATATGGTCGTGATTTTGTACTTTGCCAACGCTTGAAATTGAATTACGGCTTTTTCCTTGGCGCCACAATGTCAGGATATAAATTCTTTGATTTTCATTATGATGCGGTTGAAAACGCAAAAACAAGAGTGCTGGAGAATTACTGCATTGGATTGAAATTGGGAATAGGCTTTGTAGCTTTTTAATAGAAACTATAATTGATATATAATGAAAAAAATTTTTGTTCTTATGTTCGGAATTGCTGCACTTTTGGCAGGTTGTAAAACAGAAGAAGAGGTGAAAGAATCAGCACAATCATTTAATTATGTTGTAGATCACTTTGCAGATGTCGAAATTATGCGCTATCAGGTGGATAATTGGGATTCGCTCTCACTAAATCAAAAGAAATTAGTTTATTACCTAAGTGAAGCCGCTCTCTGCGGAAGAGATATTATATTCGATCAAAATTGTGCTTATAATATTTTGATTAAGAATGCTTTAGAAGCAATAGTTGATACTTATTCAGGCGATAAGTCAACCCAAGATTGGGAAAAGTTTATGGAGTATGTGAAACGTTTTTGGTTCTCTAACGGAATCCATCACCACTACTCTTACGCCAAATTCTATCCAGAAATCTCGAAAGAGTATTTCTTTTCGCTGATGAATGGTTCCGATAAAAATAAAATTTTTGCTGGCGATCAACTTCAACAGAAAATAGTTATGGATCTGATTGCTAATGTTATTTTTGACACTACGAAAGTTTCTCTGAAAGTGAGTCAAGACCCCAATGCAGATTTGGTACAAAGTTCAGCTGTCAACTTTTACAGAAATGTAACTCAACAAGAGGTGGAAGAGTATTACGAATATTATAGAACCAGTTTGGGCAAAGCTTACGATCCAGAGAAACCAATATCCTTAGGGCTTAATTCACAGTTGGTTAAAGATTTGGAAATCAATAAAGTTTATGAACGTGTCTATTGCACGGAAGGATTGTATGCACAACCTTTGCAAAAGGTGGTTTTCTGGTTGCAGAAAGCTGCAGAAGTGGCAGAAAATGATGCTCAAAAGGAACATATTACAACATTAATAGATTATTACAAAACTGGAGACCTTTTTACGTGGGACAGATACAATGTGCAGTGGGTAGAAGATACTCAATCATTTGTGGATTACGTGAATGGATTTATTGAAGTGTATAACGACCCAATGGGAAGAAAAGCTACCTGGGAAGCTGTTGTGGATTATAAAGATTTGAAAAATTCGAGACGTACAGAGATTATCAGTCAGAATGCTCAATGGTTTGAGAACAATTCCCCGATTGCGGATAAGTTCAAAAAGGAAAATGTGAAAGGCGTTACTGCAAAGGTAATTACTGTGGCTCATCTCGGCGGTGATTGTTTTCCAGCAACACCAATCGGTATCAACCTTCCTAATGCTAATTGGATTCGTAAGGAGCATGGTTCTAAATCGGTAACGATGGAGAATATAGTGTATGCATACGCGCAAGCAAGAATGAAAAATGGAACTGCTGATGAATTCTATTTTTCTGAATATGAGATTAGTATGAATGAAAAGTATGGCTATATCGCCGATAATCTTCTTACTGATATGCACGAGTGTTTGGGACATGGTTCTGGACAGATGTTGCCAGGCGTAAGTGATGATTTACTGAAAAATTATCACTCCGTGATTGAAGAAACTCGTGCAGACCTCTTTTCGCTCTACTTCTTGGCTGACCCTAAATTGGTTGAACTGGAACTTCTTCCGGAAGAAGATGCCTACCAAGCCGGTTACTATCGTTTTATCGTTAATGGCTTAATGCTTCAATTGAATCGTATCAACCCAGGTGAGCAGATTACGGAAGCACACATGCGTAATCGTGCTATCATTGCCAATTGGTGTTATGAAAATGGTCGTGCTGATAATGTAATCGAAATGGTTACTCGAGATGGAAAAACTTACGTAAAAGTTAATGATTATCAGAAACTTCGTGAACTTTTCGGGAAATTGTTAGCCTACGTTCAAGAGATTAAATCTACAGGTAATTACAAAGCAGCTGCAGATTTGGTAGAGAAATATGGTGTGAAAGTCAATCCAACCTTACACCAAGAGGTACTCGAACGTTTCGCTAAATTGGATATTGCTCCGTATGGTGGTTTTGTTAATCCGAAATTTGTAGTTGAGAAAGATAATGATGGAAATATTACTGATATTAAGTTGGATTATTCAGAAACATACGTTGACCAGATGATGCGCTACGCTCATGAATATTCAACATTAAAATAGTTAGTTATGAAAATTACTGTATTTGTAAAGAACTATGCAAGAGTTGGATATGCAAAAGATGATATCCAAGAAATCGATTATAAAGAGGCTGAAGTTATCTATAACGATAATAAAGATGTGCTGGAAGAAACCCATTTTTCCCCCGAAAATCAATGTTTGAGTCGTTTGGTAAACGAGTATGATGAAAAAAATAAGTTAGTCAACTCTTTGCTGTATGATGAAGAGGGTGAAATATCGAAAAAGACTATCTGTCAGTATGATAGTGAAGGTGATTTATGCGAACGTTCCGATTTCTATGGTGAAGAGGGAATGGCTTATACCTCTCGATTTGTTTATGAAAATCATCTTCCTATTCGCCAAGATGCTTATGATGATGACGAATTTTCATACACAGAGAAGGAGATGGAGTATCAAGATGGTTTGTTAGTAAAACAGGTAGATTACGACGATTTCGGTGAAAAACAGTATATTCATCAATATACTTATAACGAGAATAGAGAGATGACCTCTTACGTTAGAGATGAAGTGAAAGATAAAGATCGTCGTACATTTCTATATACTTACGAAGATGGAAAGAAAGTGAAGGAGCTGATTTACAACTATTCAGACACCTTGATTGCTGCAAAATATTTTGTTTACGATGAGAAAGGGCGTCTGATTGAGGCGGAAGAGGAAGATTTGGATTCCTATCAAAAAATGGTGTATCAGTACGAAGAAAATCATCTTGCATCTGTAACACAATATAATAAAGAGGAGAAAATTGTGGCACGTACTGATTTTTTTGTTGATGAGCAGGGGAGAGATTCTAAAATGATGAACTACGCTTTAGATGAAGTTGACCCTGAAAATCTGCGTCTTATCTCCGAAATTTCATACGAAAGAGAGGCATAGATGAAGCGTCTTTTTGTTGCGGTTGAGGTTCAGATTTCTGAATCTTTTCAAGCATTGTTGATGAATTTGAAACAGACATTGTGCTTGGATAAGGTAGTTTGGGTTGACGATAAATTACACCACCTAACACTTCGTTTTCTCGGACAAACTCCCGAGCCTTATATTCCTCCGTTAAAGCAAGCATTGGCGAAGCTTACCGCTGACAATGATGCTTTTTCGATGGAGATGAATAGTTTGGGCGTTTTTGGCTCAAAACATTCGCCACAAGTGATATGGCTTGGTTTTCAAGATTTTGAACCTTTTCGACAGCTTTTCCTCCAATTGGAACCCCAACTATTAGCCATAGGTTTTGAACCTAATTATGGCAATTTCGTTCCCCATCTCACCTTAGGAAGAATCAAGCAGATTCAAAACAAGAAACGATTTTGGGAATTGGTAACTGCTTTGCAACCGAAAGAAAGCCAAGTTGTTCGTGTTGATTCATTATTGTTAATTCAGAGTCGTCTCACGCCACAAGGACCGATTTATCGTGTATTAGAGCGTTATCCTTTGCGGAAGGAGAAAGCGTTTGTTGATGAATAGGGGGTTGGGAAATTGGGAGATTTTTTTTGAAATGGGCAACATTGACGGTCAAGGTTATTGTGTGTGCAGTCGGGTTGCGTTAGGGATTGCAGCGGTTATGAGCGCCGGTTTTCGAACTTAGAAATAAGAGTTTGGAACTTAGAAATTGGATTTTGGGAGGAATTGGTGCGAGGGAAAAAGGCGCGAAATTTGAGCGGAAAGCCCGACGGCGAGTGGGCGGCTTTGTGCGGAGAGATAGCCGGAACGCCCAAATCCATAATCAAAATCTATTTCTATTTCTGAATTTTAACTATAGTTCCTCTTTGATTTGCAGGAGAAAACCTTTGATGCGGTTGAGCGAGTCCACCATTTCGGCAATGCCGGTTACCTTGAGGTAGTTGTGTTGGAGTGCGTCTTTGGCGCCTTGTAAGGTATAGCCCTTCACTTTGGTTAGGTAGTGGATAGTGCGGATGTTTTCAATGTCTTTTTTAGTGAAAAAGCGGGTTCCTTTTTTGTTTTTTCGAGGTTGAATAATGTCAAACTCCTTCTCCCAATATCTTAGTAATGATGGGTTTACATTGAACATCTCTGCTGTTTCGCCGATGCTGAAGTAAAGTTTTTCAATCTCCTCTTTCATAGTTTAGTCATTTATCTCTCCGCGCGCCATTTCTCGTCTGTTATCTTTGGCTTTTATGCTTTCGCGCTTGTCGTACATCTTTTTACCGCGCGCCAACGCAATGTCTAACTTGGCAAATCCCTTTTCGTTAATCCAGAGTAGGGTAGGGATGATGGTCATTCCGCGCTCGTTGAGCTTGATTAACAACTTCTTGAGTTCTTTTGCAGTCAGTAATAGCTTGCGGTCGCGTTTAGGTTCGTGATTGTTGTAGCTTCCATTGGCGTATTCGCTGATGTGCATATTATGAACCCACAATTCGCCATTTTCGAACGAGCAGTATGCGTCGGTAATATTAGCCTTTCCGGCACGAATCGACTTGATTTCGGTACCGGAAAGGACGATTCCTGCTGAGTAAGAAGTGAGAAGAAAATACTCAAACTCAGCTTTTCTATTCTTGATTGATATGTTGGGTTGTTTAAATTTTCCCATTTTGATTAGCGATTTGTAGCGATTTCAATAATTTTCTGGATAGCGTCGTTGATGCCTGCGCAATTTTTACCGCCTGCTGTTGCCAATGTGGGTTGTCCGCCGCCACCGCCTTGTATCAGCTTGGCACCTTCGCGAACCATCTGTCCAGCATTTAAACCTTGAGCTGCCAAATCATCGGAGAGAGCAACTACAATGTTAGGCTTTTCACCATTTGTGGTTCCGAAAACGACCAGCAATTGCTCTTTCTGGTTGCGAATGTCGTAAGCTGCTTGTTTGAGCAAATCTGGTGCAAACTGGTTCACTGCTGAGATGATATTTACGCCGTTGCGATTTTCCACTTGGTTCAGTGCCTCTTTTGCAAAATTGTTTGCGCGCTCTTTGTTGAACTCTTCAATCTCTTTTTTGGCTTTCTCGTTATCAGCCATCAATTTCTGGATAGCTTGGATGATGTTTGGAGCATTGAGTAGTTGTTTGGCTTGGTCGAAAGCGTCTTGCATTTCGTTAATATATTGTTCGGCTGCTGCGCCTGTTACCGCTTCAATTCTGCGGATACCAGCGGCAATTGCACCTTCAGAAACAATCTTTAGCATTCCGATGTTGCCTGTTGCGGGCGTGTGCGTACCGCCGCAAAGTTCAATAGAGTGCCCAAACTTAATCACGCGGACAAAATCGCCATACTTTTCGCCGAAAAGAGCCATTGCGCCCATTGTTTTTGCTTCTTCGATAGGCAAGTTGCGGAACTCTTCCAACGGATAATTTTCGCGAATGGCTTGGTTTACCTTCAATTCCACTTGTCGCAACTCGTCAGCAGTGAGTTTAGAAAAATGGGAGAAGTCGAAGCGCAAACGGTCTGGGGTTACTGAAGAACCTTTTTGCTCAACGTGTGTGCCGAGAATTTCTCGCAAAGCATTGTGGATTAGGTGGGTTGCACTGTGATTGTTTTGGGTTGCCAAGCGTGCTTCTCGATTTACTTTAGCGGTAAATTCTGTTGTGAGATTTTCGGGTAACTCTTGTGCTAAGTGAATGGTTAAATTGTTCTCCTTAACGGTATTAATAATGTTAACTTTTTCGTTAATACTTTCCAATACGCCGGTATCTCCAGCTTGTCCGCCTGATTCTGCGTAGAATGGAGTTTTGTTAAGAACAATTTGGTAGAACTTTTTACCTTTGGTCTTAACACAGCGATATTTTACAATATGGGTTTCGCAAGTTAATGAGTCGTAGCCCACAAATTCGGGAGTTGCGCAATCTGAAATCAGTTCAACCCAATCTTCAGTTTCCATGGCGGCAGCTGCACGGGAACGCTGTTTCTGTTCTGCCAAACCTTGTTGGAAACCTTCCATATCGACAGTTAGCGACTTTTCAGAAGCGAGCAGTTGTGTTAAATCGATAGGAAATCCGTAAGTATCAAAGAGTTCAAAGGCAAATTCACCATCAACTACGGTGCTATTTTGTAGTTTTTTGCAATAGTTTTCAAATTTGAGAATACCAGAATCTAAAGTTTTCAGGAAAGAGTTTTCCTCCTCTTGGATAACCTTCTCGATTAAAACCTGTTGTGCTTTCAATTCTGGGAATTGATGCCCCATTTGACCTACGAGGTCTTCCACCAATTGGAACATAAAAGGTTCTTTGAAGTTGAGGAAAGTGAAACCGTAGCGGATAGCGCGGCGCAAAATGCGGCGGATGACGTATCCAGCGCCATTGTTTGAAGGTAGTTGACCGTCGGCAATGGCAAAACTTACTGCGCGCAAGTGGTCGGCAATAACGCGCAATGCAATGTCAACCTCTGTGCTGTCGCCGTAGTTTACTTTTGCATTGTGCGCAATCTTCTGAATTATGGGTTGGAAAATGTCGGTATCGTAGTTCGATTTCTTGTTTTGAACGGCCATGCAAAGGCGTTCAAATCCCATTCCTGTATCCACGTGTTTAGCTGCAAGCGGTACCAATTCTCCCGAAGCTAAACGGTTGTATTGCATAAATACAAGGTTCCAAATCTCAATTACTAACGGGTTGTCTTTATTTACAAGCTCCTGACCTTTAATCTTTTCGCGCTCGCTGTCGTCGCGCAAGTCGATATGAATTTCAGAGCAAGGACCACAAGGCCCCGTATCGCCCATTTCCCAGAAATTATCCTTTTTATTTCCTCTTAAAATACGATCTTCTGGAAGATGTGCTTTCCAGAAATCGAAAGCTTCTTGATCGAAAGCGGTGCCATCTTTCTCATCGCCTTGGAACACGGTGGAGTACATTCTCTCAGGATTCAAGCCCATCACTTGGGTAAGAAACTCCCAAGCGTAGTCAATAGCTTCACGTTTGAAATAATCGCCAAACGACCAATTTCCAAGCATTTCGAACATTGTGTGGTGGTAGGTATCGCGTCCCACCTCTTCCAAGTCGTTATGTTTACCTGAAACGCGCAGACATTTCTGACTATCGGCAGCGCGCGGGGTTGTGCGCGGGGTATTTCCCAAAAAAATATCTTTAAATTGGTTCATTCCCGCATTGGTAAACATCAGTGTGGGGTCATTTTTTATCACCATCGGAGCAGATGGTAGGATTGTATGCTGTTTAGAGGCAAAAAAATCTAAAAATTTTGTACGTATTTCGTTGCAGTTCATATACTTATGATTGTTTATAGATAATTTGCAAAGATAATCAAAAAAATGGATATTTTGTGTTGCTTTTTCTCTGATTTTATTTTTTTTGATTTGGGCGTATCGGCTCATCTGCGCGCCTCCCACTTCCGTGTCATTTTTTACGAACTTTTATTCGTTTAGGGCAATTGTTTCTTATGGCAGTGCTCTTTCTGCCGCGCACTCGCCGTCGGGCTTTCCGCTCAAATTTCGCCCGCTCAATCATTCGCGTTATTTTTACCTAAAATTCACTTTCTATTCGTTCGTCAGCGAGTATTCTAAAATCGAGTTTGCGGGCTCATAACCGCTTCAATCCCTTACGCGCGCCGCATACTATTTATCGTCAAGGCGGCGGAGGCACACTTCATCTTCCGCTTCACGTTTTCGTCGCGCCGCCCTATAACAGTATTGTGTTGAGAAAAAAATGTAAATCTCGCACCATAACTATTAATTTGAATCTACTATCAATCAATTGAAATTTTCCTAAATATCTATTTTAGTGGAAGTTGCTCTTGGAGGCATTAATTATGACACAGAACGAAAAAGATTTGTTATTGTCTTAATCCTTGTTTTAATGGAAGTTGCTCTTGGAGACGACATATTCAAAAATTATTATGCAAATACGCAAGAGTCTTAATCCTTGTTTTAGTGGAAGTTGCTCTTGGAGTTATCGTATTTAAAGGTAGAACCTATGGATACAAGGGTCTTAATCCTTATTTTAGTGGAAGTTGCTCTTGGAGCGATGGGTCGATGGTATATAACTGACGATATAAGCAGTCTTAATCCTTGTTTTAGTGGAAGTTGCTCTTGGAGGTTGGAGATATCACTGATATGAGTTATATGTTTGATGAAGTCTTAATCCTTATTTTAGTGGAAGTTGCTCTTGGAGAAGACGGAACTTATCAAAAATATAAAGAAAAATAATAGTCTTAATCCTTATTTTAGTGGAAGTTGCTCTTGGAGATCTTTGCAGTGTAAAAAAACAACAATAATAACAACGTCTTAATCCTTGTTTTAGTGGAAGTTGCTCTTGGAGACTACCGATTAAGGACTTTACAACATACATAGACCCGTCTTAATCCTTATTTTAGTGGAAGTTGCTCTTGGAGTTAAAAGGTGCATCAGTTCGCCAGCACGGCGAATATTGCTTGTCTTAATCCTTATTTTAGTGGAAGTTGCTCTTGGAGACGCTTGATTTTATGGTATTAAATCGTAACTATGAAATGTCTTAATCCTTATTTTAGTGGAAGTTGCTCTTGGAGGTAACATTTTCAAACAATTCGATAGCAAAATCAATGTCTTAATCCTTATTTTAGTGGAAGTTGCTCTTGGAGGCTTGTGCAGGTGGTTTATTACATCAAAAGATTTGAACGTCTTAATCCTTATTTTAGTGGAAGTTGCTCTTGGAGGGTTTGCCATATTAATATGAATGACTTATCAAAATATAGGTCTTAATCCTTATTTTAGTGGAAGTTGCTCTTGGAGTCTGCAAGGGAGCATCAAGGATGGACGTTTGTGTGTTACGTCTTAATCCTTATTTTAGTGGAAGTTGCTCTTGGAGCCTTATTAATTTATGAATGATTTTTTAAAATATACTTCTCGTCTTAATCCTTATTTTAGTGGAAGTTGCTCTTGGAGAATATACTGATCCAAGCTGGCACGAGGTTTTGACCGAGCAGTCTTAATCCTTTTTTTAGTGGAAGTTGCTCTTGGAGCTTAAACGATTTTGAATTTTGTACTTATAACGACATAGTCTTAATCCTTTTTTTAGTGGAAGTTGCTCTTGGAGGTAATGGCGGAGTGCCAGATAAAAAAACTTACGAAGTCTTAATCCTTTTTTTAGTGGAAGTTGCTCTTGGAGGCAGAAAAATCTGTCTGTTCGGGAAATTCCCGTAAGGTCTTAATCCTTTTTTTAGTGGAAGTTGCTCTTGGAGAAGACTAATAAAATTAGGGGTGGTAAATGCTTACCCTGTCTTAATCCTTATTTTAGTGGAAGTTGCTCTTGGAGACTTTGGCTAAAAGATTGATAGAAAGAGAGATAGAGTCTTAATCCTTATTTTAGTGGAAGTTGCTCTTGGAGTCGTATTATATTATGAAAATAATTATAGTAAGTTCACAGTCTTAATCCTTATTTTAGTGGAAGTTGCTCTTGGAGCAAGAAAAACATTTTCTATTCCACGTTGGCAGAGGTGGGTCTTAATCCTTATTTTAGTGGAAGTTGCTCTTGGAGACTACAAGATGAATGTGATCGACCTTAATAATAACAGTCTTAATCCTTATTTTAGTGGAAGTTGCTCTTGGAGAATTGCTGTGATCAACCTTAATAAAACAATAAAAAAAGTCTTAATCCTTATTTTAGTGGAAGTTGCTCTTGGAGACGGTACAGTTGTTTTCGAAAAAACACTGAGAATTGAAGTCTTAATCCTTATTTTAGTGGAAGTTGCTCTTGGAGGTGTCTATTCTATGCGGAACAATACATTTATAAGAGTCTTAATCCTTATTTTAGTGGAAGTTGCTCTTGGAGACAACAAGATGTAAAGGATAGTGCCATTTTTATGAAGTCTTAATCCTTATTTTAGTGGAAGTTGCTCTTGGAGGTTATGAAAAAACACACATTATACTTAGGACTAAATGGTCTTAATCCTTATTTTAGTGGAAGTTGCTCTTGGAGCTGTAAACAGCACCGCAAACGCAAACGAAATGAACAGTCTTAATCCTTATTTTAGTGGAAGTTGCTCTTGGAGCTTCTCGTTTTTTTCCATTTTTAGTGTTTTTTATGGTGGGGGTCTTAATCCTTATTTTAGTGGAAGTTGCTCTTGGAGTAAAGGATTCGAGCGTAGCAATCACGATTTGCGCAGAAGTCTTAATCCTTATTTTAGTGGAAGTTGCTCTTGGAGAGCAAAAAATAGACCCTGTTGATTATTAATGTGTTATAAGTGTAATATCCGTTTTTTTTCTCGTTTTTTCCCTTTTTTATGTACCTAAATTTTATTTTTTCAATAAGCAAAGAACGTAATATATTTTGTTTTGTTGCAAATGCAACGTTTTTTTTAGAAAAATAGTGTATTGGAACTTTTGGTAATTACATCTACATTGATGCTTTGCCCGATAACTTTCATCGCTTTGAGGTAATCAGTTGAAATAGGTACTACCAAAATACTATCAAAGTTTTCATAACAAGCTTGCACTTCCGCTAAATCCGATTTTATCTGTTCGTACTGCGAAATCGGTAAGTCTGCAAGAAAAATAGATTTCTGCACCCGGGTGCATCCTTGCCGCTCTAAATATTTGACAATCTGCCGACGAACTCGATTGCTCTCTATATCATACATTACAAAAAATAACATCTGTGTGGCTGCCCTTTTTTTATTCTTTACAATATTAAATAATAGCTCAACTCTTTTCTCTAACGGAAGTAACGATTGGTTGGAGTCAATGTCATCAGATGCAATCTCCGAAACTTCCGTCGGTTTTAATCCTGCGGCATATAGTTTTTTCATCTTCTCCACAAAAGTAAGTGGCGGTTTCTTTTTTCTCGGCATTGTGTTAGTTTTGGTCAAAAAATGATTGTATAAGCGATGCCATCAGTTCGTTAAGTTCTTCATTAGTTCCACTTCGTGGAGATTTTACTACAGAAAATCCTCTCTTTCCATAGAAAACATTTACCTCTGCCTGCTTGGTGCGTGATTTCATTCGTATCTTTTTTCCGTATGATATGTTGATGATTTCTGTAATCTGAATGCCTGTTGCCGTGATATATTTCTGCAACTCTTCCATAATATCCGTTAGCTGCTCGGGGATATATACTTTTTTCTCCTCTTTCTGTGCTAGTTTGGGGTTTAAAATCATCTTGACATTCCGAATCACCTCATCGTCCACATCAACTTTTTCTGAAACAGGAGTTACAATCTCTTTTCTATGTTCTTTTTCTTGAATTTCAAATTGATGTTTGATATCAAACATCTCTGTAGGATTGTTAATTTGTAAGAATTTTTCAATTTCTATCGTTGCTGCATTAGGATTGTAGTAGGCTTGAGGGTCAATGCTAACAAAGCAAGCGCGCGTTACATCGCAAGTTTGATTATCAATTACCTGCTCAATGTTGTATTGTCGAGCAAATTGCTGGGCAAATGTTTTGTAAAACAACGAGAAAATACCTTTGTCGTAGCAACGTTCTTTTAATTTGAATAGGATTTTAATACCATCTTCACTTGGTGAAATGAAACAGAGCAAAACACGATTATCTTTCTCTATCTTTTGGCGTAAATCTTGAACACTGAGACCTTTTTCGGTAATTTTATCAATATCTAGAATGAAATATTCAATGTAGGCAAAGTTTTCACTTTTTCGAAGTGGTGGTGTGAAGATTCCACAAACGAAGTAGGGAAGTTGCCGTTTGAGAGTATTATATCGTTTGATATCTATCTTTCTAACAATCCGGAGTTGCCGAATTTGAGCAATCGTTTCGCTTTTGGGATTTTTAAGCGCATGGAAGATTTTGACAATAGGAACTTTGGTCAAAACATCTCCCGAAGAAATTATGTTTTTGCCAAATAGTATCATCGTTCTGCTTTTTTAAATTGTTGTGCTAGCTTCTGAGCATATAGAAAAATTTGATAGGCACGAGAACGACTATTTCCATTTACTTCAATAGTTTCTTCCAAATAATCGTTTAGCGATTGTATCAGTACTCGTCTTCCTAAAGATTCTAACCAATAGGAGCCATCTGATTGTACAGAATAGAATTCATCAGTAATTACATTTTGGGTTAAAAGGGTAAAAACTACATAATCAACCCAAACGCGATAGAGTTCGATGACGTCATACACCAATACGGGGCGGTTGTAGTCGTCGCGGTGTAAAACTCCAATATATGGGTCAATGCCTGCTTTGATGAGTGCGCCCTCTACTTTCCCGTATAGAACGCCGTAGCCGTAGTTCAGAAATGCATTTGCAACATCGGTAGCAGGATGTTGACTTCTTTTTTCAAAACGGTATTGTTCTGGAAGAAAAAGGTTTAGCGTTTCAAAATAGATTTTCGACGATAATCCCTCCCAACCTCTTAAAGTGGAGGCTATATCCGAGATTACCTCTCCGTTGATGGTGGAAACTTTCGTGCGGTAATCTTCTAGCCTGCGTATCGATTTCTGAACGTGATTCTGAATCATAATGTCAGAACTCTCAAAAGTGAGCAGCAGGGCTTGTTGGTTTTCAATTTTTTGGCAGATAACCTCTTTGATCCATCGGATAGCTTCTGTAGAGAATGAGAAATTGAGCTGCCCTTTGCGTATTGTGGAAACAGAACCATATTTGGGGCTCCAGATTCTGCCTGTTACATTGCCATTTTTATCCATAAATAGCACCTCAATCTCTTTTTCCATTGCTAACATTACCGCATCGGAAGAGATTTGCGCGCCACGACTAATTTGAATCGAGGTAATTCCTTCTGCCGGAATGCGCTGTCTTCCTTCTGTTGTAGTGATGACAAAACCTTCATTTTCACGGTTGAGTGATGTGCCAAAAGTGCTGATTATAAGTTCCATAATCTATTTTTATAAAAAAATCGTTTCGTAAAAAGGAGTTCCTAAGGTTCCGTCCAAGTTGCAAATATAAGGTTTGTCTAATACGTGTAGTCCCGTTCTGGCTCTTGTAACTGCAGTATAGATCCATTGGTATTTCTCTTGGGTTGGATTTTTTATATTTAGTCCAAAATCAATAAACACATTGTTCCATTCGCCCCCTTGCGCTTTATGGCACGTTATGGCGTATCCGTAGTGGCAACGTAAAGCATTTAAATAGGGGTCTTCCATTAAGGCTTTCTGAAACTCTTTTGGATGTTTATTTTGGGTGATTCCATTTTTATTCATCCTTTGAGCAAAGTCTATAAATAGGTTTGTTTGCATATCGGTGCTGATATTGAGAGAGTTGTGGTTTAAGGGCTGTTCCATTAGTAGTACATTGTGTTCTTTTGGGGTAAATAGTTCTCTGACGTGAATATTGATAAATGTGCAATTGGCTCTATAGGTGCGTTGAGAATCGACACGAAGAACCTCAACCATATCACCATTAAGTAATCCCGTAGGTATATTGTTTTGAATTACCATCAGTAAATCGCCTTTTTCAACTTGTGGGGAGGAAAATCCCAAACTTCTTCTGATTTTTGCAGAATATTGGTTTCTCCTCCTATTGCTTCCGCAAATAAATATAGAATCATTATAGCCATTACTTTTGATCAATTCGATATGTTTTCCTAACATAGAATCAATGTCAGGATAAATATGGGTTTCTTTGCAGTCTCTTAACGGTAGTCGTGCCCAGGAGTCAGAAAATGAATCCTCTTCCAAAGGGGCATTTTCTCGGAGTTCGCGGATTTTTTTTGTCGCCATAATCAAGTCGCTATCGCCTGCTTGTCGCATAATTTCAGTTAACGTGAACTCATCGGCACTGCAATTAAAATGTTTTTGCAAGTAACTTGGTGATAATGCGGGAGATTCAAGCCCGCGTATGGGTGGCAATTGACACGGGTCTCCAATAAAGATAAATTTGCTTTTGGGGTGTTTGTCATATTCCAATAGTTCAGTGAGTAACTTGCCACTACCATATTTTGCTTGCGATATCAAAAGCTCTTCTATGTCAGAAATCATTGAGGCTTCATCAATAATATAGATTTTCCCTTTATACTGATCATCAAAAGTTGTTCGAGTAGGGTAGAAAGTAAGATACAACTGTCCAGTTTGGTCGGCAGTTAACTCCTCTAATTTTTCCTCTGGTAAATCTTTGTTTAAATCGTTGAACTTATAAATACTAGAGTGAATGGTAGCCGCTGGATAATTGCTAAGGTTAGATAGAATCTTGGCTGCTCGTCCAGTAGGTGCCATAAGAGAAACATCAATTTTCTCCTTTTTAAGATGTTCTAAAAGAAAACGTGTAAGTGTAGTTTTTCCTGTACCCGCAAATCCCTTCAGAATAAAAATGCGTTTACTATCATCGTTAATAAATCGCTTTATACTATCTAACGCCTCTTTTTGATGGGCGGTGAGTTTTATATCTTTTAGGCTTTTAGGAAGAGTGGGCAAAGGGGGAGTAATAGGTGGCTGCTGACTCTTCTTGATCGGCCTTGTCTCCTGTTTTAATGTATCAAGGTCAATCTTTCCCTTTACAATAGGAGGTGTCAGCTGGGGACAAACCGCTTTTATAATGTTAGAATCCGCCTTCGGTTGAGTATAACTATTGTAGTATCTGAATTTTACAAATTTCCTAATACTCTCTTTTTTACCATTCTCATTTTTAATTGTATCGATTTGGTAACAAGAAGCCACGCAAGGAATACCTGAACCTAAAAGTCGTGTGAGTAGGGTAAAGGTGAGCGTGCTTTCGCCCATAATAAGAACGGTAATCTCTTCCGTTCTTTTTATGTTTTTTACAATTTTCTGAATTTTCTGATAGAAGATATTGGTCAGGTTTGCAATATCAGATTCTGTGCAATTGGGATTTACATTGGGAAATTTTAGGTCTGTTACGCCGCCAAATTGTTTCTTTGCTTGAGCTAATTGTTCGGCGCTCCACTTTTGGGAAGGATAATTAGAGAAGTTTATTAACATTGTAAAATATTATTTCTTAATACAATACCACAAATAGATTTTCTATATGAATAAGAGTTTCCATCATTATTTGGAAATTTTAAACAAAGTTGCAAATTTATAAAAAAAGCGAAATTATCATAGAATTGTTACAATTTTTTTGATTAAAGAAAGGAAAGTGTGAAAAAAATACAATCAGCTCATTTTTAAATGATCGGCTCATTTTTATTGCGCAATTAAGTCGATTTGGCTATTCTTGCGAGTCGATTTATTGCAAAAATTAAATGTTGAAAGTATTAAAGCTATGCTGCTATTTTATGAGCAAAATAAGATCTCAGCATTTAAACAAATTTTCATTGACCAATTCCGTTTTGCTGTGGAGACCTATTTCTAACTTTTGCAAAAAAATATCAATGTTTTTTTGGGGAAAAGATTTGGCTTTAAAAATTATGATTTTTTTTGGAAAATTTCAAATTTTACTCAGATTTGTAAAAAAAACTATATTTTTGCAGATGGTTAGATTTATTTTGAAAAAGTTTTAGAACGATATGGGTGCAAGAATTAAATTGTTGGTTGTGAGATTTAAAAATCCATTACGGCAAACTGAGATTAGATTCTTCCGTGGCGCAGTTTTGGATCGTGTTTGTGGTACTCCGCACGATGAGTTCTTTAGTGGTCATACTGAAGAGGGTTTGCGCTACTCATATCCGCTGATACAATATAAGCGGATTGGTGGGAAGGCGGCAATAGTTTGTATTGGTGATGGGGTTGAGGCGATTGGTGAGTTCTTCTCGTCGTGCGACTTCGACTTGCAGATTGGCAACCGAGAGCAGGAGCGTTTTGAGATTGACAGTGTAGATGCCAAGCAAATTTTAGTGCAGGCGTGGGACGACACTTTTCGTTACACCCTGCGTAAATGGTTACCTTTTAACTCTAACAATTACAATGAGTTTTTACAATTAGAAGGGTTGGCTGCGCGGGCAGAGTTCCTGCAGCGGATTTTGGTGGGCAATATACTCTCAATGTGTAAAGGTCTGGGCATACGCCTTGAACGAGACATTACTTGTGAGATTTTAAAAATGGAGGAACCCCGTCTGGAACTCTATAAGGGTGTCAAGATGATGAGTTTCGACGTGGAATTCAAGACCAACGTCTCCTTACCCGACTTCTGCGGACTGGGAAAAGGTACCAGCCTCGGCATGGGAATGGTGAAAATGATGAAGAGAAATGTAAAAAAATGATATAAAATATGGAAGATAAAATTAGAGAACATATTTATTTAGCGGCGCTGTTGCATGATATCGGTAAGTTTTATCAGAGGGCGGATAAGGGGTCTGTTAGCAAGAGTCGGTTTTTGAGTGAATATTGCAAAACAGAATCAACTTTTTGTCCTCTTTATAAAGGTTCTTATTCTCATAAGCATGTATTATGGACGGCCCAGTTTATTGAAGATAACATGGCTGTTTTTCGTAATCTTGTAGGTTCGAATTTTGCTGATTTGACTGATAAGAACAATCTTATTAATTTAGCAGCAGGACATCATTTGTCAGAAGAGCAAATTTCCGATTTGGGGAGATTGATTAAGAAGGCAGATTGTCTTTCATCAGGTATGGATCGTAGTTCTGATGTTGCGATGAAAGATGCGCAAGATGAGGAAGAGAGCGGTTGGGATTCTTTTAAGAAGAAAAGAATGACGTCGATATTGGAAACAATATCATTGTCAGATGCAGAGCTGGAGAGTAAAACAAATTGGCAACATATACCGATAGAAAAACTCACTCTGACGAAAGATTGTTTTCCCAAAGAAAAGTTTGAGAAGGAGGCGGATTATTTATCGTTGTGGAATGCTTTTATAGGAGAGTTTAAATTTATACAGGCAAATACTTATAAAGCGTTTGCTGAGACATTGTTGAATTTGTTGCAGAAATATACGAGTTGTGTTCCGGCAAGTACAATAAATTTCCCTGATGTGTCGTTGTATGATCATTTGAAAACAACTGCAGCGCTCTCTGTTTGCTTGTATGATTATGAAAAAGGAGAAAAAGCAGGAGATGAGCCGTTTTTGCTTGTTGGAGCCGATTTTAGTGGCATTCAGCCGTATATATACCAGATTGTATCAAAATATGCAGGTAAGAATCTGAAAGGTAGGTCGTTCTATTTGAGATTGTTATCTGATACAGTTGTAAGGTATTTGTTGAAACAACTTAATTTGTTTCAGGCAAATATTATATATAATTCAGGCGGAGGCTTTTATCTTCTTGCTCCTAATACTAAGTATGTAAAAGAACAACTTAAAGAGGCTGTTTCGACAATTGAAAAGAAGCTGTTTGAATCGCACGGAACATCTTTGTTTGTTGCGATAGATAGTGTAGGTTTGTCTGAGGATGCATTGATGCACAAGAATGGTGGGCTTGGAGAAGTTTGGGGCAAGTTGTTCCAATTAAGAGACCGAAAAAAGAATACGAAGTTTTCTCAGTTGATTAAGGATAATTATTCGCAATTCTTTAAACCATTGATGCAGGGAGGAGATGCACAAAGAGACACTATAACAGGAGAAGAGTTTTTGGCAACAGAAAAGCCGATAAAAAAAGACTCTTTGATACTGAAACCAACAACAGCTAAACAGATAGAAATAGGAGAGAAACTGAGAGATGTAGATTTATTAGTGGTGAAAGATGGAGAACCTTTGTCATATTGGAGCAATATGACTAAGATTGAGCCATTAGGATTAGGTTTTACATATTATTTCCTAAATGATAACGATTTGAAGTCTAAGAAAGAGGAATTAAAAGCCTCGGCAGACAAGGTTACGGTAATTACGCTGAATGGTAAGAACGGAAATTGTGACTTTATGCACACAGTGGACGGTATTAATAATATATATGCGTTGGATTTTTATGGAGGAAACGAGTTTAACAATTCCACTTTTGAAGAGATGTGTGACGCAAAAAATGAAGAAGGGCGTTTTTCAAGAATGGGAGTGTTAAGGATGGACGTAGATAATCTAGGCCATATTTTCCAGCAAGGTATTCCGTCTGAGCGTGCAACACTGTCGAGATACGCGGCGTTGAGCCGTTCTTTCGACTTCTTTTTCTCAGGTTATCTTAATACGATATGGAAAGAGGTTGCTCCAGAGAAATCGTTTATCGTGTATAGCGGAGGTGATGATGTCTTTGTTGTCGGAAGTTGGGATGTGACAATAAAAATAGCAAAACGAATAAAGGAGGATTTTAGAGAGTTTACATGTGAAAACAAAGCCTTTTCTGTGTCTGGAGGAATCGCAATTATTTCTCCATCGTATCCTATAATGAAAGGAGCGGAAGAGAGTGATACAGAAGAGAAAGCGGCAAAAGGTCACTCTGTAAAAGGAGTTGATAAGAATGCACTGTCTTTTATGGATTTTCCGTTGAATTGGGATTTGGAATTCACAACGGTTGAGAAACTGAAAGGAGAGATTGTAAAGTTGCTCGATTCAAACAAATTGCCAAAGTCTTTTATTTCAAAAGTGATGTCTCATTATGCAAATTCAGAAATGAAAAAACATCAAATTACCAGAACGAAGACATATTGGATGTTGACGTATGATTTGAGCAGAATGAAGACCCGTAGTGCGGGCGAGGAGGTTAATAACATGATTGACAATTGCATAAAAGAGGTGTGCGACAAAAACAAGGGTAAACTCAATGGTGAACCGATAGTTTCAGATTATCATCCGCTTGAGTTGTGGGCTTTTGCTTCACGTTGGGCGGAGTTAGAATATAGAAGTAAATAGAGTATTAATCAATTAAATAAAGATATTATGAGTAATATGAATTTTAATACAAACAGACGAAATGACAGACCTCACGGAGGTAACAATGGGGGCGGTTTTGCTTCAAGCGATAGATCGTCTAAGTCAGATACGTTTTGGAGTAAATTAGACCCTGCATATAATCGTGAGTGGATTATAAATGGAGCAACGCCAGATTTGGTTGATTTTGCAGAAAAAGTTGGCGAGTTTATGGCAAAAAATGGTCTTACAAACTCTAAAATTCGTAATGTGTACGGCGAAATAAAGAGAATTCAAATGGGTGAATTTGAAAAGGAGAAGTCCTCTTTTTATTTGTTGAAACCGAAAGTTGCTTATGCACTAGGAAGAGATGAAAAAAATGAAGGGCTCAAACTTTTTAAAAAATTATTTGATGAGTGTTTTGTTTATGTTACGAATCAGAAATCTTATTTGAATTTTTGCAATCTTATGGAGGCGGTTTTGGCTTATCATAAAGCTAACGGAGGTAAAGATTAATCTATTTTATTTAATTTGTTAAATCATAAAAAGTAAAAATATGGCTACGAAATTAGTAAAGAAAATATTATATACAGGCACAATAGTGCTAAAAACAGGTTTGCATATTGGAGGTACAAATGCAGCGTTGAATATTGGAGGTCCGGACAAGTTTGTGGTTAGAAATCCTATTAACAATATTCCCTATATTCCGGGCAGTTCTTTGAAGGGTAAGATGCGTGCGTTGGTAGAGATTGCAAATGGTTGCGTCGAAGTTGACAGAGGAAAAGTAGGACCAAGTAAGGATCCAGATTCGGTTTCTGGAAAGTTGTTTGGTGTTGCAACAGGTTCTGATAATAACAGACCATCTCGTCTGATTGTTAGAGATGCAGAGTTGGATGTTGATGCTTGTGATTTTAGTAATACAGACTTGCCTTATACAGAAAGTAAGACGGAAGTTGCAATTGATAGAGTAACGGCTAAGGCAAATCCGCGTACGTTTGAACGTGTTCCGGCTGGGGCTAAGTTTAAATTAAACATGGTGTTGAATGTATTTGAAGGTGAAGATGAAAAAGAACTGAAGAAGACGCTTAAACAGGCAATTGAATTGTTAGAAGACGACTATTTGGGTGGTCATGGCTCACGTGGATATGGTCAGATTAAGTTTGAAGGACTTGACATTGATAATGGTGTTGTAAAAGAGTATTGATTATGAGTAGATTTATAATAAAATTTAAGAATCTTACTCCTCTGCATATCGGTACAGGAAAGGAGAATTACGATTTCTCCTCTTCTGTGTTTCATAGCGATACTTTGTCGTCTGCGTTAGCTTCTTTAAGAGCTCAGAAGGGAAAATCTTCTGATATAGAATCGTTCTTGATGTCTTTTGTGGTAAGTTCTGCTTTCCCATATTTTGGCGAGTTTTATTTTTTGCCAAAAGTGCAAGGTCGGTTAAATGTGCGTGTAAAAGGTCAAGAAGAGCATGCTTATCGAAAAAAACTGAAAAAGGTGAAGTTCGTGGATTCCTTGTTGTGGCAAGATTTGATCAGAGGCAAAGAAATAGAAGTTAAAGAAGAACAGTTGCAAGGAGATTATCTGCTTTCGGCAGGCGCTTTTGAGAAATTCGATTCGCCCTCAAAATCGCAAGTGAATCAACGAGTGAGCGTGCCGAGAGGAGATGGAAAGACCGAACCGTTCTTTTTTGATTGGACCTATTTTCGTGAAAATGCGGGGCTTTATTGTATCTTGGACGCACCAGATGACCTTGAAATAGAATTGAAAACTCTATTTGAGGAGTTAGGAGAAATTGGTATCGGGACAGACAGAAGTGTGGGAGGAGGACGTTTTGAGGTAGAAAAAGTTGATAAGCAGATTGTTCAGGATGTGCAAGATGCGGACTCCTTTATGTTGTTATCTTTATATGTTCCAACAGAAGAAGAGTTGAAGTGTATAGATTTGGAAAATTCGAGTTATGAACTTTTGCTTAGAGGAGGTTTTATTTCGGGTAGTGAAGAGGTAAGATTTCGTCATTTGAGAAAAAAATCTGTATATATGTTTAACGTAGGCTCTGTCATAACTTCGTCAAAAAATCTTGAAGGTGCAATTGTTAACTTGAAGCCTGAGTGGAACAACGAAAAGATGCATGCAATTTACAGGAGTGGGAAACCTTTTGTTGTACCTATAAAGAAGAATATAGTATGAAAAAAATAGTTAAGATAAAAACTTTGACATCTGTGCATATAGGCTCCGGTGAGGTTTTGCAAATAGGTTCTGACTTTGTGAAAGGAAAGATGGGCAACAATTATGTGTTGGCGGTAGTTTCTCCTGAAAAAGTGTTGGATTTGATTGGTGAAGAACATCTTCAAGATTGGGTGGTGGCGATTGAACGTAAGGAATCCACAGGTAATGTGGTTAAACGATTTGCTCCCAATGCTAAAGTTGAAGATTATGCGAAACGTATAGTTCTGGAATGGTCAGAAGCTCATGAGAGAGACACATTGAAGGAACATATTCATAACGGACAGGGTAAACCGTACATACCTGGTAGTTCGATAAAAGGAGCGATTAGGACAGCAATACTTGCATCTCTTGCTGAGAATGTCAATGATGCAGAAAGAAAAATAGATGTTTCTGCCAATGGTAAGAAAAAAACAAATGCCAATAAGGTAGAAAAGGAGTTGTTTGGTAGTGACCCAAATAATGATGTTTTCAGATTTCTGCAAGTTGGTGATGCTTATTTTGGGGAATGTTATACAGTATCTTTGCGAATGGTGAATATAAATGAGCGAACATCAAAAATTTTTTGGGATAAAAGTAAATCTCAAATGATTGAAGCTTTACCTTCCGAAGATATAACAAGGTTTGAGATGAAGCTTAATGTAGAAGGTTATAATAAATCGAAAGAGAAATGGTCTACAATTGGCGATTTGCCTAATATTATGTCATCCTATGAATCTTTATTCGAAGCAATTAATAACCACACAATTCGTTTATTAGATTTTGAATTGGAATATTGGAAAGAACGGTCAGATAGAGATGATTCAGATAAAGTAGAGTGTTATTTGGAGAAGATTGAATCAATAAAGAACGAAGCTCAGAACTGTGGCAAAGGGAAAGAGTGTGTGTTGCGCATAGGTCATGGCTCTGGTTGGAACTTCATAACTGGAGGATGGGCAAGAGACTTAGATAATTTTGAAAGCCTTGTAGTTCCAGTGTCTCGACCAAATAACCAAAACTATAGTGAGTATGATTTTCCAAAGACAAGAAGAGTTGATGATGTTTGTGAGTTATTGGGATTTGTAAAATTATCATTACAGGAATAATAGTCCTTATTTTCCCTGCCACATCGGCAGGGAAAATTCTTCAAATTTATGCAAGAAAATATTATTCTTTCGTTCGCAAAATCTATTGTTTTATTATGTTAAATGATTGTTTACGATTTTTTGTATTGAGAAAATGTTTTTAGCCGTAATTTCTTTACAAATATTGTTGATTTAACCCCTTTTTATTACAAAAAAATCATAATTATACCGTCGTTTTATTACAAAAAATACTATCTTTGCACCGTCGTTTTATTACAAAAGTTATGGCGTATGATAAGAAGATTGGCAATAAATAAACTAAAAGAATGGAGAAGTTCTGAAGATAGAAAACCTTTAATAATCAGGGGCGTTCGTCAAGTTGGTAAAACAACCTTGGTGAAAGAGTTTGCAAAGGATTTTGATACTTTTTTGTATCTTAATCTTGAACGAAGTCGAGATTCTGAATTGTTTGAGCAGACAGATGATGTGCATCAATTGTTGAAATCTATCTATTTCTATAAAAAACAGGAACAAATCGATGGTTCTGTGCTACTTTTTATTGATGAGATACAAAACTCTAAGAAAGCGGTGGCAATTCTTCGCTATTTTTACGAAGAGGCAAAGGATATTCATGTAATA
This sequence comes from uncultured Bacteroidales bacterium, assembly GCA_937901925.1. GTDB lineage: Bacteria > Bacteroidota > Bacteroidia > Bacteroidales > WCHB1-69 > JAEZOU01. The sequence goes on along the minus strand of CALGTS010000058.1, from coordinate 41,627 downwards.
GTGGCAGGTTCTTTGTTAGAGACGGTGATGGATGTTCGTAAAATTTCATTCCCTGTAGGACGAGTGCAGTTTATGTCTTTACGGCCATGTTCTTTTTGGGAGTTTTTGGACGGTATTGGCGAAGATTTTGATAGAAATCTTGTAACGAGTTTCAACGTTGATTCTGTTGTACATCACCGAGTAATGCAGCTTTTTCGCGAGTATATTCTGGTAGGCGGAATGCCTGCTGTGATTATGCAATATGCAAAGCGAAGAGATCTCTTGTCGTGTTCAAGCGTGTTCAATTCATTGTTGCAAGCCTACAAAGATGATGTAGAGAAATATACAAGTAGCAAAACAATGGTGAAGGTGATACGTACAATAATGACTTATGGGTGGCAGTGCGCTGCAGAGACCATTTCGTTCGAAGGCTTTGGAGGTTCTAACTATCGGTCGCGAGAAATGAGCGAGGCTTTCCAAATTATTGAAAAAGCCATGCTGACAGAATTGGTCTATCCCACATCAGATACTCACATACCGATATTACCTAATTTTAAGAAACGCCCTAAATTGTTGTGGGTGGATACGGGTATTGTCAATTATGCCTCAAAGGTTCAGGATGATGTTTTTTCGGCAAAAGATATATGTGAAGTGTGGAGAGGTAGAATAGCAGAACATATAGTTGCCCAAGAGCTTGTGGCGTATGACAACGATGTGTCACTTCGTCATAACTATTGGCGCAGAGATAAGGATGGCTCGGATGCCGAGGTCGATTTTCTATATCAGTTCAGAAATTTAGTAGTTCCAATAGAGGTAAAGTCTGGGCATAATGCTAAACTCAAATCGTTGCATCTTTTTATGGAGAAAGCTCCGCACGCCATCGCAATCAGAGTTTGGTCTAATCCTTATTCTGTTGATAATGTGACAACTTTCAAAGGAAAACAATTTAAGTTGATTAATGTTCCGTTTTATTATGTCGGACAGATTGAGCGAATATTAGAGAAAGAGTTATGATGAATGTGCATAGAATTTTGATTTAAAAAATAAAGTTATGGAAAAAGATATTCTTGATGTAATTTCGGAGTGGTTCAATAGTTATGTTGTTTTTATATCAGCTGTTAGAGCAATGGCTAATATTGCAATATTTTACGTGTTCTATACCGATATACGTAACCAGTTTTGGAAAAAAGTAGAATTAAGTTGTGGCTCATTTAAAATAAGACAAAAGCATTTTACGGTACAGAATGTAACCAATGTTGTAAGTTTGAGGTATTATGGAGGCGGAGTTGTACCTGATGATATTCGCAAGGAGATATTGAAAGTAACTTGTCCAAAGGTAATGGAGTTGTAGGATAGTAATAAGTGTTTTAAAGCAGATTTATGGTCAAAAATATATTGGTTTCGGCATTAGGTGCACAACCTGATATTATTGAAGAGACGGTTGGGTATATTAATTTTAAGGAGATTGATTTTTATGAAAAATTAGTCTCCTTTCAGAGCATACAAACGAGTAGAGAAGAGGCTGATTTTTCCTCTTTCCCTATTGATGAACTATGGCTTGTTGCAACCGATAGGGAAGGTAAAAAAGGGAGTTTCAGAGATATTAAATCAACTTTTGAAGATTTTAAACAGATAGAAGAAAGTTGTAGTAAGTATGTAAAACGTATTCGTTTGTTTGTTCTGCAAGGTGTAAATGATATTACTAATGATGATGAAGCTTTTCAATACAGAGACCTTGCTTATAAAGTGATTGCTTATGCAAGACAGCAATGTGATGGCGGAAGATTGTATTTATCATTGGCATGCGGACGAAAAACGATGAGTGCTGATTTTCAGGAGGCAGCCTATTGCTTTGGGTGCGATGCACTCATACATGTTTTAGGAGATAGGAAAGAAGAGGCTTTTCCATTGAATTTAGGAGCAATCAAGAAAAATGAGGTTTTGAAAGTGAAGGATCTTTATTTTGACGAAGGTGTTGTTGTAAAATGTACACCGGATACAGATTTTTTGACAGATATTCAGAATCAAAAAAGAAATGCGCAACACTTTTATACAACATATTATTTGGATGAAAAAGAGACTCGTTCCAATTTTTATATCCTTTACACATTGCCTCCATCAAAAATTAAGGAACTGAAAACGGATTATTTAGGAATCGACCCATCAAAACAAAAAGAGGAATTAGAGTATTTGCAACGATTGCCTAAGTCAGACCTTCATTGTCATCTTGGTGGTGTATTGACAGCAGAAGAGATGATAGAGGTAGCTAAGTGTTATCTACCTTTGATTGAAAAGGAAAAAAAGCAAAACTTACTCTATAGTAAATGGGATTGTAAGTATGATAAGAAGTTGCCAATAAAAGATTGGTATAAAGCTTTGGAAAACCATTTAGGTGTTCATAAAGGATTAATTGCGTCAAGATTTATTTTGGAATATGAAGATAACCCAAGAGCACTAGAGCAAATAATATTCGGAAATTACATTCAAGAGTCAGATTATAAGTCAATAGGTATTAATGCATACGAGAGTTTAGGCGATTTACAGGGTTCGGCTCTATTATGTAATGAAACTGCCATAAGGAAAACTGTCCAAATTCTCTTATCAAAGTGTAAAAAAGAGAATATTGCATACCTAGAGATACGCTGCTCTCCAATTAATTATCAGACATCAATATTAAGCCCGAATCAAGTTCTGCAAGCTATATTTGAAGAATTGGAAAGAGAACCGGAGGTGGAAACTTCTGTTATAATGATAGCCTCTCGTCATGGTGGAGATGATAAAATCCTGCAGAGTATAGAGCTGACAAAACAGTTGAAGGATGATGCTTTATTTAAGAAGTATTTCAGAGGTTTTGACTTGGCTGGAGATGAAAGTGCCAAATCACCTAAGGAGGTGCGAGAACAATTCCTGGAGATAATGAAAGATTGTTACAACATCACAATACACGCAGGCGAAACAGCTCCGGCAGAAAATATTTGGGAGGCAGTTTATTATTTGACAGCAGAACGTATTGGACATGGATTGAAGTTGATAGAAAAAGAGGATTTGATGGTTAAGTTTTTGGAGCGGGGTATTGGTATAGAGATGTGCCCGAGCAGTAATTATCAGATTGTAGGATATAGAGATAATTATTTTTCTGGAACTCAAAACATGCCAGATTATCCGTTGAAAAAATATCTTGACTGCGAATTGAAGGTATCAGTGAATACAGATAATCCGGGGATTTCCTTAACAACCCCAACCCAAGAGTTGCATAGGGCGGCACGCCTAACACGAGGTGGTCTGTCCAAGTGGGATTTGTTGCAATTGACGTGTAACGGTTTTCGAACAGCATTCTATCCCTATGAGCAGAAGAAACAGTTGATAAGAAGGGTTGAGGAAAAAATTAGTGAATTGATAAAACAGGATTTGTTATGAAAGACGAAAATGTATTATGTGTACCAGTTGAGCAGATGCGGCTGGCATTTGATTTAAATTTGTGCTCATGGCAAATAACCGTAGAGGAATTAAATAGATTGCCACAGTGTTTTGAGAAAAGAGCATTTTTAGAGCAGGATTATACATACAAGCAATTGATAGCGTATGCATTGGTGTTTAATGCAAAGGGGCAAGTGTTAACCTATCAGAGATGTGGTAGTGAAAAACGATTGAAGGGAATCCGTTCGGCAGGCATTGGCGGACATGTGACAGACGGAGATAAACAGTTAACACCTTACAACACCCTTTTGCAAGGTTTGAAGCGAGAGTTTAGAGAGGAGGTAGGCGTTTCCTTGCATGATAGCGATGTGGAGTTGTTGGGCATGATAAACGAAGAGGAGACATCGGTAGGACATTGTCATACCGGAGTAGTTTTTCGAGTGAATGTAGCAGTGGGACAGATGAGATTTGACGCAGAAATCGGTTTGCCCCAATGGGAAAATCCGAAAGAACTAAATTTGGAAAAATTTGAGTTGTGGTCTGGGTTGGCATTGAGGTTGTGTGAAAAAATGTAAGCTTATGAGTAAAATACACATAACATTAGTAGGAGGACAGCCAGCTCCAGTGTATAATGGGATAAAGGCAACAAATCCAGATAAAGTTGTATTTGTGCATTCGATAGATAGTCTTAAGGCTTTGAATGCGTTAATCAAGGAGATAAATGTTCCTTATGAGTCGGTTCAATTATCGCCTACGGAAGCCGTAGAAATACAAAAGGTGGTTAAAAAGTTGGCAGAACAATACGCGAAAGATGAAGTTGTTGTCAATATTTCAAGTGGTCCGAAGTCGTGGTCTCATCTATTTGGTGTAATGTTCCAATCTAAGGAAAATGCTACTATAGTCTATATGGACCAGAATAATGTATTGTGGAATTATAGAACAATGCAAGGATTGCAAGAGTTTGAGTTTGATATGCATACCCACTTTCGGCTTTATGGCAATTCTATAGAGAATAATTATAAAAAGTTCTCAGATTACACCGAAGCAGATGTTGAAGCAATGAAGAAAATTGAGGAGATTAGAAATTTTGCTGTTCAGACATTTAATGCATTGTTGACCGTTTTAGATAAACAAAAACAGCACATTTTAAAGAATTGTAAATATGGTAAGTTTGAACATATTTCGGGCTCTTATGTGGAGTGGGAAAAGACTACAGAACAACAAGATGGCTTTGTGCGTGTTTTTCTGATAAAAAAGAACGGAAAGTCAAAAGAGGTCAAGTTAGAGTCTACTAATGCAGTGGATTTGGCGTTTAATAGTGGTTGGTTTGAATTTAAAGTGGCAAAATATCTCAGTACGTGGAGTAGAAGCAAGGAGATTTGTATGAATTGCAAATTTCCGTACAAAAAAGACGTAGATAAAAACGAAGCAGATATAGTTGTAAATACAGGTTCTAAAGTGCTGTTTGTAGAGTGCAAGACGCAGATTAATAACATAACAGATATTGATAAATTTCGTAGTGTTATTAAAAACTATGGAGGCATGGGTAGTAAGGGGGTGTTTGTCACAGATGCAAAGATGACGGATATTGCAAAAGCAAAATGCGAGGAGCACGGTATTTTGTCGTTCTCGTTGCAAGATAGCCATTTAGGTTTAACAGAAGAAAAGGCTCTTCAATTTTTGTTGGAAAGCGAGTTGTTTAACATTAATACAAAATAATTATGGGAAAAATATTGTTGGTTTCATTGGTAAGTGATCAGACTTTACCTAATGTGCAACTTATTAAGGAATACAAGTCCGTGAAACCTGATTATCTCTTTGTTTCAACACAAAGTATGGAGCGAAAAGGTGTGTGTAAATGGGTTGAAAAATCTGCAAATATCACGAATTGTCCTATTTATAAAATTGTAGTTGATGAATATTCACAATGTGATATTGAGCAGAAATTGAATAGTATTAAGTATGATAATTACGAAAGAATAATTGTGAACATTACTGGAGGAACAAAGATAATGTCGCTGGCAGTATATGATTATTTCGTTAATAAAAGTAATACGGAAATTTACTACCTTACAGGAAGAAATGATTGTCGCTTGAATATGAAGTCTCCGTACGAAGAGTTAAAATTAAGTGCCCATATCGGTATTAGAGAGTACTTATATGCGTATGGGTTTGATTTTGAGACCACAGAATCAAGCGGAGTTGAATTTGATGTTACAAATTCTATTTTTAACCATTTTTGCAATGGTGTATTTGATACCTATAAGGAGGAACTTAAGATACTGAGAGAGAAAAGAAAAGATGGTTTAAGAGATTGTTCTCGAGTTAATGAATTTCTGAACGCAATAGGTTATACTCCCAAAAAGCAAAATTGTCTAGATAAATTGGAGGTTAAATATCTTACAGGTGAATGGTTTGAAGAATATGTTGGAGAGCGTTTGAAAAAAGAATTAGAATTGGGTGATGGTGATATTTTAATTGGAGCACAGATTAGAAAAGAAATTGCTGACAAAAAAGACCTTAATCCTATTGCAGATTTTGGAATTAAAGATACAAGCGAAGACTATACACCCAATGAAATTGATGTGATGTTTATGAAAAATGGCGAATTTCATATAATTGAATGTAAAACGTCAATCATAAATATAGAGCAAAAACAGAAGAAGGATAAGAAGGGGAAACTTTGTTTTGATGAAAATAATAATCCAATTTTAATTGAAAAACCAGTTGAAATATTAGGTGAAACTATTTATAAATCAGATGCTTTGAAAACAAAATTTGGGTTGTTTGCAAAATCCTATATTTTTACTTTGACAGATTTTAAAGAATATATAGGAAGTGATAGTAATAAATTAAAGAAAATGCAGGGCTTGCTTAATAGAGCTTCCCTTTCGAGAATAAAGATTTTAGACAAAAAATTGATTTGTGGATCAGAACAGTTAAAAAAAATATTGTAATGTTACTTAATTTTACGAATCATCCGTCAAATATTTGGAGCGAGAAGCAAAAAAGAACAGCAATACAACTTTTCGGCAAAGTCGTAGATATGCCATTCCCTCATATTGACGAGTCTGCCGATGAAAATTATATTTCAAAGTTAGCTGATGAATATTTACAAAAAATTCTACTCATAGCAGAAAGAGAAAATGTGGTTGTACATTTGATGGGAGAGCAAACTTTTGCATATTCTTTGGTTAAGAGGTTGAAAAATAGGAATATAAATTGTGTTGCTTCAACAACCAAACGCATTGTTAATATGGATAGTTCTGGTCAGAAAAAAGAGGTTGTCTTCCAATTTGAAAGATTTAGATATTATGAGTGAGGGCTGGATAGGGCAGCTATAAAAATTTAATGAGTATTCAATCTTGTTGTTCAAAGGATTTTTTCATACCTTTGCAACCTCAATTAATTCCTTATGCCCAAAACTATTGTAAATATTGTTACCGAAGATAATCCTGTGCCCGCATATCTCTTTATTAAGGAGATGTATGAATCTGGCGATAGATTGCTCTTTATCTCCGCGAAGGATACTGAGGAGGATCTGGACGCCCTGGCAGAACAATTTGACGTTCCATCGAACCTAATTGATGAGGTGGTGCTGAAACACGATATGGACGAGATTACCTACGAGAAGATTTGCCGTACTGTGCGCGCACGCCTCGTTCCTGGCGTCCGCTACTGCGTGAACCTCGCCGGCGGAACCCACTATATGGCTCTCGCTGTGCAACAGGTGTTCGAGAAGTTTCACGCCGACTACTACTACCTCGACGTGGAGAAAAATGTAATCGTAAAGTCAGTGTTCGACGATAGTATCTATGATGATGATGACCATTTCTTTCTTGTCAAATATCGGATGTCGGTGGCGGAATATCTGCGGATTCATTCCGTGAAACATGATATCAAAAATCTAAAGGATTTCGAACCAATCCGCTCAAGGAAGGATGCAGAACGATTCCTCACTATTTTTACCAGCGGCCAATTGACAAATGCTGATTATGATGTGCTGGAGATCCTTCGAAACTCCTATCGCGATGAAAAACGAATCGATATCGGAAATGTGGAACGTGGTGGAGATAAAAAAGAACCACCAATTCCGAATCTTTCTGCTTTTTTGGATAGTATATGTTTCTTTCCTATCAAGAAAGGCGTTTTGCTAAAACCTGAGTTGGAGTATCTGACAGGCGGCTGGTTCGAGGAGTATGTCTATTATCAAGTGATTGAGAATCTGCAACCCGACGAAGCGCTAATAGGTCCCCATATCGGTCGTGAAGGCGTTAGTCTCAATAACGAGTTGGATGTGGTGTGCATCAAGAATAACAAACTCTTTGTGATTGAATGCAAATCAGGAGTGCAAGGAAAAAGAATGTTTAACGAAATTGTCTATAAGGTGTGCGCTCTTCGTGAGATGATGCTGGGAATCTCCTGCTACAGCTATATCTTTTCGCTTAAGAAAGACCACAAAGAGGATTTGAAACGTATCGCCGCGAATATGGATATTCAGTTTGTGGATGGGGAGATGATAAATTCGCAGAAAGAGTTGGTGCAGGTAATTCAAGATATGCGTAAACTGGCGAAGTGAGATGAAACGCTTGGTAAAGTAGAATCCTATTTTGAGATTGTTAATAAAAAAGCCGTTCACGTTATGTAAACGGCTTTCTTTATAGAAGTTTTCTATTTTCTGACAAAATGTTTCATCTCAAAGGGAATCTCCATCGAAAGTTCAATGTAACCTGCAAATTCTTCTTTTTTAAACCATGGAGCTTGGTAAATCAGTTTCTTGATGCCATTTTTCTCAATGGTGTAAGCGTTGGTGTTGTGACTTGCTAACATACCCCGCAACATTTGAGCGGCACGCTCCGGATGGCAGTCGAAAAGGGAGTTTCCGATAATGCTTTTCCCATCTTTGACAAAGGTTTTTACTGATTTCTCATTCATATTAAGAATGATAGCATCTTGATTGCAAACGGTGACAGCAAATGGGGCTTCACGGAAGTAATCAATAGATTCGGGTTCTCGTTTTAGTAGAGCAACCATCTGTTGGAGATATTCTGCATCTACGTTATCAAAAGTGTTAAGTTGTTCGCTGTCGATGTCTAATACAGCAAAAACGCCCTGTTTATCACTAATAGGAATTACAATTTCTGATTGTGAAGCACTGTTGCAAGCAATATGCCCTGGAAAATCGTGTACATTGGGAACAATTACAACTTCGTTGCGTTCCCAAGCGGTACCACAAACGCCTTTCCCTTTGCTAATTCGTGTGCAGGCTATCGATCCTTGAAATGGGCCTAAGTGGAGTGTTTCCCCTTTAACAAGATAAAATCCTATCCAAAGATGTTTAAGTTCCTCTTTCAGTAATGCCGCTAAGTTTGCCATATTAGAAATTAGATCATTGTCGGCAGAAATTAGGGCTTGTGCTTGCGAGAGTAGCAGTTCGTAATGCTCTCTTCTTTTTTCTATCTTTTCCATCTTATTTTTGTTTGAAGAATATATCAACTACTTCAATTTCCATGATAATAGGAGTGTAAGGAGGAATAATTGGAGTTCCATATTCACCGAATGCGATGTTAGATGGAAGTAATGCCGTTACACGTGAGCCTTTGTTAGAAGCGCTTAAAGTCTCTTTTAAACCTTGAATAATATCATCAGACAATTCAATGGTATCGGGTTTGTTGATAGGATTTTCTGCTAATAACTGTTTTTCAATGGAGAACATTTTGTAAGAGAAAACTACAGTATCCCCAATGGCTGCGGGTTCTCCCGTTCCCTTTTTGTTGAAAGTAAGAATTAAACCTGATTCAGTTGGGGCCGTTTTAATCTTATTAATGGCTTTATATCCTTGAATGAGCGAATCTTCCATTATGCGGCGTTGTTCGCGCATAAGTGAGTCTTGAATTTGACGTTGTTCGATCATTTTTTCAACCTCAATGTTAGGAATGAGTTGGTTTAATTTAACATCAACATAAAGGTCTTTTTCTTCAAAACTCCAAGGCATTTGGAAGTAGTGGAAGAAGGTATCAGCTTCAAAAATAAATGTAGCACTATCGCCTACGTGCATCGTTCTTAAAGCGTCGTAAATGTCTCCTTCATAGATAGATTCAATAATTCTATCGTTATAAATTCCTGTTGGAATGAGTATAGAGTCTCCAATGCGCATGGTGTAGGTCATCTCAACAACATCGCCCATTTGAGGCATAGCGGCAGTGTCGTTGTTAATGTGAAATTTATAGTAAAAGCCTGTGTCATCTTTTTTAAACCCTTTGTGTTTTGAGTTACAAGAGGTAAATCCGCAGGCAAGAAGTACCATAATTGCCATAATAGGCATAAGTAGAGTTGATTTTTTCATTTTTTTGTAGTTAATGATTTTTATAATGATTATTTTTCTGAAATTGTTTCAAATTCCATCATCAAACTTTGAGCAATGCCAACTTTATTGCCATCGCCAGAAACGCCGTATGCCAAATGTGCTGGAATGACAATACGTGCTTTACTGCCAAGTTTCATCAACTGAACTACTTCGTGCAGCGCAGGTATCGCTTCCGATTTGTTAACGGTAAATTGGATGAGACCACTTTTTTCAGAGTTGTCAATCTCTTCTCCAGTAAGAAGATAGGTTTTGTAGCTGAGGGCCACTGTCGTACCTTCTGTGGGAACTTCTCCATCTCCTTCGTGCAGTATCATATAACGTAATCCAGAACCTGTTTTCTTCATCTCCCATTCGTGACGTTTTATGTAAAGGTCTATCTCTTCGTTTTCTAAAAGTATGGCTCGAGAGTTGAGTTCTACAAATGGATCTTCCTCTTCTGTTTCCTGTTCTGTATTAGTAAGAATGGTGCCCGTGCTATCCTCTTTCTGTCCACACGAAAATAATGTTAAGGTAATAAATAAGTAGAAGATTTTTTTCATTCGCCTTCTATTTTTTCAATTCTGGGTGGTTACGTACAACCTCTTCAAAGTATTTGATGGTGTTTTCTAATGTGTCATAATGGTATGAAGCCGCAGCGTTTTTATGTCCGCCACCAGAAAAATAGGTAGATGCAAAAGTGTTAACATCAAAGTCGCCTTTAGAACGGAATGATATTCGGATTCGATTCTCCTTTTCTGTGAAAAAAGCGGTGAATTTTACGCATCGGAGCGACAAACCATAGTTTACAAATCCTTCTGTATCACCATCTTTAAATTCATTTTCTTGTAGCTCTTTTTTAGAAAGATACATATAGGAAGTTTCTAACTCTTCCATAATCTTAAGATTGTTGAGCGCAACGCCCAATAAGCGCAAGCGACTGGTGGAGTAGTTGTCGTAAATCAATCGATGTATTGCTTCGCCATTTACTCCCAAAGAGATAAGATGCTCCAAAATACGATAGGTGATGGTGTGATTGCACGAATAACTTAGTGAGCCTGTATCGGTGATAATGCCACTATAGATACATTCTGCAGCTTCTTTTGACAACGATTGGATGTCGTCTAAGTACTCATTAATAAATCGATAAACCATTTCGCAAGTAGAGGTGGTTGTCGTTTCAGAAAAGCAGAAGTTGCAAGAAAACATTGGGTTAATATGGTGGTCAATATGAATGCGATAGGCTGTTGATTGATCAATAACCTCTTCCAACTCTTTGCCACTGCGGTGTGCGCCATTCATATCTACGGCAAATAGTATGTCGCAATTCAGAATGTGTTTGTGCGCTGTGTTAAGGTGTTTATTAGCAATGATTACCGAGTCGCTGCCCGGCATCCACTCTAAATAATTGGGAAAGTTATTGGGGACAATACAAGTTACTTTGTGACCCTTTCCTGTTAAATAATGACGTAATGCTAAAGAGGAACCCAAGGCATCACCATCAGGGTTATAATGAGTTATTATTGTAATCTCTTTAGGTTCAGATAGTTGTGATTTTAATTCTTCGATATTTCTATACATAGAAATGCAATTAATAAAAATGCAAAATTACATCAAAAAATGATATGCAGGATTACTTTTGGGAAAGATTTTTCTCTTTTTTTGAGACCACAAGTGGTTTGATTCCTGTTTTTTGGGTAATCAGAATAAAAATTCGGCATAAAACAAGGGCAAAAAGGATTCTGAAGATAACGATGCCGCTGTAGTGCGCCCCGCACGAGAACATCAGCAGTGTGTCTTCGATGATACTATGACACAAACTGAGTAAAACGATAGAGTAGAGTAGATCGTGGGGGGTAAGTTGTCGTTCTTCTGCTTCTGCAATGATTAACCCTCCACCGTATGCCAACCCCATTGTTAAGCCAACTACCACCGAAGGTATAGCATTGGGGCTGATTCCTAAAAATTTTACCAGCGGATGGAGAAGTCGGTTGATAAAGTCCAGAATTTTTAACCTATCTAATATTTTTAGAAGTATTACCATCAAGAAGATAATTAAGAAGATAAGAGCAAAACTTTTTAGTTGACTAAACATCCAAAGTCCCCAAGTGCTGTTTTGCATCTGCAGGTTGATGATTACCTCTGCAGGTTCCGTAAGGAAATTTCCCCAACGATAGATGGCGTTGAGCAGAATGCCTGAGAGTAGAGCTGGGAAAAAACGGATAGCGAAAGCAAACCACCAGCGCACTCCGCAACGATTGGCAACGGTGAGCTCTGCAGGAAATGTGTGTGCCAATAAGATTATGGTGGAAAGAATCGTGATTTGTGCTATAGTCATCGGTTGCGCTAAATCTGGAAGAAGCGTTACATACGCAAAAATTCCACCGTAAATGTTCACTAACATTGAGGTAGCCCAAACAATGCCCATCTCTCCTGGTAGCCCCATCAACTGCATTAATGGTGCCAAAATATCACCAACGTATGGCATCCAACCTAAAAGTTGAAAAAATCTGATTATTATCGCTATAGGAAACATAACTTTGAAAAGTAACCATACCGTTTTTCCACTTTTTACTATAGCTTCTTGTAGTGTAGTAAGAATGTTTTTGAGAATTTTTTGCGACATTTCCTCTTTTTATTTATTTAGGGTTGCAAAATTATGAAAATATGTCGTTCGTTGAATCTTTCTTTTAATTTGAAAAAAGACAACTTTTGTATCATAAAAATGTGTATATTTGCGCAAAATTTTGAAGAGATAATTATAATCATTAAAAATAGAAATATGAAAAAAATTCTTGCTATCAATCCAGGTTCAACTTCAACAAAAATTGCAGTTTTTGAAGATGATAATCAGGTGTTTGTGAAAAATTTAAAACACTCTACTGAGGAATTGGAACCATTCAAATCAATTGCTGAGCAATATGAGTTTCGTAAAAATGTAATTCTTAATGAGTTAAAAGAAAATGGTATCGATATCAGTTCTGTAGATTTTGTTATTGGTCGTGGTGGGCTTATTAAACCTATTCAATCAGGAGTGTATCGCGTAAATGAGTTGATGAAAGAGCATCTTCGTATGGGTTATAATGGCGAGCACGCTTGTAACTTAGGCGGATTAATTGCAGATAGTATTGCACAGTCAATCGGCTTAAAAGAGTCTTTTATTGCTGACCCCGTTGTGGTAGATGAATTTCCAGAAGTGGCCCGTATCGCTGGTCATCCACTTTTTGAAAGAAAATCTATTTTCCACGCTCTTAACCAAAAAGCAATTGCAAGAACATACGCAATGAAAGTGGGTAAGAAGTATGAAGATTTGAATTTGATTGTTGCACACATGGGCGGTGGCGTTAGCGTTGGCGCTCACCAAAAAGGTCAGGTTATCGATGTAAACCAAGCTCTTGATGGTGAAGGTCCATTCTCACCAGAACGTTCAGGTACTTTGCCTATGAATCAAGTAATTAATTGCTGCTTCAGCGGTGAATATACTAAAGAAGAAGTGAAGAAAATGGTGGTTGGTAAAGGCGGTTTTGTAGGCTATTTTGGTGTAAATGATGCATACGAAATCGAAAAACGTGCCCTCGCAGGTGATGAAAAAGCTGACCTTCTCGAAACCGCTATGGCATACCAAGTGGCTAAAAGTATCGGAGAAAATGCTACCGTTTTGAAAGGTAAGGTGGATGCTATTTTGATTACTGGTGGTATTGCTTACGGAAAACCAATTGTGGCTAAAATTCGCGAAAGAATCGATTGGATTGCTCCTGTTGAAGTGTTCCCAGGCGAAGATGAAATGAAGGCAATGGCTTTCAATGCAATGTTGGTCATCAATGGCGAAATGGAACCTAAAGAGTATCTATAGTTGGTTAATTTACTACTATGAAAATTGCTGCCTATTGCCGCAATGTCAATGATGACAACCTTGAGTTTGTGCGTAAAGCTCTGAAACTCGTAAAAAAAGGAAATCATGAACTTCTTCTACACGAGTACTTTAAATCGGTAGTTGTTGATGAGGAGGTTGTGTGGTTTTCGACATATCAAGACCTAAAAGATGCCGCTCCCGTCGATTTTATGCTTTCATTCGGCGGTGACGGTTCTTTTATTGATGCCGCTAATGTTCTGGCGGACCTTGGAATACCTCTTGTAGGAGTAAATACAGGAAGAATCGGTTTCCTAACTTCTATTACTAAGAAAAATTTTGAAGAGTATTGGAAATTGTTAGAAACAGGTTGCTATACTATTGAGGAGCGTTCACTTTTGCATATCGATGCCGATGTGAAGTTGCCATTGCAACATACTTTTGCCCTGAATGATATCTCAATCCACAATACAGAGGTCAATTCTATTACAGGCGTAAAACTTTGGGTAAATGATTTGCCTGCAAATACTTATTGGGCTGATGGACTCATCGTGGCAACGCCAACTGGATCTACTGCATATTCTTTGAGTTGCGGAGGTCCCATTATTCATCCCCAAACGCAGGTAAATGTGATTACCCCAATCTCCTCCCATTCGCTTGCCGTACGGCCTATCGTAATTAGTAATAACGATGTGCTGAAAATTGAGGTACTATCACGAAATGAAAAATTTTTGCTTACCGTTGATTCAGAGCGTATTACACTTGAAAATCCAATAACCTTGACAATCTCTAAGGAGAACTTTACTATCAAAACTACGCGTTTCCTAAAATCCGATTTCTACTCAGTTATTAGAGAAAAACTGCTCTGGGGAATCGATTTGAGAAATTTTGAAACCGAAAACTAAAATCCTCAAAAACTACTTATGCGTTGCATTTTTAATTCCAGTACAGATGCCTATTTTAATTTGGCAGTGGAAGAATTCTTGCTTAAAAATCTGGAAGATAACGTTTTTATGTTGTGGAAAAACGAGCCTTCCGTAATTGTAGGAAGATTTCAAAATTCGTTAGCAGAAATAAATCTTGATTATGTTAATGAAAAAGATATCAAAGTGGTACGAAGATTAACGGGAGGTGGTGCTGTTTTCCATGACTTCGGAAATCTGAATTTTACCTTTATTGATAATCAAGGCCAAGGTGATTTTAGAACCTTTACCCAACCTATTTTGGAACTGCTCCGTAGTTTAGGAGTGGATGCACGTTTTGAGGGTAGAAATGATTTGATGATTGACGGTCAGAAGTTTTCTGGAAATGCACAATGTAAACATGGTAAGCGTGTTATGCATCACGGAACGCTTCTTTTTTCTACGGAGATGACAGATTTGTCAGAAGCCTTAAAAGTAAATCCGTTGAAGTTTGTGGATAAAGCGGTGAAATCGGTTAGAAAACGTGTAACCAATATCAGTTCGCATCTTCCTAAACCTTTATCGGTTGACCAATTTGCAGATTTATTGATGAATTATATTTTGCAAACCCGTTCCAATTCCTATCTGCAACCCTTTACGCCTGAGGAAATTACTCAAATCAAACTTTTAAGAGATAACAAATATTCCACTTGGAATTGGAATTTTGGAACCTCTCCGCGCTACGATTTTTCTAAAGTAGTAAGAACGAAAGGGGGAAATCTTGAGGTGCATCTTCAGATAGAAAAAGGTGTGATTGAAGCAGTGAAGATTTTTGGTGATTTCTTCGCATTTAAAGATATTTCTGAGTTGGAAAATTGTCTCATTCATGTACCTCACGAGAAAAATTCGGTTTCTAACTTGCTGAAAAGTATTGAAGTTGAGAAATATCTGCTTAACATTTCCGTAGAAGAGTTTGTTGATGCATTATTCTAATTATATTTTGGGGTAATTGTTGGTGATTTTTTTTAATAGGGAAAGTAAGGGCGATTTTATTAAGAAACAAGTTTTATTGTTGACTATTTCTGCGAAAAGCGTTCGTAGAAGAGAAAAATTTGGCAGAAAACCCGCAAAAAAACTACGACTCCTAATGTTGTGATTGCCTTTTGCCAATGTAGAGTTTTGGTATGTGTAAAAAAAAAAAGTGTAAATCTTGCAACTTCTTGATTTACACTCTTTTGCGGAGAGAGAGGGATTCGAACCCTCGAGACGCTTTCGGCGCCTACACACTTTCCAGGCGTGCGCCTTCGACCACTCGGCCATCTCTCCGTAAGCGGCGGCGAAAATACAAAAAAAATTATCACCTCCGAGCAATGTTTTGACTTTTCTGTGAATTTGATTTTGTTTGAAAAAAAAATGAGTTGCAAAGTGGAATCAAAAGAAAAAAGAACTATCTTTGCCGCGTTTTCGGTGAGCAACTCTGTTGAGTTGTGAGAGGGAAACAGGTGAGACTCCTGTACAGTACCCGCTGCTGTAAGTTTCATTATATCGAGTGCTCAAAGCCACTGTTGTTTGTCAATGGGAAGGCGCACTCGGAAACAAGTCAGAAAACCTGCCGTAAACTTTTTGTGAGTAGCTTCGGGAGATAGGCTTACACGAGATCTTGTTTTAAGCTTTCGTTTCTTTTTCCCTGGGCAATAACACAATATATTATTAACTTATTGTTTAACTTAAAACTTAAATTATGAGAAGAGTTTTGTGTTTTTTGCTTGTTTTTTCAACGTTCACTTTGTGTGCGCAAAATGAGTATGTAAGAGATTTGATCTCAAATGGTTCCGTGTTAAAAGAAGTGACGGATATTCCCGCTTCTGCTATCCAATTCTGGGTGGGCGAAGGCGAAAATTCCGTTGTGGCAGGCTTTTTTTGGTGTGGTAGCACACCCGGTGGCGTCGCCTATGGTTATCGGTTTAGCGGTTCTGCCACCATTGCTGATATGTTGAACGCAATAGCCTCCGCAGACTCCAATTTTTACATCGATTTGGGAAGTTGGGTGAATGGTTTTGGCTATAGTAACGGCTCCCTGAACTATATGGAAGATAGCGGTATGCTGATGTACACCGTTAACGGTTCATTCTCCTCGGGTTTGTCGGACCCGCTTGCAGATGGAGATTATTTTGAAATGTGCCAGTATGCGGATTGTACACTCCCGAATGAGAATATCTTCTATCCGGTCAATCCGAACCTTCCCCCTGAAAATGAGGATGCTACAATAATGGCTGAAGAGATAGATTATTGGGTGGGTAATGGTGAAAGTTATGCTATCGTTGCTGTGAATTGGTGCGATACCGCAATCTGTCTCGCTTGGGGTGTGCGTTTCCCAGGTGATAGTGCCTTGGTGGCTGACCTGATGCGGACAATTGCGATTTATGATGAACGATTCGATTATCTGGCCAATGGTTCAATGATGAGCGATATTACTTTCAACGATGGAAACTACTCGCTTGCGTTGGCGGGTGATTGGTGGATGTATAATATTAATGGTCAGGGAGCTGTCAATGGATTTACAACCCAATATGTACATGATGGTGATGTGGTGAAATGGGGAGATGAAAGTTGTGGAAATGCAGATGAGAACTTTAATTATACTTGGTTGACCGTTGTGAATCCCGTTGCTAAGCCAACGCCTCCGCAAACGCAGTTTGATGGGATAGTGGGAAGTGAGAATTGCCAAGCTATTAGTTGTGAGGATCCGCAAATTGTGGACTGGGCGGCAACTTGCGAGGTGGATAGAGGTTGGCAAAATATGGAAAATCAGATGCTTGCCGTCACTTATGGCGAAGCTGCCAATGCAGTAGGCCAAGTGACCAACTCTACAGTAGAAGTGGTGAGTTTGGGCGATGGTGGTGCCGCACTTCTGACGTTTGACGCTCCCATTCAAAATGGTGTGGGGTATGATTTCGCAGTCTTTGAAAATGCTCTCAATGACATTTTTCTGGAATTGGCATTCGTAGAGGTAAGTTCTGACGGCGTTCATTTTTACCGTTTTCCGGCAACTTCTTTAACACCTACAGCACTCCAAATCAGCAGTACGGGAACCGTTGACGCTCAAAATTTGAGTAATCTTGCGGGCAAGTATAAGGTAGGTTGGGGAACACCTTTCGATTTAGCGCAGTTAAGCGGTTATTCCAATTTGGATCTCAATGCAATTACGCATATTAAAGTAGTGGATGTTGTCGGTTCTATAGATGCACAATGGGCAACTTTCGATAGAAACGGAAATGCGATAAATGACCCGTACCCGACAGATTTTGCCAGTGGCGGCTTCGATTTGGCAGGCGTAGCGGTGATGAATGGATGGATGCCGGTTGGCGTGGAGGAAAACAGCACTGTGGATTGCTGGAAGGTGTTCCCCAATCCTTGTTGCAATAGTGTTCAAATATCTGATTTGAAAATCAATACGCCAATCTCGCTCTATAATGCGTACGGACAACTTCTGTGGCAAGGCATCGCCAGCGACAGCCGCTTTGTGTTGGATTTATCGACCTTTGCAGATGGATTCTATCTCTTGAATTCAGGAGGTAAAGTGGTGAAATTGTTGAAAAAGCAGTAGGTTAATATTCCACCTTGTTTTCAGAAGTTTTCCACATCTCAAAAGCTCTTTTTGCTTCTTCTGGTAGCAACTCCTCAATTTGTTTTTGGCGTTGCGAGGGTTCTAAAGGAATCTCATTATAGATAAAGTCGTCGTCGAAGCCAATTTCGGCGGCGTCTTTTCTTGTGTTTGCGTAGTAGATTTTGTCCAAATGCGCCCAATAGATGGCTGCTAAGCACATTGGGCAAGGTTCGCAGGAGGCGTAGATTTCGCAGCCAGATAGGTCGAATGTTCCGAGTTTACGAGTGGCTTCACGGATGCAGTTCACTTCGGCGTGCGCGGTAGGGTCGTTGTCACGCGTTACGGTATTCCCTGCCTCCGCAATAATCTCGCCGTCCTTGGCAATGACGGAGCCAAAAGGTCCTAATCCTAATTTTACATTCTCTTCACTCAGCGCAATTGCCCTGCGCATCAATTCCTCTTTGGTCATCTTTTTTCTGTTTTATAGTGAAACTAAAATCTTGGCAAAGATAGAGAAAATGTTACTAACTGAGATAGAATATTGGCGAGAGTTCACCTTTTATAAGTCATCTATCGCTGAGCTGGTAACTTTCTCGGTGTTAATCTTATCCCAATAGTGTAAAACGACGTGGCAATCGTAATCTTGGTGCGTTATCTCAAGTTCTATAGTTCCCTTTTCTGTTACCCACGAGGTTGTGTATTTGCAGTTGTCTAATTCAACATAGCGCATTTTCATGTTGTCATCTGTAGGTTCTATGATGCTTTGGAACTTTTCTGTACTTTCTGTGGGTTCTCCATATTTAATGGTTAACATCTCTTTTAAATGGCTATAGTTGCTATATAGTTTTGACCAAGTGTCGCATTTTGGAAAGATTACGCCCACTTTATTGACAATTTTTGTGCTTTTAGAACATAGAACACCAATAGTACAATTTTTGTATGATGCGAACTCTCCGGCGAAAGCAGCAGTGCCGTCCTCAGTTGCTATATGGGTGAAGCCTTTTTGGTTCATTTGGTTGGAGAAGTCGGCTAAGGAGCCGTCAATGGGAATGCCTTTGAAGGTTAGATGTTCGCTTTGTGCAAAAATTGGTGACAATAAAATTGTGGCAATAAGGGTGATAAATAGCTTTTTCATATTTTTTTGGGTTAATGAATAAATGCGTGATGAATAGTGAAATATATTTGGCAAAATTACTATTAATTTTCCATTAATGGTAGGGGAGAGTGTGTGATTTTTTTAGACAAAGATAGTTTTTGCAAGATTTTTTTTTCTTATACTACTATTTTCTGATATATTGTTTTCTTCCGTATGCTTAGTATGGCTGTGCCGATAGGAGTTTGTTGTCATTATCTATATTCTTTTTTTTTATTTCTGAACAATTGCCGCAGCACGATGTTTTTACTCTATAATCTCGCAAGAGTTTTACATCAAACATTAACCATTTTAAAATCAAACATTATGAACAGAAAATTTTTACATTTAATTTGCGGTATCACTATGCTAACCCTTTTCGGTTGCTCCGATGCGCAAGACATTCCTAACGAACCTGTTAAGAATCTGGATTTAGAACGCTATCTCGGACATTGGTACGAAATCGCTCGCTTTGACCACACTTTTGAACGTGGATTGGTGGGTTGTACCGCTGATTACTCCCTAAATGACGATGGATCAATTCTGGTCGTTAATTCCGGTTATAAAAAGACGCTTGACGGAAAATTTGACCAGTCAGTAGGAAAAGCACGTCGTCCTGATGCTTCAAAGCCTGGTATGCTGGAGGTTTCCTTCTTTATGAATATCTACAGCCAATACAATGTGTTAGAGTTGGCAGAGGATTACCGTTATGCGTTGGTGGGCAGCAAAAGCGATCGTTATCTTTGGATTTTGAGTCGTACGCCGCAACTGACACAAGCCGACCTCGATTATCTGGTGAAAAGTGCCGAAAAACGCGGGTATAATACCGATAAACTAATATGGGTGGAACAGAAAGTTGAATAGTTGTAATTAGAATGCTGAAGGCTGCCTATTAACAAAGTGGGCAGCTTTTTTTATGTGCTGAAGTTGATTATGCTATAAATCTGCTTTTGTATGATGTACATGAATTAAGCCTCTTCCGGATTATTTCCGTAGTACTCGTTCCACTGTTTCAGCACCTCTTGCCAATCTTCAATTTCGCCGTTAGCAATAGCTTCTGCTTGCTTAAGCGACTCTTCGTGTTGTTTCTTCTCGGCGTAGCGCAGTTTCATCGCTTCTATTGTTGCTTCGTCAAGCACTTGTATTCTGCCGCGGCGCACACATTCGTCAAGGTCGTGCGGACCGAAAGCTTTCCCTTGTACGTTAAAGTCTGAAATGTTGAAGTCGAACACAGTACGTAGTGTGTGTCTTACCACTTTTTGCCCACCGCGATTTCCCGCCATTTTACGTCGCAACAACTTGCGAATGATATCAATTTCTCGTTGTGAAAATTTGTTTCTACCCATAATACTAAGGAACTTTTTCGAGGTGCAAAGATAATAAAAAAGAGGTGTTGTTTTTCGAAGAAACTTTTCTTTCTGATAAGTTGGTAAAAAACTCTTAGAAGTTTTATGAAACTAAAAAGCCCTTACGTTTTACGCAAGGGCTTTTGTGGTCCCACTCGGGCTCGAACCAAGGACCCGCTGATTATGAGTCAGCTGCTCTAACCAACTGAGCTATGGGACCAATCACTCTCTAAAAATGTGAGTGCAAAAATATGATTTTTTTTTCAATTTTTAGACCTATTTTGACTTTTTTTTGAAATTAATCATCGTTTTGATTATCAGAATGTTCCGGAAGAGCGTTGGCTTTTTCTCCTTCTGTTAATTCAGAATTTTTCTCTTTACTTATCACTTCCATCTCCTCTTTTATGTCATTATAATCTAAAATGACACTATTGTTGTTGTCCAATTTTTGGAGAAGAATCTCTTCAGCAAGCACATCTTCGACATATTTTTGAATAGCACGTTTCAGAGGGCGAGCGCCGTAATTGCTGTCCCATCCTTTTTCTACAAGAAAATCTTTTGCTTTGTCGGTGATTTCAACTTCTAAGCCTAATGCAGATACGCGTTTTAGTAGCTTTACAAGTTCGATATCGATAATTTTCTTGATCTCCTCTTTAGTAAGACTATTAAAGAAGATTGTATCATCGATACGGTTGAGAAATTCTGGTGAGAAGTTTTTCTTCAAAGCGGCATCAATTACGCTATGTTCCAATTTTCGCTTGTTGGCAATGGTCGCATCGGTGCTAAAGCCAACGCCTGTTCCGAAATCTTTCAATTCTCGGGAGCCAATATTGGATGTCATAATGATAATGGTATTTTTGAAGTCAACTTTTCTGCCGATTCCATCCGTAAGTTGCCCATCGTCAAATACTTGCAATAAGATATTGTAAACATCTTGGTGAGCTTTTTCAATTTCGTCAAGGAGTACGATAGAGTAAGGCTTACGGCGCACTTTTTCGGTTAGCTGTCCACCTTCTTCGTAGCCAACATATCCTGGAGGCGCACCGATAAGACGAGAAATAGTATGT
The DNA here is from genome assembly GCA_937901925.1 of uncultured Bacteroidales bacterium. Classification (GTDB taxonomy): domain Bacteria; phylum Bacteroidota; class Bacteroidia; order Bacteroidales; family WCHB1-69; genus JAEZOU01. The sequence continues at coordinate 19,984 of CALGTS010000058.1, read as the reverse complement.
TTTTCCATATATTCGCTCATATCGATACGAATCATAGCGTCTTGAGAATCAAAAAGATATTCAGCTAATACTTTAGCAAGATATGTTTTTCCGACGCCAGTAGGACCGAGGAAGATAAATGTACCGATAGGTTTGTTTGGGTCTTTAAGACCGGCGCGATTTCTGCGTATAGCTTTAGCAATTTTTACGATAGCTTCATCTTGTCCGATAACTTTACCTTCCAATTCAGTAGCCATCTGCATCAATTTTTCACCTTCATTTTTGGCAATTCGCTTTACGGGAACGCCTGTCATCATTGCAATTACCTCAGCAACGTCCTCTTCGGTAACAGGAGTTCGGCGATTTTGCTCTTCTGTTTCCCAATCTTTGCGAATCTTTGCTAATCGTTCGTTTTCAGTTTTAATAGCGTCTCGATAGTTTGCTGCTGCATTAAACTCATTATTCGCGATTGCTTCTTTTTTAAGTTTTTCTAATAGTTCAATTTGATTTTCAGCATCTAACATCTCTTGAGGAACTTTAATGTTCTTGATATGGATGCGTGAACCAGCTTCATCAAGAGCGTCGATAGCTTTATCAGGAAGACAGCGGTCTGAAATATATCTTGACGACAATGTAACGCAAGCTTGCAGTGCTTCATCGGTGTAGCGTACGGAGTGGTGTTCTTCATATCTATCTTTGATATTTTGAAGAATTTCCAAAGTCTCTTCAGGGGTGGTTGGGTCCATCAAAACCTTTTGAAAACGACGTTCCAAGGCGCCATCTTTTTCGATGTATTGGCGATATTCGTCCAAGGTTGTAGCTCCGATACATTGGATTTCGCCGCGTGCCAAAGCGGGTTTAAACATATTGGAAGCGTCTAAGCTACCTGGAGAACTTCCAGCGCCAACAATGGTGTGAAGTTCATCGATAAAGAGGATAATTTGAGGATTTTTTTCTAACTCTTCCAAAATTGTGCGCACGCGTTCTTCAAACTGTCCGCGATATTTTGTTCCCGCCACAAGAGAGGAGATGTCTAAGCTGATAATACGCTTCGACATTAGTGTGCGAGGAACTTTGCCTTGCGTAATGCGAAGTGCTAATCCCTCGGCGATAGCAGATTTTCCCACTCCGGGTTCTCCAATGAGCACGGGATTGTTCTTTTTGCGGCGACAGAGAATTTGAGCGATTCGTTCCAACTCTTTATCTCGACCGACAATAGGGTCTAACTTTCCATCGAGAGCATAACGTGTTAAGTCTTTTCCGAAGGAATCGATCATCGGGGTAGCGCTATTTTGTGTATTGCCGCGCGGTTGTTGGGAAGAAAAACGTGAAAAATCGTCATCGTCCTCCACCTCGTCATCGTCAAAAGTTTTTGCTTTAGGAGAGGTCCTTTCAGCAATATCACTACTTTTGGTATCGTTCATCAAGGCTTGATAATTGATGCCACTTTGACGAAGTAAGGTTTGGGAAACATTATAACTATTGTTGTTCTCTTTTAGTATTGCAATGATAAAGTGCAACATACCTAAATCTTTGCTACGGCAATTTTTAGAGATTAGGTAAGCAAGACGAATAATATTGTTTGTTTGCTCATTAAGAGAAATCTCTTCGGGAGCAACTTGTACTTTATTTTCGTTTTGACTGATAATCTTTTCAAGCTTTTCCAGCAATACATCTGTATTAATACCATATCTTTCCCATACAGATGTTGTGGAATTGGGCTTCGGAGCTTTTAGAATGGCACAAAATAGATGGTCAGCAGAGAGTTGACCATAATTGTAGGAGGCGGCTATTTTACGAGCTTCCTCCATTGCTGCGCTCATCTCTTCGGAAAAATTGACATTCATAATTATTTTTTTGTTTGGTTGGCTACCTCTTCCATCAATTTCTTAAGTGTTTCTTCATCAGCAAGATAGTAGTCTTTAATTACATTGAATTTTTCATCTAATTCAAATACGTATGGAATACCTGTTGGAATATTGATTTGAGAAATTGCCTCGTCAGAGATTCCTTTTAAATATTTTAGAATACTTCTCAAACTATTTCCGTGTGCTGCGATTAACACTTGAGAGTGTTTTTGTAATGCTTTTTGAATAGAATTTTCCCACAAAGGAATGATACGAGCGGTAGTATCTGCCAATGATTCAGTACCTGGGTGTCCTTGTGGATCTTCAATGTTTTTATATCTTGGGTTGTTGATAGGGTGTCTTTCGTCATCTTCTGGAAGTGCAGGTGGAGCAATGTCGTAGCTGCGGCGCCAAATTTGAACTTGTTCGCTACCATATTCATCAACCATCTCTTTTTTGTTCATTCCTTGCAAGAAACCATAATGTTTTTCATTTAAACGCCAAGTTTTTTCAACCGGAATCCAAAGAAGATCCATCTCTTCCAAAACATAATTAAGCGTTTTGATAGCTCTTTTTAAGTATGAAGTGTAGGCAAATTCAAATGTTAATCCAGCTTCTTTGAGGCGTTTTCCAGCTTCTTTAGCTTCGTTAATACCACGTTCAGAAAGATCAACGTCTGTCCATCCTGTAAATCTATTTTCTTGATTCCAAACACTTTGTCCGTGTCTAATAAGTACGAGTTTATACATAATTTCTTTATTTTAATTTGTTATTCTTCGGAAAAACAATCCAAGGTTTGAAATGTTTAGCTTCTTCAAAATCCATTGCGCAGTAGGAGATGATAACTACAACATCGCCAATTGCTGCTTTGCGGGCAGCAGGACCATTGAGGCAGATTACGCCAGAATCTTTTTTGCCTTTGATAACGTAAGTTTCTAAACGCTCACCATTGTTGATATTGAGCACTTGAACTTTCTCATTTTCAATAAGATTTGCGGCTTCCATCAATGTTTCATCAATGGTGATACTACCCACATATTGTAGGTTTGCTTCAGTAACTACTGCCTGATGAATTTTTGATTTTAATACTTCAATTTGCATCTTTAGAATGTTATTATTTATATTTGACATTGTCGATAAGTCTTACTCCACCGATAAAAACGGCAATACAACCGATAACAGTTTCTGCGTCAGAAAAATTTTCTATAGGTTGTAGTGTTCTTGCGTTGGCAATAGCGAAATAGTCGAGCGTAAATTCAGGAACTTTGGCAATCTCTTCTTCTACAAAATGTTGTGTTTCCTGAAGTGTAGTGCAGTTTCGTGAACTTTCCAATATTTGGTGGATTTTTGCGGCTGTTTTGCGGTCAGTTTCCGACAAACGCGCGTTTCGGGAACTAAGAGCTAATCCAGAGGCTTCGCGGACAATAGGGCAGGGGATAATCTTGATGTTGAGTGCATATTGGCGAACTAACTCTTGGATAATGGCTAACTGTTGGAAATCTTTCTCGCCGAAGTAGGCTCTGTGGGGTTCTGTCCAATCGAAAAGACGTTTTACAATTACGCCAACGCCGTTGAAATGTCCTGGACGGAATGCACCTTCCATAACCGTTTCTAATGTACCAAAATCATATTTTTCGGTAGGTGGAGTGGGAAAAACCTCATCAACAGTAGGGGCAAAAACAATATCGGCAACCTTTTCGATGTACGCCAAATCTTGTTCTAACGTGCGAGGATATTTCTCTAAATCTTCGGCATTATTAAATTGAACAGGGTTGACAAAAATGGAACACACCACAATGTCGTTTTCTTGACGCGCACGCTCCAATAATGAGTAGTGGCCGCTGTGCAATGCCCCCATTGTGGGAACCAATCCTATTGTTTTTCCCTCTTCGTGAAGACGTCGTTGAATCTCTTTTAACTCTTGAACTTTATTTATAACTAACATAATAAATCTGTTTTGTTGTTGTAAAAATTGGATTTTTCTCCAATTTTTTTTGTGAAGTGGTAGCTTTTGTTTTATTTCTTCTTTTTTGTTAAAAGTAAATCTATTTTAAGTAGTTTGTTTATAGTGAGTTGTGAGTTTTATAAAAGGTGTTTTTTTTACTGCTTTTAACTTGCGAAAATATAAAAAAATATGGAAAAATATCAAATCTTTCCATACTTTTTTAAGCATTGTAATGTGTAAAAGTTTTACCCAATTTCTGGAAGTTCAGTTGTGTGTGTGAGCATAAAACTAACGTTGGTTCCATCGGAAGTTTTGCACATCCAATTCATATTTTCTGCACTTTTTTCTGTGATATGCCAAGCGTCGTAACTGTAGTTTTCTTTGTCAATAATAGGCGCATTGCTGTGCATAATGATAATCTCTCCGTAATGGGTATAACGTCCGTTCATATCGCCCTTTTTGTATTTTCCTGTTGCTTCATCGTAGTAGTAGAAATCGAATTTTCCATCGTTGAAAAATTGCCAATAGTAGTCGTGCGCTTGGGTGCCAGGACTTACCTCTTTGCCAAACCAAATTCCTTCTAATTGAGGCGTTTCAGAACTTATTTTTTTCAATTTGAATAATCTATTATCGCTGACATTGGTATTGTTAATGGTTAGTTTCTTGATGTAGTAGGTTAGGGAAGTTTCTGTAATGGAGTTGATGGAAAGTTCTGCATTGATTAGATTTCCCTGTGCGTCTTGGCCTTCGTAAGTGATGACGTTTTCGGTTACTCTGTAGCTGAACGCAGGGTGTTTGTGCCAATCGGTTTTTCCATTTTCCGCTTCAATACCTTCAGACCATTGTAGTTTGTTGTTGTCTTGAAAATCGATAATATGAAATGATTGTGTAGAATTGGCTTTGCCGTCGATGTAATCGCAAGCCCAGCGACCTAAAATTTTCTGTTCATAATTGATTTCGTCGGGCTCGTTGCATGAAATTATTGTTATAACACCCACAATAAAAAATAGTAGTTTTTTCATCTTTTTTGATTTTTATTTGTTCATCTGCAAAACGATGTCTATTTGTTATTATTATGCTGAACTTTTTGAAAAAAAAAAGACCGGTTTTGCCGGTCCTTTTTATGGTGTAAATGATATCTTACCAAACGTTAAGTGGACGGTTTTCCATCATTGCATTTACTCTCTTAGCAACGCTTTCAATAACGGCAGCGTCGTCGATATTGCAAAGTACTTCATCGATGAAGCCCACGATAGTTTCCATATCTTCTTCTTTCAAACCTCTTGAAGTAACGGCAGGAGTTCCTACGCGGATACCAGAAGTTGAGAATGGAGTTCTTGAATCGAATGGAACCATATTTTTGTTAAGAGTGATGTCAGCTTGAACAAGAGTGTTTTCCACTTTTTTACCTGTTAAATCAGGGAATTTTGTTCTCAAGTCGATGAGTAATAAGTGGTTATCGGTACCGCCACTGATTACTTTGTAACCTCTGCTCATGAAAGCTTTTCCTAAAGCTTCAGCATTTTTCTTCACTTGGTTAATATATTGTAAGTATTCATCAGAAAGAGCTTCGCCGAAAGCAACAGCTTTAGCAGCGATTACGTGTTCAAGTGGACCACCTTGGATTCCTGGGAATACCATACCATCGAGAACTTGAGACATCTTTTTGATTTCACCTTTTGGAGTGGTATAACCCCAAGGGTTGTCGAAATCTTTACCCATAAGGATAAGACCGCCGCGAGGACCGCGTAAAGTTTTGTGTGTAGTTGTAGTAACGATGTGGCAGTAAGGAACAGGGTTATTCAAGAGGCCGCGAGCAATAAGACCTGCAGGGTGTGAAATGTCGCCCATTAAAATTGCGCCTACTTGGTCTGCGATTTCGCGCATACGTTTCCAATCCCAATCGCGAGAGTATGCAGAAGCACCACCAATAATCAATTTAGGACGAGTGCGAAGCGCAACTTCTTCCATTTTGTCGTAGTTGATAACGCCAGTTTCCTCTTCAACGGTGTAAGCAACAGCTTTATAAAGAAGACCGGAAGAGTTTACTGGAGAACCATGTGAAAGGTGACCACCATGAGAAAGGTCTAAGCCCATAAAAGTGTCGCCAGGTTTGAGGCAAGCCATCAATACAGCCATATTAGCTTGTGCGCCAGAGTGTGGTTGTACGTTTGCCCATTCCGCTCCGAAAAGTTCTTTAGCACGGTCAATAGCCAATTGTTCAGTTTGGTCAACAATTTGACATCCACCGTAATAACGTTTGGTTGGATATCCTTCTGCATATTTGTTTGTTAATACAGAACCCATAGCTTCCATCACTTGGTCGCTAACAAAGTTTTCTGAAGCAATCAACTCAATACCTTTGGTTTGACGCTCACGTTCTTGTTTGATAAGGTCAAAAATTTGTGTATCTCTTTTCATTATACTAAGTATTTTATGTGTCTTTATTTTCAGTTGGCAAAAGTACATTTTTTTTTAATATCTACTCCTCAATATTTTTATTCCACATGATATGTGTATCCAATGTTGAATCAGCCTACAAAGTGGTTTGTGAAAATCATCTAATCTCTTATCATTTTGATGTACGATAGAAAAAATTTTCTTCAAATATTTTTTAGTACATGTAATATTTTGTGTTGTTGATTTGTTTAATGGATAAAAAGCCTGATTTTAGACTTAAATTCTGACAATTCACATAAATGTTTAATTAAAATAATGAATTATGTTGACTGAAATTTATTTAGATGATATTTTAGCTATAGTAGCTATTTTTGGAGGAATCCCTGCCATGATTTTATGGGGCTTTATTGCCAAACTTAAAATTCGTCGTCATCAAATTGATAAGCAAAGTGAACTTATTGCAATGGCGATTGAAAAAGGAGAAAATGTTGATTCTAAGCGAGTAACAGAAATTTTGAGTGCATTTAATGTCGAGAAGAAAAGCACCAAGAGAAAAGTGCTTAAACATTTACAATATGGTGCATTATCTTCATTAGTAGGCGTGTTTCTTCTAATTTATGGATTGTGTAAACAGAAAAACGACCCAATTATGATCGGAGGATTGTTGCTGACCATTGGAATAGCATTTTTGATAATGTTTTTTGTATCCAAGAGGTTTCTTCAAGAAGAGATAGAAAAGGAGGAAAAAGAGGTTATTGAAAAAGAATAATTGCGTTTATCACGTCTCTGATTAATCGTAGCCTTTTATATGGATAAATCGCAATTTATTTCCGTTATTGGTACTCTTCAGGAATCGGTGCGCCGGTTCCTGATCGTACTGACACACGGCGACAAAGAGTTAACAGACGATTTAGCACAGAATGCCATTATTAAAGCCTACTTGCATTGTGGTACTTTTGATGGTAGAGCAAAATTGCAAACGTGGATCTTTCGCATTGCGTATAACGAATATCTTAACGAGCAAAATTGCTATTGGAAAAGAAATCGGGATGCGATTGATGATAATGATAAGGCAAAGACAATGATTGCTGATGATCAAGCGGATAGAAGTTTTCTCTACGAGCCTCTATATCAAGCTATAGACCAACTACCTAAGCAAGCAAAAGCCATTGTAGTATTGTATTATTTAGAGGAGAAAAATATACGGGAGATTCATCAAATCACCCAATTATCAGAAACAACCATTGCTGTAACTCTCTTTAGGGCGAGAAAACAGCTAAAAACAATTTTAGTTAATGAGTACAAAAAGTAAAATAAAACAGCGTTTACAAGAAAATGCACCTATATTTTCTGATAATGAGGTGTTTATGAAAGATGTGATTCGTCAAATCGACCTTTTGTCCTTGCCCAATAATAAGCTAGAATCTTGTTTGAGGCGTTATACTATGTTGGAACGATTCGTAATGCGCTTGGATGTAGTGCGTTGGATATTGATGGGAAGTGGTGGAGCGATAGTGATAGTTTACCTGCTTTTTGCACATTATGAACTACTTATTAACGCTATAGTGGGATTTCTGGACTTTCTATAAAGCAAATGGTTGTATGGTAAACCTCTTTTCATAGGAAAATTAAATGTTCTTAAATTTCTTTTGCAAAGGAAACTGAATTGTGATAAAAACTTGCGGAATAAAATTACTGAATTGCTTTAAGCATCTGCTCGATACATCGCTTCTTCTGTTCCATATTTGGGTGGACATAGAGGTTGAGGGTTGTGCTGATATTAGAGTGCCCGAGTAGAACACTGACGGTCTTATAGTCAAGGTTAATATTTTTTAGTTGAAAAATAGGGATAAAAATACGAATTTTGCAAGTTTAAAAAAATCCTATATGAATTCAACGAAAAGCATCACTAACAGGGAGATCATCAACATTGCATACCCTATAATTTTTGGAAATTTGGCGCAAACGTTGATAACTTTTACTGACACCATCTTTATGGGGCACGTAGGCGCAACGGAGTTGGGCGCTTCGATGTTGGCAGGAATTTATTACTACGTTTTCTCAACCTTGGCGTGGGGATTTGCGGTGGGAATTCAGATTATTATTGCGCGGCGTTTTGGTGAGCAGAATTTTCCGCAAATTGGCAAAGTTTTTGACCATGGTACCTATTTTGTAGCGATATTAGGAGCGCTGCTGTTTCTATTGTTACACTTTGCTACAGAGCCCATTCTAAAGCTTTTTATTCCATCGCCAGAACTTTACGAAGAGGCCTTGAAATATATGGATAACAGACACTACGGAATTATATTTGTGTGCTTTAATTATCTATTTCGTTCTTTCTATATTGGGCTTTCCAATACCAAAGTGATTACCTTTACTACACTTCTGATGGCATCGGTGAATATCTTTTTTGACTACGCACTGATTTTTGGAAAATTTGGGCTGCCAGAGATGAAAATTGAGGGTGCTGCAACAGCTTCGGTAATGGCAGAAATTTCGGCATTTATCTTCTTTATTTTCTATACTTTATGGCGACTACCCATTCGGAAATACAATATGTTTTCCTTGCCTAAGTTTGATGTAAAACTGATGAAATCGACGCTAAAACTCTCCTTTCCTACGATGATTCAACGCCTGATTTCATTTGGTATGTGGTTTATCTTTTTGGCAATGATTTCACGTTTGGGCGACCAATCGTCGGCTGTATCGGGTATTGTGCGTAGTGTGTATATGTTGATTCTGATTCCAAGTTTTGCCTTTGGGGCAACTGCTAATACATTAACAGGAAGAATGTTAGGAAGTGGACAGGAAGCGGAAATTCCTGCAATGTTACGTAGAGTTACCAAAATTTCGATTTTATTCTCTATCCCGTTGGCGTTGCTTTGTGTACTCTTCCCTACAACGGTGGCGTCGATCTACACAGACCAAATTTCGTTGGCGCAAGCTACTGTACCTGTTATTTATATAATTTGTTGTACTACAATAATTTCAGCCATTTCTTCCGTCTATTTTGAAGCGCTATCGGGTGCCGGAAACACCTTTGCCGCACTCTACTTGGAGTTGATTGTTTTGGTAATCTATTTAGTTTACACATTGCTCGCAACAATTGTATTTCAATTTTCGTTACAACAAGTATGGTGTGCTGAGTTTATTTATAATACTGGATTAGGCGTAGTTTCGTTGTGTTATATGCGGTTTGCAAAGTGGTTACAAAAGCAGGTTTAGAGTGTGAAGAGGGGACAACTTGTGCGAAGAGATGTTCTAAAAGCGATGAGGTGCGTAAGGGATTGCAGCGGTTATGAGCGCCGGTTTAAGAACTTAGTTAGAATGAAGAACTTGGAACTTGAAGTCTAAATTTTGTAAAAAATGAAGCGAGAGAAAGAGGCGCGAAATTTGAGCGGAAAGCCCGACGGCGAGTGCGCAGGCTTTGTGCGACGGAAAAGAGCCGATACGCCCAAATAAAAAAAAGAAACGTGATTTAAAACATAAATATCAATAAATCAATGCGTAAAATTATATATTTTCTAATCCTTATCTTAAATATTCCGCTTTCGTTGTTGGGACAGAAAGTTACCCTTTCGGGTGTCGTGCGCGATAATAATAACGGCGAAACTTTGGCAGGCGTGTATGTTATGCTGCGGGATACATTGCGTGGTGGAACTCCGCAAGGAAGCATAACCAATAGCGCAGGATTTTACTCAATTACCATTGAACAAGGAAGTTATAAACTTACAGTAGAATCGTTAGGATATGAGGAGATTGCAGAAACAATAGTAATGAAGAGCAACCGAACGCGAAATTTCGACCTCAATCCGAAAGTTTTTAAAGCGGAAGGGATAACCATAAGTGCGCAAAAAGAGGATAAAAATGTGACTGCTGTTGATGTGGGAAAAGTGGATATGAAGATAGAAGCGATAAAGTCGCTACCTGCTTTTATGGGAGAGGTTGATGTGCTGAAGTCGATACAATTGCTGCCCGGTATTCAGTCGGGTAGCGAAGGCAATAGTGGCTTCTTTGTGCGTGGTGGTAATAGCGACCAGAATCTCATCTTGTTAGATGGCGCTACAGTTTATAACGCAGGTCACCTTTTCGGTTTCTTCTCCGTTTTCAATGCTGATGCTGTGAAAAATGTAGAAATTTTTAAATCAGGGATGCCTGCGCAGTATGGCGGGCGTTTAGCATCGATTATTGATGTAACGCAGAACGATGGTAATATGAAACGGTGGCAGTTAGATGCAGGAATTGGACTCGTATTTTCGGGCTTTACCGTACAAGGTCCCTTGAAACGTGATAAATGTGCTGTAATTGTTTCTGCAAGAAGAACCTATGCCGACTTTCTGATTCAGCCCTTTTTGAAGAAAGATTCTCCGATGAAAGGGAGTAAGTTCTACTTTTACGATTTGAATGCAAAAATTAGCTGGAATATCAACGATAAACATCGCCTTACAGCGAGCGGATATTACGGCAACGATGTTTATGGTTTTAAGTCCAACTCTGGCGCGCTGAACACGCAATTTCAGTGGGGAAATGCGGCGGCTTCTTTGCGTTGGCAATGGATTTTGGCACCGCGTCTCTTTTTGAACACCACAGCTTCGTTCAGTAACTACAATTTAGATACAAAAATGGGCATTGACGCTTACTCTGCCGCCATTGTTTCGGGCATTCGCGACTACTCCCTCAAGAGCCAACTCACCTTCCTTCCCAATCCAAAGCACACCTTGAACTTTGGGGCACACTACACCTTCCACGCTTTCTTTCCTTCGCGTTTTGAGGTGGAAACAGGCGCCGTAGATGAGGAGTTTTCGTTGAATGAACAGAAACCATTTTATGCCAACGAGTTAGCAATTTATGCCAACGACGAATACGATATTGCCAAATGGCTAAAGATAAACATCGGCCTTCGGTACACGCACTTCTCGCACGTGGGTAGATTTACCCGTTACCATTTAGACAATTTTGGCTATATCTGTGATTCTACAACCTATAAGCCGGGAGAGATTATCAGTCAGTACAACAACGTCGAACCTCGCTTCTCGGCACGCTTTCTGTTAGACAAAAACACCTCTATTAAAATCTCTTATACGATGAACCACCAATATGTTCATCAGATTGCAATGGCAAATATCTCGCTGCCTACCGACATCTGGATGCCCTCTACCTCCATTATCAAACCTCAGATTGGACATCAAGTTTCGTTGGGCGTATATCGCAACTTTTACGATAATATGTTTGAAACCTACATCGATGCCTACTACAAAAATATGAAAAATTTGGCGGAATATAAGGAAGGTTTGGATTTGGCATCGGTCAATATAAATGCGGATCAACTATACACCTTTGGCAAAGGCTACTCGTGGGGAATTGAATTTTTTGTAAAGAAAACGCGCGGACGATTTACAGGATTTATCGGCTATACATTGGCGTACTCTAAACGTCAATTCGATGCGCTAAACAACGGCGAATGGTTCAATGCTAAGTATGACCGTCGGCACGACCTGACAATAACCCTTAGTTACGAAATTTTACCGAGCAAACTGACTGCCAGCGCCGTATGGATTTATGCAACTGGAAATACAATGACTATTCCTGTCGGTTTCTACTTTTTTAATGGCTCGTTAATTACAGAATACAGCGACCGCAACGCATATCGTTTGCCACCGTATCATCGCTTAGATCTTTCCCTAACGTGGAACATTGCCAAACGCAAGCACTTCGACACCAGCCTCAGCCTCTCCATTTACAACGTTTACAACCGCAAAAATCCATTCTATATCTTTTACGAAACTCAAACAGAATTCGATACCAATATTATTCCTCCTCACATCGAATTTAATACTACAGCCTACCAAATCAGCCTTTTCCCTATTATACCTACAATAACTTGGAACTTCAAAATCAAATAGTTATGAATAAAAAGAGAAAATTTGTCATACCTTTAATATATTCAGTGCTGATCTCTTTATCTCTGCTGGTTACTAATAGTTGTCAGACAGAAATTGAGGTAACACCGCCCGATTATTACAACAAAATTGTAGTTGAAGGATATATTGAAATTGGCAAAGAACCGATAGTTTCTATACATCGCAGTGTGCCTTACTTTTCGGACATCAACTTCAGCACCTTGATGAACGACGTTTTTATTGACGATGCGGTGGTTACCGTAACTTCTGAATTTGGGGAAAGTGAAGTGTTGACATTACAACAAAGTGAAGATGCGCCGCTCTTTTTTGCTTACAAAGGTTCGCAACTCAAAGGGCAACCCAACACCACATATCATTTAAAAATTGAGTTAGATGGAAAGGTTTACACTTCGGAAACACGCATTTTGGAACCTTTTGCTTTGGATTCGCTCTTTTTTGTTGAAATTAATGAACTTTACAACGATTCAACGGCAAATATTCGTTTCGCTATCACCGACAATCCCGCACAAACCAACTACTACCAATTTCGGGTAAAAGTTCGCAATCGCTTATTTCAAGACCGAATGTGGGTAAACACCCTACCTGCTGTTTTTGATGATATTGTCATCAGCGGAACCACCTTTGAGTACGACTTGATACGCGCTACGCCATCAATGTTGTTCACAAATTTTGAAGATGAAGAAACCATAAATGCTTACAACAGCCTTGCGTATCACGTTGGCGATACCGTTTTAGTCAACTACTCGCAGATCGACTACAACGCATATCGTTTTTGGAACACTGCCAACAGCGACATGATGATGGGGCAAAATCCGTTTACCAATCCTATTCCCATTCAGTCGAACATTCGCTGCGACAGTGGCGAAGAGGCTTTGGGCGTTTGGTGCGGTTATGCTGGAACAACAGACACGCTTATTTTTTCGGAACCGTGGCGTTAGTCTGCCCTTTAAATCTTTCTTTGGGGGAGAAACTTCATGCTTTTTAGGATTATTTGGGCGTGCCGGCTTTTCCTGCGCACACTCACCATTCACGTTGTTTGCTTGCGTTCGCTAATTCCGTGATAAGCGCGTTAATTTTTCGAGCTATCCTTTCTGCCGCGCGCTCGCCGTCGGGCTTTCCGCTCAAATTTCGCGCCTCCTTCTCGCGCCTCAATTCTTCCTAATTTCAAGTTCCAAACTCTAAGCACTAAATTCTAACACCAAATCCGGCGCTCATAACCGCTGCAATCCCTCACGCAACCACTGCGTCGGTTAGGGACTTGAAAAGCTACTTGTGTTGAAGAATTTTACTCCATCAAATCCTGCTTATTGAGTAAGCTCTCTTTCAAAATCTCGCACTTCTACAACTATGTAATCCTATTTTGTTTTTTGGGAGAGTGTATTGTGGGTTTCCTCCCTGTGAATTTTTTTTAATCACCATTACTCAAGTTAAAAATATTTCATTATTTTTGCAGCGTTGTTCGTTCCGAAGTCCGAATGGGTGGAAGGCGGGTAACAAAACATAATATTAGGCGTTGAGTCAACGTCTTATCTGCGGCTTATTCGAATCTCGCAAGTTCAATAACCATCCGCACGGTAAGGCAATGTTCAATGTCCATTGGTTTGTATATTTATGGTGCGGAATACTTTTTGTGTCCACGCCTTTAGAGGCTTATTATACGTGTCTCTACCAATCGGATAGTCCCAAATATCCATTTTGATATACAACAGCGTGGGCTTCGGCATTGCTTATCCTCGGATGGAAGGCAATGCGAGAGCCTGAATAAGCGGGATGAGCGATGAGTTTAGATTCCTGCGCTTTTTTATTGTGTTTTTTTTGAAATTAACTGAATAATTTTGCGTAGGGAATCCGCAGAAAAAAAGAAAAACACATATCAAAATGAAAAAAACTTTATCTATTGCTGCCCTCGTATTTATGGCATGCCTATTGTGTACCTCCTGCAAAACTTCACAACAAAACGCTGGAAAACTGTATGGTCAGGTGGAAGAATCAACAGAAATTATTTTGCCGTTTTCAGGTAAAGAGTACAAGTCGGATAGCAATTATTTCAGAGCAGTAAACCAAGGAAAGAGTCCCGATATGGCTACAGCCAAGAAGATAGCCATGGCCAATGCTATTACCGAAATCGGAACCCGAATCCAAAATACCGTGAAGGCAGTTACTAACCAGTATACCAACCAACGCAATGTGGCAGATGCTGTAAATTTTGAAAAAAAATTTGAAGAAATGGCTAGAATTGTGGTGAATCAGGTTACCCAAAATATTGATGTGATAGGAGAAAAATGTTTCAAGGGTAGTGATGGACAATATACCTACTGGATAGTCTTAGAAACTGAGAAAGATCAGGTAATCAAGAAAATGAGTTCTTCAGTTTCTAATAATGCTGAACTTAAGTTGGATTTTGATGAATATATGTTCACTAAAATATTTGATGAAGAAATGAAGAAGTTTGAAGGACAATAGTATAACTCTTAGAATCTGATAAATTACAGTTCCTTGGATAAATAATTCGACTAAATGAAAAATAAAATGAATAGATTTGCGACATTATCATCTCTATGTCTAATATTACTTTTGAGTGTTAGTTTGTTGCAGGCGCAAAATGGTAATGAACATTATAATTTGGCAGTATATGTTATGGGATTACAGGATGGAAAACCTATAGAGACGTCTATCAAGGTGATAGCACAAAGTACAGCTATTACACACTTGACTGGCAAAGGAAACTATCGGTTGATAGAACGCTCAACTGAATTTTTGAAAGCGATAGATAAAGAAATAGCCATCCAATTGTCGGGAAATGTAGCAGATAATCAGATTGCAGTTTTAGGAGAAGACTTTGGAGCTCAAAAAGTATGTGTGGTGAGTATCGTTATCGAAAATGGTTATATGTATGTGGCTTCCCGTATAGTGGATGTGTCCACAAAAACTTCGTTTGAGTCAGGTCAAGCAGACGAACCAAACTATAGAGGGGTGTCTCAAGTACGTCCCACTGTGGAAAAAGCAATTAGCCAACTTCTTGGTACCCCAAACACAACAACTTCCCCCATCCGCTCTCCTGTGCCAGGCACCGACAAGCATTTTACCGTCAATGGAGTAACTTTTAAGATGGTGTTTGTAAAAGGCGGAGGTCTCTATTTGGGTTGTACCTATGGTAGCGGATCTTGCGACAGTGACGAAATCCCCTCTCATTATGTAACTCTCTCTGATTATTATGTGGGTGAGACTGAGATTACCCAAGCATTGTGGAAAGCAGTGATGGGGTATAACAACAATCCAAGCAATTGGCAAGGTGACCGTCTGCCAGTGGAGATGGTTTCTTGGACAGATTGTAATGAGTTTGTTTCACGTGTAAATTCTCTTTTAGCCGAACAATTGCCTCAAGGCTATCGTTTTGCACTTCCGAGTGAAGCACAGTGGGAGTATGCCGCACGTGGCGGACAGAAAAGTTCGGGTAGTCTGTACGCAGGTAGTAACAATGTGAATTTTGTGGCTTGGTATACTGTCAATAGTGGATCCCGTACCCATGAGGTGAAATTGAAGGCACCTAATGAATTAGGATTATATGATATGAGCGGCAATGTGTGGGAGTGGTGTGAGGATTGGTATAGTTCAAGTTGGTATTCTGACAATGTAAATTGGACCGATCCTGTTAATGCTTTTGCGGGCTCGTACCGTGTGCTTCGTGGCGGCAGTTGGGGCAGCTATGCCTCTAGCTGTCGTGTGTGTATTCGCTACTACTTTACTCCCGGCTACCGTTACGACCGCAGCGGCTTCCGCCTTGCCTTAGTTCGCCAATGGTGATTCCGATACAGTATTCCTGAGCTAAAAAGAGGGAAAACGAATGGAGTAGAGGAGCAGCAAGCAGCGTAACGGAGTGGAGCAAGCGCATGCTCCGAAACGGAATGAGTGAGATTAATTTAGTAATTTGTAATGAGTGATGCAATATAAAATTTTTACAATACCCATTTTAGATGGGCGAGTTCAGGAAGAGGAGATGAACTTGTTCCTTAGAGGGCATAAAGTTGTAGCAGTAGATAAGCACCTATTGGAGTCATTTTCTTCGTGGTGTTTCTGCATTGCATACATCGAAAATGGTGCTTCCTCTGCTAACTTTCCTATAAAAAAAGAGAAAATTGATTATCGGGAGGTACTAGATGAGGTTACGTTTGCCCGTTTTGCTAAATTTAGGGAGGCTCGGAAACAAATCGCTGCAGATGAGGCTATTCCAGCTTATTCAGTGTTTACCAACGAAGAATTAGCTGAAATCGCTGCTTTGGAGGAATATACTCCTGGTTGTTTTAAAAAAATCAGCGGAATAGGAGAGAAACGAACGGAGAAATATGAGCAACGACTATTAGAAATCTACAAACAACTGCAAGAATCATGAAGCGGGTTGGCTTTCTTATAGAGAAGATTACAGATATGAATAATCTTATGCTTGCTTTTTATAAAGCTGCTAAAGGAAAAACTATGTCTGATGATGTTGAAATTTTCCGTAACAATATTGAGCAGAATCTGCAAAAGCTACGGTTACAAATTCTTAGCGGAAATATCTGTGTTGGAAAGTATCATTATTTCAAAATTTATGATCCGAAAGAGAGGCTTATTTGTGCTGCCTCCTTTGATGAGCGTGTGCTACATCATGCTATTATGAATATTTGCCATCCTTATTTTGAACGAAATCTTATTTGCGATACGTATGCCACCCGCATCGGTAAAGGAGTCTATAAAGCTTTGAAAAGAGCTAAGATAGGAATGGAAAAATACCAATACGTAGCAAAATTGGATGTAAAAAAGTATTTTGATAGTATTGATCACGATGTGCTGGTACAGAAACTTGCGAGACTATTCAAGGACAAGCGGCTATTGTTCCTGTTTGAAAAAATCATACGCAGTTATGAAAGTGTTGTCGCCAATGGAACTGAACGAAAAAGACAAGGTAAGGGTGTTCCTATCGGTAATCTTACCAGCCAGTACTTTGCTAATCAATATCTTTCGGCAACAGATCACTTTATCAAAGAACAATTAGGAGTTTCTCAATATATCAGATACATGGATGATATGTTGCTGTTTGGCAATGATAAGACGTTGTTAAAACAGCAATTATTAGAGATTGATGGTCATCTTCAGCAAATAGGTTTGCATCTGAAGCCTATTGTATTGAACAAGACCTCTATAGGCGTTTCTTTCTTGGGTTATAAGTTGTATCCCTACAAGATATTACTCAACAGAAGATCGAAATTGCGTTTCAAAAAGAAACTATGTCAATATGGAAGATATTTGTATGAAGATTTATGGAATGAGCACGAATATCAAAACCATATTATACCACTTTTATCATTTACGCAACATGCTTATACAAAGCGGTTGCGAAAGGAGATTCTCGAAGGCTCGAACCGTGTGCTTCGTGGCGGCAGTTGGAACAACAATGCCTCTAACTGTCGTGTGAGTAATCGCAACAACAATACTCCCAGCAACCGTAACAACAACAACGGCTTCCGCCTTGCCTTAGCTCAGGAATTTGTGTCGGATGACCTTTCGGTGAACAGAGAATCTTCTTGTGTGTTCGTGAAGAATACCGAAAACGAGCAATGTTCCATTGTCCAACATCCGATTTTAGTAGGAATGTCGGAGACATTTTCAAAAGATTCGGATCTTTATGTCAAATAAAACTACAAAATAAATCAATTTATTAAACAAAAACTTTATTATGAAAAACTACATTGTAAAAATTGTTGCCATTGTGGCTATTCTGTTGGGTAGTATCGCAAGTTTAACCGCACAGGAAATCCAAATTCCGTTCACGGAAAAGAAGTACAAAAGCGATGAGAACTATTTTCGTGCATCATCATACGGAAAGAGTCCCGATTTGGCTATGGCTCAGAGTATGGCACTCACCAACACCAAGAAAGTATTGGCAGGTCTGATTGAAAGCAAAGTTCAGTCTGTGATGCAAATTTATACACTTCAAGTTGAGTCTAATACGGATGTAGATTTTGCAAGGGAGACCAAAGAATTGATAAAAAATGTAATCAACCAAGTACTGAATGATATCCATGTTATGGATGAGATAGCTATCCGGAACGGTAATATTATAGAATATTACATGGTGTTGGAAATTCCGAAAAAGAGGATTGAAGAGAAGATGGAACTTGCTATTACCGAAGAGGGATTTCAACTGGAAAAGGATAAATTTGAGCAGATTTTTGAAGAAGAGATGAGCAAATATGAAAATGGTGATGAGTAAAGGTTTTAGTGTTCGAATATTGGCGTGTATGTTGTGTCTTTTGCCTTTTATTGGAGAGGCACAATCTCCTTCGACATGGATTACTCCGCAGTTGCGTGAGTTGAACTTTCCTGCTGATACTTACATCTGGGGATTTGTACCTGGCAACTTGAGAAGTGGAGAAACCGAGTCAGATTTGCTTGCACGTTTGAAAATTGATGCGAAGAAGGAAGCAGCTGGTAAAGTCCGTACAATGGTTGAAGCAGAGGTTAGTAAGATAGACCGACAATTTACCAATGCAGAGGATTATTCGTTCTCATCGCTCTATCTGGATTACACGCAGCAGACCATTCAAGCAGAAATTAACGGTATCAAAACAGAAACCTATTACGACCCTTCTACAAGAATGGGACACGCTTTCGCATACGTGAAGAAGAGTGAGTTGGCTGCTTATTACAAATCGCAGATCAACTTGCAACTCCAGCAGGTGCAGAATGCGCTTAATACGGCTGCTATCGCTGAGGATGCTGGTCAGAAAATGCGAGCAAAGAAACTCTGTGAGGATGCTCTTCACCCCTTGGCAAAAGCCGAGTTTGCCCAAGATTTACTTTCTGCAATCAGTCCGTATGATACAGATGCGCTTCAACTGGATAGACTTTCCCGTCTCAAAAATGAACTATTGCAAATACTTATCGATTTGGAGCAAAGTATATACATCTACCTGATATGTAATGAAACGAACTTTGGGCAAAGTGTGCGTATTCTTGGTCTAGAATTGAAACGCCTTCTTTCAAATAATCAATGCAGTTTTACTAATGAACCTGCTCAGGCAGACTATAAGATTGTGGTTACTGCCAACACACGTAAGCATGATGGAAATGTTAGGTTCGGTGACGGCACTATCAAGTTCTCATTCGCCGATGTTGAAGTGGAAGTTTATAGCAATTACAAGAAAATGGTGATTTATAGTGATGGCATATCGCAAAAGAATCATTATGATGGCGCTACCTACGAGAGTGCAGGAAGAAACGCCTTGAAATTGGCGGCAGGAACAGTGTGGGAAAATATTAAGCCTTGGATTATAGGGAAATAAAGATTTCTTCATTCTGTTAATCAGCATTTTTTATTACTATCTGATATGTTTTTGCGTAAATAAATAATTAGGGCTGATATTTCTCTTGATGTATCAGCCCTTTGAGTTGTTTTGTACCTGAAACTTTGATTCATCTCCTTTAAATATTATGACAAAAAATGACAAGATGATAAGTAATGTGTAAACTATATTGATGATGTGTACCATACTCTATGTTAAGAAGATTGTCTCATTTTATCCTGGTACTTTCAAAAATCTGTGCCATTCTGTATTTCTTTCTATTCTTTAAGTTCAATTATGTTCTTCCTAAAACATTATGAGAACCCTATTTTGTAGATTCACCACCATCAAATAGTGATTTCAGCTGGCGGTCGAAGTCGCTCATAATTTCTCTATCTTGTATCACCCTGAACTTCTCATATTCCGTCAATGCTTTTTCTTCAGCCTGCTCATGAGTAATACGCCCCACATCTGGAAGCAAGGCTTTATTGTTCAATTCCATATATCTACTTAGCACATCTTTCCAGTCAGCCATTGTCATTAGTATATGGTCTCTGGCTCGTAGTTCAG
>CALGTS010000057.1 GCA_937901925.1 uncultured Bacteroidales bacterium | reverse complement strand
TATTGTAGTTGTTGGCGGTTAGTGTAGCGGAAGCTGTCCAGTTTTCTGCAGTAGCTTCTTTGTATTCCACTACCCAAGCATCAGCGGTGCTTGTCCAAGTAACAGCAGCAGAAGTTTGCGCAGCAGTAACTTGTACGTTTGTAGGCGCATCGCAAGTAACTACAGGTTGTGCATAGTCCACAACAACATTGTCAATACTTAAAAAGTAGTTGTTGCTTGTTCCACCTGTGTATTTAAATACGATGTAAGCATCAGTAACAGATGTTGGAATAGTATTGAAAAGAACAGTATTCTCTGTCATTGCTGAAGTCTGCAAGCAAGAAGAGACTTCCGTAAATGTAGATGCGTCATCCAAATCTGTCATATAACCTACAGAAAGAACTCCATTATAATCGGATACACCTTCGTTCCTATAAGAGAATGTTACTTTTAAATCCTGAATATTTGCAGCAAAATCAGGAAGAATAGCATAAAGTGGAGTTGTGTTGCTTGATTTGAAGAACAAACAATTTCCTAAAACTGCGTATGAACTATAAGAGCTCAAGAATACTGCAGGATAACTGCCAGAGACAGTACTTCTGTTCAAGAACGACCAACAAGATGGCAATTCATCATTAGGATAGTTAGATGGATTAGAAGTCATTGTTGAACCAGCTGTATAGCTGTCGAAATCTTCCGTATATGGTAAATTGTTAATAATACCGCATGCGGTTCTAAATGCAAACGGACCTGTCCAATCGGAAGTTTCAGCAGCATCACAATTACTTTGAACATAAACTTCGTACATTGTATTTGAAGTCAAGCCTGTAATAGTGTAAGGATTGGTAATATCGGTAACAGCAGTACCTTGACCTTGAGTAAATCCAGAAGGACCAAATTCAATATTCCAAGAAGTTGCGTTATTCAAATCCGTCCAAGAGATGGTAGCTGAACTTTCACTGATATTAGAAGCGGAGATTCCCATAACTGGGAGACAGTTTGGCGCGATATCAATAGTTACATTATCTAAATAGCCATAGTTAGCAACATTATTATATTCGCTTTTGAATGCTACATAGCGTCCTGTACCATTGTAAGCAGCAAGATAAACGGTGTGCTCAGACCAAGTATTTGCAGAACCGGAAACGGAATCAATTACCACAAATGTTGAGGCATCATTAGGATCTGTCATCACACCTACTATCAATTTAGAGGAGGCATTACCAGGTCTGAACCAGAAGTTTACTTGCAATGTGCTCAATGTGAGAATATTTGTATTGATTTCAGGAGTAGTTGCGATGTTGTAGTTGCCAGAAGAGGTATAGAAATAGAGAGAACCAGGGCCTGTATAGTTTGTAGCATTGATATAAGGATAGGTGTTAGAAGATTGTTTGAACCAGCATAGAGGGAAGCAATTTGTTCCTACACCATAGTTATCGAAGGTTTCTGTATAAGGAAGAGTAGAGATAGCACCGCAATGGGTAAAGAAAGCACAAACTTCAGACCAATCTGAATATTCACCAGCGCCGCACACTGTTCTTACATACACATTGTAAGGAGTTCCATCTGTCAAGCCAGAGAGAGAGATTAGAGTATCAGAAATTGCAATTGGCATTAATGAATCAGGGTCAGAGCCAGCAGCACCATACACATATTCCCAAGCATTATCATGTACCATTGCAGGAGTAAATGCAATATCTGCAGCGGTTTGAGTAATATTGTTTGTGTGCAAATTGTAAGGTCTTCCACAAGTTACACCCACAATTTGAATAGAATCGATAGATGCTGGCGGATTAGAACCACCACCAAAATCATTATGCCAGAAGAAATAGAGACGTTTTATGGTATTTGCGTATGATGCATCCAAAGAAACTCTAAATGTTGTTGAATCAAGATTCAAGTAATTTGGCGAGATTTGAACTGCACCAGCAGGAGGGGTAATAGAGTTTTCTGGAGCAATTGGATCGCCAATATATACGCGCATATAATCGTATGTTGACTCACCTTGTGCTTTCCAATTGAAAGATAATTTATATTCACCAAATCCGCTACCGAATTCGATATCACGGCAAGCCCAAACGTTTGAGGTGGCACTGCTTATTGTGTAAGCGTTTGTCATACCATTGTCATTAGAAATATACAATTTTGGAGAACTCATACCTGAAGGAGTTCCAATATGCCATTTGTTGGTTTCTGTTCCATTGAATAGAATCCAATCTTGCACTTCTGAATCGCTAGTGAAATCAGCGAAATAAGGAATTTGCGCTGTATTTCCAGCAGTCATAAATGTGTGAGCATCAGACCAGAGACTTACATCATCACCGCCACAAGAAGACTGAACTTTTACGTAGTATAAAGTATTAGAAGACAAACCTGTTACTTGTACATTTGTAGTTGTTGATGTGAAGGTGAGTGTACATGTGTCAGGGTTGAAATCGGGTTGTGTAGCTACAGCAATATTGAATCCAACAAAATTATTATCTAAAGTTGACCATTCAATAGTTGCGGTATTAGAAGTTATAGAAACAGTGCGAAGATCTGTAACTCTTCTACAAGAAGGAGCAGCCACACAGTTAACGGTAGCGATAAATCCTTGATATACATTTGAGAAGTCTGAATGGAACATCAGTGTTAATGGTCCTTCTTCGGATTCAAGTGGTCCAAATTGAACAAGATTACCACTTGTGCCAGAGATTACCTTTTGTAATAATTTATCTGTTGAAATACCCACACCTTTGTAGATACTCAAATAGTCAGTAGAAGTCTCACCAACAAAGGTACCAGAGATAGTTAAAAGCGAATCCTCGTTAGTTGGATAGATAACCAAAATATTGTTAGAATTATCCATATAGTTTCCTGCAATTCCACCATTATCTGTTACGGTAATGCCGCAAGCGGTAATCGTATCGGTAGCAGCGGTCATCACGTGAGTATAAGGAGCTCCTACGGCAGGGAAGAAACACCAAGGACTAACTTCGTTGTTACCACAAATGGAACGAACATAGAAATCATAAATAATGCCTGCAGTTAAGCCTTGAACATCGTGAGTTGTTGAGGTAACCCCTTGGATGGTTGTTGCATCAACAGAAGTTTCTGGGTCGAAGCCTGTAGGGCCATAGATAATTTCCCATTGTGAGCCTAAGGTATCGGACCAAGAGAGTTGAACCATATCGGTAGGTGTAGAAATAGCTTCAACATCGTAAGGTCTTGCACAAGTAGGCATATAAGAAATTTCGATATCATCCACATTCAGTGAATATGTTGTGTAACTGCTTGTAGCAAGGCATAAGCTCTTGAAAGCGATATGAGAACCTGTTCCTGTATAGGAGTTCAATGGCACATTGTAAAATCCCCATTGGTTAGCAAATGGAACTTCCAACGTATCAACAGGAACGAAAGATGAAGCATCTGCAATATTAGGAAGCACACCTACAATAAGTTTCATCAGTACGTTTGAAGCATTCATTTGAAGAGTAACTTCAAGACTACTTACAGAAATTGATGGATCGAGTTGAGGAGTTGCAATCAGATTGTAATTTGAATTGGAACTGCTGAAATAGAGAGATTTAGAACCAGAAACAGATTGTGTGTTAATTACATACGGATATGTGGTTGAAGAAGTTGATAACTTCGTCCAGCAATACAGCGGAGCACTTGAGCCAGTTTCAAATGTTTCGAAGTTCTCCACAAAAGGAATAGATGCGATTAATCCGCAGCCTGTTCTAAAGTCAGCACTAGTCCAAGCACTCATTTCACCATTTGCACATAATGCTCTAACAGCAACATCATAGCCTGTGTTGGAAATCAAGTTAGAGAGTTGGATAGATGGGGTTCCGACAACTAGTTCAGGAATAGCATCGTAATCGATGGCGCCCACTGGTCCATAGAGCACCTCCCAAGATGTTTCGTCTCCAGCAGGAGTCCAGCTAATGGTTGCTGAAGATGATGTAATTTGGTCAGCTACAATATCTTCTACACGACCGCAGAATGGTATTTCGTGAATATCCACATTATCTATATAAATCATATTAGAGAACCATTGCGGAACACGGAATGCTACATATCTACCATTACCAGAATATGAATTGCTATTTACATCACATAATCCCCAAACGTTAACATCTTCCGGAGAAACGGCTTCTATCATTTCGAATGTACTATAATCATTAGGGTCAGACATAATACCCACTTCGATCATATAGTTTTCTGAAGATTTTCTTGCATAGAAAGAGATTTGCAAGTTGCTCATATCGATAGATTCGCTGAAGCGTGGAGTAGTAGCATAGCTATACAATGATGATGTTGCATAGAAATGCAAAGAGCTATTTGGTGAATGAGATTGTGCATCATCTATACGTGGATATGGAGTAGAATTGTTGGTTCCAGTAAACCAGCAATCCAAAGATGTGTTGCTTGAGCCTTCAGCCGCATCAAAATTTTGAATGTATGGCAATTCTGTGATTCCGACACATTCAGTTTGAGCACTAACACTAGTCCAGTCACTGTAAGATCCACCACATTCAGAGCGCAAACGAATTTGATATTCAGTATTTTCAGCTAAATTATCCAATGTATAAGGATAAGCGGAAGTAGTTCCTAAACTTGTCCAAGCAGCATCAGAAGCACCTTTATATTCCAATTCCCAAGAAGTTTCTTGATAACCAGGAGCCCAATTAACTGTGATTGATTGGTCGGTTATATCTGTAACTATCATATTAGGAACAACGCAAGTAACAACACTGTCGCATTCGCCCATTAAGATTACATTATTTCTATAAGAAGTAGATGAGAAACTAGTAGCTGACGCTGGATTAAAGTTTTCAGAATCGCTACGTTTATACAGAGAGTTTCCTGAATGGCTTGCAAAATAAGATGCTCCATTAAAAGAACCTGTATTATCATCAATAGTAAGCACTAAGTTTTCGCCTGTATAAGCAAATGGTGTACTGAAATTGATCTCAACCCAACCTGCTTCTTCCATTGAAACTACACCAGAGAAAACAAGACTTTGATTAGTGGTTGAAATATAAGTACTTGCAGTGAGAGCGGTTTGAGATGTGTTTCCTAAATAGATATCCCAATTGCGATTTTGAGAGGTTGCGTCTGTAATTTCAAATTTAATACCAGTTAAAGTTGTAGCAGTTCCAACTTCAGTTGCGTTGAATAACTGTTGGGTGAGCGAGTATCCCCAATTTGTACTAGATGGAAGATATTGACTTTCAGTATCTCCATTTCCAATTGTTACTTCTGCACCTGGAGATAGACATAGTGTTGAGAATGATGCGGCAACAAAGGTTGAGTCATCGGTAGCGCAATTGGAAGAAACTCTAACATCATACGCAGTCTGAGGATTCAAGCCTGAGAGCATATAGGAAGTTCCGATTACGGAAGATTCTGCAATATTCCAACTATCCATACCAACTTCAGAATATTCAACAGAATAATCAGCATTACCATAAATTGCGGCATCCCAAGATAGTAAAGCAGAAGTTCCTGCTACATTACTAACAATCAGGTTAGAAGGAGCGGAACAATTAGGTTGGTAATCTAATGCCATTTCATCAATATAAACATAATTATAATCACCCGCTGGTGCATATAAAGCCAAGTAAACATTACCATTTTGATATGCGGAAGTTACAGGGATGTCAAATTGACACCATTGATTATGTGTAAAATCAGATGGGTAGATGGATTTGATAGCAGTAAAGGTATTCAAATCGTCAGGGTCTGTCATAAAGCCAACATCCATACGACCATAAGAAGCATTAGTTTTATACGCTTTAAAAGTCACTCTAAGTGTATTGGCGCTATAAGTACTCAAATCAAGAGCTTGGGAAGCAGCTAATGAATAAACGGAGGATGATGCATAGAAATATAGAGAAGCATCACCTTCTGAAGCACGAATATCATCCACGTATGGATATGCGGTTGAGGTGTAATTGGTATTTCTGCTCCAGCAACTAGGGAATGCGTTCTCTCCATCTACTAAACCTTCAAAGTTTTCTGTATAGGGAATCACGTCGGTTGGTAAGCAACGAGTACGGAAAGAAACAGGTAATGCCCACTCTGATGTCTCTCCGCTTCCGCAAACTGCTTTCACATACACATCATATTCTGTATTATCAGCAAGATTTAAAATTGTGCAAGGATTGGAAGTAACAGTTTCTGGAGTAGCTTCATCAGCATCTGAACCAGCAGGAACAACTGCCACTTGCCATTCTGTTTCCTCATTGCGGCTTGTCCAAGAAACAGAAACGCTATTGTCAGAGATTTCAGCAACAGCAACTTCCATAGGTCTTAAACAATTTGGGGTTGCGAAAACCTCAACATCATCAATGTAGGTAGAGTTACCTGAAGTTTCCAACTTTCGGAATGCAATGTAAGAACCATAACCTGTATAATCGGTTAGGGGAATTTCAACTTCATACCATTGGTTTGTTTCTGCCCACTCTGCACCTGTATAGTTTTGCACAGCAGTGAATGTAGAAAAATCAGTAGGGTCACTCATTACGCCCACTTGCAATGCACCACTTCCAGCAGCTGTTAAAGACTTTCTGATTTTGAAACTGATTGATAAACTATTTATTGGATTGGTAATTGTATCAATTTCAGGGAGAATAGCGCTTGAATTTCCAGCTGAAGTATAAGAACCAGCAATGACACTAGAGAAGTAGAGTGAGGTTGCGCCATTGTCGGCAGAAATGTACGGATAAGGAGAAGAGGTAGTATAATTTCTTTCCCAACATTGAGGGAATGCAGAACTTCCGGTGCCGTAATCGCTGAAATTTTCAACGAATGGAATAGACATAAATTGTGTACAAGAGGTTCTTACCTCAAGAACTTCTGACCAATAACTATTTTCTACACCGCAATCTGTTCTCACAAAAATACGATAAAGTGTATTAGGTTCAAGACCTGTAAATGTGTGGGTGGTATCGCTTAGAGATACAACATACGACTCATCAATAGAGTCGCCAGGAGCCAAGATAATAGCTTCCCAAGCATTATCAGACATCAGCGCTGGAGAGAAATGGAAATAGATACTATTTTGGGTTACAGAGTTGGAATCCAATGCAAGATTAGATGGTCTTCCGCAGGTAGTACCTGTAATTGACAAATCATCAACAGCTGCAGCAGGATTGTCACCGCCACTGCCATCATTCCACCACAATAAATAAAGGCGTTGAATGCCTTGGAAATCAGAATTTACAACGCCAGAAACTTCAGTCCAATCCGAAAGGTCAGAAAAGGCTCCCAAGAAAGTGGCATTTGCAGGAAGGGCACCTGTATAATTCGCAGAAGTGGGAAGTTCTGCTGGTGATCCCAAATAAACTCTCAGATAATCATAACTTTCTGATTCTCCAACGATTTTTACTTTGAAAGAAAGATTAAATTCAGCATAGGTAGTGCCAAAATCGATATCACGATATGCCCAAGACAAGGAGGAAGAGTTGTTAATGTAATTGTTGGTTGCACCTGAGTCGCAGGAAACATACAATGCGTATGCTCCGTTATCAGTAGCATTTACGGCTGTTCCTAAAGTCCATTGGTTAATGCCATTACCTTCAATACTCCATTGCGAACTTTCTGTTGGATTTTCGAAGTCACACCAATAAGGAAGTTGTGCAGGAATTTGAGGAGTTCTGAATGGAACACTTTTCCAAGATGAATAATCACCAGAACCGCAATTAGCACGCACGTAAGCATAATATGAAGTTGATGACGTTAACCCATTGAAGTTGTAAAAAGTATCAGTAGCTGTATAGGTAGGAACAGTGGTTTCATCAGGAATATCGGTTGCATCTGAAGTGAAATAGATATCCCAAGCAGTTTCTGTACCACGAGGAGACCAAGTGAGAGTAGCTACATTTGTATTAAGACCAGAAATCTGAGTTGCACCTGGAACTTTACAAGTAGCTCCGCCAGTGTAAGTAAAGGTGGTTTTAGGAATGAAATTTTTATTATTAGCAGTAGTAGAATAGCTTACATAACTATAGCGGCTGGCGGGGACATCCGTTTCAACGCCATAGAAATATCCTCTAGAGTATCCTCCCTCAAGATTTGTGACCTCCAATACCAAATTTCCTCCCTCATAATTAAATGGAGTAGTAAATGTTACAGTAAATTGGGACGCAACAGAAATTGTTCCGGAATATACATTGGTAAGACCTGTTACAAAAGTTCCTGCTGAGAAATCGGATAATGTAGTGGTTCCCAAGCTGAATTGAAACGTATGAGTCCATAAATTTGTTGGAACCGTTTCCATATAAAAGGTAATTGAGGAGATTGATCCACCAATCATATCCTCTAACATCGATTCTGGATAGATAATCTGATTCTGACACTCGCTATCCAAATACCACCCATAAATGGGAATGTATTCATTAGTTACCGTACCGTCTGCTACGGTCAACGACAAATCTTGGGCTCGCATTACTGATGGTAACATCAGCAATAGCGCCAACCATAAAAACAATAATTTTTTCATAGAATTAAATTTAGTTAATATTGAATAGAATAAATTTCCAAAATAAGTGCGCAAAAATAGATTTTATTTTCCACAAATCAGTTGTGATAACTTACTTTTTTTATAGAATTAATAGTGTTTAAAAATCAATCAATTAAGAGTCTTGTTCTTTATGGAATTGATAATAATTATGATTTCAAAAAGAGATAATTAACAATTTGAAGATGGGTTTTTGAAGTATGTAAGTAAAAGAAATGAAAAAATACAAACACTTGTTTGTTGATTTCGTGCGGGCAAAAAAGAGGAGACAATTAGAGTCCGTACAATAGTGCACCAGCCGCACCGCAAACAACGATAAGCAGAATTGGACTTACCTTAAAACGCGAGGAAGCGACAAATGTTACAGTAAAAATGGCAACACTACAAAGGAGTTGTAATGGATTCTGGTGCCACGATCCGAAATTCTCTGGGGTTAGCAGGAGCAAAGCTGCCGCCGCAATCAGCCCGACCACCGCCACACGCACTGTTTTCAGCACATCTTCCACTCGTTTGTGGTGTCTATATCTCATCAAGAAAGCCGTAACCAACAGCATTAGCAGGAATGGTAGCAAAATGACTGCAAAAGAAGCCAGAAATGCCCCCACTACAGCCATCCACTCGGCATAACCCTCATTCAGCACGGCTGTATAACCCGTATATGTTGCCACATTAATTCCGATGGGGCCTGGCGTCATTTGGCTCGTTGCAACAATATCTGTAAATTCTTGTAAGGTTAGCCAATTATTTTTTTCTACTACTTCGTGTTGAATGAGCGCAATCATTGCATAACCACCACCGAAATTTACGATACCGATTTTGCAGAAAGAGAGAAACAATTTCCAAAAAATCATCTTTTCGCCTCCTTTCTATCAGTGAGATATCCGTATAGGAAACCTGCGATACCAGCTACAACTATTACCCAAACGGGAGAGATGCCTAAGCGCCAAATTAATAGTGCAGCCGCCACAGGAATCCAGAGATTGCGCCAAGTGATATTAGCGGTTTTGCACATCTTGAAAACAGGTGCAGCTATCAGTGCAGCCACTGCAGGACGTATTCCTTTAAAGCACGCATCCACGATGGTATTGTCGCGAAAATAATGAAAGAATGCTGCCCAGCAAAGAATAATTAGTATAGGCATCATTACGTTTCCTGCTACAGAAACTACAGCTCCAGCAATGCCTCTAAGTCGAAAGCCAATGTTGGTAGCCATATTCACAGCGAAGATTCCTGGCATAGCTTGCGATAGAGAAAGTATGTCGAGAAATTCTTCTTTATCAATCCATTGACGGCGCGAAACCAATTCCTTTTCCATCAACGGAATCATTGCGTACCCGCCACCAATGGTAAATGCACCGATTTTAAAAAAAGACCAGAATAGTTGTAAAATTTTCACCATAACTCGGGCGCAAAAGTAGTAAATTTAGTGGACTAAATAACAAAAATATTGTTCCCTAATAATTTTTTTAATTCGAATAATATCAAAGCAGATTGTATCGATCTTTTCTATTACAATCCACTTTCGTGTATCCGTTGAAGGTTACCGACAATTTCTTTTACTCAATATAATAGGAACAGATTCTGATTCTACGCTCACCCATCCAGAAACTCATAATTCAGATTTTATCGATATGAATGTTTTATCAGTCAATTTTAATAAAAACAGCGATCTTCTGACCGCTGTTTTTATTAAAATATCTTTTGCAATATACATTATTCAATGTGTGATGCAATATGTTCGGTAAGACGTCCCAAGCAGTTCGTGTAACTGCCAAATTCGTTGTCGTACCACCCCATAATTTTGGCGTGCGTAACGGGTAGATTTATTTCGGTATTGTGATTAACACCAGCAGCAGCCAAAATATCTTTTGAAACATGCATAAAACCTGTGCGTGTATGAATCTCTTTACCCTCAATAACGATTGCTGCAGGCATACCCAAAAGGTCAGTAGAAACGTTTTGCTTGCCAGAGTAGAAAAGAAGGTTTTTCTGCTCGCCCATAGCAGCTCTTTGGTAGATATTACGCAAATAATCACCGCTGATGTATGGCAAACCTTCAGGATTCAATCGTGAGTTGAAAGTGATATTTAGTGCAATCAACGATACGGTTGTGGTTGGAATACGTATCGAATCAGCCATAAAACCGAATTTGGTAATTTCTGGAATTACTTTTTCTAATGTTTTAGCAGCACCGGTAGAGGAAAGAATGATATTATTAAATACTGAACGATTCTTACGTAAGTCGCTTGCCGCTGCTTTGGGAACAGAATCCAAAATGCTTTGGGTGTTTGTAGCCGCATGAACTGTTGATAATGATGCAGTTAAAATATTGTGTGTCTCTTCATCTTCTAAAAGCGGCTTTAGCATGTGTGCTAAACCAGTAGTAGTACAGCTGGCTGCCGAAACTATATTGTGTCGCAATGGATCGTAGCATTCATGGTTGATACCGTAAATCAGGGTAGGGTAGAGTTCGTTGGCATTGGGTTCTGTGCCTTTAATTTTAAATGGTGCACTGCAAATTACTTTTTGTGCTCCCGCTACTAAGTGTCCCTTTAAACTACCCTTAGGGTTGTCTGCAGGTTGAGTCGGGTCTAAAAATTTTCCTGTACAATCAACAACTAAGCGAACACCTTCCTTTTTCCAGTTGATGTCTTGTGGATTACGATCGGAGATAAGTACTTTAATAGGAAATCCATTGATGGAAAATACAAGGTTCTCACGGTCAGGAGTTTCAATCTTCAAATCCTCTCCGCAACGCCCATTCATAAAGAAACGTAGCGGACCGTAGGTGGAGTCGTAGCATAAGGTGTGAATGAAGTCTTCTAAGGTTTGTCCCACTTCTCTGCCGACATTAATCACAATTCCATCAAATTTGCGTGACATTAAGTGATACCAAACTGATAGTTTACCAATTCTTCCTAACGAGTTGATTCCTAATAAGTTCTTTTCTTTAATATTAATATCCATAGCCTATATTTTTGATAAATAATTTTAAGATTTAGGAAGAGCAAAAGTAATCAAATTTATGATAGGTTGAACCTTTAAATAATAAAATTCTTTTTCCTTTTTTTTATTTGGGCGCATCGGCTCTTTCCTACCGCACGAAACCACCCGCCCGCCGTCGGGCTATCCGCTCAAATTTCGCTGCTCAATCTCTTCTATAACAAATTTCTATAATTTCAATTTTTAATCTCTAATTACTCGATTCTAAGAATTTAAACCGCAGCTCATAACCGCTTCTATCCCTTGCGCAGCCGCATTGCGCTCTTATCTACTTAGCCGCACAGAATCCAACTTTCGTACCCGTGTTCCTTGAGATAAGTATCCCATAAAACCGTTGAATGTGATGTGCTTATTCAGTAGTTCTAAAATAGAGAAATAAAAAAGAGGCGCACCGCAGCACGCCTCCTTGAAGTTATTGATAATTCAGAAATTATCTCTTTACAAATCTCTTCGTTACCATTCCTTCAGCAGCATTGATACGT
>CALGTS010000056.1 GCA_937901925.1 uncultured Bacteroidales bacterium | reverse complement strand
TAGCTGTAACAGCTTTGTGTTCTACAATCCAAGTGGTTTCTGGAGAAGTCCAAGTTACTACCGCAGAGGTTTCGGCAGGTGCAACCTGAACGTTTGTAGGAACATCACAAGGGTCAATTACTACTCTTTCACCAATCAAAATCTCATCAATTGCAACCCCATAGCCATAATTTGATTTTGCTTCGAAAGCCAACTGATAGTATGCAGATGGATTAGGTAATAACAAACTATCAAGAGTCCAGGTATTTACAGTTTCAGTATGGGAAATTAACAATTGCCAACTTCCTGTTGCACTCGTTCTGTAATAGATATTAAGTTCATCCGTGGTATCATCCAAATTTGGAATTGCATACCAGAAGGTAAGGGTCGGCTCCGATAATTGAGTCAGATCGAAAATAGGTGAAATTAATCTTGATGAGTTTTCATTATAATTATAAGATGCAAAGTGTGCATTATATGAACCTACATACGCATTTGATAAGGAGGAACCTGTTCCTGTTCCGTTATTAATTCTCCAATTCTCTGTACCACTCAAGTATTCTTGACTCCAACATTCAGGAAGTATTGGATTTTCAAACCCTTCATTGTATGGAAAAGCAGAAACTATATCGCATTCGGTTGTAAAAGTTACCACATCAGACCAATTTGATTGTTCTGTTACACTGCAATTTGCTCGTACATATAGGTCATAGGTGGTAGCAGAAGTAAGTCCTGAAATCACTAAAGAATCATCAGTAGCCACAATCGTCGTGCCTTGCCCATGTAAAAAACCAACAGGTCCATACTCAACACTCCATTGATTTGCATTCCCCATTTCTCCCCAAGTTACTGTTACTGAATTATTTGTAACATTTTCAACCAGAACATTAATAGGAGTAGCGCAAGATTCTAATGTGGTAAATGTTGCAGAATTTGACCAATCTGAATAGTTGTTATTTCCGCAAGATGTTCTTACATAAACGGTGTAGGAAGTTTCTGCAGTTAGGTTAGGAATTGTGAAAATTGTATCTAAAATTTCTACTGGGGTTAATGTATTTGGATTTTCTCCAGCTGAGGTAATTACATATTCCCAAGCGTTATCCTCACTACGTGCAGAAAAGAAATGTAGTTGAGCAGAGGTAGGATGCACACTCTCTGCAACTAAATTATATGGTCGCGCACAAGAGAATGCTGAAATCTGAATTGAGTCGATAATAGCAGGAGGATTGTTATTGGTAGAATTATCATTTTTCCAACAGAAATAGAGACGTTGCACCCTATCAGAATAGGTTTCATCTAATAAAATGGAGAATCGTTGCCATTCGCTACTGCTATGTAATGCTTCTCCTAATTGCACAGCGCCTACTGGTGGCGTAACAACATCACTTACATTAGAGGCTTGTACTTCTACAGGATTACCTAAATAAACCGTTAAATTATCATATATATGCTCTCCATTACATCTCCAATTGAAGGAAAGTTCATATTCAGAAGCTTCATTAAAAATAATATCACGATAAGCCCAAACTACTGTATAGAACCCATAATAACTTGCATTTGACCCATCGTAAGAAACAAATAATACAGAATCGCTATTGTTGTCAAGCGTGTTAATATGCCATTTATTTACAGCTTCTCCATTTACCATTACCCAATTTTCATTCTCTTCTGCTGATTCAAAATTATGAAAATAGGGTGTCTGAGCAAGATTGTCATGGGTTGTCATAAATGAGATATTTGTCCAACTGCTAAAGGAATTTCCATCTGGACAAACACTACGCAAATAAATTACATAAGAGGTGTTAGATTGAAGTTCTTCCAACTCATAACTATTGGTATTCACTATGGTATAATCGGAGAAATCTGCAACTTCTGTTCCTTCAACCACGATAATATTCCAAGTCGTAATATCTTCTGCATCTGTCCAAGACATAGTAGCCCTATCAGCTCTTATTCCAGAAACGGCCAACGATTGAGGCGTATTACAATTAGGGAGAAAATCTACAAAAACCTCATCAATATAGGTTTCATCATAACCAAAACTTGTATCGTGATGTTTGAATGCAATATATTTACCTGTACCTGTATAGTTTTCAAAACTTACATGATATGCTGAATATTGCGCAGTAAGTTCAATTGTATCTACAGCAACAAAGGAACTTCCACTTACAGAATCCATTACTCCTACAAGAATTGGAGTAACTGAATTATTTGAAGATTTTGCCTTGAACGTGACTTGTAGTGTATTAACGGGTAGTGTAAAATCCAATTCTGGCAACAAAGCATAAATAGGAGTTGTAGAGGAATAGAACCGCAAAGCATTGCTTCCAGATACACCTCCGAAAGTGGTTACAGAAGGCGAGGTTGTAAGTGTTGTCGTTGCAGAAATTCTCTGCCAACAAATCGGATATTCTTCTGTTTCATATTCCTCAAAATTTTCTATAAATGGCATTGTATTTACTGTTGCACACTCTGTAACGGCTGATGTAGTGATATACAAACTTTGATCATAACCACAATCAGAACGCAAATAGATTGTATATTCTGTATTAGGTTCCAGATTAAAGAAGGTATAGGTCGTATCATAAATATCAACAGGAATTTCATTCTCAATGGAAGCACCTTCTGGAACAATAATAGCTTGCCAAGCCATCTCGTCAGCACCTGCCTGCCAAGAAATGGAGATCTCATTGTTTTGAACATCTGTAACCATTAAATTCTCAGGACGAGTACAAACTGTATATGGATTGATAGCAAAATTGTCAATTCTAATGGTATTTGTTGCATTGTAAGTTGAAGAACCGATATAAAAAGCTATCATTATATTATTCATATAAGGCTCATTATTCTGATTTTCTAGAGGAATAATAATATGATTTACACTTCCAGCCAAATCATTCAACACTCGATCGCTTTGCGGTGCATTACTCCAAATAAAAGCATTATCTCTTGACCAAGTAGCTCCATTATCTGTAGAAATTACAATTGCAAATTCATCATCATAATTGTTGGTAGAAATAGCATCATTTAAGTTATATCCTGTCAACATCAAATCCAATTCCAACTGATAAAGTTGACTTCCGTCACCCAAATTAATTAGTGGCGTAATAAGCCATTGTTTGTTAGTACTAGAAATAGAACCTCCAAAATGTTCTTCCATTCCCGCTACCATTTCTGAATTTTGTGGCATCCAGAAAGAGAAAGCAACATCGTATGATAGTAATGAATAAGCATCTAAAGAGCCATTTGCTACTTTCCAGCAGGAGTTTGGTAGTACATTTACAGAAAAATCAGGAGCTGGAAGGTCATTAAAATCTTCAAAATAAGGAATACTATCTGGCATACATAATGTTGTAAATTCTATCAATTCACTTGCAAAACTTGTATCTGCATCGCAAAGTGTGCGTACAAATAACTGATAGTCTGTTTCTGCCTGCAAACCATCCAAAACAATTTGATTTTCACTTACTTGAACTTCTGTCCAATCTTCCGATCCTATACGATAACTAATAAGCCACTCTCTTGCTGTACTTGCCCACGATACAATGGCATCGGTGGCACCAGGCGCTACGACAACATTTGAAGGAATATGACAAGTAATAGGGGTTACACTGATATTATCAACTGATGCAGCGTAGCCACTTCCGCTAAAACCATCATTTTTCCAAATGAACGCCAATCTTCTTACGGTTCCCTTAATATTCTCTGCATCAATAATAGCAGTAACTGTACGATAAGTATCAGAAGTAGATAACTTATAACTATTGTTAGCTAATTTATACCTCTCCACCCAAGCAGGAAGTGCTCCATTAGGATTCAAGTTATCAAGTGAAATACTTAAGGGTAGCAAGCAAACGCTCAAATCATCATAATATCCTTCTCCCACACATTTCCAATCGAAAGAAAATAAATATTGTTCTGCTTCAGTCATCGCAAGATCCACGTATGCAACAACCAAACTAGACTCATTGGTTACATATTCGTTAGTAAGTCCATCGTTTTTAGAGATATATAAAGATTTAACACCTTGGCTAGCAGCTGCGGTTCCAATGTACCATCTATTCGTCAAATTACTATCTTGCGCCATTACCCAAGTGCTATTCTCATCTTCACTTTCAAAATCACATTCAAATGGCAATTGTTGGAGATTCATAAAAGGAATCGTACAAACAATAGTATCACTCCAATCTCCATTACATGCTTGTCTTACAGCAAAAGTATAAGAGATATTGGGTTGCAAATTTTCAATAATGATTGGAAATGATGAAGAATAATCAACAGACACAACCGTTGCTGTTACCTCATCGAAAGGTTCATCTCCTGTAGGTGCATACGCAAT
Organism: uncultured Bacteroidales bacterium; assembly: GCA_937901925.1. Taxonomy (GTDB): domain Bacteria; phylum Bacteroidota; class Bacteroidia; order Bacteroidales; family WCHB1-69; genus JAEZOU01. The sequence goes on along the minus strand of CALGTS010000056.1, from coordinate 66,528 downwards.
TTCCCAACCTTGTCCCGTTGCATTATCTACCGAAAAATTGACAGCAATACTTGTTTCACTAGCAGGATTTACCTCCACATGATAAACATCAGGACATGTCGGCATTGTAGAAACGACAACAGAATCGATAAAGAGTTGGGAACCACCTGGTAACGCATCTCTTACAAATGCTAGTCGATAATCGCCTATACAAGCACCCAAAGATAACTCATAAGCTACCCACTCGTCTGTAGCAATTGTCGAAGGTTTAATACAATAAGCATTTGCTAATACATCATCGAAATTGGTTACATCACCATTTCCTACAAAAACTGAATATATGCTGAAATCATCTGTATAACTCAAATGCGATTTCTTCACAAAGAAATTCAAACGTTCATTTCCTGTTAATGAAAGAATGGGTGTAAGAAGCCAATCATTATTCACATCTTCATTATCATTACTCATTGTTCCAAACATACTTGCACAACTATTACCAGATACAGATTCGTAATGTTTTAATTCCCATTGACCTGGTGTTGTCCCATAGTTAAAGTTTAACCAACACATTGGCGCACTTTCATTTCCTGCCGTACTTGTTGCGGGAAACCATTCTCCCTCAAAATTCTCTATCCAAGGGAAGGTATAAACAACATCACAAAGTGTATAAAAATAGGAATCTGGCGTTGGTAAACCATATTCTTCGTTACCACAATCAGTAGTTAAATAATATTGATATCTTGTCCCTGGAGTTAAACCTGTTAGTGTATAACCCTCACTTGGAATGCTTACAACAGAATAGGTAACATCTGATAATGTTTTGTAATAAAGCATATAAGCAGTAACCGAAGGATCTGAATAAGGAGTAATACGCACTGAGTTATTGCTTATTTCAGAAATTTGAACAGAATCCACCTCAGGGCAGATAATCTCCTTCAATATAATATCGTCAATGGCTGGCGCTGGATTTCTACCATTAGCAGCATCACTATAAAAGAAGAAATAGATTCTACGCACAGAGCCTGCATACTCTTCGGCATCCAAAACAAAGGTTTCGTGAGTCCATTCTGCACCATTTCCATAGAAAGTTCCTAATAATGTTGTACCTGGAATTTCCAAATAATAGTCACCTTCTCCTGCCTGAACTGGAGAAACATCACCAACATACACTTTTATAGGCTCACAATAAACAGATTCTCCTTGGTTTTTCCAATAAAACGAAAAGAGGAAATCATTTGTAGTAGTAGGAAAATTGATGTCACGATAGGCATATACTGAACTTACTGCTGTTGTATCATAACTATTCGTTAATCCATTATCTTTCGAAATATATAGTGCATTTTGACCATCTTCTGTGTGATTCACCGCTGTTCCAATTCTCCACTGATTGGTTTCCGTTCCATTTGCCAATTCCCATTGCGCTGCCTCAACAGCATTTTCAAAATCGCATATAAATGGCATTGATGCTGGTGCTTGTGATGTTGTAAAAGAGAATGTTGTCCATTCACTATAATCATTTGTAGAAACATCACAAACCGCACGCAAACTTACATTATAAGTCGTTTCAGACATTAATCCCGTAAAAATGTAAAATGTATCTTGCACTAAATATGGATTTAGAGTATCTGGCTCTGACGTACCAATAGCTATCTGGTACTGAGAAGCTTCTGTCGAATTCCAGCTAATAGTTGCTGAGTTCTGATTTACTGAAACAAAATTGGTGGTTGTCGGAACACATCCTGAGCAGTTACCATAAAACGAGAAAATTTGGCCATTACCTAAATTCTGTGCATCGGAACAAATGTAAACAATATTTCCTAAAACATCTAGTATTTCAAAACTTGCCTCACTAGCATACGCTGCTTGATGCCAATGAATTGTGTATTGTAAACCATGGGTAATAGGAAGTGTTTGCGTAGAACTATATCCATTTTCAAAAGTAAAAGTCCCTATAGGGGTTCCTCCTTGCTTAATTTCCAAATAAAGGTCTCCCCAGCCGTCACCATACAAGTCTCGCATGTTAATAGTATAGAAACACGTTTGAGCCTGCAAATTCCAAGCTAACATTATAACAAATAGAAAGGTGCAGAAAATTTGAATTTTTTTCATCATTACAATATCTTTTATTTTTACAAACAACTAATTTTCAATAGTTTAATAATACAACTTTATATTTTTAACAGCAAGCAAAGATATATTATAAAATCGATGTTTTCATTTCAAAATGAACAAAAAAAAGAGACTTGACAACTGCCAAATCTCTTCATCTTTATTATTACACTTTTAGAATTTAAATTCGCAAGAAAGTGCAATTCTATGGGAGGAGTACTTCAATATTGATTCCTCAACATACTGAGGATTATAGAACCAGAATTTTTCGCCTGAAGTGGCATAAATATATGCTACATCAAAAGCAAAATGTTTACCTCTATAACCTAATCCTGCAGAGATGCTTTGACACGAAGCTCTTAAACTTTTATCCTTATAGGGTGATGACTGAAATTTATACCCAGCACGGATTAGAAATTTCTCCGTCAAATTAACTTCTGCACCAACTCTTGCTATGTGCGACACTTTTAACGCCTCACGGATTTGCTGATTTTCAGCAGAATATGTATAATCATCAAAATAAATATAGGGTGATAGTCGCGCTGCTCCATAATTTGCAATTTCATATTCTGCACTAATAAACGCACGCTTTTTAATTAAAAAGGCAGTATTAAACATCGCCCGCATTGGTGTAACCAATTTGAAATAATTAAAGTTAGTAAAGTCTTTTTCAACAGAGGCACTATCCCCTATCGAACTCATATCACGAGTAAGATTATACTTTAATTTTCCGTAGTATGTCGGCGTATGGAATGCTATGCCAAATCTTACAAATTTGGCAGGCTGATACAATAACCCTAATTTTAAATTAATTCCTATTCCATTAATTTTCAAATTATCTTTTACTGTTAATTCTTGAAAGATAGGAATTTGATTATACTCATCTTTCTCTACATATCTGGAATATTCTGAGTAGCTGATAAAGGGCACTCCCATAGTTGCGCCTAAATAGAGTTTGTTATCCCAATTAGAGCCTACTGAAATTGTCATCTCGTCAATTCCACCATTTGTTGTTACGGAATAACGTTGATTCATAACGGCATCATTATGCAGATAGCCATATTGAAGATTTGAAACATCCGTTGGGTCAATCAAATAGGATTCCCAAGCAAACAAAGCCTCATCAATCATATCTTTGGGTGCGTAACCATTTGCTAAATCAGCGAAATGCATTCCAATCGAACTATTACTTTCACCATCTACTATAAATTTTCTTTGATTAAAATCGGCTATTCTATTGTAACCAAACGCAAATTGAAACTGCTCCCAACGCGTATTGTCTATATTTCCCAATACCCAAACAAATCCCGCACTTGACATCGTGTATTTAGTTGTTGTATAGAGATTGGTATTATCCATAAAACGAGAAGCTACATTATTAAAAGAGAGTTGAATGGGAGTAACAGAGAAAGAAGATTTCTTAAAAACACCTAGTGAAGCTGGATTAGTGCTCACTGCTGAAAAATCACCTCCAACGGCACCAAAAGCACCTCCTGCGCCCATAAAACGTGCACTCCCTTGCCAATCCAAATTGGAAAAACGGAACGCATCCATTTCACTCTGCGCAAAAATGAATAGCGAACTTATTGTCAAACAAACTATTAATATTATCTTTTTCATAGCATTTCTTTTAACTATCTTCTACTATGTGAACTACTTCTTGAACTTGACGAACTACTGCCTCTTGTGCTACTAGAAGAGGAACTGCGATTGGATGATGATGAATAACTGCTACGATTTGAAGAACTGCCTGAAGAACGGCTATAAGAACTACTATTACTAGAAGGTCTTGAACTGCTATTGTATGAACTACCTCTACTTGTTCCTGATGGCTTATTGTTGTACGAATTGGTATTGGCAGGTCGCGCACTACTATTAGAGGGTCGATTATTGTACGAATTATTAGATGGTCGCGTGCTAGCCGGTTGCTTATTACTAGTACTATTGTTATAAGTAGGACGACTATTGTTACTATTTGTAGGTCTATTTGAACTATTTTGATTTGTCGGACGAGTATAAGATCCTGATGTGCTTGATGGTTTACTAGTGTTAGAAGGTCGTGTTGTGGTAGTATTTGCAGGTCGCTTATTACTATTAGTATTGTAAGTAGGGCGAGTATTGGTATTTGCAGGTTGTTTACCACCCGTATTGTTGTTATAAGTTGGAGTAGCAGGTTGCTTATTACTAGTACTATTCGGATTTACTCGATTTCCTGCATTTGCAGGTTGCTTATTACTTGTATTACTAGAATTAGTATTGTAAGTAGGACGAGTATTGGTATTTGCAGGTTGTTTACCACCCGTATTATTGTTATAAGTTGGAGTAGCAGGTTGCTTATTACTAGTGCTATTCGGATTTACTCGATTTCCTGTATTTACAGGTTGCTTATTACTTGTATTACTAGAATTTGTATTGTAAGCAGGGCGAGTATTGGTATTTGCAGGTTGTTTGTTAGCTGCATTATTATTTACACTATTGGTAGGTTCCTTTACTCCTACATTATTGGAGGTATTAGGAATTCTGTCTAAAGTTGACGTTGTATTTTCTATCTTATTTGTTCTTCCTGACGAGGTAGTCATATTAGGTGTGTTAGCAACAAGGGTAGCATAATTTTCATTGAAGGTTGTAGGAAGAACAGAACGAGAAGAAGATGCACCATTCTCTCTTCCGTCATTCTCTTTATCTTCAGTGATTAATGGTCTGCGAACACTATTCGATGCAATAACATTATTACGATGGCCATAATAGAAGGAGTGATTACTATCGAAATTATTATGATAATAACCCGCATTAAAGCCTGCATAATATCCATCATTAAAACCGTGATAATAACCATGGTTATAGCCTGAGTAATAGTGGTGGTGGTGATGATGGTGATATGGACGGTGGCAATCCCAGCCCCATCCGTAGCAGAAACCATAGTTATAATAGCCCCAATCGTAGTAATAAGGACGATAGTAATAGGTTGGCCACCACCAATTGTAACCTAAATAGATACTGCAACCCCAACTTGCTGGACTATAATCATACCAATACATATTTGTGAAATAGGGGTCATAATACGACCAACCATCATAAACATTGGTATGGAAACGACGGATACGACTTGTATAGTAATAGTCGTAGTAATCATCAGAATCATAGTAATAATTGTTGGTTACATACGTATTACCATTTTCATCATAGTAACTTTCGGAATATCCCTCATCATTATAACCAGAATTACCTTCGTAATAATATTCTGAACTATTATCATTGTAATTATTTTGCGTATCATTTGGATACGAATTATAATTTTGTGCTTCCGTGTATGTATTAGTATTTTCTTCTGGTATTGGTCTTCTGTATTGTTCATCCCTTGTTGAGGTATAAATGTCATCATAATAAACAAAAGTACCTATTTGACAAGAGGAAAATAATACAACTGCGAATAATAACATTAACTTTTTCATAATGAACCTCCTTTTATTTTGAATTCATAATTGTATGACAACAAATTCTTCCAAAGGTTAAATAACGAATATCTTTTTTACTTATTGCATTTAAATTTCTCATTAAATTCCTCTCTCAGAACACTATGAATCACTGCATTCTTATATTTTCCCTGATGAAAATAGTGTTCTATAAGTACTCCTTCTCTCTTAAAGCCCAATTTTTCCAAAAGTTTGAGAATTGAACTATTTTCTTCAAAAGAATCTGATGTTATCTTATGTAGATTTAAGGTATTAAAACCATAGTCCAATAACATCAACGATGCTTCCATAGCAATACCTTTTCCTTGATATTCAGGAATAATCCGTAACGATTTCCAAGTTGCACGACGATGTCTTTGATTGAAATCATAAAGACCTATCAGTCCAATATGTCTCAATTGCTCATTCTCTTTATAGAATATAGAAAGCGCCAAATCTCCATTTTTATACACCTTTTCGAACCATTTTTTTTGATGTACCATTGAAATAGGGTTATGAATCAGATAATCAGTCAGTGTTTCGTCCCAACGCAATTCTAATAGGAGTGGCAAATCCTCTTCTTCAATTGGTTTTAGCACTATTCTATCACTCTCTAAAACTCTCATAATTAATTTACTATATTGTTATAAATCTCCTTTAGAGACAATATTTTATAATTTTTCTGTTTTACAAGATTTACAATTTCCATAATTGTATGGTAGATTCCTATAGCATTATTTCTATTTTTTAGAATAGATTCAGAAGAGATTTGGTTATACTCCTCTCTGCTCATAGAATCTTTTATTTTACGCATCCATGCAATTTCTGGTGTATTAAAAACAACATTTATGGGATGAAAACTAATCACTTTCAATCCTGGAGAAGTAAAATAACCTAAATAAGGTTCTATAGAAAGTCCCAACTGATTATAGAGAGCCGTTCCCTCTTCCCAAAATATAGGGATATCAATCATTTTAGATTCGTGCAGATAGGGTCGAATATGGCTTGACAATGTCATAATAGTATTAGAACAATATCGAAAACCAAATTCGTTAAATAGTAGATGGGCAGTATCAGAAACATTATAAAGGCGATGCGAACGTACGGACTCAGCTTCTGGGGCAAATGCTATACAATTTTCGATTATCTCTTTAAAATTATCTCCATGTGAAGATCCTTTTAAGAAAAAAGGGTGAATACCTCTATCCCAAACTTTTGTGGCATATAATTCTTCGATAATAGGGGAAAAATGAGTAACAAAAGCTGTCATTTTCAGCTCTTGTATCGGTAAGGATTTCAAGAATTGAGAAATGACAGCTTCTGATGCCCAATCAATATCGGTGGTGAAGCAGAAAACGGGAGCTTCATCCCACTCTTGATGGCGGCTGAGCTTCTTTAAAAGATCAGCGCTCATTATTTCACGATATTTTTAAATTGTTCAGATTTTTTATATTTTTTGAATTCAGCATCTTTTTTAGCTGCAGCTTTATAAGAAGCATCTAAAGAAACTGCTTTTTCGAGATACGTATAAACTTCAGCTTCGTTCTGTGTTCTTGCAGCAAGAATTGCCATCAAATAGTAAGCTTTTGCATCCTTTGGTGTACAAGCTAAAGTATTTTTTGCAGCAGCATAATCTTTATTTAGTAATTGAAGAAGAGCTACTGAATACTCGCAACTTCTATTTTTCATCAAAGCATCAGCACCAACATAATCTCCATCTAAAATTTTGAACATTCCCATATTATAATCTTGATTTACAGGATATGAAGAAGCGGTTATAGATTTTTCAAAATTAGCACGTGCTTCTGTGATATTGTTATTCAAGAAATTGAGGATTGCCAAATTATTGAAAATAATACCATTATTAGGAGAAATAGCTTGTGCTTTTTCGAGATTGTTAGCAGCAACAGATAATTGTGCAGCATCACCAGCAGCGATATATTTGTTAAGTGCTAAGATTGCCAAATTGTTATAAGCTCTCCAATCATTTTGCAACTCTGCATCATTTACAATTGCAGTGTATATAACTTCTTTGTCAGTTAAATCTGAATATAGAGAAGCAGCATATAATCTTTCATTAAGAGAAAGCTTTACAGAATCACCTTTTACCAACTCTTTTAATTGAGCATCTGTATATAAATGTTTGTTACATACAAGGTCTATTTCAACTCTTCTCAATGGAGGAAGAATAATATCAGCAATTTCTTGATAGATATCGGTCATCTCTCTAATTCTTTGTTCTCTCAAATTATCATTAGGTTGAGAACGAACAACGTTTAAAATTTTATTCTTTTCAGCGATTGTTGAGTTTTCAACTGCTGTTTCAAAACCTTGCCAATCTTCTCCTTTAGCTTGATTATCGAAAACGATTTCAGGAACTACAACATCTTTCACTTTCATTTTGTGTTTTCTTGCATAATTTTTAACTGTAGTAGTTAGTTGTTGCTCAAACCATTTTTTACCTTGTTCATATCTCTTTTCAGAAAGACCTTGGTTCAAAGACTCTTCACCTTCTGGAGAAGCCCAACCAGAAATAGCCACTTTTTTCACTCCACGTCCCTCTTCGAGTACTTGCATCAAGAAGTTATTAAAATCAGTAATTACTTGTTTTGCTGCTTTATCTCTATTCAATTTCAATCCCCAATTCAAAGTAGAAGTATTTACTTCGAAATAGATATCTGCTACTTGAGAAATAGACTCATCTTTATAATCATGAGGAGCAAAAAGTAGTAAAGTTCCGTTGCTTTCACCAATTTTATTTTTGTCAGCAGCATCGCTCAAAGTTGGGTTAATACCCACGCGAGAACTTGTATTTGCAATACCAACACCTAACAAAACTGCAGGAAATTCGTGAGTTTTCTTACCTAAAGTAGCGGTTGACTTTGCATAAATATTTTGATCTTCGTAATTGGGGTTAAAATCAAATGAACCAGAAGTTGAGAATTTTCCTCCATTTTTCCAAGAGATTCTTGTTCCTTGTTCTTTAGATTTTTCACCTACTAATTTAATGGTATTAAAAGAAACAGGATTTTGCATATTATCTTGAGCTACAACAGGCACCTCAATTAACATACTTGCCTTCTTTTTCAAATATTTAGGTGGAACGGTTCCTTTCACTGTATATTCCACTTTTCCGCCTTTGTTTTCCAAATCTGGGTTTTCTAATTGCATAGTAATATCAGGATAACGAGGAATCATCTTTCCGAATCCACAACCTGCAAAAATCAGCCCAACGAGAGCAAAAATCAATAAATTTTTCAAGTTTCTCATAATTTTTTTGTTTGTTGTTATTATTTTAATCTAAATTTCTTTTACACTAAAGCCTTTCATTTTTAAGGGTGCAAAAATACAATTCTTTCTTTACATAAACACTTAAAAACATTGGTTTGCAAATTAAAAAACGTTAATTTTACAAAGTTTATTATATATTGACAACAAAAACGAATGACAAAGGTTTACTTTCGCTTATGAAACTTCCCTAGGACACAAGATTGCAGTTTTATCTCCACCTATCAAGATTTTAACAGAGAAAATATTTCACTGACTAACAGAAGGGACAAAACATTAATATCAAGAAACTTAAATCTACATTTTACAAAATCACAAATAAAATTCATTTTCTCATATTTTTTTGATTTTAGAATCAAATTAAAACGAAAAAAATTATATATTTGCAGGCTTAAAAAAAGGAGGTTAAAGATGGGTTTATTTTCAATCTTTTCGAAAGAAGTTGCAATTGACTTAGGGACAGCAAACACTGTTATTTTGCATAATGATAAAATTGTGGTTGACGAGCCATCCATTATAGCTTTAGAAAGGAATTCGGGAGCTGTGATGGCTGTTGGTAAAAAGGCTTTAATGATGCACGGAAGAACACACGAGAATATTCTCACTGTTCGTCCGTTGAAAGATGGAGTTATTGCAGACTATCAAGCGACTGAGTTGATGTTGCGAGAATTTATTAAGATGACAGGCACAAAAAATTATCTTTTTCCTCCAGCCATGAGAATGGTAATATGTATTCCATCTGGAATTACCAATGTTGAGGAGCGTGCTGTTAGAGACTCTGCAGAACAAGCCGGCGCAAAAGAGGTTAGAATGATTCATGAGCCAATGGCTGCCGCTATTGGAATTGGTATTGACGTTTTGGATGCCAGTGGAAATATGATTATTGATATCGGTGGTGGAACTAGCGAAATCGCTGTATTAGCATTAGGTGGTATTGTCACTAGTAAATCTATTAAAGTTGCTGGTGACGAATTCAATGATGATATTATAGAATATATGAGAAAGCATCATAATTTGGCTATTGGTGAAGCTACGGCAGAGCAGGTAAAAATCAATGTAGGTGCTGCTGTGGATAGTCTTGAAAATCCACCTGAAGATTACGAAGTTTATGGCAGAAATCTTCTCGATGGAATTCCACGTGCCGTAAAAGTTTCATATACTGAAATTGCACAAGCTCTTGATCGTTCTATTGCAAAGATTGAGGCTGCAGTAATCAACACATTAGAAAACACACCTCCCGAACTCTCTTCAGATATCTACAAAACCGGTATCTATATGGCAGGTGGCGGTTCTCTGCTAAGAGGTTTGGATAAACGTATCTCAAAAAAGACACAACTTCAGGTTCACGTTACTGAAGACCCATTGAAAGCTGTTGCTCGTGGTACAAGTATTGCACTGAAGAACTTTGATAAATTTAGTTCCTTCTTAAAGAAATAGTTCTCTATCAATTTGGGACATTTTAAAACTTTACTACTGCTTAATAAGAAAAAAGGGAACTTTTCCCAACCTATTGTACGTCTAACAATTTTAGGTGTAATGTTGGGAATTGTTATAATGATAATTGCTGTTGCCATAACATCTGGATACAAGCAAGCAATTCGTAATAAAGTTATTGGCGTAGATTCTCATATTAGAATCTCCAACTACGACCGGAACACCTCTCTCGACCCTATTCCTATCAACAAAGATGAAAATCTACGCTGTTCACTATTAGAAGACTTTAATATAGAGAATATTAACTACTTCACTACAAAAGTAGCTATTGTCAAATCGAACCAAACCGTAGAGGGAACCATTCTGAAAGGAATCGATAACCATTTTGCTTGGAACAACTTCAGCAACTACCTTATAGAAGGAGAACCCCTCACCTTTTCGGAAGATTCTACCAGCAGGCAGATTATTATCTCTACACGTTTAGCCAACAAACTTAATCTCAAATTGGGAGATAACCTTATCACGTATTTTGTGCAAGACCCACCACGGCAAAGAAAATTAACCGTTTGTGCCATTTACGAAACGGGGCTACCAGATTACGACAATCACGTAGCTCTTGTGGACCTTAAAATGCTACAAGAGATTAATGGTTGGGAACCATCGCAAGTGGGAGGTATGGAAATTAGAATCTCTGATTATCAGAATATTGATGAGATGGGAATAAGGGTCCATCAAAATATTGGATATAACTTAAAGGCAGAAACTATTAAACAATTATATCCCAACATCTTCCAATGGATTGCGCTTTTCGATACCAATGTAATTGTACTAATGGTGATTATCATTGTGGTTTGTTTAATCACTATAACTTCCACCTTTTTTATCATCGTATTAGAAGAAACTAAAACCATTGGAATTTTGAAAACTTTAGGAATGGGAACAAAACAAATCTTCCACCTTTTTCTAATGATTGCCCTAAAACTAATTGGGAAAGGAGTTCTTTACGGAAATGCTATCGCTTTATCTTTATGCTTATTACAATACCACTTTCACTTTATAAAACTAGATGCTGCCACGTACTATCTCTCCTACGTTCCAATTGCTTTTCCTATTGGCAACATTTTATTGATAAACCTTGGAATATTACTCCTTTGTTTAGGCACACTATCTATTCCTGCACTATATATTTCTCAAAAAATCACCCCAATCAATGCTATTCGCTTTGATTAAATTGACAATTATGGAAAAAAAACTCTTTCTTTTAGATGCGATGGCTCTCATTTACAGAGCCTATTATGCAATGCAACGTTCTCCAAGATTCACATCAAAGGGGATTAATACATCTGCTATACTTGGATTTACCAACACTTTGTACGAAATTATCAAAAATGAGAAGCCCACTCACCTTGCGGTATCATTTGATACGGGAGGACCTACCTTACGTCACGCAGAATTTCAGGATTACAAAGCCAATCGAGAAGCCACTCCCGACGAAATTATCACCTCCATACCCTACATCAAAAGAATATTGGAAGGATTTAATATTCCGATTATTAGTATGGAAGGATATGAAGCAGACGACATCATTGGAACTCTATCTAAACGTGCTGAAATTGAAGGATTTGAGGTTTATATGATGACTTCTGACAAAGATTATGGCCAATTGGTTTCGGAGAATATTTTTATGTATAAACCTGGAAAATTTGGTCAAAAAGCAGAGGTTGTAGGCGTAAAAGAAATTTGCGAAAAGTATAATATTGCGCAACCAGAAGAACTGATTGACATACTTGGGCTTTGGGGTGATGCTTCCGACAATATTCCTGGCGTACCAACTATTGGCGAAGTAAAAGCCAAAAAATTAATTGGTCAATTTCATTCCATAGAAAACATATATGCACATATTGACGAAGTTGATAATGCCAAATTACGTCAAACTTTGATTGACAATCAAGATATTGCAATGTTATCTAAGAATCTAGCTACTATAATGTTAGATGTTCCTATCGAAGTCAATTTCGATGATATGAAAATAGGAAAATTCAACATTGAAAAATTAAAGTTGATTTTTAGTGAACTTGAGTTCAAAGCATTATCTCAACGTATATTTAACGACATAGCGCCACAAGCAAGTAGCGCACCAGACCTTTTTACACCGCAAGTCAATCTTCCCCAACCCGAAACTACAACAGCATTTCGTCGTTTTCAGGATATCAAACACAACTTAGTAAAAATCAACTCTTTAGCAGAACTTTCTCCTATAGCAAACACTCAAACGCTTTTCTTTGAATGGATTATCTTGAACCAGAAAATTGGTGGTTTTGCTTTCGCAACAGAGTCTTCAGCAATCTATTATCATCTTTTAGAAAAAGAACATGAATATTTTCGTGAAATTTTACCTGCTATTTTTGGCAAAGAGCGCACGTTGGTGACCTACCAAGTAAAGCAAACGCATAAATACCTTAAAATACTAAAAATAAATTCATTAGCCTCATTTTTTGACTTACAAATTGCGCACTATCTTATTCAACCAGAAAATGCGCACAACTTAGAAAACCTTTCCGAAGGATACTTACAATATGAACTTCTACCTAATAGCAAAGAGGCAACCATTGAACACTCTACACAGATTACCTGCGAAAAGATTGAAATCTTCAGAGAACTCTACCCTATTTTTGAAAAGGAGATGCAGAAAGTAAAAATAGATGCTCTTTTCCGTGATTTAGAGATGCCGTTATCAGAAGTTTTAGCAGAAATGGAGCTGACAGGCGTAAGAGTTGATCCAGAGGAGTTGACAAAAAATTCTCAACGCATCGAAAACTACATACGGAACCTAGAAGAACAAATATATGAACTTGCAGGAGAAAAATTTAATGTAGGCTCTCCCAAACAATTAGGGGAAATTCTATTTGGGAAAATGCAAATTATTGAAAATGCAAAACTTACAAAAAGCAAACAATATCAAACTGGGGAAGAAATTTTGGTCAAACTTATCAACAAGCACCCTATTATTTCATTAATTTTGGAATGGCGCACCTTATCCAAATTAAAATCCACCTATATTGATGCTTTACCATTACTTATCAATGCTCAAACGGGCAGAATTCACACAACCTTTCAGCAAACTGTAACTTCAACTGGGCGACTAAGTTCCACAAATCCCAACTTGCAAAACATTCCGATTCGGACCGAGCAGGGACGAGAGGTACGCAAAGCATTTGTAGCCTCAACATCGGACGCCCTTATTATGGCTGCTGATTATTCACAAGTAGAGTTACGCATTGCGGCATCGATCTCTAAAGACGAAAATATGATTTCCGCATTTCGTGGACACGAAGATATTCACACAGCAACAGCCGCATTGGTATATAAAGTGCCTGCTGCAGAAGTAACTTCTGAACAACGACGACACGCAAAAACCGTGAATTTCGGTATTTTATATGGAATTTCTGCATTCGGGTTAGCTGACCGGCTACACATTTCACAAGCAGAAGCGCGCGCCTTGATTGAAAACTATAACCAAAGTTTTCCTAAAATTCGCCAATTTATGAATCAATTGATGGAAGACGCCCGCGCCAATGGATATGTTGAAACCCTTTTGGGCAGACGACGCTATATTAGAGACATTGACTCATCGAATGGTTTACTTCGTAAAGCGGCAGAACGAAACGCCATTAATGCTCCGATACAAGGAACAGCTGCTGACCTCATTAAAATTGCAATGATTAATATCCATCGTGAATTTAAGAAACGAAATCTCAAAAGCAAGATGATTCTACAAGTTCATGATGAATTGGTATTTGAAGTTTATAAAGATGAAATGAGCGAAGTACAAGACATTGTAAAAAACTTGATGGAAAATGCTATGCATTTAGAGGTAAATCTTGAAGTAAGTATGAATTTTGGAAATAGTTGGTACGAAGCACATTAACATGAATAGGAAACAAAAACTGATTACAATACTAGGTCCTACTGCTACAGGAAAAACTCGTATTGCCACGCGATTAGCATACGAGTTAGGTGGTGAAATATTAAGTGCTGATTCGCGGCAAGTATATCGTCGTATGGATATTGGAACAGGCAAAGACCTTGAAGATTACACGTACAATGGTACACAGATTCCATACCATCTCATTGATATTGAAGACCCTGGAAAAGAGTACAACCTATTTAAGTTTCAGCAAGCTGCACACGCTGCTATAGATGAAATTCGAAAAAAGGGAAAACCTATCATTATGTGCGGTGGCAGCGGAATGTATATCGAAGCGATTGTCAAAGGGTATAAACTATTTCCTGTACCTGAAAATCCGCAACTTAAAGCGGAACTTGACAATACTCCTGAAGAGAAACTTATCCAGATGCTTGCCTCATATCGACCACTCCACAATCACACCGACACCTGCGAGCACAATCGATTGGTTCACGCCATTATTTTAGAAAAGTATTATGCAGAACACCCTGAATTACAAGAAATTTCTACGGCACATCCATCTCTCCTTTTCGGTATAAAAGGAGATCGAGACTTGATTAGAAACCGAATCACATTACGATTAAAAGAACGATTAGAAAATGGCATGATTGAAGAGGTTAAATCTCTAATCGATTCTGGCGTTGACCCTCAACAACTTATTAGATACGGGCTTGAGTATAAATTCATTACATTATATATTCAAAATGAAATTTCGTATGATTTTATGTTTGAAAAACTGAATATTGCTATTCATCAATTTTCAAAACGACAGATGACATGGTTCCGAAAAATGGAGCGAGAGGGATTTGAAATCAATTGGTTAGATGTAGCTTGGAGTGAAGAGCAAAAAATCGATTTTATCATGCAAAGGATAATATAAATTTCTATTTTTTCGTTTTATTATATCATTCAATATTAACATTATAATGTTTGAAAAATGACATATATTAATATTGTATGATAACTTTTTGATGTATTTTTGCTCGTTAAAACTTCTTTTTATGAAAAAAATTGCTCTTTTTGCTGGTGGTAACTCTGGAGAATACGAAATCTCCATCCAAACCGCACAAAACATCTATAACTTATTGGATAAAAACATTTTTGACACCTATTTTATTTATGTTAAAGGAAAAGAATGGTTCTATCTGAATGAGAGAAACGAAAAATTTTTAATTGATAAAAATGATTTTTCATTACCTCTTCCTAATGGAAAACTTTTTTTTGACGCTGTTTTTATTGCCATCCACGGAACTCCTGGAGAAAATGGTTTGCTACAAGGATATTTCGAGATGATGGAAATTCCATATACGGGCTGTGACTGCTTTTGTTCAGCACTAACCTTCAATAAATTTTTCTGTAATGTTGTAGCGGAAAAATTGGGTGTTCCAATTTCTAAAGCACTACATTTCTATGCTAATGACCCAATAAATCTACAGCAAATTGTTAACGTTTGCGGTTTACCTTGCTTTGTAAAACCCTGCAATTCAGGCTCGAGCATTGGAGTTACCAAAGCTCATAATACAAAAGAGCTACAAGAGGCCATTGATATGGCGTTCCAAGTGGATAACCAGATTATGGTAGAAAAATTTGTTCCAGGACGAGAACTCACCTGCGGTGTTGCCACCATTAATGGAAAGCCGAAAGCATTAGCAATTACAGAAATTCTTAGCAAAAAAGAGTTTTACGATTTTGAAGCGAAATACACGGAAGGATTTTTAGAAAAAGTTACTCCTGCACAAATCAATAAAAATATTGAAGAAACAATCAAACACTATTCTGAAAAGCTATACCAAGGACTTGGTTGCAAAGGCGTAATCCGTTTCGATTTCATTGTTACAGAAAAAGAGGAACCTTTCCTTTTAGAAATCAATACCATTCCAGGACAAACCGCTATGAGTTTAATCCCTAAACAAGTAAAAATGAATAACATAGAGCTTAGCGATTTCTATGCAGGTTTAATCTATGAAATTTTGGAGAAATAGAGATATGAGAAAAATAATTGCAATTCTTCCATTATTTATCATTACTAATCTTTTTGCACAATATACAGAAAAGGATATTTATGCATATATAGATCAATATAAAGAATTGGCTATCAGAAAGATGTATGAATATAAAATTCCTGCAAGTATCACACTTGCACAAGGAATTTTCGAAAGTGCATGCGGAACTAGCCGATTAGCAACTGTTGCCAAAAACCACTTCGGCATTAAATGCCATAACGAATGGGTTGGCGATACCATTCACGTTGATGATGATGCATTAGGAGAATGTTTTCGCGTTTATGAAACCGTAGAAGACTCATACAACGATCACTCGCTATTTCTAACCTCTCGGAAACGATACAGCGATCTATTTACTTTAGATATCATGGACTATCGTTCATGGGCAAAAGGATTAAAAGCTGCAGGATATGCTACAAACCCAAAATATCCAGAACGACTTATCAGTCTAATTCAACGCTTTAATATTGCGCAATGGGACACTGTTTATCAACAACGTTTGGAAAGTGGATATTTTACAAAACCACAAACACAACCCGAAGTTGTCGATAAAAAACCTAATGAAAATCAAAAAGTCACTCCTAATAACAATAACATAACCTCGTACGCTGTTTTTGTTCCAGATATTAGTAAATATAAACCTGTGGAATATCCTTTTACTTACCGCACTGTTTACGAAAACAATCGTACACTTTTTGTAATAGCTACCAAAGACGACTCCTATGCAAAAATTGCCCAAGACGTACAATTAAAAGAGAAAAAGTTAATTCAATATAACGACGCATTAGGAAAACAGAGAAAATTGCAAGAAGGAGAAGCCATCTACATTGAAAAAAAAGAGTATGTAAATCCAATAAAAGAACATATCGTTCAAAAAGGTGAAACCCTACGATTTATTTCTCAGAAATATGGCATTCGTCTATCTTCTTTATTGAGTATGAATCATCTAACAGAAACCTCAATAATCAAACCTAACGACATTATCAAGTTATCTACAAAATAGTTCCTATGAAATCCACATTTTTCTTTTTAGTGAATATTTTTTGTATCATTTTTTCATTAAATGCACAAAATTACGATCCAGTTGCAATAAAAAAATATGTTGATGAAAACAAAGCGTACGCCATAGAAAGTATGCAACTTCACAAAGTACCTGCAAGTATTACCCTTGCACAAGGTATTTTTCATACAAAATTAGCAACCAATCACTTAGCAAAATTTGCGAATAACCACTTCAGTATTACTTGCGCAAAAACTGACGTTGACAATCGCTACCACCAAGATAATAACATGCAAAACCTTTGCTTTCGCAAATATGCAACAGTACGTGATTCCTATATCGACCACGGCGTTTATCTTTCTACTAAAGCTCATTACAAATCTCTATTTTCTTTAGATATATACGACTATAAAGCTTGGGCAACAGAACTTCATAAATTAGGCTACTCCATCACTAAAAACTATGCTCAAAATCTTATCAACATTATCGAAACATATAACTTAACTCAATACGACCATCCTGAACAAACTCCTGCTGAAGTAGAACCACAAAATTCTGCTGTAACCGAACCCGCAACCTCTCCTGCTGAAAATAACACAACAGAAATTCAAGAAACTGTTATTCTTGAACAAGAAGTAGATACGGTAGAAACATATTTTACTGAAGAAGATTCAGAAGAGAATCTTTTAGAGAAACCAATTTTCGCATATTCACAAATCGTTCAGAAAGAAAAATCCAAACAAGCAGAAGAATTATCCGTTGCTCCCGCTCCTGAAAAAACAGAAGAGACTCCTGCACAAAAAAACGAGATATTATTCTTCTCTGTTAATGAGGCTGAACAGAAACTGGTCCGTTATCCACTTTCCGACAGAAATGTGTATGAAAGAGAAGGCGTTAAATTTATTATCGCCAAAGCAGGAGACACTTTTTCTAATTTAGCAAAAGAGCTCCAATTTACAGAAAATCGCCTCAGAGAATACAACGATGTTTATGATTCTGAAACGGAAATACAAGCAGGCGAAGTGGTTTACCTTGAAATGAAAAATAGAAAATGTAACGTAGATTTTCACACTATAAAATATGGTGAAACCCTGCGTTATATTGCACAAAAATATGCAATTCAACTCATTGTCATTTTAAAAAACAATGGAGAAAGCGGCTATAGTCTCAATGAAGAGATTTGCATCTCCTGCCACTAATAGAAATTATGAAAAGAACGTTTTATATATTTAATTCTGAGACACTTTCTTTCGAGAAAGCAAAGCTTAGTGTTAAGGAAATTATAAAACGTTTACTATGGCTTCTTCTTACAGCCCTCTCTTTCGCCTTAGCATTTGTATGGATATTTTTCTATGCTATTGACTCGCCCAAAGAGAAGATGCTTCAGAAAGAAAATAACGAACTCAAAAAACAGATTTCTCAACTTGACCATAAGTTGAACAAAATGGATATTATTCTTACTGACATTCAAAACCGTGACGACAACGTTTATCGTACTATTTTTGAAGCGGAACCTATTCCATACGAAGCTAGAAATCCCTCTTTTACATACAACTCAAAATATGATAATATTACCGCTTCTGAATCCAAGAAATTTCTTGAGAATTTAGATTTAAGAAGTGATAAACTTATCTTACGAATGGCAACCGAAATGCGCTCTTTAGATTCCGTGAAAGAGATGGCCGTTCATAAAGCAGAAATGCTCTCTGCAATTCCCGCAATTCGTCCTATCAAAAATATGTATCATATTACCTCTGGATTTGGCAGACGATATCACCCAATTTTGAAAACACTTCGCCCTCATACTGGCATCGACATTTCTGCACCTAAAGGTACGCCTGTTTACGCTACGGCAGATGGAACGATTTCTAATGAACAAGGAGGTTCTGGCTACGGAATTACTGTTATAATCCGACACGGCTACTCATACTCAACCGTTTATGCCCACCTCTCAAAAAAAATTGTAAAATCTGGACAACGTGTAAAAAGAGGACAACTAATTGGTTACGTTGGAAATACAGGACTCTCTATGGGAACTCACCTCCATTATGAAGTAAGAAAGAATGGAACGCCTGTTAATCCTGTACACTTTTTCTTCTCTGACATCACTCCTGAAGAGTATAACCAAATTTTAGAATCTTCTAAAGATATTAACCAAGCATTATCTTAAAAACCAAAGCTATCTATGATAAAAATCAATTTACAATTCATAAAAAAACTTTGGAAAGGTGTCCGCAACAATTGGAAAACCAAATATAAGTTGGTTATTAAAAACGAGAACACACACGAAGATAAATTTGTATTTAGGTTAAGCCCTCGAAATATTTTTGTAGGAGTTACAGTTTCTGCTTTTGTGCTCATTACTTTTACTGCTTTTTTAATTGCATTTACTCCTTTACGCGTATATGTTCCTGGATACACAAGTTCGGACGAATATCATAAATATCGTGAATTGGCCATTAAACTAGATTCTTTAGAGATGATGAGCGCTCAGAATACCAATTACATGCAGAATTTTCAAAATATTGTCAACGAAATTGTGAGCACTGAAGGTGAAAATCAAAAAAATGAAACCGACTCTACTTTAACCAAATATTCTGATGAAGAATTTCTTTCGGGTCGGGAATTTTTATGGAATCAAGAGGAATCAATTATCCAACAAATCAACGACCAAAACAGCAAATACACCATTCCTCTTACACAACGAGCCACATTTTATTCTTTTACATTCACACCTCCTACTGTCGGTTTGATTAGCACCCCATTCAATATCTCAGAAAAGCACTATGGTATTGATATAGAAAATAAAAAAGAAACTCCTATCTCTGCTATTGCTGACGGAGTTGTACTATTTGCAGGATTAACACCTGACGAGGGTAACGTAATCATTTTACAACATACTGGTGATATAATCTCTGTTTACAAGAATAACGGAAAAATTCTCAAGAAAACAGGTAACACAGTGAAAGCCAACGAACATATTGCCTTAATGGGAAATGCTGATAAAAATAATAGAAAATCCCATCTTCATTTTGAAATTTGGTATAATGGACATCCACTTAATCCAACCTCTTATATATCTATCAACTAGTTATTTATGGAAAAAATTATCACTATTGAAAATACAGACCTTGTAGGTATTTATGGAAAAAACAATTGTAACGTAGATCTCCTTCGCCATATATACCCTACTTTAAAAATTGTTGCACGAGGAAACGAAGTAAAAGTGATTGGTGAGGATTTTTCTGTAGAACTATTTGCTGAACGTTTTCAATTATTAATCACTCATTATGAACGCTTTGGAAAACTTTCGGAAGACGACATTCTGAACATCACGGCAGCAGAAGATGATTCCTTCTATCGATTAGAAAAAGGTGGAATGGATATGGAAGTAATTGTACATGGTAAGGAGGGGCGTCCTATCAAAGCCATAACGCCAAACCAAAAGAAAATGGTAAAAAGTGCTGCTGTTAATGATATGGTTTTTGCAATTGGTCCTGCTGGAACAGGAAAAACATATACTGCTGTTGCATTAGCGGTTAGAGCTCTTAAAAACAAACAAGTACGCCGAATCATACTCACGAGACCTGCCGTTGAAGCAGGAGAAAATTTGGGATTCCTACCTGGTGACTTACGCGATAAATTAGATCCTTATTTGCAACCGCTATACGATGCGCTGTGGGATATGATGCCTATGGCAAAATTACTAAGCTATATTGAAGATAAAACCATTGAAATTGCACCTCTCGCCTTTATGCGCGGTAGAACGCTCGATAACGCATACGTCATTTTAGATGAAGCACAAAATGCTACCGAAAGTCAAATGAAAATGTTCTTGACTCGTATGGGGAAAAATGCTAAATTCTTTATTACCGGAGACTTAACACAAGTTGACCTTCCACGTCACCAACACTCAGGTTTGATTCATGCTTCTAAAATCTTAAAAGATATTAAAGGTATCGATTTTGTGTATATGGATCAATCCGACGTGGTAAGACACTCATTGGTGACAAAAATTATCGAATCATACGAAAAATGGAGTTTGGAAAAAGCTGCTGTCAAAGAGCAAAAAATAACCGAACAAAAAAGTGACGAGCAAACAACACCACAATGATAAGGTTTCTTCTTTACCCTTTTTCCCTAATCTACGGAACTATTCTTTGGTTAAGAAGAAAATGCTATAAAAAGGGCATTTTCCCTTCAAAAACTTTCTCTACGCCTACCATCTGTATCGGGAATTTAGCAGTTGGAGGAACAGGAAAAACTCCTCATACAGAATATATTATAAATAAACTTCAAGATTTTAACCTCGCTATTCTTAGTAGAGGCTATAAAAGAAATACTCGTGGTGCCCTCTGTACTTGTCAACTTACTGAAAAAGAAAAAAATGCGCAAAATTTAGGCGATGAACCGACACAATACCTTAGAAAATTTCCCAATATTCCCCTTGCTGTCGCCGAAAAAAGAGCAGAAGGTATGGAACTTCTTCAGAAAAATTATCCCAACCTCGATCTTATTGTATTAGATGACGCTTACCAACATTTAGCAGTCAACTATAACTGCAAAATTCTTCTTACCCCATTTAATCACCTATATGTTGACGATTGTCCCTTCCCCGCAGGAAGGCTACGAGAATTTCCATCTGCAGCAAAACACGCTGACATCATTATCGTTACAAAATCTCCTGATAATCTTACTGATAACGAAATTTCTTCAATCAAACAAAGATTACAAATAAATAATTGCCAATATCTATTCTTCACTAAAATTGCGTACAAGAAGCTTCTTCCCTTTTCACCTAATCAATCGATAAAATTATCCTCTAAAACTGAAGTTTTACTAGTTACTGCTATCGCCAATCACACACCCTTACTTCAATACTTAAAAACACAATTCACTAATATTCAAACAATTACTTTTCAAGACCATCATATTTTTTCAGAATCTGATATTGATAAAATTATTTCTCAATTTTATCAAACTAATAACCCTAACAAAATTGTTATTACTACAGAAAAAGATATTCCTCGTTTAGAGTGTGCTTCAAAAAATATTATATCTTTGCTTCCTGTTTTTGTAGCTCCTATCGAGGTACGATTTCTATTTAATGAAGATCAATTTTATTCCATAATAAAGAGTTATGTTAGAAAGAGTTAAAGAAAGCGCTGCGTTCCTACACAAGTTTATGCCTAATCAACCTTCTATCGCCATTATTTTAGGTTCAGGTTTAGGAGGATTAGTAAATCGATTAGAAATTCTAAAAGAGATTTCCTACTCAGAAATTCCAAACTTTCCTCAATCTACAGTAAAAGGTCATAAGGGAACATGGATTTTTGGAAAATTAAATGGTATAGATATTGTAGTCCTCAGTGGAAGATTTCACTATTACGAAGGCTACACTATGAAAGAGGTTACTTTCCCTATTCAGGTGATGAGAGAATTAGGAATTGAAAAATTGATTCTTTCTAATGCTGCTGGTGGAATGAACCCAACTTTCCAAATTGGTGATATTATGGTAATTAGAGACCATATCAATCTTTTTGGCAACAACCCACTTTTAGGCCCAAATGATGATAATTTAGGCCCTCGTTTTCCCGATATGAGCGAGGCATATTCTAAAAGAATGATAAAAATTGCTTTTGATACAGCAAAGAGATTGAATATTCACTTGCAAAAAGGCGTTTATGTGGGTGTTACGGGGCCTTGTTTTGAAACTCCTGCTGAATACAAGATGTTTCATATCATAGGAGGAGATGCCGTAGGAATGTCAACAGTACCCGAAACAATTGCTGCACGTCATCGTGGAATGGAAGTTTTTGCCTTGTCCGTAATTACAGACTTAGGTGTTGTAGGCGTAGTTGAAAAAGCATCTCATGATGAAGTGCTTAAAGCTGCTCAGGCTGCTGAACCCGTAATGGTTAACCTTGTTTACGAAATGATTCCTCAGTTATAAATTCGTAATCTCTCACCATTATAATGAGTTTTGTATTGTTTTAGTGGATAATGAGCATCTCCGCTAACAACTCCACCATTGATAATATTAAATTTTGAATGACACCCCGTGCACTCTAATAACAACCCTGATTCGTCCATCCATAACCACGCACCTTGCTCTTGCCAATCTAATGAACAAGCACGATCGTAAGCAACAAAAGTATATTCATTAATTCTATATATCACAATTCCATTTACACCTCCCGTAACGTAAACGTAGCCTCCATAATAGTTTAAATCAGCATATTCCATACTGTTAGGATAAACTACAAAATCAACGTAAGTTTCGGGTATTGTACTATGTTCAATTCTGCAACCCCATAAAAAAAGAGGTAACAAGGCTAATATAAAAAACTTCTTCATAAATTATTGTAACGTAAAATTAGAGTAAAAAGTATAGTGTGAAACAAAATTCAGCATATTTTATGAGTTCGCATCTATTTAGAATTGCACATTCTCTTTTAAAATGTTTTATCATTACTAAAAAAATTAAATTCTTATTGGGAATGCTCCAAAATCGGTTAAAAATTCGAAAAAATGATGTACTTTTGCAGGTTGAAATTTGGTCCCGTAGTTCAGCTGAATAGAACGTCAGATTCCGGTTCTGAAGGTCGTGGGTTTGAATCCCGCCGGGATCACAAAATGTAAAATTAAAATTATGGTTATGAAGAAAATTGGTTACGTTATCACCTTAGTGACTATTATGATTCTTTCTGGTTGCTGTACTTCTAAAACAGAAAAACCTGTTGAAAATAAAGATGTGGTTATTCGAGAAACTCCCGAAAACACAGAACCTACGACAAAAAAACAAAAAATCGAAGATATGACTAAAGTTTTAATCAAAACCTCATTAGGAGATATTACCATCGCCCTTTACGATGCTACTCCAGAACACAAAAAGAATTTCTTAAAACTCGTTGACGAAAAATATTATGATAATGTACTTTTCCACCGCATTATCCAAGGCTTTATGATTCAAACTGGTGACCCTAATTCCAAAACAGCTAAAGCAGGTCAACAACTGGGTAATGGCGGTCCTGGATACACTATCCCTGCAGAATTTGTTCAAGGTTGTTACCATAAACGCGGTGCCGTAGCTGCAGCAAGAATGGGCGACAATGTAAATCCACAAAAAGCATCTTCTGGCTCTCAATTCTATATTGTTGATGGTCAAAAGTTTACAGATATGGATTTGATGAATATTTCTCGTCAATACGGCATTCAATTTACAGAAGAACAAAAAGAGGTTTACAAAACCCAAGGAGGTGCACCTTTCCTCGATAATAACTATACTGTTTTTGGTGAAGTAGTTACTGGTATGGATGTTGTGGATAATATTGCCGCACAACAAAAAGATAGATTTGACCGTCCTATAAATGATATTAAAATCATATCAGTAGAAGTAGTTGAAAATAAATAATTGATTGAAAATGAGCAAAATTGAAGATATTAAAAATGAACTTAACCAATTTGTTGTTGAAAACCAAGAACAATTGGAACAGTTTCGTTTGCACTTTTTAAGTAAAAAAAGTGAACTTCAACAGTTATTAAGCGAAATTAAAAACATTGCACCTGAATTACGTAAAGATTTCGGACAACAAGTAAATCTTTTGAAACAGGAGGCTCAAAATATTTTTGAAAGTCATAAAGAAAGGCTTGAAGAAGCTGCGCTTTCACAATGCGAAATTATTGATCTTACACGCCCCGTTGCATCATTGCCCAAAGGCTCTATGCATCCCGTTTCCATTATGATGAATAATGTTTGCGAAATCTTCGAAAAAATTGGATTTGTTTCCGTAAATGGGCCTGATATTGAGGATGATTGGCACGTTTTTTCTGCACTAAATTTTCCTCCAGAGCACCCTGCACGCGATATGCAAGATACATTCTTTATCGAACTTCGTCCCGATATTCTGCTCCGTACGCACACCTCTTCACTGCAAGTAAGAACAATGGAAACTACGCAACCCCCTATTCGCGTAATCTGTCCAGGTCGCGTATTCCGTAACGAAACAATTACTGCTCGCTCACACTGCATATTCCACCAAATCGAAGGTCTTTATATTGCTGAAGAAGTTTCTTTTGCCGAAATGAAACAAGTGCTACTACACTTCGCCAAAGAGATGTTCGGGGAGGATACTAAAATCCGCTTGCGTCCTTCATTTTTCCCATTTACAGAACCTTCTGCAGAAATGGATATCGAATGCAAAATCTGTGGTGGAAAGGGCTGCAATGTATGTAAACACTCCGGCTGGGTAGAGATTTTGGGCTGCGGTATGGTCGATCCAAATGTGTTGGAAAGTTGTGGTATTGATAGCACAAAATACACAGGATACGCTTTTGGCTTAGGTATCGAAAGAATGACTATGCTAAAATACAAGACCAATGATATCCGCCTCTATTTTGAAAATGATGTGCGTTTCATTGAGCAGTTTGGTCCTGCAACAAATTAAAATTCATTTGCTAACATTTCGCCACGAGGATTTCTAATCGAATATTTAGTAAATCTCTCGTCCGCCTCAAAGCCGTCGCCACGATTTGTCGTTCCGTCGGCTTTTATTTGTACTACTTCTACATTAGAGTAGATAATCTTATTGCGTTTATCCCAAATTATTTGTTCTGTTCGTATTGATTCCTTTTTCTGGAGATCTGTGATAACAACATTTTTAGATGCCTCCATACGCTGAATCCTATCCTCACTTATGGCATAATCTGCTGTTAGAACAGAATGCTTTTCCCCATTGCTATAGGAGGTCACTATAATTCCTTCCGGAAAATCCATATAGGAGTTTGCCCCTTCATATTTGTTCATCACAGGTGCAAAAATTTTAAAGTTAACCTCTCCTGAATCACTTACAACAATTTCAATATCCTGTGCCGATTCATCAGGATATTTTCCATCGAAACAAACTGGCGTAAGAAATTCTGATTTCGAGTTACAAGAGAAACAAAACGCCACCCCACAAAGAAAAGGGATGGCGTTTTTGATAATTCTTATCATAATACTAAAATATGATATATCACTAACGAACAGTTGTTGTTTCATTAATCCAACAACCTACGCGATAAGAGCTGCCATTTTGCAAACCTCTGACAAATTTATCTTGATCACTTGGAAAAGCAAGTTTAGATCTCTTTTCTCTAATAGTTTGTTCCAAAGAAGGATCAACAGCTAAAGCTCTGCTATATTTATCAGCTGCTGCCCAATTGTTTGCATTTGGAAGAGAACCTTCACCAGAACATCTTCTACCAGAATAGTGATAAAGGTCACCAATCAACATATAAGCTTTACCCATATTAGGTTTCAATTTAATAGCTTCTAAAGCAGCTGCACGAGATTCAGAATAATTTTCTTTTGCTTGCAATGTTGTTGCCAAGAAGAAATATGCGTTTGCTTTCTTTTCATTGGTTTCAAACATAGAAATTGCTTCTTTGAAATAAGCTACTGCAGCATCATAGTCGGCTCTTCCTAATGAACGTAAACCCATTTGGTATGCTGAGTTTGCACTTGGTTCAGCTTTGTGAACAATCTCCAATGCTTCTACGAAAATATCTGATTTACTACAATCTGATTTTTGCATAGTGTGAATGATTTTCTTCAAAACTGTCAAATTATCACGATTTTCAGCCAATTTTTTGCCATAAATTTGGTCTAAAACATGGCAAGGTGCATACGGAGTAAATTTACTTTCAATATTGCCCAAAGTCTTAGCATAGTTGCTGATATATTTATTAACTTTAGCTGTATCTTTTCCAATTTTTCCTGTTTGTACTTTATAAGCATTAGAATCAATTGTACCTGCTGCTAAATTTGAATCCAAAGCATATAAACTTGGCATTATCTTATCCAATTGCTTGTTATAGTTATCAATAGCTTGTTCAAGATAAGTAGTTGCTCTTTCATACGCATCAATAACGTAGGTTGTATCTTTTTTCGCCTTGGTCATAAGTTGAGATACACCGAAGAACACATTAAAGATGATAGGTTGTGTTTCCTCTTTTGAACTTTCGATAGCTTCAATAAAGAGTGGATAAGCCGTTTCAAACTCTTTCTGTCTGAAACGCGTCATATTGTAAGCAATCCAACCTTTATCCTCACCTGCAGAATATTTATCAGGGAAATAGGTACTTCTTACAGTATAAACCCAAATTAAAGAATCGACTAAAACTTCTGCTCTTGCCGTATCTCCATCTGCTTTTGATTGCTTAATTAATGCTTCAAAAATGTTTTGAATGGATGAATTGGTATAGATACCATTCCATGAACAAGGACATTGTGCAATAACGTTACGCCAATGTTCGTAAGCTTTCGGATAATCTTTTTGTTTGGTAAATTGACGGAAAAGTGTTATTTGCTCAAGACATTGCAATGAGTCATCTTCCGTGGCTCCGTAACCATTACAAATGCTATTTTGAGAAAATGCGCCGAAGCTCAACGCAAAAAAAGTAAATAATAATACGATTTTTTTCATTTGGATAAATTATTTTGATTATTGATTATCTCTGATTGTAAAGTATCTTAAACGTTTAATCTAATTTTACTCGTTGGTACCATTTTTCGTAAAGAGTAAAACTAAATGAGAAGCGATAATAGTTTTGCTGTATCAACTGCTCTTTGGTAGTTCCGGTATGAATATATTCAAACATCACATTAAAAGAGGAGTTAAAGTTGAAAGTTCTGATAGGGAAACCTATTCCACAAGCAACAGAAAACTCCTGAATCGGTTGATTCCTGATATTCAAATATCCTGTTGAATATCGAGCTCCTGCTCTAAAATTAATCCGCTTCATATATTTAGGTGATGTTGGATTAGGAATATATTGAAGACCTACTGCCGAAATAATGGCGTCTTTAAACATTTTAGAATCAGTGTTATTCATTGAAAAACGGGACCAATTTTCCCACGTTACATCAGCTCCTACTTTCAAAATATCTTTATAGCTATAAGAGATTCCTCCACCAATAGTTTGAGGAAGTTTTGCTGTACCCCGAATAGCATCATCATCGAAACGACAAACAACTGTATCTACTGCAGTAGAAGCACTAAAGCCGCTACCAGTAAAGGTATTTATAAGCAAGTTCTCACGCGTCCAAACGTAGGCTGAATTTTCGTAAACCAAACCAAAACCTAAGGTATGTTTCTCTTGAATTTTGGTTACGTACTGAATTCCACCTGTTAAATAGATTCCATCCACATAATTAATATTGGCTACGCGAGAGTTTAGAAAATTCTGACCTGAAAAATAGGCATAATTCAATGTATTTAAATTACCAAAAAGATAAGAGATATTTAATCCTATAGATAACCCTTTGCAAATTTTGAAAGCATTACCCCAATAAAATTGTACAAGACCACCCGTACCTGAATAGTCGTACCTTACTTCACCAATATTTTCGATATTTCTTGTCGTAGTGATATCGTAACCTAAATCACTAAAAGGAAGAATTCCAACACTTGTACGCCAATGACGAGTTATTGGCAAACCTATAGCCAAATAATCGGCGCGTGCGAAGGAACCTTTTTGCCTCAACTCATCTGTTTCCAAGTGAGTAGAGTAGATACTCATACTAGCATCCGCAACAAAAGATAATGAATCAAAAACTGCATAAGAAGCAGGATTCTTAAAGTTGACAAAATATGGACTTTGTATTGCATACGCAACTCCACCCATAGAATTTAGCATACCATTTGTACGATTTGTTGGCACACCAATTCCAAAGTTCGAATAGGGAGATTGAATCTCATTTTGCGCTGATAAAGTAACACAAAACAGCATCAGAATTACAATCCACAAAGTCGTGATATTTACTTTATTATCCATTAATTTCTAAAATTTTATTCAGACCCCAAAGGACTAAATTTGGGGCTGCAAATATCGTATTTTTTATTGACTTCTGCAAGTGCTCCAAATCGCCTCCTGTCAGTATGGTTTTCAACCCCTTATAACGATTTTCGTATGAATTTATTATTCCCTCTATTTCATATATAACTCCCTTAATTACACCTATTTGTATTGATGTTTGAGTATTTCTTCCTATATTGTCTTCCAATTCTGAGAACGATTCTTGGGGTAAGCGTTGGGTAAAATGATGAAGTGCCCGAAATCGCATAAATAAACCTGGAGAGATAGAACCACCTTTATAAGTACCATCAGCAGACACAAAATCTGCAACCAAACAAGTTCCTGCTTGTATTGACAATACATTTTCATTTGGAAATAGCGTTGCTGCACCAACAGCATTAGCAATTCTATCTAAACCTAATGTTTCGGGTGTTTCGTAATCGATCTTTATCGGAAGATTACTTTTCACAGAAAAGGCAACCCAATGACTATGTTCTGCAAGATAAGCTTCTACTTGTGGATCACACGAAGCAACAGAAGATATTATGGATTTCTCAATCTTATATTGAGAAAAGAGTTTTTCTAAAATTATTAGATCAATTTTTGGGAAACTATAAACGATAGGTGCTGAACAACCCTCTGAGAAAAGGGCAATTTTTTGCAAAGTATTTCCAATATCTATTACCAAATTCATATTAATCTTCAGATTCTTCTGCCACAACCTCCTTGTATGCTGTAAGAACTTTTGCTTTTGAGAGAAAGCCTAAATAATGACGCTCTTTTGTAATAACTGGCAAATTAAAGTTACCTGATTCTTTAAATTTTTGAATTACCTCTTCACCCGAATCTGTATCATAAACAAAAATAAAAGTATCAGGGGTAATCATTAGATTTCGTACAAAAGTTGTATCATAAAGTTCTTGTTTAAAAATCATCTCTCGATGATCATCCATAATCAACAAACCAGCAAACAACTGATTATCATCTAAAACCACAAAGATATTACGTTTTGACTTAGCAATTACTTGTGTATATTCGCGAAGTGTAGCAGAAATATTGATTGTAAGGATATTATTATCAACTAGATTTTTCCAATCAAGTTGTTTCATAGCAAATTTATCTTTATTATGGGTTTTTAGAACTCCTTTTTCTGCCAAATTACGACTATAAATAGAGTGTTTTTCGATAGGTTTTACAGTTAAATAGGAGAACGCCGCAGTCATCATCAGAGGAATAAGAAGAGAATAGCCACTTGAAAGCTCTGCAATAAGAAAGATAGCTGTAACAGGAGCGTGCATTACACCCCCCATCACACCTGCCATACCTGCCAACATAAAATTAACAGGAACAACAGAAAAACCAATAATATTATTACAGATAATGGCCATAAATAGTCCAGTAAATGCACCTACAAAAAGTGATGGAGCAAAAACACCGCCAATTCCACCTGCAGAGGTTGTGATTCCTGTAGCAAAAACTTTCAGAAGAATAATCAACAACAATATAACAATCATAAATAGGTTATTGTGTTGAAAAACTGCCAAAGGTGAATTTCGATATACTACATCAAAATCATTTTGCATCAGTAAGGAAAGATTTTCGTAACCCTCACCATAAAAAACGGGAAATAGAAAAATCAATATTCCCAAACAGATTCCACCGACAATACCTCGTAAATAGATTTTTTTGATTTTTGAAAAAATCTGTTCTACGAAACGTAAAACTCTAAAAAAATAGATAGAAACTGCACCACATAGAAGTCCCAAAACAATGTAAAGTGGAATATTTTTCATTCCATATTCAATATTCGGAATAGAAAACATCACATCTTTTCCTAAAAACAGAAGGGACAACACGGTTCCTGTACCTGCAGAAATAAGCAAAGGGACCACTGCCGTTGCTGTAAAATCGATCATTAGCACCTCTATGGCAAAAATAATTGCGGCTACAGGAGCTTTGAAAACGGCTGCAATTGTTGCCGTTGAACCGCATGCTAAAAGCAAGGTTGTTTGCTTGCTATTAAGTTTAAAAAGCTGCGCCAAATTGGACCCTATACCTGATCCTGTTAGTACCATCGGAGCTTCCAAACCCACAGAACCGCCAAAGCCAACCGTAAGTGAACTCGCCACAATAGAGGAGTATATATTGTGCCGACGAAGTTTTCCCTTACTTTTACCAATTGCTTTCATAGCAATGCTAACCCCATGACTAATTTTATCCTTTACAACCTTTTGAAGGAAAAGAATTGTCAGAAGAATTCCCACCAAAGGAAAAGCTAAATAGATATACTTGTGCATGGGTCCAGGACAAGTTCTATCTAATATAGAAATTGTAAAGTGAATAATATTTTTTATCACAATGGCCGCTGTTGCGCCAAAAATACCCGTAAACACACTTAAAACTATAAGGGTGTTATTACCGCCAAGTTTATCTAAAAGATATTCTCTGGCTATATCTATATATCGCTCAAATTTTTCTTTCAAAACATATCAATATTGGTTTTGCAAAACTAAAAAAAAAATCCATAATAGCAAATATTTTTGCGATTTTCTTCCTAAAAAAATAACAGAAAAGCAGAATTTGAAATTAAAAACAGTTCTTTTGTTATAAAAACACAATTTTATAAATCTAAAAATCAATTAGTTGCATTATTTTTTGAAAAAATAATTTCGAATCGTGTTTTTTTGAAAAAAAGTTGTATTTTTGCAGTCGTCAAAAAACAACGGTGCTGTAGCTCAGTTGGTAGAGCAACGGACTGAAAATCCGTGTGTCGGCAGTTCAATTCTGTCCAGCACCACAACTGATGGCCCATTAGCTCAACTGAATAGAGCATTTGACTACGGATCAAAAGGTTGTAGGTTTGAATCCTGCATGGGTCACAAAAATGGGTCGAAAAAAAGGGAGCAGTTTTGCTCCCTTTTTCTTTTTTCCAGAAACTCAACCTTTTCTTCAAAACTATCCATAAAAAATTTATCTTTGAATGGCTGATAAAAAACGGCTTCCAAGGGAAAGAGAAACAACATCTCATAACGATAGCCAACGAGATTACAAACAACATTTTCAACCTCCCTCTATTGAATTACATAAAATATCATTGAAGAAAATTTATCAAATCTGACGCGACCGACCTCAGTAAACGCATTAAAACAAAGTAAAAGGCTATCTACAAAACTAAAAAAAAACAAACATTCATCTCTTGAAAAATCTTTTTTTATTAATTTTATTTGACAGATAAATAGATTTTTATACCTCTGTTTTTAAGATTAGATTAAGAGAAAAAAGCATTTTCTAATATTTTTTGTAGATTTGTTCTCTACATATTCATTCATAAAGAAATTTTGTGTATTTTTGCGGGTTTAAACCTAAATTATTCACATAATTGAACAAATTGAAAGAATTAAAAATAAAAATAAACCTAATTATGAAGAAAAATTTTAGACTTTTGACAAAAAAGACGTGGGCAGTAGTAATCTGCACCTTCTTTTCTTGTGTGTTCTTGGGCACTGCGCAAGCACAGACCGTAACAGAATTTAATGCTGCTGGTACAACAGTAGAATGGACTGTACCTACTGGCGTAACCCAAATTACCATTGAGGCTTGGGGCGCAGGCGGCGCAGGCGGATTCGCAGGCGACCATGATAGAGAACGTCCTACTGGTGGCGGTGGCGGTGGTGCATACGCAAAATCTACCGTTAACGTTATTCCAGGCTCTATTCTTAATGTTACTGTGGGAAGAGGCGGTGAAAACCCCAATGGCACCGCAAGAGATGGCGAAAATTCAACTGTTAAAAATGGTTCCACTACTCTTGTGAGCGCAGAAGGCGGAAAATCGGTTGATGGAAAGAATAACGCACAAGGCGCACAAGGTGGACAAGCAGCCAACTCTATCGGAACAACCAAATATAGCGGTGGAAATGGTGGAAATGGAGATCTGGGTGACGAAAATGGCGCATATTCTGCAGGCGGCGGTGGCGGCGGCGCAGCTGGAACCGAAGGTGATGGCGGAAATGGCGGAAATGGTGAAGGAGCTACTTTTTTGACACTTCTACAAGGTAAAGGCGGCGATGGCGGCAGTGCAGGAGCAGGTGATGAGATGAGTGGTATCGCAGGAGACGGAGGAAAGGGTTATTATGGTATTGCTAGTACTGGTTCAGGAGCAACAGGTGGAAATTATGGCGGAGGCGGAGGTGGTTCTACAGGTTATAGAGTATTCCTTAATAATAACCATGCTGGCGGTAAAGGTGGCGATGGTTATATCCGTATCTCTTATGAGGAAGCATTGCAAGTTTCTTATGTTTTGAATGGTGCTACAAATCCAACTTCTATTCCAGAAGGTATGATTAACCCTGGTGATCCTATGAGCAGTGTAAAACCATCAAATGATCCAACTCGTACTGGTTATACCTTTGAAGGCTGGTTCTACGACAATGCTTGCACACAAGCTGTAGATTGGAGCGCCAATTGTACACAAACAAGCAATTTTATTCTCTACGCAAAATGGACACTTAACCAAATAACCGTTCATTTCAATACTAACGGAGGAACTCCTACTCTATCAGATGAACAAATCATAATTGGTGCTGCTATGAGTACCGTACAGCCAGCAACAAACCCAACTCGTACTGGTTATAACTTTGTAGGTTGGTTCTATGATGAAGCGCTTACCAATGCTGTAGTTTGGAGCGACAATTGCACAGCAACTACAGATTTCACCCTCTACGCAAAATGGGAAAGTACATTGGCAGCTACTTTCGATAAAGTAAAAGATGTAACCTGCTACGGTGGAAATGATGGCAAAATCAATATCAATATCTCTGATGGTGTAGCTCCTTTCACTTATACACTTACAGGCGCTGAAACCCGCAATGATATTGCTGCTTTGTTAGGCGATAATGCTGTAGAAAACTTGGCAGCTGGTTCTTACAACATCACTGTAAAAGATAATTCGGGTAAGGAAGTTCCTGCAACTCCTGCTCAAATTACCATTGAACAACCTGCAGAAATGACTGCCGTAACCTTAACCACAAATACTGACCTTTGCGGAACCAACATAACTGAAATTAAAATGACCGCTTCTGGCGAAACTGGATACAGTTATACTTGGGCAGTTGATCCTGCCGTTAATACGCAAGAAAGCGGAACAGGCAATAACATAATGACCATTTCTAATTTGGGTACTAACACTACATTTAATTATAGTGTTACCGCAACAAATGCAGCTGGTTGTACGAAAACAGCTACAAAAACAATTGCCATTGGCACTGCACAAGTGGAAATCACTACCACAGATGCTGATCTTTGCTACGGTGAAACCACAACTCTTACCGCAAATGGAGCGAACATCTCATCTTACGAATGGTCAACAGGTGCAACAACTAATAGTATCACAACCCCTGCTCAAGTAGTTGGTGACCAAACATACTCCGTTACTATCACGAACAACTCTGGCTGTACTGCAACTGATGATATTACCGTTACCACCCACGCTGCTGTTGAAACTGTTTCTGGCACATCTTACGATATCTGCTCTGGCCAAGGTTTCAACTATACTCCAAGCGTTTCCAGCACATCTCTTACATATACTTGGACTATCGATAGCAACGAAGGCGTAACAGGTGTAGCATCACAATCCACACCTACTACTGCTCCTATTACTGGAAGCAATTTGGTAAACAACAGCAATGAAATTCAAACCGTAGTTTACGAAGTTACTCCTTGGGAAGGTAGCTGCTCTGGAACTCCATTTACCGTAACTATTAATGTTAAACCAAGCATAACGAACGCAACCACATCTTTCGACATTGCTGATGTTAATATAACCCTCTATTATGGTGCGTGTGACACATTATATAATGTACCTACTCCTACTTATACTACAAATTACGAAGGAACTCTTACCCTTAGTAATAATGCTTCTTCTGTAAATAGCGGTACAATCTTGGGACGTATTGCTCCTGGCACATATGCTATCGTTTGGAAACTTACTGACGAATGCGGAAATTCACGAAATTATACTAAAAACTATATCGTAAACTATCCACCATGTGGAACAGATTTAACTGCAATTGATACCGATAACAACACCTATCAAACTGTACGTATTGGTTGTGAATGTTGGACAAAGAGCAACTTAAGAACTACAACTTATAGTGATGGTTCAGACGTTGCATTTGCAAGAGCTTACAGCAGCCAAGCTTATCCCGATACAACTGCCAATAAAGCTAACTTTGGTTTACTTTATACTTGGTACTCCGCAGTTAATGTAGCAGAAGGAAACGACACTGCAGAACCAGAAGTAAAAACTGCTTCAGGTAGTGGTTACCCATACGTTCAAGGTGTTTGTCCTGAAGGCTGGGCAATTCCATCAATGGCACAATATTACAATGCTGTTTCAACAGTTGCTAATATTGATGGTATGAAATCTACCGATATCAACAAATGGTTACCAGAACACGCTGGAACAGATGAAAGCGGATTCAGCGCTGTAGGAGCTGGTTTCTACAATGCTGGTCTTGGATTTGAGTCTTTATTAGGTAAGACTTGGTTCTGGTCATACGATCAAAACATCCACACTGCTCAATCAGCATCTATTGGATACTATTGTAACGAGATGTTAAATGAAGAACAACCCAAAGGAATGGGATTCAGCGTAAGATGTATTAAGAGAGACTCAGGAGAGGATACTCCTACTTCCGCACAAGCTTGCCCAGGTGTACCTACCGTTACCGACGTTGACGGTAATGTTTATAACACCGTGCAAATTGGCGACCAATGCTGGATGCGCGAGAACCTAAAAACAACAAAATACGCCAACGGAACTAATATTCCATTAGGAACAGAAGAAAGTTACGAGGTTGCTTACCGATACTATCCTAATGGCAGCAGCGCTAATGTTTCCGATTATGGTTACCTATACAACTGGGCAGCAGTGATGAATGGTTCTGCCAGCAGTGAAGCTAACCCGAGCGGCGTGCAAGGGATCTGCCCCGATGGTTGGCACGTTCCGAGCGATGCTGAGTGGACAGAGTTGACGAACTACGTAAGCAGCCAAAGCCAATATGTGTGCGGTGGTGATGAAGACAATATTGCCAAAGCATTAGCAAGCGAAGAAGGATGGAATAGCAGTACAGATAATTGTGCCGTTGGGTACAATCCCATTACTAACAACGCTACAGGTTTTTCTGCCCGTCCCGCTGGCACCTACACCGGCTACTACTACTACTTCGGCAACCGCGCTGGCTTCTGGAGTGCTACGCAGAGCAATAGCAACTACGCCTACAACCGCTACTTGTACTACAACTTCGCCGTCGTGAACAGTAACTTCTACAACGAGAACATCGGCTACTCAGTTCGCTGTGTTCGCAATTAATCAAAAATGACAAAATTATCTCCTGTCCCGCAGGGCAGGGAGATAATTTTACCGAATAGGGCAAGCCCGCCCCCGCGGAGCGCAGGCGGGCAGCAAAAAAAAAATCCCGCCTATGGCGGGTCACGATAAAAGAGGCAAACAAGGGTTGTCTCTTTTTTTGTTGTGTGGTACCGTGTTTATGGTAGTATCCCAGAATGTGTAATTTCCGGCAAATATGATATATTTGCAAAACTAAAAAAATAAAAAAATGGAAATTACACAAGCGTAAAAGTACGAAATTTTAGAACACGAATTGCTCAACGGAGCAGGATTGGAAGAGATTTTGAAGAAATGTCTCGAAATTTTAATGAAATCGGAACGCGAAATCCACAATGAGAATTACTCGGATTACAGCAACGGCTGTCGTTACCGAAAAATTTACGGTAGTACTTGAGGAGTTATACGGCAAGAAGTACAGCACCAGCCAAGTAAGCCGTATGTTCGATTATGCCCGAAGGAGGCGGAAGAATGGTTGGTCCGGCCCTTGGAAAGTTATTATCCCATTCTCTATATTGATGCGCTCTATGCCTCTACGCGTAGAGGTGACAGCTGCAGCAACTACCCAATTACTACTTTCGTTCTCGAGCAACAACACCTTCGGTAGGATTAGCTTTGAAGTGTGTTGAAACGGAAGCGGGCCGAAGTGAAAGCACACTTCAAAGCTAAAAAAATTATCTGCGAAAATAATTTTAGATACTTTTCGGGACTAAATCCAATCTTATTTTGCGGGTTCCCATTTGCAACGGACAGGCGAAATAATGGCGCCTTCATCCTTGAGTTGTTTCATAGCTTTATCAACTTCTTTGCGGTCTAAGCCACTAAGTTCTGCAATTTTACCAGCATTTAAAGGTTCTCCTGCACCTTTCATTGTTTCTAATACTTTCTCTTTAGTTTCCATAATTCTGATTTTGTTTTAATTTTTGCCTATAACGAAAAATCCTTTGGCGTTAGTATGCTTTCTCAACATAAAAATCGTCCATTCTTCAAACTTTGATTTATTGAAAAGTAATCTTTCACCCAAAATTCATCTCAAATTTCGATAAAATTGATAATTTTGCAGAATAAATAAAGTGAAATAGAAAGAAGCAATTATCCATTTATGATAAAGTCATTATTGATTGTTGGCATTGGTAGCTTTTTCGGAGGCGCACTGAGGTACTATTTATCTTCTCTAATGAAAACTGTTTGTAATCAAGATTTTCCTTGGGGCACATTACTTGTGAACCTCATCGGATGCTTTCTGTTTGGCGTAGTTTTTGCAACTTTCAACAGAGCAAGTTCGCCTACCAATACATGGTGTTTACTGCTTACTACTGGGGTATGCGGAGGATTTACCACTTTCTCTGCATTTGCTCATGAAAGCGTACAAATGCTTCAGAACGGAAATCTTTTGGGATTTGCCAGTTATATCGTTATAAGCATTATCTTGGGACTTCTTTTGATTGCATTAGGATATTGGATTGTAAAAATAGTGTAGGAGATTCGCATGGAAAGTTCTATATTCATCAACTATCTCATTATTATTAATATAGTTACATTTTTTATATATGGGATAGATAAATATAAAGCGAAGAAAAGCAAATGGAGAGTTTCAGAAAAAATTCTGATTACTCTTGCCATTCTTGGCGGCAGCATTGGAGCGTGGATTGGAATAAAAACCTGGCGCCATAAAACTAAACATCAAAAATTTAAATTGGGCATTCCTATTATAATGGTAATACAAATATGTTTATGGATATATTTGTTTCTCAGATAGATATAGGAACCTATTTCTGAAGCAAAAACCGATGTTACAAAATCAGACTTGTAGATAGACGTTTTTTACGAGAATCATAAATCTTTGGGAATAGATTTATGGCAGGACAATCTATTAACCAATTGACATTAAGCTTTTTAAAAGGCGACCTTAATAAGGCCGCCTTGGTTTAAGCATCTAACCTACAATGTTTTTTATATCAATACAAAGAATTTTATTGAAAGTGGTACAATAGAGCAAACCTGTTGCAGGGTCAATGGTTACACCACCTTTGAAATCATAATTAGGAGATGAAAATTTCCAAACTATCTCACCTGTTGTTGTAGAAATTGCTAACAAATCGTGGTCATAAACTTTATTTCCTGTACAGAAAATCAATCCATTGTATATCGCCATTTGACTAACACTTGCAGGACAATAATAATATACCTTTTTCCAGATTTCTGCACCATTTTCTATATTGAGGCAATAATATTTTCCAGTGTAGGTTTGAATGTAGAGTCTGCCATTATCCAGCAGAGGAGGAGTATAAGTAAGATTATCATTAGAGAAATATTTCTGCCACACCACTTCACCCGTATTAATATCAAGGCAATGCATTGAGTGTGTACAACAGAAAATTACAAGATTGTTATGGATAATAGGAAGGAAATTTTTAGGATCTTCGTTAGTTGTAAAATTCTCTTTTTGCCATTCGACTTTTCTTTGAGTAAGGTTATAGCAATTGGCAACTAGCCAAAAATCCATAGCCGTATAATCCCAATAGAGGAATGTATATAACAGAAGTGTATCAAGATTTGAGTTTACGGTATAAGCAACAGACATTGGCAGACAATTCATATCGTGTCCAGACACACCATCAAATGTTTGAAACATTTCGAATTGTCCATTTTCTGAAAACAATCTTCCGATAGAACCGTAACTATTGTATCCTTCCATAGCAATACCAACCAAAACATCTTTTCCTATTGGGTTAACAAAATTCATTGGCCAAGTGCTTGCTTCGCTATAGGTCCAAAGATGTTGCTGTCCTGACAGCGTGTAAGCCTGATATTTTTCCTCATCTACAAAAACGAGTAGATCATTATTATTTCCGGCGATTGTAAAATCGTTAATAGGTTCCGATGTAAGCGTAGCCAATCCACATTCACTAACGGGCCAATCTTGTGCAAAATCACCTGTAAGCTTGTCATAGACTGCAATTCCATGTCGAGGGGTTGACACGTATTCAAAATCTAAAGCAGAAGCATAAATCAGCTTATCGCCTGAAATTTTTAGGGGGAGCGAAGATACAAAAAGGCTATCTGTTACGATATTTCTCTGCCATAGAATAGCTACATCCTCATCTGTGTATGTAGGAGTTGTATCGTCTCCTCCATTTGGGTCTTTGCATGAATAGGTTAACGCACTTAAGATAAATAAAGCTAAGAAAAAGATAGTTTTTGGTTTCATAATATTATGGATTTTATTGGTTTAATTAATTTCCTTGTTGTTTAGGACTTGTCTGGAAGAATGTACCATAATTGCCATTAAACAAATTGTTCAAGAACTCTTTAAATCCACAATCGTTACGAACTTGCATATGAGAAGAGCCTTGAGACCCTGTTCCAGCATCACAACTACCATAAATTTTAATAGGAGTATGCGTTGCAGAGGTAAGGTCGGCAGCGCTTTCTGCAAGAACGATACCATCGTTGAGTTTATCTTCGAAAACAATTTGCCAAGAATTGTGCACAACCGGCGTTCCATTCAAATAGTTATAGATGGAGGTGACAGCATCTTGAGTAAAGCCATATTCAGGCCATAGAATACGACTTACACCATGTGCGATACGATTAATATGGACCTCTTTGGCACCAATTACATTTTTCCAACAATCATCAGCATTATCGAACCATTCCACACCTTCTTGCCAATTTAACATTCTGTTATAGAACATCTGGGCATGAAGATATGCACCTAACCCAACCAAAGGTATCCACCAAGTGCAATTTGCGACATTCATACTATTTTCATAACGAGCTTCATTAACGAGGTAGTTACTTTTGTAATATTGGTACGCAGGATGGATGAAAGTGTTGTAAAATTCCCAGTCATCATTGGCTTCGAAAGGAGCTGCGTCATTCGGATTATGTATTAACCAATTGGCCGTTCTCCAGAAAAGGTTGTTTTGGTCCTCTACAGCATACGCAGAAATCTTTTGCAAATTATTGTAAATAGGATAGATACTATCTCGATTTAGTTCATCAATAAAAGGTGCATCTACACAATAGTCGGCAGTAATAGATTGATAGTAATCGCTAAAAAAGGTTGGCAACAATTGCTGACTGACTACATTGCAAACTCCGTTTGTAATGGTATAATCTTTATCTAAAACTTGCAGAATTTTATCAATCCAGAAATTACTACTTTCAGGACCTTTGATTAAAGAGCGGCAAGCATCTTCAGCCATATCTTGAATTTTATGGCGATTGTTCAAAATTTTTGCACCTTGAAGGGGGCCTGCTACATTAACAAAACCGCCATAACCTAATCCGTACCAAGGATAGGGGTCATCTCCTGTTGCGTCAAGGTGTAAAATGGTACGACCAACCACACCACCTTGACTATGACCGAAAATGATTGCTCGCGCTGGATCTAGTCCATAATTGAGAATATCTTGTTGTGCTTGTAAACGTATATCATCGCGGATTTGATAAGCTGCTGTATTTAGGGTTCCATTGACGCTATGCGTATAATCTAAACGTGTAACAAAACAGTTACGCGCAAGAAATCCTGGGATATGCAATTCCTCATCCCAACAAGCATCAGAAGCAACTGTCCACGAAGAGCGATCTCCTCCTAAACCATGTATAAAGTATAGTCTTCGAAAATCACCTGTAGTCTCTGGTTCTGGAAGGGGTTGGCTAACAAAATCATCTGGGTTAAAAGGTGTAGTAAAAGAGGGGCCAAACCCAATGGGTATATGTCCATTCAAAGAATCTATTTGACACCATGCGTTGCTCATACCACAAATTAAAAGAGAGCATAAAAATATAATTTTTTTCATAATCCTCAGTTTTTTAAGATTTATTTTTTGATAATTTTTTGAGATTCCTCATTTTTCCCACTTCGGCAATATAAAATATAATTACCTGAAGGGAGAAATGATACGTCAATTTCTACAGGAATTCCTGTTTCTATCTTTCTTGTAATCAACTTTTTATATGACATATCAAAGAGTGTAATTTCTGCCATTTCTTTCTCTCCATCCATAACCGTTATTGTAATTTGATGATCTACTGGATTGGGATAAATGGATAACATAAATGGATTTTCTGATTCATTATATTCCTGCATTATCAATTCTTTTGTATTAGGATTGATAACTTTTTGAGAAAAATCCACCATTTTTTTACCTCTTTTGTCAATTACATAGTAATTTTGATAGACACAATTTTCAACCCTCTCTACACGAATTCCATTTATTTCCTTGTAATTTGTCCTAATGCGCATTGTGGGAATATAATAACCATTTACTCTTTTATAGAATGTTGATATTGAATTATCAACAACTCTACCATCATAGGCAATTATCTCTACAATATAATTTCTAAAATCTATAATAGTAAGGATATTTTGCATTTCTGCTTTGATAACACCTCTACGTGAATCAAAATTAGCTCGAAACCCATCTTGTAGAAACCTATTAAAAATATCTCGAGGATTTTGATCAAAAAGTTCGTTATAAATGCCCAATTGTTCAATTTCACGATCACTGAGTGGGAAAACATTCACATTATCAGTATCTGTAGGATGGCGAAGAATATTTCCATGATGATCTAAAAGTGTCATTCCTTGTTCGTCACAGATTCTTTTTCCAACTTCATTGGTAAAATCGTTCTGAAACCTTGGTGCATTTAAGTAAGTATTGATTGTTGTTATCTTATTGTTATGATCTACAAGAATCTTACACTCCTCCTTTGCAGGCTCTTTTTGCATTTGAATCAAATCCAAATCTCCCAAAACATGAATGTCCGTTTTTTCAGGAATTGAATAAGTTGTAGTCGTAGAGGTCAAATAACCTACCTCTCGTTTATATTGCTGGGCTCTCGTTTCCAATATATTTAAAATGAGTATTGATGAGATAATAATTAGTTTTGTTAGTGTTTTCATATTATTACAATTTTAGAGTTTATTATTATTTCTACTAAACGCCTGCCCTAACGGACAGACAAGATTGGCTTTTTGATAATATATTTTTTCATAGTTATAGCGTTTAGGTTTATTGTGGATCCACGCTGCAAATATAAATAAAATTAAAATATGTTTAACATTTTTATAGTAATTTATATCTAATCTAATCTATAACTTTTTTATCAAAAATGTTAAGAAACAAAAAATCTGAAAAAGTGTTTATTATTTGCATCATATACAAATAAATTGTATCTTTGCCCGTAATATTTATCATAAAATAAGTCTCTTATGAAATCAATTGATCAAGCTCTTTTAAAAGGGAAGAAAGTGTTAGTTCGCGTGGATTATAACGTACCTCAGAACGAAAATTTGGAAGTTACCAATAGAACTAGAATCGAAAGAACTGTTCCTACCATCAAAAAAATTACTGAGGATGGTGGAATTGCCATATTGATGTCACATTTAGGAAGGCCGAAAGGAGAGGTGAAGGATAGTATGTCATTGCGCCATATTATTTATGCAGTATCAGAAGTTTTAGGGAAAGAGGTTCACTTTTTAGGAGATGCATGCGATGTGGATATTGCAGAAAAAGTGGCAAAATTAAAGCCTGGTGACGTTGCTATGTTAGAGAATTTGAGATTTCATAAAGAGGAGGAAAAAGGCGATGAAAACTTTGCCCAAACGCTTGCCCAATTGGGAGATATTTATGTGAATGATGCATTTGGGACAGCGCACAGAGAACATGCATCTACAGCAACTATCGTAAAATTCT
This sequence comes from uncultured Bacteroidales bacterium, assembly GCA_937901925.1. Classification (GTDB taxonomy): domain Bacteria; phylum Bacteroidota; class Bacteroidia; order Bacteroidales; family WCHB1-69; genus JAEZOU01. The sequence continues at coordinate 23,346 of CALGTS010000056.1, read as the reverse complement.
TCCCGAACAATGCGTATGCTGGGTATCTTTTATTCCAAGAAGTGCAGAGTTTAAAAACTGTTTTTGGTGCAGGGCACCCACCTTTTACGGCAATTATTGGTGGGTCTAAAATATCCACTAAGATTAAGATTTTGAACAACTTATTGGATAAAGTAGATAATTTGATTATCGGAGGAGGAATGGCGTACACATTCTTGGCGGCGATGGGCGTTACCGTTGGTTCCTCACCATACGAAGAGGAGATGATTCCCGTAGCACGCGAGGTTATCCGCCAAGCGCACAGAAAAGGCATCGACCTCTATTTACCTATTGATAACATCTGCGGGGATTCATTTTCTAACGATGCCAATACAATGGTTACGCAACACAACAATATTCCTGATGGTTGGGAAGGTTTGGATATCGGGCCACGCACTATCAAGAAGTTCACAAAAATAATAAATGCTTCACGAACAATACTTTGGAATGGACCTGTTGGTGTTTTCGAGTTTGATAACTTCGGAAAAGGAACGCAGGCATTGGCCATTTCCGTTGCTAGTGCAACTCTCTCTGGAGCCTACTCATTAGTGGGAGGCGGTGATACAATTTCCGCTATTGGAAAATATGGATTTTCCCCTTTCATCTCCTACATCAGCACTGGCGGTGGAGCAATGCTCGAATATTTGGAAGGAACAGAACTTCCTGGAATTAAAGCATTAGAAGAAAATTAGTTATGGCTCTTACCTTCAAAAAACATCAGTTTGCTAACGGCTTACGACTGATTGTTCACGAGAACAACAATACGCCGATGGCAACTTTCCACGTAACCTATAATGTAGGAGCACGTTGTGAAAATCCTGAACGCACAGGATTGGCTCATCTTCTTGAACATTATATGTTTTGCGGATCTATAAATGTGCCCAAATATGACGAGCCCCTACAAAAAATTGGTGCCATTAACAATGCTTACACCTCATCAGACCTTACTTGCTACTATATTAATCTCCCTGCCAATAATATAGAAACAGCTTTTTGGTTAGAGTCTGATAGAATGTTGTCGTTAGCTTTCGATAACAAATCTTTGGAGATTCAAAAATCGGTAGTGATGAAGGAGTTCAAAGAGATGCAACTGAACCGTCCTTATAGTGATTTGTGGAGTTTATTTCACGAAATGGTGTACAAAAAGCACCCTTATCGTTGGTTAGTAATTGGGAAAGAACTATCGCACATCGAAAATGCTACGATGGATGATGTGCGCAATTTTTACAACAAATATTATATTCCTAACAATGCAGTAGTTGCAATTTCTGGGAATGTAAAATTTGAAGAGATGGTTCGCTTGGGAGAGAAATGGTTTTCTGATATTCCTGCAGGAGTAATTCCCGTAAATAATTATCCCCAAGAGCCCTTACAAACCGAAGCACGACTACTTGAAGTAAAACGAGATGCGCCTAATGATATGTTGGTAAAGGGTTGGAAGATGTGTGAACGAAAAGATAACCTTTTCTATGCTTGCGACCTACTCTCCGACCTTTTAGGCAGCGGTTACTCCTCATACCTGAACCGAGAATTAGTCCTGAAAAATAAGATTTTTACAGATATAAATGTTTATATTACTGCCAATATTGAGCCTGGAATGTTTATTTTTGTTGGCAGACCACAAACAGATGTTGACCTACGGAAAGCCAACGATTTGCTGTCGGAGGCGCTTTACAACTTCCATTACGAGCCTGAAGATTTCGCTTTTCACTTGCAAAAAGTGAAAAATCGTGTTGAATCGGTGATATTGAGCAATGAGATGAAGGCTGAAGATTGCGCTGCAGCATTGGCAAGTTCTGAAATTATAGACTCTGCAGAAGCTTTCAATAACGACCGCGACCGCTATTTTGCCGTTACTGAAGCTCAAATAATGAAGGTAATGGAGCAATATATCACTCCCGAAAAGGAAAGCACTCTTTTGTATGAAGCAAATTAGTGTAAATCCATAATATTAAACCAATATCTAATGAAACAAAAAATAAAGCAACTTTACCATTTCCTTTCTCCTAAATTTCAAACTTTGTTTCTTGAATATCCCGTAAGATTTCTTCCTCGATATGGGGAGAAAAAGCCTGCACATCAAATTCTTTATAAAGTTATAAATGAGAATCGAGCAACTTATCGTGGGCTTTTAGAAACTTTTCTCAAACATTCCGATTACTTCTTCAGCATTAAAGACGCTGCAGTAGAAAAGGAGGAGAACCTGCCCGCATGGAATAATGGTTTTCTACCTGGATTGGATATGATTTCAATTTATGGAATGATTGCGTACTATCAACCCAAAAACTACATTGAAATTGGATCGGGAAACTCTACCAAAATAGCAAGAAAATCTATTATCGACAACCATTTACAAACCAAAATTACCTCGATTGACCCTTTCCCACGTGCGCAAATTGACCATCTTTCAGATAACGTAATCCGTAAGCCATTTGAGCAATTTGAAAATTTAGAATCGATAATTGACACTTTGCAAGAGAATGATATTTTGTTTATCGACAACTCACATCGAGTTTTTCCCAATTCTGACGCAATGGTAACCTTTATGGAGTTGCTTCCTCGATTAAGAAAAGGTGTGGTTGTGCATATTCACGACATCTATTTACCTTACGATTACCCTCAATTTATGTGCGACCGTTTTTACAACGAGCAATACTTTCTAGCGGCATTTTTGATGGCAAATCCTACAAAATATTGCACACTTCTACCCAACTACTTTATAAGTGAAGATGGTGAACTTTCGCAAATTCTTGCTCCTATTTGGTTACATCCTAACTTACAAAATGTAGAGCGACATGGTGGAAGTTTCTGGCTACAAATTGGCGAATAGCGGTTGAAATTTGCTATCCGGCTTGCGTTAGGGATAGAAGCGGTTATGAGCGCCGGACTGAATTTAGTGCTTTGAATTTAAAGTGTAGAACTTAGAAATTGAGTTTGGGAAAGTTGACGCGAAGGAAAGAGGCGCGAAATTTGAGCGGATAGCCCGACGGCGAGCAGCGGCCCGTGCGCGGAAGCCGGAACGCCCAAATAACAATCTTAATCTACTGAATGCTAATTGATTGTATAGTTACAAACGAGATAGGACAGAAATCCTGCTGCGGTTAGTAAAGCCTCATCATCAGCATCGAAACGTGCAGAATGAAGATTATGGACTTTACCCAATGCCTCATTGCGAACGCCCACGCGCATAAAAGTGCCTGGAATCTGCTGTAAATAGTAGCTAAAATCCTCAGCAGTACAGCGTTTTGGAACCTGAATTGCATTTTCTCTACCTAAAAATTCTCTTGCCAACTCCTCCGTTTTTGCCGTCACTTCAGGCGAGTTAAATAGCATAGGATACCCATGGCGAATATCTATCTGACAAGTTGCATTATGTTCATTTGCAACACTTTGGGCAATTTCTTGGATTTTCTCAAGAATAATTTTCCGTTTTTCCTCATCAAACATTCGCAGTGTACCAGAAATGGAGACCTTATCGGGAACAATATTAGTAGCTCCATCGCCAATAAATTTACCAAAATTGAGTACGAAAGGGGAATTTTCAGGTTTCAGTTTTGCAATTTCAGCCTCTAATGTCACGAGAATTTTTGCTCCAACCATTACTGGATTAATGGTTTCGTGAGGGCGTGCGGCGTGCCCACCTTTGCCCAAAACTTCAAAATGCAGTTCATCGGTAGAAGCCATAAATGCAGCGCTATGGAAACCGATTTGACCCGTTTTAACATTTGGGTCAGCATGAATTCCAAAAATCAGGTTTGGTTTTGGATTTTCTAATGCACCAGCGGCAATCATAAAAGGTGCTCCTCCGCTATACTCCTCTTCCGAAGGCTGGAAAATTGCTTTCACGCAACCCGACCATTCTGACTTCATTGCGTGCAAAATCATCAGCGTACCCAACAGTGTTGCAATGTGAAAATCATGACCACAAGCGTGCATAACCTTTTCGTTTATAGAATGATAATCAAAATGGTTATCCTCTTGAATGGGCAAGGCGTCCATATCCGCACGAAATGCAATAACGCGTGAACTTTCACACTTCTCTCCTACTAAATGCGCCACAATTCCATAACCAGCCATCTCCTTTTGGTAAGGAATTTCCAATGCGTCTAACACCTTACAAATTCGGCGTGCAGTTTCTTTTTCTTGTCCAGAAAGTTCTGGAAATCGGTGAAATTCGTGCCGCAACTGTACCATTTTAGGGAAATGAACAGCAGCGTTTTGCAAAATCTTTTCTCGGATTACGCTTATCTTTTCCATCTGGAGTTTTCGTTTGATTTCAAACTAACAAATTTACAAAAATATATAGAAAGTATGTTTATAAAATTTAGTTTGTAAAATACAGATTTACAATCATTTATAACAAAAAACTTTAAAGTTGGATTTCTGTAATCTGTTCTGAATGGAAATCTATATTGAAGAATCTGTGATTTTTTCCATTTGTTACACAGATAATATCGGCGTGAATTGCTTTGTTATATCTTCCCGCCTGTTCGAGCACTTTTTGTGTAAGTTTTACATGCGGAGCTTTGCATTCCACCACCATCCAAGGGTTTCCGTCGGGTTTGAAGACCAGAATATCATATCGTTTTTCAGTTCCATTCACTAAAATTTTGCGTTCTACAGAGATATGCGTATCTGGCACATTCAGGTTATTCATCAAGTAAAGGAGAAAAAACTGACGTACTTTTTCCTCTTCAGTAAGGAGTACCCAAATCTTCCGAATTGGATCGAAAACCTCATAATTTTCACCATTTTGTCGTAATTTCAGCACAAAAAATAGTTTTAATTACACAATTAACAATATGATATAATATCCTTGTATTACAAGAAATTTTCGATAAATAGTAATGTCATAAATCCGATAAGCAGTCCGTAAGTAGCAATTTTTTGGAACCCGTGAGCGTGGGTTTCAGGAATCATTTCATCACTAACCACATAGAGCATTGCGCCACCAGCAAACGCCAACATAATGGGCAGGAAGAACGTTGAAATTGCACCCATTCCGTAGCCAATCCAAACACCAACAACTTCTAAAAGGGCAATGAACATTGAGATTGCAAGGGTTCTGAATTTTGAAATTCCCGCAATTAGCAAAGGGGCAATTACCACCATACCCTCAGGAATATTTTGAATTGCAATTCCGAGTGTTACCGTCCAAGCGTTACTTGTATCTGCAGAGTTGAAGCCTACACCTGCCGCAATACCTTCTGGAAGTTTATGAAGAGCGATAGAAAGTACGAACAACATTATACGATTCAGAGAAGCGTTAGTTTTATGTTCTTCTGGATCTAATCCTGTAACTTTGTGCATGTGCGGCGTAACAAAATCCAAAAGATTGAGAAAAAGTGCCCCTACCAGCACTCCAATTGCCACAAGCCACCATTGGGAGCTTCCTGCTTGTTCTGCAGCAGGAACAATCAGGCCCAACGTTGCAGCAGCCAACATTATACCAGCACAAAAACCTAAAATTGCGTCGTTCCATTTATGTGGTAACTCCTTGATACCAAATCCTATAAAGGAACCTATTAAAGTTGCAAGACTTAATCCTGCAGCACTAATCCAAACCTGGGTCATTATAGTAAACTTTATTTTAAAACGAAAAAAATCTTACACATTGTTCAAGAATGAATAACATGTAAGATTTTCTATTTAGGGATAACAATAAGAATCTTTTAAAAGTTTGATATCTGTAAGATTAAATTCCTGAGCTATAGTTAGGGGCTTCGCTTGTGATGGTAACATCATGAGGATGACTTTCTGCAACACCAGCATTGGTAATGCGACAGAATTTTGCATTATGAAGTTCTTCCACAGTTCTTGCGCCGCAGTAGCCCATTCCTGAACGAAGGCCACCAGCCATTTGGTATATCACCTCGTAGAGTCCACCTTTATAAGGTACGCGACCAGATATTCCTTCAGGAACTAACTTACGAGCATCATCAACATCACCTTGCATATAACGATCTTTAGATCCGCACTGCATTGCTTCGAGAGATCCCATTCCGCGGTAAGTTTTAAACTTACGACCATTGAAGAGGATTGTTTGCCCTGGAGACTCTTCAACGCCAGCCAAAAGGCTACCCAGCATTACAGAACTTCCACCTGCTGCCAAGGCCTTAACAATATCACCAGAATAGCGAACGCCTCCATCAGCAATAATTGGAACGTTATATTTTTGAGTTGCTTTAAATACGTTATAGATAGCGCTTACTTGAGGTACGCCAACACCAGCGACTACGCGAGTTGTACAGATAGAACCAGGACCTATACCCACTTTAATAGCATCTGCGCCAGCCTCTGCCAACATAATTCCAGCTTCTGCGGTTGCGATATTACCCACAACAACATCGATGCTTGGAAATTTTGCTTTTACCTCTTTCAATTTTGTAACCACATTGAGAGAGTGACCATGTGCGCAATCTAACACGATAGCATCAACGCCAGCAGCCACCAACGCTTCAGTACGTTCCAAAGCATCATTCGTAATACCTACCCCTGCTGCCACGCGCAAACGACCGCGAGAGTCCTTGCATGCAAAAGGTTTATCTTTCACTTTAGTAATATCTTTGTAGGTTATCAAACCTAATAAGCAGCCATTATCATCAACAACAGGCAATTTTTCAATTTTATGTTGTTGCAAGATTTCACTTGCTCGTTTTAAGTCGGTAGCGTTGTTGGTAGTAATCAGTTCGCGAGTCATCACCAATTCGATACGTTTATTGTAATCACGTTCGAAACGAAGGTCGCGATTGGTAACAATACCCACCAATTTATTCTGTTCATCTACAACAGGAATACCTCCGATATGGAATTCCGACATCAACTTCAGGGCATCGCCTACACATTGTTGTGGATGAATAGTTACAGGTTCGTTAATCATACCATTTTCCGCTCTCTTAACGTAGGAAACCTGTTTTGCTTGCTCTTGAATCGTCATATTTTTGTGAATTACGCCGATACCTCCTTCGCGAGCAATTGCAATTGCCAATTGTGCTTCGGTTACAGTATCCATCGCTGCCGATACAAAAGGAACGTTCAAGGTTATGTTTTTGGTAAAACGAGACGATAAATTTACATCTCTTGGAATGATTTCTGAATAGGAGGGAATCAACAATAAATCGTCGAAAGTCAATCCCTCTAAGCAAACTCTATCTTCGTAAAATGACATCTATGTTAATTTTGAATTTGCGTGCAAAGATAAAAAAATATTACTTTTGCACCCATCTATGAGAGAAGTTTTTTTTAGAAATATTCAAAAACTAGTTCCCAACGTGGAAAATGCCCGTTTTTTGCTTGCGGTAAGCGGAGGCGTTGATTCCGTTGTAATGGCACACCTTTTCCACTCATGCCATCTTCATTTTGATGTTGCCCATTGCAATTTTCATTTGAGAGGCAAGGAGTCGAATGAGGATATGAATTTCGTTCAAAACATTGATTTTCTTAAAGATAGAAAGATTTTTATAAAAGAATTCGACACCTATAAACTTCAAGAAAACTCGGGAAAATCGATTGAGATGGTGGCACGCGATTTGCGTTACAAATGGTTTAATGAACTACTGCTAGACTACGATTTTTTGTGTACGGCACACCACGCCAACGACAATGCCGAAACGCTATTGTTAAATATTACACGGGGAACAGGATATCGTGGATTGAATGCAATCCCGCAAAAAAATGGGAAAATTTTGCGTCCTTTGCTCCACATTTCATCACAACAAATTGAAAATTATGCGCAAGAAAACAAAATTTCCTATCGTGTGGACGCCTCCAATTTTTCACTGATTTATCACCGAAATAAGATTCGTCATCAGTTGATTCCCATTTTGGAAGAGATTAATCCCGAATTTATTAAAACTACAGCTCGAAATATCAAAATCTTCCATTCTCAATACAATTTTTATCAAAAACAGATAGAAAAGGTAAAATCTGAATTTGTAGAGCATCTGCAAGATTGTATCAAAATAAAATTTGAACAGCTATTATCACATGAAGATTCCCAACTTATTCTGTATGAAATTATTAGTGATTTCGGATTTTCATCAACCATAGTGGAACAGATTTTTGAGAAACCTCATCGAGAGAATGGGAAACTGTTTTTTTCTAATGATTTTATGCTGACTCAACATCAGGGAGAGTTGAGAATATATCCTTTGGAAAATATTAATGATGAGGAATTTATAATTAAAAGTGAAGATGATTTCCAAAAATTAGGTTTCAAAATTGAGCGTTTTCCCATTCATCACCAGCCCAAATTTGAAAAAGATTCCAATATTCTTTATGTAGATGTAAAAAAACTGATTTTCCCATTAACTTTACGACATTGGAAATTTGGAGATTTTCTTTTTCCTTTGGGAATGAAAGGAAAGAAAAAGGTCAGCGATTTGTTCACTGACCTAAAGGTGGATCGCCAGCAAAAACAGCGGGCATTTATCTTAACATCACAGGATAACATTGTTTGGGTGGTAGGCTACCGAAGTGATAATCGTTTCAAAATTGATCAAACGACTACGGAATATTTCCGAATTTGTCGTTAGTTTTTACTCATCAATTCTTCAATTTCTTCTACTTCTACAGGCATATCAGCCATTAAGTCAATAGGATTTTCGGCTACCACAACATCGGTTTCAATTCTCACCCCAATTCCCTCTTCTGCTATGTAGATTCCGGGTTCACAACTCAAAACCATTCCAGGTTCAAAGGTCCAATCTCTTTGTCCTACATCGTGAACATCTAAACCTATAAAGTGGCTAGTATTATGCATATAATATTTTTTGAACAGAGGCATCTCTGGATTTTGTTTTGCCACATCTTCTGCAGTATAAAGGCCTAATTTTATCAACTCTTCGTCCATTCTTTTAAAAACGAAATCATTGATTTTATGGATATTCATTCCAGGTTTAAAAAGAGGAATCGTTTCTTTATAGATTGAGAGTACGGCATTGTAAACCTGTTTTTGGCGTGGTGAGAATTTCCCATTTACGGGAATTGTTCGAGAAGCATCGCCTGCATAATTAGCATACTCAGCACCGAAATCCATCAGCAACAGATCCCCATCTTTCATTACCTTATCATTTTTGATATAGTGCAAAATGCAGGTATCATTTCCTGAAGCGATAATTGGAGCGAAAGAGTGTCCGGAGGCGCCATTTTTTATCATTTCATAGGTCATTTCCGCTTCGATTTCATACTCATATTTTCCTGGTTTTACTGCTTTTAGGGCGCGCGCAAACGCTTTCTCCGTAATTTGGCAAGCGTGTTTCATGGCATCCAACTCTTCACGATGTTTCACACTGCGAAGAGGATACAAAATTGGTGCCAATCGTCTGAATTCGTGCAAAGGATACTCTTTGCGCAATCGCTCAGCAAGACGGAACTCTTGGGTTGGATGCACCATTTTCATTCTAGGGCTTTCGGGGAGGTGCATATACACACGCTTTGTATTCACCATTAAATCTTGAAGTACGGATTCAAAATTTTCTGTAAAAATCACCTGTTTAATACCAGAAATTTGGGTAGCATCCTCCTTACTCAAGCGATGTCCGAACCAGATTACCATCTCGGGAGATGGATTTTTAATAAACAAAATTTCGCGATAAGCAGGATTAGGGTGCCAAGGTGCCATTGCCAAAAGAGTTTCCTCTTGGTCAATACCTGTAAGATAAAGCAATTCTGAATTTTGACGAAATGGGAAAGTGGTATCTCCGCAACGAGGATATTCATCGTGCGAGGTTAACAACACCAAAGAACCCTCTTCAATTTCATTGATTACATTTTGGCGATTTCTGATGTAAAAATCTGCACTTAGGGGTTTATATCTCATATTATTGTTCGTTAATAATTTCCTTAATATCATTCAAAATCTTTTTTGCCAAATTTTCGGCAATTGACATATTTGCGGCTTCGGCATAGATACGAATAATGGGTTCGGTATTGGAAGCGCGAAGGTGGATCCAATTATCTTCAAAATCTACTTTCACTCCGTCTATTCTATTAACACTATACGCTTTATATTTTTCAGCCACACAATCTAAAATGTGAGGCACATTTGTTTCGGGTTTAAGTTCGATTTTATTTTTAGAGATAAAATAGGATGGAAATTGGCTTTTAATCTGTACGGGTGATTTCTTTGTTTTAGCCATATAGGTCAAAAAGAGAGCGATTCCCACCAACGCATCTCTTCCGTAATGTAAAGCAGGCAGGATAATTCCGCCATTTCCTTCGCCTCCAATGATAGCGTTGGTTTCTTTCATCTTTTCCACTACGTTTACCTCTCCTACAGCAGCGGCAGCATACGAAACACCATACTTTTCGCTAATATCGCGCAAAGCTCTGGTAGAAGAGAGATTAGAAACGGTATTTCCTTTTTGATTTTGCAAAATATAATCAGCAATTGCCACCAAAGAGTACTCTTCACCAAACATTTCACCATTTTCCATTACAATTGCCAAGCGATCCACGTCGGGGTCCACCACGAAACCTACGTGAAAACTATTTTTATCAATAAGGTTAGAGATTTCTGCTAAATGCTCAGGAAGTGGTTCTGGATTGTGCGCAAAAACACCTGTAGGTTCTCCGTTGAGAATTGTGCTTCTTTTCACGCCCAACTTTTTCAACAACTGAGCGATAGCAATTCCGCCTGTAGAATTTACTGCGTCAACAGCTACGTTAAAGTTTGCACGACTAATGGCGTCAACATCTACCCATTCTAGAGCTAGAATTTTCTCTATATGATCAGCAATAGCATTTTCGTAAAAACTATAATGACCCAATTTCTTAGCCTCTGCATAGGTAAAGTTAGCCTCTTTCACCCATTGTTGAATGCGTACACCATCAGCGCCAGAGACAAACTCACCATTGCTACGGAGCAACTTCAACGCATTCCATTGCATCGGGTTATGACTTGCTGTAATGATAATTCCACCATCTGCCTTATGACTTACAACAGACATTTCTACGGTAGGCGTCGTGGATAAGCCGACATCAATTACATCAGCACCCATACTTTGGATTGTTCCGCAAACGATAGAGCTAACCATTTCGCCAGATATACGCGCATCACGCCCCACCACAATACGCAAAGTTTTGTTTGGTTCATTTTCTTTCAAAAGTGTAATAAATGCTGACACATATTTCACAATATCGATAGGGGTAAGATTTTCACCAACTTTTCCACCAATCGTTCCTCTAATTCCTGAAATTGAAGATATTAATGACATATTTATAGTATTTTATTCTTATTCTGCTGAAAATTTAAAAATTAGCCCTGCTTCCAACTGCACAAAGATAAGATTTTTATCAAACAATGCAGCATATTCACTATTACTACAACGATTGGCTACTAAAAAATTGTACATGGGTGTAGCAGAAATTCCTAAACCCACTTTTCGACCTATATAATAATGTAAAGAAATTGGAACAGAAACTCCGATAAAATATCCATTATCCACCAGCGTTGAAAAGCCAATTGTATTGACAGAATCTTCTGAAAAAGTTTTATTATTTTTCAGGTTCACGAATGACAATCCGCCGCCTACTTGGAACAACCAATTTTCTTTAAAGGGGAGTTGATAATGAGCGGAAATTCGATATTCGAACTTCTGATATATATTTTTCACATTTAATTTTGGTGTTGGACTTGCCTTTGCCCAACCAAAATTTGCCTTTACTATTAAGTTGTCAGCCCAACCATCAAAACCTATGGAAGCGCGCACACCCATTGATTGATTGGCAGGCTTATAAGTACTGAAATCTTTGTCGAAAAAAATTTCAAAAACCTGCGAAAATAGCGGAGAAATTACAAAAATTAGAAGAAGGGTTAGAAGATTTTTTTTCATTTTATTCCGATTTCAGTTTATTTTTTACGCACTTGGTTAAAAAAATGAAGTAAAATTTCTGTGCATTGAGGCTCCAGAATTCCCTTTTTCACCACTGTTTTAGGATGAAGAATTTGTTGATTTATGGTAGAAAATCCACGTTTGGGATCGGAGCTAGCATAGATTAGTCCACCCAATTGTGCCCAAAAAATAGCGCCTGCGCACATCACACAAGGTTCCAAAGTAACGTAGAGTGTACAATCATTTAAGTATTTAGCTCCCAAATAATTAGATGCTGCTGTTATCGCTTGAATTTCGGCGTGAGCGGTTACATCTTGCAGGCGTTGCGTTAGGTTATATCCCCTACCAATAATTTTGTCTTGTAGTACTACCACTGCGCCTACGGGAATCTCTCCAGCCTCGTATGCTTTTTCTGCCTCTAAATAGGCTTGCTGCATGAAATATTCTTCCGTAAAAATCATTCTGCAAAAATACCGAAACTTTTTTTATTTGAACTATAGAATAATCTCACTTTTTTGGAAAAAGTTCACTATATTTGCACAAAATTTAATTGTGCTTTTATGATAGTCATTACAGGGGCTGCAGGCTTTATTGGGAGTTGTTTAGTTGCAAGGCTTAACAATCGTGGTTTTGAAAATATTATTATGGTTGACGATTTCTCGAATGAGAAAAAACGGAGAAATTGGGAGAGTAAAAAGTATATTGATAAAATTCATCGCAATGACTTTTTTGCGTGGGCAGAGAAGAATGCGCAACAGATAGAATTTATCGTACATCTTGGAGCACGCACCGACACAACCGAATTCGACTACTCCATCTTTGAAGAATTAAACGTTTCCTACTCTCGCCGGATATGGGAATTGGCAGCAAAACATCAAATTCCGCTAATTTATGCATCTTCGGCAGCCACATACGGAAACGGAGAATTTGGCTACAGCGACGACCCAATCCTCATTCCCAAATTACAACCGCTCAATCCCTACGGAAAATCGAAAAATGAGTTTGATAAATGGGTACTAAAACAATCTAATCAACCACCTTTCTGGACGGGTTTCAAATTTTTCAACGTTTTCGGGCCCAATGAATATCATAAAGGAAGAATGGCTTCGGTAGTTTTTCACTCTTTTAATCAAATTCAAGAAAATCAACAGACCAAACTATTCAAATCACATCGTCCCGATTTTAAAGATGGCGAACAAACCCGAGATTTCATATATGTAAAAGATGTGGTTAACACCATTGCGTGGTTTATGAATCACAAACCTCAAAGTGGAATTTACAATTTAGGTACTGGCTATGCCCGCCCATTTATTGCATTGGCGCAAGCAACTTTCAAGGCTTTAAAAATAGAACCTAATATCGAATTTGTAGATATGCCGCAAGATATTCGGGAGAAATATCAATATTACACACAAGCCGACATTCGGAGGTTGAAAAGAGTTGGAAAAGCCAAAGCTTTTCGATCTTTAGAAATATCAGTACGCGATTATGTACAACAATATTTAGCAAAAAACAGAACGTGGTAAAAATATTTATCTAATAATCAATACTTTACACAAAAATTCAAAATAAAATTATTTCTAAGGGTAAAAGATAATACATTTTTTATACTTTTGTTTTTTCAATTTTCAAAGCAAATATCAGCATTAATCAATATAGATAAAAGTTGTAGTTATGCAAAATATTTCGGATAGCGAAATTCAAAAAAAACTGAAGAAATTTTTTGGATTTTCAAGTTTTAAAGGTGATCAATTAAAAATTATCCAATCCTTACTGAAAGGAAAAGATTGTTTTGTAATTATGCCAACTGGCGGTGGGAAATCATTATGCTACCAACTGCCAGCACTTCTGACAAAAGGTACTGCGATTGTCATCTCACCACTTATCGCTTTGATGAAAAATCAAGTAGATGCAATTCGCAATTTCGGAACTGAATTAGGAGTTGCACATTTCCTCAATTCTTCGTTGACAAAAGCTGAAATCAGAGAAGTAAAAGAGGACCTGCTTGCAGGGAAAACCAAACTTCTTTATGTAGCCCCCGAAACCTTGACGAAAGATGAAAATGTGGAATTCTTTCAAGATATAAATATCTCATTCTTTGCTATTGATGAGGCGCATTGTATTTCTGAATGGGGACACGATTTCCGCCCAGAATATCGTAGAATTAGAACTATTATTGACAACATCGGAAAGAAAGTTCCCATTATTGCACTTACTGCAACCGCAACGCCCAAAGTACAAAGCGATATCCAAAAGAATTTGGCTATTGAAAAAGCTGATGTTTTCATCTCCTCTTTCAACCGCTCTAACTTATACTATGAAGTACGAGAGAAAACAAAAGATGTTGACAAAGAGATTGTTAAGTTTATAAAAAGTCATCCCAATAAATCGGGAATTATCTATTGTTTGAGCCGGAAAAAGGTAGAAGAATTAGCTGAATTTTTACAAGCTAACAAAATTCGAGCACTTCCTTATCATGCAGGCTTAGATTCTCATACCCGGGTTGCCAACCAAGATGCTTTCTTGATGGAAAAGATAGAAATTATTGTAGCCACTATCGCTTTTGGAATGGGAATCGACAAACCAGATGTGCGTTTCGTAATTCACTACGATATGCCTAAGAGTTTGGAAGGCTATTATCAAGAAACAGGCCGCGCTGGTCGTGATGATGGCGAAGGAATTTGTATTGCTTTCTATGACATCAAAGATCTGCATAAACTTGAAAAATTCTCTACAAAAAAAGCCGTAGCAGAACAAGAGATTGTAAAACAGTTGTTGGCAGAAACCGCTGCTTACGCCGAAACAACAAGCTGCCGTAGAAAACATCTACTACACTATTTTGGTGAAAATTATGAAAATGAAAATTGTCAAAATTGCGATGTCTGCATCCACCCAAAACCTAAAATGAACGCTTCAGAACAGATTCAACTAATTATTGAGGTTATCCAAACCGTAAAACAACAATTCCAAGATTCACACATTATTGATATTGTAAGAGGAAATTCAACCACTTCGATCCAAAAATTTAAACACCAAAAGCTCAAACAGTTTGGAGAAGGAGAAGAGTTTGATGAGAAATTCTGGGCAAATGTAATTCGCGTTGCTATCTTTGAAGAACTTATCTATAAAGATATTGAAAATTACGGATTATTAAAAATATCTGCAAAAGGTGAAAAATATTTGGCAAACCCTTACGCCATCAACGTGGTAAAACCTAAAAAAGAGGATAGCGATGATGACGTTGACGATATGGAAGATATTACTCCAGAAAAAGGCGGTGCCTCCGATAAAGTGCTCTTCTCGTTGCTAAAAGATTTACGAAAAACCATCTCTAACAAAGAAAATCTTCCACCCTATATCATCTTCCAAGACCCATCACTCGAGGATATGTGTATCCAATATCCAACCACAATGGAGGAGATGAACCACATCAGCGGAGTAGGCGCAGGAAAAGCTCAAAAATATGGACAACCTTTCATCGACCTTATCAAAAAATATGTAGAAGAGAATGAAATTGTTCGTCCTCAGGATTTTATCGTTAAATCTGTTGCTAAAAAATCAGATATCAAACTCTTTATTATTCAAAGCATTGATAGAAAATTGAGTTTCGAGAACATTGCTATGGCAAAAGGTATTGAGATGGAGGATTTGATTACAGAAATTGAAAGCATTGTCGCTTCAGGAACCAAATTGGACATCAATTATTATATTGAAGAATATATTGATATTTATCACCAAGAGGAGATTTTAGAATATTTCTCTGAAGCAGATAGCGATTCTATTGATGCTGCAGTCAATGAGTTAGGTGAAGATGAATACTCTTTGGAAGAGATTCGCATTATGAGAATTAAATATCTCTCTGACGTAGGAAATTAATAAGAAAAATAGACAAAGCTGGACTTGAAAGGGTTCAGCTTTTTTTATCTTTCATCAAATAAATTTGATTTTAAAATGGTAAGATAACAATGTTTTTTATTATCTTTGCACGTTAAAAAACTATAAAAATGAATATTCAGAAAATTAGAATTTTTGTTGAAAAAAAGGAAAATTTCCGCGTTGAAGCAGAACAGTTGCGCAACGATTTAAACAATAATTTAAACCTTAACATTCAACAACTTAGGTTGATTAATTTATACGATATTTTCAATATTAACGAAGAACTTTTTGAGAAAGCAAAAAAATCGGTCTTTTCAGAGCCTGTAACCGATGATATTTTTGATACCATTGATTTACAAGACAAAATCTACTTTGCAACTGAATTTCTTCCTGGCCAGTTTGACCAACGCGCCGATAGTGCAATGCAGTGCGTATCTCTTCTTGACCCACAAAGTAACGTAACCATCAAAAGTGCAAAACTTATCATTGTGGATAATGTTACCGAGCCAGACTTGAAACGTATAAAAAAATATTGCATTAACGAAGTAGAAGCTCGCGAAAAAGATTTGTCTGTTTTAGATGCTTCTGAAACTATTAACATCGCAAAAATTCCCGTTTTTGAGGGATTTATAAACTATTCTAAAGAAGAAATTGCCGATTTTCTCCAAAAGATGTCTTTAGCAATGTCGCTTGAAGACCTACTTTTTATCCAAGATTATTTCAAAAATGAGGAGCATCGTAATCCGACAGAAACAGAGATTAAAGTTTTGGATACCTATTGGAGCGACCACTGCCGACATACCACTTTTGAAACAGAACTTTCCAATATTACTTTTGAACCTTCAACGTTCAGTGAACAGCTTCAAAATGCATACAACCAATATCTTGAATTAAGAAATTATGTTCATAACGGCAGAAAGCCGATGACCTTGATGGATATGGCAACCTTGTGCGGCAAGAGCGAGCGCAAGTTGGGCAACCTTGATGATATGGAGGTTTCGGACGAAATCAACGCGTGCAGCGTTTATGTGGATGTAGATGTGGACGGAAAATTAGAAAAGTGGTTGTTGATGTTTAAAAACGAAACCCACAACCACCCAACAGAAATTGAGCCTTTTGGAGGTGCATCAACCTGTGTGGGCGGAGCTATCCGCGATCCGTTGAGCGGTCGTAGCTACGTTTATCAAGCAATGCGCGTTACGGGAGCTGGTAACATTACCGAATCTTTAGACCAAACAATGGAAGGCAAGCTACCTCAGCGTGTAATTTCCAAAACAGCAGCGCACGGCTATTCCTCTTACGGAAACCAGATTGGATTGGCATGTACACACGTTCGCGAAATTTATCACGACGGGTACAAGGCAAAACGTCTTGAAATCGGGGCTGTTGTAGGCGCTGTACCTGCTGATGCTGTACGCCGCGAACAACCAGAACCTGGCGATGTTGTAATTATGTTTGGTGGAAGAACGGGTCGCGATGGTATTGGAGGTGCCACTGGTTCATCAAAAGAGCATACGGAAAGTTCTCTCGAAATCTGTGCAGCAGAAGTTCAAAAAGGAAACGCTCCTGAAGAACGCAAAATTCAACACCTTTTCCGCAATCCAGAAGTTACCCGCTTGGTGAAGAAATCCAACGACTTTGGCGCTGGCGGCGTAAGCGTGGCTATCGGAGAACTTGCTGACGGCCTCGACATCGACCTAAACGCCGTAAAAACCAAATATAAAGGCTTGAACGGATCAGAACTCGCTATCAGCGAATCTCAAGAGAGAATGAGCGTGGTTGTGGATAAAAACGATGTGGACAAATTCTTCGATTTTTGCCGGTTAGAAAATATTGAAGCCACAATTATTGCCTATATTACTGATGATAATCGTCTGAAAATCAAATGGAATGGAGAATATATAGTAAACCTAAGCCGCAATTTTATCAACACTTCTGGCGTTCGCCAAAAAACCAATGTAAAGGTTGATTCTATTCCTGATAATATTCTCGAGCCATTAGCTGTAAATGGCAAAACAATGGAAGAGAAAGTTTGCAACTTGATGAGTAACCGTAATGTCGCATCACAAAAAGGTATGATTGAGATGTTCGATTCTACCATTGGTGCTACAACTGTGATGATGCCTTTCGGCGGAAAATATCAACTTACCGAATCACAAGCTGGCGTTCAAAAACTTCCTGTACGCTACGGAACCACTGACACCGCTTCCATCTTGACTTTCGGATACAATCCTTTCATCTCAGAAAAATCACCCTTCCATGGCTCACAATTTGCTATCCTTGAATCTATTGCAAAAATTGTAGCTACGGGTGGCGATTACAAGAAAATCCGTTTTACCTTCCAAGAATATTTTGAAAAATTGGGTAAAGATGAGTTGCGTTGGGGCAAACCATTCTCCGCACTTTTGGGTGCTGTTTATTTGCAAAATGCCTTCCACCTACCTTCAATTGGTGGTAAAGATTCGATGAGCGGAACTTTTAAAGACAAACACGTTCCTCCAACGTTAGTGTCTTTTGCTATCGCAACAGAAAAAGCCTCCAAATTGATCTCTCCAGAGTTCAAAAAAGCAGGAAATTATATCTATCTCCTCAAACATCAACTACTAAATCCTGTTCAAATCAATGTTGAACAATTGAAAAAGCTCTTCGACTTCATCTACAATCAAATACAAAATGGAAAGATTATCTCTGCTTTCACTCTTCAATTTGGCGGAATTATGGAAGCATTGGCGAAGATGAGTTTTGGTAACGATTTGGGATTCAATATCGATACCAAAGAGAATCTTTTCGATTATGGCTACGGAAGTTTTGTAGTAGAAACAGAACAACCGCTTGAATATCCAGATGCAATTCTGTTAGGTCGCGTAGCTGATGAATTTGTAGTGAATGGAGAAAAGCTTGACAAAGTTAGCATTTTGGCAGCTTGGCGTGGAACATTCAACGCCATTTATCCAGAAATGGTACCTAACAAATTCCAAGAGAAAACCATTGATACAAAAGCTGTTGTAAATACAAATCAAGAACTCAAGCCACAACAACCTACTAACGAACCATTTGTAGTTCTTCCTGTTTTTCCAGGAACCAACTGCGATTACGATACCGCACGCGCATTTGAAAAAGCAGGCGCAAAAACAGAAATCTTTGTTTTCCGCAACCTAAATGAGAAGGAGATTAACGATTCTATTGATGAGTTGGCAACACTGATTGACAAAGCGCACATTTTGGCGTTGAGCGGCGGCTTCAGTTCCGGAGACGAACCTGACGGAAGCGGCAAGTTCATTGCAAATATCCTTAATAACCAAAAGATTAAAGATGCAATTGAGAGATTGTTAGCGAAAAACCACTTGATTTTGGGAATTTGCAACGGCTTCCAAGCGTTAATCAAATCAGGATTGCTTCCTTATTCTCAAATCGGTTCTGTAACAGAATCTGCACCTACACTTTATAGAAATGATATCAACCGTCACCTATCCCATATTACCAAAACGGTGGTTTGTTCCGTAAACTCTCCGTGGCTCAAATCGTTCCAAGTGGGCGATGTGCATCACGTGGCAATCAGTCACGGTGAAGGCAAGTTTGTGGTTTCCGAGACGATGGCGCAAGAGCTTTTCGCCAACGGTCAAGTGGCGTTCCGCTACTGCGATTTCGAGGGTAACCCGACAATGCAGATGGAACACAACCCGAACGGCTCTCACTACGCAATTGAGGGAATTGTTTCCAAGTGCGGCAAGATTTTGGGCAAAATGGGACACAGCGAACGCAAAGGGGAAAATCTTTACAAAAACATCTACGGAAACAAAGAGCAAGACCTTTTTGCCAATGCCGTAAACTACTTTAAAAAATAGAAAACCTCTTATCACATAACAAAAAAGCAAGTTGCCTTATATCGGAGCAACTTGCTTTTTTTATAAAAAAAACGGAAATTTCTATTTTGCTTTGCCTGCATCAAGCGCTTCAACAAGCATTTTCTGTTGCTCGAAAGGTAACTCATTAAAAAGTTTTTCCTCCTTCTCCACAATTGTGTAATAATCGACAAGCGCTTGGCGAGTGGTTAGTACATAACCATGTTTTTGAATCAAAGCGGGATAAGAATTTTGAGAATCCGCTATTTCTGTTGCGTATGGCAAATTCAAACTATACAAAATCTCTTGGTCTTTTTTGACTTTATCCAAAAAATCCTCATTTAAACTAACATGTACCCTACCATCAAACAGACTGTCAGGCATATCAAGCACAGATTTAGCGGTTCCATTACATTGAGGAGCGCCCAACCAACTACATTGACAATTACAAGGTGCTCCGTATGCAGAACAACTCCCACCTGAACATGCAACAGAGCAGCAAGGTTCGGGTTTTACAACTCCTTTGGTTGGTACAGTTTCATCTTTATTACAAGAGAAAAAAGAAAGTATGGTGATAACACCAACTAAGAGCAATATTTTTTTCATAACTTTTTAATTTTAATGGTTAATAAAAACATTTTTGACAATATAGCAGCCCTCCCTATTTCAGAGGGCAACTAATTATAAACCTATTTTTTTCCGCTAAAGTAATCATTAAAATAAATTTACCTTGCAAAAATAAAAAAAATAATAATACACACCTTATTTTTTGTGTTAAAAAAAGTTAATAACAAAACAAAAGGAGAATATTATCAGAATTATTAAGCAAGAGAAAGTAGTAAAAATCTTAAGAAGATTTTATGATACTCACGTATTAAAAAAATGTGTATATTTGCCGCCCTTAAAAATTGGAATTTTATAGTTATAAATCAAAGAATTAAAATCAATGAAAGTTTATCAAACCAAAGAAATTAGAAACGTTGCCCTTATCGGAGGAAATCGTGTTGGAAAGACCACCTTGGCAGAAGCGATGGCGTTTCACGGCGGTGTAATCAGCAGACGCGGCACCGTTGAAGATAAAAATACAATCTCCGACTATCGTGAAATAGAATTAGAAAGACAACAATCAATCCAATCTACAGTCTTGTATTCAGAATATGCTGGCAAGAAGATCAACATTTTGGATTGCCCAGGTATTGATGATTTCGTTGGTGAAGTTATTGGTTCTCTTAGAGTTGCCGATACTGCTCTTATGGTTATCAATGCTCAAAACGGTGTTGACGTAGGTGCTGAAATCCAATGGCGTTGGACTAAGAAAATGCACACTCCAGTGGTTTTCGTTGTTAACCAATTGGATCACGAAAAAGCTAATTTCGACGAAACTCTTCGCGAACTTAAGCACTATTTCGGTGGTAGCGTAATGCCATTCCAATATCCAGTAAATGCAGGTATTGGTTTCGACTCTGTTATCGACCTTCTTCAAATGAAACTTTTGAAATACCCTGTAGGCGGTGGAAAAGTTGTTATTGAAGATATTCCAGCAAGTGAAGCAGACAAAGCTGAGGAGATGCACAATGCACTTATCGAAGCTGCTGCTGAAAACGACGAAACCTTAATGGACAAATTCTTCGAAGAGGGAACTCTTTCAGAAGAGGAGATGGCTAAAGGTTTGAGATTAGGTATTATCAATCGTGGAACATTCCCAGTGGTTTGCGTTGCTTCAAAACAAGATCAAGGTGTTGACCGCTTAATGGATATTATCATCAGCAGTTGTCCTGCTCCAGACGAAGCACTTCCAGTACAAACAACTGCAGGAAAAGATTTAACTTGCAATTCAGCAGATGCTCCTATCGCATACGTTTTCAAAACTTCTATCGAACAACACTTAGGTGAGGTTTCATTTATGAAAGTTTACGGTGGCGAAATTGCTGAAGCAGCTGACCTTGTTAACAACAATACTGGTGCTAAAGAAAGATTATCACAAATTCTTTGCTTCGCTGGTAAAAACAGAGAAAAAGTGGATAAAGCAATGGCAGGTGACATCGTGGCTACCATCAAAATGAAGGGTACTCAATCTGGCCAAACATTGGTAAAATCTGGCGATGACATCGTGGCTCCAACTGTATATCCAGATCCTAAATTCCGTACTGCAATCAAAGCAAAAAATAGCTCTGACGATGAAAAATTAGGTGCTGTTTTGAACGATATTCGTAAAACTGACCTTACCTTCCTTTCAGAACAATCTAAAGAGTTAAAACAAGTGATTATCTCTGGTCAAGGAGAACAACACTTGAATATTATCAAATGGATGATTGAGAAATTGAATAAGATTGAAGTAGA
This sequence comes from uncultured Bacteroidales bacterium, assembly GCA_937901925.1. Lineage (GTDB taxonomy): Bacteria > Bacteroidota > Bacteroidia > Bacteroidales > WCHB1-69 > JAEZOU01. Next base: position 1,436 of record CALGTS010000056.1, on the reverse strand, counting down.
TTTCTATCCTCCAAAAATTCCTTATCGCGAAACTATCACCAGATCTGCAGAGGCTATGTACCGTCACAAAAAACAATCAGGTGGTGCTGGTCAATTCGGTGAAGTTCACATGCTTGTTGAAGCTTACTACGAAGGAATGCCAAATCAAACTAAATACCCAATCAGAGGAACTGACGTTCATGACCTTCCTTGGGGCGGTAAGTTGATTTTCAACAACTGTATCGTAGGTGGTGCTATCGATGCACGCTTTATGCCTGCAATCCTTAAAGGTATTATGGAAAGAATGGAAGTAGGCCCTCTTACAGGTTCTTACGCTCGCGATATCGTTGTTAATATCTACGACGGTAAAATGCACCCCGTTGACTCTAACGAAATGGCGTTCAAATTGGCAGGACGTAACGCATTCCGCGAAGCTTTCAAAAACGCTGGTCCTAAAATTCTTGAACCTATTTATGACGTTGAAGTATTCGTTCCTTCTGACAGAATGGGTGATGTAATGACAGACCTTCAAGGACGTAGAGGTGTGGTAATGGGAATGGATAGCGAAGGCGAATTCCAAACCATCCGTGCAAAAGTTCCATTGGCAGAGATGAACAAATATTCAACCACTTTGAGCTCTATCACTTCTGGTCGTGCTTCATACGAAATGAGATATGCTGAATATCAACAAGTTCCTATGGATGTTCAAAACGAAATTATCAAGAAGTACGAAGAAGAAAACAAAGAAGACGAATAGTATATCCGTTAATATTAGAAAAAAGTTCACCGAGGAGGTGAACTTTTTCTTTGTTGGCCCTATAGTTCAATGGATAGAACGAAAGTTTCCTAAACTTTAAATCTGGGTTCGATTCCCGGTGGGGCTACGAAAAAGCGCTGCAAAGGCGCTTTTTTTGTTAATATGCTTTTAAGGTGCTACAAACTATTCAATACTATTCGGGACCGAAAAGCAGTATCGCGGAATGAAATACGACTCGATAGTAAATCTCCATTTGAAAGAAAGATTCGCGAGAACTTTGAAAAGTACATTTACTAATAAAATATGCTCCACATATGATGGTTTCCTGCTATCATAGTGGAGCATATATTAAAGACAATGTAATGTTAAACTATTGGTGTGGTATGCTATCTCGAAAGATCCTTATATACCGCTAACCCCTTAATAGTTAATAAATACTTTTGGCGGGGGTGACGCGGAGAATCAGGATAAAGCATACGAACATATCCTTCCCGCATAGCAGGAGAAAGAGAATATTCAATAAAATTGGGTCTATCCTTTAATCCAACGGCAGCCATCATCTCCTTTACCGATAGCTGTTTCTCCGCAATAGCACTAATTAAACGCTTAACATTTTCGCTCTCTGGGAAGACGCTTGTTGGGGTGCTTGTTGGGGTACTTGTTGGGGTAGTCCCATCAAGTAATTCTTTTGCCTTGATAT
>CALGTS010000055.1 GCA_937901925.1 uncultured Bacteroidales bacterium | reverse complement strand
AAAACACACTTCAAAACGTAAAAAATTATAAAATTACTCGCAAATGTCAAAAAAAATATATCTTTGCACAAACAATTTTTACACACTTTTCGGGACAGTATCAGAAAATCTAATTTTATTTTTATTAGACACCACATATTTCTAATGGGAAACACACGAAATACACAAAAAAAAATGCTCGGTGAATACCGAGCATTTTTATAACTAACAGAAAATAGAATTATCCGTTAAATACTTTATCAAGGCCGATTCCTCTAACTTGAGCTACTGCGTAAGCATCTCTCAAGCTTGCCAATGCGCTAATAGTAGCTTTCACAACACTATGAGGGTTAGTAGAACCTTTTGATTTAGCCAAAACGTCTTTTACCCCAACAGTTTCGAAAACTGCACGCATTGCACCGCCGGCAATAACTCCAGTACCAGGAGCAGCAGGTTTCATAAATACTACAGAACCGCTATATCTGCCTTCTTGAGCATGAGGAATAGTTCCTTTATATACAGGAACACGGATAAGATTTTTCTTAGCATCGTCGATACCTTTAGCGATTGCAGCAGAAACTTCCTTAGCCTTACCTAAACCGAAGCCGATAATACCATTTTCGTTACCTACTACAACGATAGCTGAGAAGCTGAAAGTACGACCACCCTTTGTAACTTTTGTTACTCTATTAACATGAACAAGTCTGTCTTTTAACTCTTGATCAGTCGCTTTAATTCTTTTAAGATTTATTTTTGTCATAATTATGCTCTCCTATTAGAAAATTAAACCACCTTCTCTAGCTGCATCAGCCAAAGATTTTACTCTACCATGATATAAATATCCGCTACGGTCGAAAACCACTTTGGTGATACCTGCAGCAAGTGCTTTTTCAGCGATTGCTTTACCTACCAATGCAGATTTAGCGGTTTTAGTAATTTTCTGTTCGCGAATGTCGGCAACTGCTGAAGAAGCAGAGGCTAAAGTTACACCGGCAACATCATCAATAAGTTGAACATAAATATCGCGATTACTTCTGAATACTGACATTCTAGGACGATCTGCAGTTCCGTTTACGGACTTGCGGATTCTCATTTTTATCCTGTTTCTTCTAAATTCTTTTTTATTATAAGCCATTTCCTAAAATTTACATTGTTATTTTTCTGCTGATTTACCGGCTTTAGTTCTAACGATTTCGCCCACGAAGCGGATACCTTTTCCTTTATAAGGTTCAGGTTTTCTGTAAGAACGAATTTTATTAGCTACTTGTCCGAGTAATTGTTTGTCGATACCTTTCAAAATGATAAGAGGAGCCTTACCTTTTTCAGTAATGGTTTCAACTTTAATTTCGGGTGCTAATTCGAAAAGGATATTGTGAGAGTAACCCAAGCTCAAATCTAACAATTGACCTTTAGCTTCAGCTTTATAGCCGACACCAACAAGTTCTTGTCTAATTTCGAAACCTTGAGAAACGCCTTTTACCATATTAGCAATAAGAGCTCTATATAAGCCGTGCATAGCTCTATGACGTTTTTGGTCAGTTGGGCGTGCCATAGATATTTGACCATTTTCGATAGATAAAGTGATGTCACCATCAACATATTGTTGTAATTGTCCGAGAGGACCTTTTACGGTAACAATATTAGTTTTTTCATCTCTTGACACTTCAACTCCTGCAGGAATTGCAATGGGTAATTTTCCTATTCTTGACATAACTTTTCCTCCTATTAACTAATATAACATAATACTTCACCACCCATCATTTTAGCTTTAGCTTCTTTATTAGTCATAAGACCTTTAGAAGTAGAGATGATAGCGATACCGAGACCATTCATAACTTCAGGCATTTCTTGAACGCCTACATATTTACGAAGACCAGGACGGCTCACGCGTTTCAACTGGCTAATAGCGGATTCTTTGGTTACTGGATGATATTTAAGCGCAATCTTAATCAAACCTGGATTTACATCATCTTCGAATTTATAATTCAAGATATAACCTTGTTCGAAAAGAATTTGCGTAATAGTTCTTTTTATTTTAGAAGTTGGAACTTCAACAACTTTATGACCAGCAGCAATTGCATTGCGGAGGCGAGTCAAATAATCGGATATTGGATCTGTATTCATAATCTTCTTACTTTCTTTTAAATTTTACCAACTTGCTTTTTTAACACCAGGAATAAGACCAGCCAACGCCATTTCTCTGAAATTGATACGAGAGATACCGAACTGACGAATATAACCTTTTGGACGGCCGGTTAGCTTACAACGATTGTGCAATCTGATAGGGTTTGAATTGGGTGGCAATTTTTGAAGTGCAACGATAGCAGCTGCTTTAGCTTCATAATCATCACCATTAATGATTTTTTTCAATTCTGCGCGTTTATCAGCGTATTTAGCAATTAATTTTGCTCTTTTTACTTCTCTTGCTTTTAACGATTCTTTTGCCATATCTTATTTCTGATTTTTAAACGGTAAGCCAAATTCTTTTAACAATGCTAAGCACTCTTTATCATTTTGAGCAGTGGTAACGAATGTAATATCCATACCATTAATCTTAGCTACTTTATCGATATCGATTTCTGGGAAAATAATTTGTTCTGGAACTCCAAGAGTGTAGTTACCTCTTCCGTCGAAACCTTTATCGCTAATACCTTTGAAATCGCGAATACGAGGAATTGATACAGCAATCAAACGATCTAAGAATTCGTACATTCTATCGCCTCTTAAGGTTACTCTTACGCCGATAGGCATTCCGCGTCTTAATTTGAAGTTAGAAATATCCTTTCTTGACTTAGTAGCCACAGCTTTTTGACCTGTAATCATAGTCATCTCTTGAACGCCAACTTCGATCAATTTTTTGTCAGCGATACCAAATTTACCAAGGCCTTGGTTAAGGCAGATTTTGGTAATTTTAGGAACTCTCATTACAGACTTAATGCCTAATTGTTCCTTCAATGCAGGAATAATCTCCTTATTGTATTTCTCTTTAATTCTAGGTACGTACATTATTTAATCTCCTCTCCTGATTTTTTAGAATATCTAACTAATTTACCATTTTCACCGATTCTTCTACCGATACGGGTTGCTTGACCTTTAGCATCAACAACCATAAGGTTAGAAATATGGATCGGAGCTTCTTTTGAAATAATGCCGCCATTAGGATTTTTGGCATTTGCCTTTGTGTGTTTAGAAATCATATTTCTTCCTTCCACTAAGGCTCTGTAATTTTTTACATCAACAGAAAGTACTTTTCCAGTTTTTCCTTTAGATTCACCGGCAATAACTTTCACGATGTCACCTTTTTTAATGTGAATTTTCATTTTACTTTGTTTTAATTTGTTATCAATTGGTCTTTGTCAATTGTTTTCTAGACATAAGTCTTTAAAGACATAATGATTAAAGCACTTCTGGAGCGAGGGAAACGATTTTCATATATTGTTTCTCACGGAGTTCACGAGCTACGGGACCGAAGATACGAGTTCCGCGCATTTCTCCTGCTGCAGTGAGAAGTACTACTGCGTTATCATCAAAGCGGATATAAGATCCATCAGCGCGGCGCACGTGTCTTTTTGTACGAACGACAACAGCTTTAGAAACGGTACCTTTTTTCACGTTTCCTGATGGGATTGCGCTTTTGATAGTAACTACCACTTTATCACCAACGCTTGCATAGCGTTTTTTGGTTCCACCGAGTACACGGATCAACAAAACTTCTTTTGCTCCGCTATTATCGGCCACTGACATTCTTGATTCTTGTTGTATCATAACTATTTAGCTCTTTCAATAATTTCTACTAATCTCCAGCATTTACTTTTGCTCAAAGGTCTGGTTTCCATAACTCTTACTTTATCCCCGATATTGCACTCATTTTTTTCATCGTGAGCCATCAATTTGGTAGTTCTTTTCAAGAATTTACCATATTTGGGGTGTTTCAGTTTACGTTCTACGCTAACAACAATAGACTTATCCATCTTATTGCTCATCACGAGACCTTCTCTTACTTTACGTTTATTTCTTTCTTCCATAATTTTTCGTTATTCTTTGCTGTTTAATTCACGTTTACGTAATTCCGTTTTCATTCTCGCAATCGTGCGTCTTTGTTCTTTAATTTTATTAGGATTTTCGATTGGGGAAACGGCGTGATTAAGTGTCAACTTATTTAATTGTTGAACCTCTTCAAGTAATCTTTCATTAAGTTCTGCAGTTGAAAGTTCTGCGATAACCTGTTGTTTCATAACTTCTATTAAATTTCTTCTGAATAATCTCTTCTAACAATAAATTTTGTTGCAACGGGTAATTTTTGAGCTCCGAGGCGGAAAGCTTCTTTAGCAACTTCCAATGGAACGCCATCTGCTTCAAAAAGAATACGTCCTGGGCTTACGCGAGCCACGAAATATTCAGGAGCACCCTTACCTTTACCCATACGTACTTCTGCGGGTTTCTTTGTAACAGGTTTGTCAGGGAATATGCAGATCCATAATTGACCTTCACGTTTCATATAACGGGTAATTGCCTGACGAGCAGCTTCAATTTGACGACCTGTAATCCAATGCTCTTCAAGGGTTTTTAGAGCGAAAGAACCAAAAGAAATTTCTGCACCTCTCTTGGTGATTCGTTTCATACGACCCTTCTGCGGTCTTCTGTATTTGGTTTTTTTAGGTTGTAACATCGTTATCTTATTTATCTGTTATTAATTCTTATTCATATTTTTTCTTCCTGAACGAGGCGCTCTCTTCGCTTGTGAACCTTTAGAATCTTTTGCGTCCACTGCTGCGTTAAAGAGATCTCTTTTTCCGTAAACCAAACCTCTACAGATCCATACTTTCACTCCGATACGACCGTAAGTAGTATGGGCTTCTGCGTGTGCATAATCGATATCTGCACGCAAGGTGTGAAGTGGAGTTCTTCCTTCCTTAAAATGTTCGGTTCTTGCCATTTCTGCACCGCCTAAACGACCTGAAACAGATACTTTGATACCTTCTGCATTGGCACGCATTGTAGCAGTAATTGCAGTTTTAACAGCTTTTCTGTATGAAACACGACCTTCGATTTGTTTGGTAATATTTTGTGATACCAATACAGCATCCAAATCAGGACGTTTTACTTCTGCAATATTGATTTGGATATCTTTGTTCGTAATTTTCTTTAATTCCTCTTTCAGTTTATCAACCTCTGTACCACCTTTACCAATAATAATACCTGGACGAGCGGTGTTGATAGTAACCGTAACAAGTTTAAGTGTTCTCTCAATGTAAATTTTTGCGATTCCGGCTTTGAACAAACGTGCGTTCAAATAACGTCTAATTTTGTCGTCTTCGACTAACTTATTGGCGAAATTTTTGCCGCCAAACCAATTAGAATCCCATCCTCTGATAATTCCTAATCGTAAACCTACCGGATTAACTTTTTGACCCATACTAATTATTAATTTTATTCGATTATTTTTTAATTTTCTACTGCTGTTGGAACTATCTTACTCATCTCTTCAGCTCTGCTGCCTACGATGATGGTTACGTGATTAGAACGTTTTCTGATTCTGTTTGCTCTTCCTTGTGGAGCTGTTCTGATTCTCTTCAACATTCTACCACCATCAACCATGATAGTTTTTACATATAATTGTGCATCTTCCATACGTTGACCTTCATTCTTCACTTGCCAGTTAGCAACTGCAGATTTAAGCAACTTCAAAAGTTTCTCTGAAGATTCTCTTCTTGAGAACTTTAACACATTCATTGCATAGTCAACATCTTTTCCTCTAATCACGTCCGCCATGATTCTTGTTTTTCTTGGCGAGGTTGGATTATTCACTAATCGAGCCATATAAACGCTTTTTTTGGCTTCTTTGCGTGCATCCGCAACTAATTTTTTTCTTCTTGCAACCATTTTATTATTGTTTACTAATTATCTTAACTTATTGGTTTTTAATTGATTAATATAAAAATGCAACAATTCTATGTTTTTCATTCAAATTGGCGGCAAAAATAGTTTTTTTTTCAATACAAAAACCACCTTTTCTATTTTTTTTTTCAAAAAGTGATTTTATTGAATTATTGGCACTTACAAAAAGTTCTCAACGGTAAATTGTGAATCTTTTTTCGTTTCTAAAAACTATGCCACATTAAAAATTGAAAAAAATCGATAAAATTATGCAATTTAGAATATAGAAAATGATATTCCTAAACTCATCGGATTGATTTGAGGACCTTTACCCGATTCAAACAACTTATTTACTTGATATGAATAGTAAACGCTTACGAATTTCCATCCGCAACGCATAAAGAAATCGACGTTATATTTTTGCTTGTTGAACACCTCAAAACTTTTAAAGTTCTGGTCAGCACCTGAGCCTGATAGGTTGGGTCCTTTGTAACGGTGCGAGACCTCCGCTACCAAGCCTAAGCGTACGCCTAATGAGAATTTAAAACCATTGGAATGTCTATATCTAAATTCCAAAGGAATGTGACAGTTGATGTAGGTCATCCGATTCAAACAAGTATCCGCAACGCTAACGGGTAGTAGGGAATAACGCATAACGTCGGACTTGGAATCGTACTGCAACATTGCATTGGAGAACTGAGTGTAGTAGCTGGTTCCTAATCCCAATCCAAAAGAGATTGGACTATTAGGTGATACTCTGAAATCCCACATTACAGATACATTAAAACCTGGGTGGAAATTTTGATGATTTACTTGTGTGGGCATTCCCATCCAAAAAGTATGAAAAACGTCAACCATAAGGCGATCTCGAAAGATTTCAATTCGCTCTTCGTTTTTCTCTTGCGCTGGAATAGTTGGTGTGCTGTCAGATTTTTTTTCTACAGACTCCTGAGCAACAACAATTTGCAATGTTGACATCAGCAATACAACTACTAAAACAAAGAGTTTTTTCATACTTCAAAAATTGGGCTGCAAAATTACATTTTTTTTTAATGCAACGACACATTATTCAAATTATTACTCAAGAATAAAAAAATGCAGTACTAAAGCAATAAAATATACAACTCTAAAAAAAAATTATTACTTTTGCTATCCCTTAAATTATTACCCTATATTACAATAATAAACCCTTATTCCATTGATTATGCAGAAAATAGAACGACATCCCATTTTAGAGATTCCTAAAAATAAGGAAGTTATTTTTGAGTTTAACGGAATGAAAATTGCAGCAGAATCGGGACAAACGATAGCTGCAGCACTTCATCAAGCAGGTTTTCCCATCCATAGCCATCAAGAAGATGGACGCGAGCGGAGTATGCAATGCGGCATTGGAAAATGCGGAGCTTGCGAAATGCTTGTAGATGGTAAAGTAAAACGAATTTGTATCACTAAAGTTGATGGAGTTCAAAAAGTCCAAGAAATTCTTCATCATTTTATGCCTACGAATGCTGACACCTCATCATCGGAACCTAAGGTATATAAAACTGAAGTTGCCATTATTGGTGCAGGACCTGCAGGTTTGGCTTGTCGTGAAGCACTAAACAACTTAGGTATTCCCAATTTAGTTATCGACAATAACGACAAAATTGGCGGACAATTCAATATGCAAACGCATCAATTTTTCTTTTTCGAACAGGAGAAGTTATATGGTGGAATGCGTGGATTTGACATTGCAACTAAACTTGCTGGTGATGATCATACTGGAATTTTACTGAACGCTACTGTTTGGGATATTTTCAGCAATCGTAGAATTGCTGTTAAAAATTTAAAAGAAGATTCAATTTTTTATGTTGATTCACAGTATATTGTAATAGCTACTGGAGCACTTCCTTTTATGCCACCTTTTGAAAACGATGACTTACCAGGCGTATATACTGCTGCTGTAGTTCAAAAGATGATGAATATTGAGCATACACTTTTGGGGAAACGTATTCTCTCTATCGGAGCAGGCAATATTGGCTATCTCACCTCTTACCAAGCCACCCAAGCTGGAGCAAAGGTGGTTGCCATCATTGAAGGCATGGACCACGAGGGCGGTTTTCCTGTACAAGCAAATCGTATTCGCAGACTAGGTATTCCTATTCTGACATCTCATATCTTGCTAAAAGCGATTCCGAACGAAAATCACACAGGTGTTGTGGGCGCAGTAATTGCTGAATGCAAAAATTTTCAACCCATTCCAGGAACTGAAAAGATTATCCACGACATCGATATTATCAATGTTTGCACGGGATTACTTCCCGACAATCAGTTGCTAAAGAAGAGCCGTGTTATATATGGTTTGAACGCATACGGAGTGGGCGATGCCGTACGAGTGGGCGAAGGAACCTGCGCTGTACTTCGAGGTAAACAAGCAGCTTTAGAAATTGCAATGGCAATGAACAAACGAATCAACTATGACGAATATTTAGCAGTTTCCAAAGCGTATATTGATTCTCAACAACATCCTATTCCTATTCTGAAAGAACCAAGAAAGCCAGACACTGATAGAATGAAAAGCAAAGGATTTGTTATTGCAGATTGTCTTTATGGATTTGCTTGCAATCCTTGCTCATTTTCTTGTCCTCAAAATGCCATTCAGAAATCATCCACTTCTTCGGTACCGGTTATAGACTACGAAAAATGTATCGGCTGTATGGATTGTGTGACCCACTGCCCTGGATTGGCAATTTTTGGTTACAATCTCATCAAAAATTGGGTATTTCTCCCTCTTGAACATTTTGCGGAAGAGGGTGAGGAGGTTTATTTGGTGAATAATCAAGGAGAAAAGATTGGTGAAGGTATTATTGAGAAGATTGTCCGTAAAGAGAATAAGACACATTTAGCACGGGTAAAATCAACAACTCTTTCTGGCGAAGCTTTAACACAAGTGCGAGGCTTTATTATAAAAGCACAATATCCAGAGCCTCTGAATATTGAAAAAATTTCTGACCATGAAGAGGGGCACACCTACCTCTGTCACTGCGAAAATATTGAGATCGATCAACTATTGAAGGCAATTGGCGGGCGCAAGATGATTACCATTGACGAATTGAAACATACCACTCGCATTGGCATGGGACCTTGTCGAGGAACGCGCTGCATACCCAGAGTTCGTCAACTTCTCCGTAAACATGATATAGAAGTGGTGGGCGACGCAACGCCTCGTGGTCCATTAGCCAACCAGATTTTGTTAGGAGAGATTCACCCTTCAGAAAAGAAATTACAGAATATAACAATTATAGGAAATCGGAAAACGCAACGCATTGATTGTGATATTTTGGTTGCAGGAGGAGGCATTGCCGGAAGTAGTTTATTCCGCTATTTTGCCGAAAGCGGAAAAAAGACAGTGTTAATTAACAACGAGCGTGGGTCTTCCTGGCGCAATATTGCTGGGGGAAGACCAGCTTTCTCCGTACCTGAAATTGCGGATATTGCCATGCACAATATGGAGATATTTAAAGAGTTGCAATCGATGACCAACATCAACTACAAAGAGATTCGATATGTTGGATTTGCTCACGATGATGCCACATACAAAGCTTTAGAGGCATCGATGGCTTGGTCTGATGCATATATGATTGACAAGAAAGATTTTCAAAAGGAGATATCGCCCTATATCAATCCCAACTTAGATGCTTATCAGGCAGCGCTTATCACTAAAGAGTGTTGGCAAGCCACACCGGGATTAGTTATCAATGCCGTTCGGCAGATTGCATTGGCGCACGGAGGTGATATGTATGAGCAGTGCGAACTTGAAGAGATTTTCAGGAACGGCGATGGTTTTGTTGGACTTGCACGCACCAAAGAAGGTGAGTATTTAGAGATTCACTGCGAGCACTTTGTTAACGCTTTAGGTGGAAATGCTGAAAAGTTTGCAAAAGCTTTAGGTATTGAAACTAACCTATACCCTGTGAAGCACCAGGCATTTATCACCAAACCACTTCCGCTGATGGGAATCAATGGTAATGCATTAGATATGATTATCGATAGGCGCCATTATCACGGATTTTCAGCAGTTTACGGACAGCAATTTGCCGATACCGGGCAGATTATTGGTTGTGCGTCACCAGGATGTGAATTAGCAGAAATCAACAAAGAGTTGAAGAGTAACACACAAGACTTTATGGAGATTGCAGCAGAAGCTTTCATTGAATGGTTCCCCGCTCTGAAAGGAGTGAGCCTACAAGCTGTTTGGGCAGGTTATTATACAGAACCGCGCTATATTGTTGACCCGGACAATGGACTTTTAGTAGGTTTACGAGGACACGGATTTATGTTAGGACAATATTTTGCCAAACTTTATGTGGATAAATATCTCGGTAAACCTATTCCAGACTATATGCACCGCTTGCTATTAAATGGTGACGGATTAAGTGAAAACGCATTTAAATAATCTTATAACAAAATGGATATAATAAAACTCAAAGACAAAAACTTTAAGAAGTATATTTCTGCAGAAGAGATTGATATGGCTATTAGCAAGGTAGCGCAACAAATTAATGAGGAATACAAAGATGATATTCCAATCTTTATTATTACTCTAAACGGAGCAATTATATTTGCAGCAGACCTTTTCAAGCGGCTTACGATTACTTGCAGTTTAACTTGTGTAAAATTCTCTTCATACGAAGGCACGCAAACGACAAACGACATTCAAAGTTTAATCGGTTTGAAAGAGGACCTTCGGGGAAAAAGAGTTATTATTGTTGAAGACATTGTTGACACAGGAAATACTTACGAACATTTGATGGAAATTTTGAAAGATAAAGGAACAAAAGATATCAAAATTGCCACGATGACCTTCAAGCCTGATGCTTACAAAAAAAGTTTTCCTGTCCATTATGTCGGATTAACAATTCCTCCCAAATTTGTAGTTGGAAGAGGTTTGGATTATGACGGATTAGGAAGAAATCTAAATGACATTTATCAAGTTTGTGAATAACATTAAACATCATATTATTTATATTATAAAATGAATAAAAGACTCATAAACATTGTGCTTTTAGGAGCACCTGGTTGCGGCAAAGGGACACAAGCTGCATTTATTAAAGAGAAATATGATTTAGAACACGTATCTACAGGTGCTCTTTATCGTGAAGAGATGGCGTCAGGTTCGGCAATTGGAATAGAAGCCAAGCGTCACATTGATAATGGGCATTTATGCCCTGACGAGATGACACTTGACATCTTAAGCCACCACATTCAATCACACGATGAGGTTAAAGGATTTATTTTAGATGGTGTTCCACGCACTATCCAACAAGCTAATATGATGGAAGGGAAAGGATATGACCACATCATTCCTGTCGATTTAGTTATCAATCTTGAAATTCCAGAAGAGATTATTACGGAAAGGTTGGAAAAGAGAGCGAAGGAGTTAAATCGCACTGACGACACACCAGAAGTTATTCGTCAACGCATTATCCATTACAACAATTTAACTAAACCATTGGTTGCCTACTACGAAGAACGGAATATTCTTAAAAATGTAAACGGCGCACAAACTCTTGAAAATGTTTTTAAGGATATATGCGCCGTTATCGATGCTGAATTGGAAAGATTGGCTAAATAGTCAATCTTTCCAAAACTGTATCAATCAATTTATTCATCATAGTATGGTAATCGAAAGCAGAGCCATACGTTACTCTATTTGCCACAATCAGGCAAACAGTCAGAGTATTGTGTCCCAATACTTTACTTAATCCATAGATTGCGGAGCACTCCATTTCCATATTGGTAATCGATTTTCCATTAAAAGAGAACTCTTCAATCTTTTGATTTAGTTCAGGATACATCAAAGGCGCGCGCACCGAGCGCCCTTGTGGGCCAAAGAAACCTGGAGCACTCACCGTAATTCCTTGATAGAAATCATGAGCCACTTTATCGAGCAGTTGCTGACTAGCTGCCGTACAATAAGGGTATGGCAATTTTTCGTTCCAGGCTGTCTGCTTTACAAACGCCTCTACCAAATCATCTTCAAAATCACCATTATTTTTATAAAATTGAAGAACTCCATCAATTCCCAATCCGTAAGCGGAAGCGACAAACGACCCCGTATCTATTTCTGCTTGGAGTGCGCCAGAGGTGCCTATTCGAATAAGATTTAGCGATTTGTGTCCATTTTTCACCTCCATCTTCTCTAAATCGATATTTGCTAAGGCATCTAGTTCGGTAAGTACAATATCAATATTATCGGTTCCCATACCAGTAGAAATCACGGAAAGTCGTTTTCCATTTTTCATTCCAGTATGGGTGATTAGCTCTCTATTTTGACGTTTTAGTTCAACTTTATCAAAACGGTCAGAGATTTTCTCTACGCGTCCTGGGTCTCCGACAAGGATTATATCATCTGCAATCTCTTCAGGAAATAAACCCAAATGATAAATTGCGCCATTAGGTTGTTTAGGGAGTTCTGAAACAGGAATTTTCATAATTATAATGTTTATTTCAAATATTTATCTAGCCATGAAGCAAAGGTTCGTTGCCAAAGCACACCATTTTGAGGAGAGAGTACCCAGTGATTTTCATCAGGGAAAATCAGCAACTCAGCATCTAAACCTCGTAATTTAGCAGCATTAAATGCTGACATTCCTTGGGAGGCCAAAATTCTGTAATCTTTCTCACCATGAATACAAAGAATTGGAGTATCCCATTTATCCACAAATTTGTGAGGCGAGTTAGCAAAAGTACGTTGAGCAATAGCGTTATCTTTTTCCCAATATGCGCCCCCCATATCCCAATTAGCAAACCACATCTCTTCTGTTTCTAGATATTGTTGTTCAATATTGAAGATTCCGTCATGAGCAATAAATGCTTTGAAACGTTTATCGTGGTGACCTGCAAGCCAATAAACTGAAAATCCTCCGTAACTTGCACCCACACAACCTAAACGATTTTCATCTACGTAAGGTTCATTTTTCATCTCATCAATAGCGGCAAGATAATCTTTCATATTTTGTCCGCCATAATCACCGCTAATTTGTTCTAACCACTCTTGACCAAAACCTGGCAATCCGCGTCGGTTTGGTGCAACAATGATATAATCATTAGCAGCCATAATTTGGAAATTCCAACGATAGGACCAGAATTGGCTAACAGTACTTTGCGGACCACCTTCGCAATAGAGCACAGCTGGATAAGTTTTTGTTGAATCGAAATGAGGAGGATAGATAATCCAAGTCAACATCTGCTTATTATCAGTCGTTTTAATCCAACGCTTTTCCACACGTCCCATTGTTATTTGGTCGAGAAGATGTTTATTTTCAAAGGTAATCTGTTTTTGTTCTCCAGTTTCGGGATTTATCGCATATAAATCATTTGGAGCACTCATCGAATGACGCATTCCAATTAAGCCTTTAGGAGTTTGTGTCATCCATTCATAATCATGAACGCCATCAGTGATTTGGGCAATATTTTTATTCAAGTCAATTTTCCAAATATTGGTAACTGCTTCTTTACAAGCAATAAACCACAACCCTTGGTTGTCTGAAGTCCATTGGATAAAGTCGGCATTGTAGTCAAAATCTTCGGTCATATAAACCTTATTATCCCCATTAGCATCTGCTACAAATAGCCTTTTTTTATCAGACTCATATCCATCGCGTTCCATACTAATCCAAGCAATTTTAGAACCATCAGGAGAAAATTGTGGCATCAAATCATACCCCATCATTCCTTCTGTCATATTAACCGTTTGTTTTGTATCGAGATTATAGAGGTAAATATCTGTATTGGTAGAAATTGCATATTCCAAACCTGTTTTTTTCTTGCAAGCGTATGCAATTGTTTTGCCATCAGGACTCCAAGCCAAATCCTCCACACCATTGAAAGGTTTCATTGGGCACTCGTAGCCTGTTCCTTCCAACAAGTCAAACGCATTTTTAATCTCTTTACCATCAAAATCTGCTACAAAAGGATGTGGTACTGTGGTTACCCACTCGTCCCAATGTTTATACATCAAATCATCGACAATAATTCCAGTAGTTTTAGGAAGGTCTGGATAGATTTCCACCGTACGTTTTCCGTAAGGCACATTAGCGATATAGATAATCTTAGATTCATCTGGGGAGAAGAGATAATCTGATATTCCACCTTTGATATTTGAAATTTGCACTCTTGCAGAGCCTTGGTCATTCATTTCCCATAGTTGCATTGAGCCGTTTTCTGCAGAAAGGAAAGTTATCTTTTTCCCATCTTTTCTCCAATGTGCAGCATATTCAGAGAATGGTGTTTTGGTAATTTGACGTATATCCGTTCCGTCCAAATTCATTACAAACCACTCACAATTGCTACTATTTTGCTCTACACTATAATAGGTTACAGAGTAGAGGATTTTCGTACCATCTGGAGAGAGTTCAGCACCTCCCATTCTACCGAAAGCCCATAACGCTTCGGGAGTCACTTTCCCTTCTGGAATTTTAATTTCATTTTTTGAAATCATCTTATCATCATTTTTTGAGGAAGTTTCAACACTTTCTTTAGAATTACACGCGGCAAGTAACAGAAGCACCGCCATAAAAATAGACAATTGGATTTTTCTCATAATGGTTATTTTTTAATTGTAAGAATCAAACCTAAAACAACACCTAACATTGCGGCAAAAAGCACCTGGAAGTTACCTGGCAAAAGGAAAGTGATTGTGTGAGCTGGATACCAGAAAAGAGGAATTGTTTTCTTAAAAATAAAACCATATTGCACATTCCAATTAATTTTATTTGCCATAATCTCTTGCATAGGAAGAGCTTTTGAGAAGAACCCTTTTAATGTTCCGCCCGTTTCTGCAATATGGATATCTGTAATTTTGTGGAAAGTCATAAAAACTGGAGCGAAAATAGTATTCATCAGTACACTAACGCAGAATGCTACAAAAAGTTTTCCCCAAGAGAACGGACCTGCAAACCAAGCGGCAGCCTCAGTCAGGCCCATATTGGTCAAGAAAGAAACTGTTCCCGCCTTAAAAATCATCATTGCCATTGCAATTCCCATTCCTAACAATCCCCAAATCAACATTTTGGGAAGAACGCCAAAACCTTTTTCATTATAAACGCCCTTTCTGATTCGGAGTGCCAACATCTCTCCAAAAGTTGCCAAAATAGCAAACTTTAGAAAACTCATCAACATTCCATGGTTTTTAGTTGCTGTATTAAACCCGTCGATAGCACCAGGTATAAAAATAAATATGGCTAAAACTGCCAAAACAATAAAGATAACAAGTAAATCTGTTTTTTTCATATTAGTTTTTTTATTAATACACTTATCAAAAATCATGTTGCAAAAGTGCAAAAAATATAGTCATCTTACACTCTTAATTCAAAAAATAGTTTTGAAATTTAAATAAGGAATGTAACAGCAGCCATTAATGCTAATCCCAGCGTAGAGAGAGAGAGTAATGGCATCTGCTTGTCTAATCGTTTTCCACTTATGTGCCATACAATCCAAATGTGAATTATAAAAATGGGAAGTAATATTATTGGTATGTAACTTTTAAGTAATACGAAGATTAAAAAAGGTATTAGCAGGATAATCGTATGATAAACTTTAGCATTTCTGCTTCCCAACCTCGAAGCCAGAGTTCTTTTCCCATATTTTATGTCGTTCTCCATATCTCGAATATTATTCAGATTTAGCACTGCTACAATAGGCAACCCTATAGCAACAGCCAGCCAAGTTGCTTGCCAAGTTAACGTTTGTGTTTGCAAGAAGAATGCCCCTAAAGTACTTACTAAGCCAAAGAAAATGAAAACTGAAAGATCTCCAAAACCTTGATATCCATATGGTTTCTTCCCCAAAGTATATTTCAATGCAGCAATAATTGCCAATAATCCTAACAATAGAAAAATGAGTGGATAAAGAGCAAAAAGAGTTCCAAAAGAGCTATAGATTAGTAGAACACCCAAAATTGCAGAAAGAAAAGAGAAAACAACAATACAACGCACCATTTGTTGTTCTGAAATAGCACCTGCTTGTAACCCATACGCAACTCTTCCCTCTTGCTGTTCATCAGTACCATGGCGAGCGTCACCCAATTCATTGGCCAAATTTGACAAAATTTGAAGCGAAAGTGTTGTCAGAATGGCAAGGATGAACACCCACCCATCAATCTTAGGATAAGCGATTGCGGTTCCCAAGATAATACCTGAGATTGAAAGTGGCAATGTCCGCAATCTAAAACTTTGGATATATTTTCTCATTCTTCACTATTTTTTTGCATAATAAATAGTTGCGATTCCAAAAGTCATTCGACGTTGCTTCACATTTTGCAAGCCAGCTTCGCACAACTCTTGCATAAAGGTCTCACCTTGCGGAAACGCATACACGCTTTCGGGCAGGTAGTGGTACGCTGCCTTATCGCCCGAAATTATTCCACCAACAAAAGGCAACCATCTTTTAAAATAAAATCGATACAATTGTTTGATTGGAAAATATTTCGGTGTAGAGAATTCTAAAATTACTAAATCTCCGTTTGGTTTTAGCACTCTTCGCATTTCATTGATGGAACGGGCGCGTTGTGCAAAATTTCGTACGCCAAAAGCAACAGTAACCGCATCGAAACTATTTTCGGGGAACGGAAGTGCTGCACAATCCCCCTTCATCAGGTGAACTTTTTTCTGAAAATTTGCATTTTTCACCTTCTCCTTGCCAATCTCTACCATCGCTTCTGAGAGATCAATTCCTACCACTTCGGGCACACCCGTTTGCGCTATCTGAAGCGTAAAATCTGCAGTTCCGCATGCCACATCTAACACCTTCTCCCATTTTAAACAACAATCTTTCAACGACTTACTACGCCAATACTTATCAATATTCAGCGACAACAAATGGTTAAGTTTATCGTATGTAGGAGCAATTGAATTGAATAGGGAGGCTATATCTCGCATAGATTTTATCAAAATGTGCGCAAAAGTACGTTTTTTTCGTTTACCTTAAAGTTCTTGGAATATAATTTCTCTTTGCAATAAGGATTTTTATTTGAACTAAGGTACAACGATAAGTATTTATTCCATCGAAAATTCTGAAATAGAACAATAATTAGCCTACTTTAAAAGAATCTATTTCTGCTGATTTTAGTATAATTTTTCCTCCCAAAGATAAGTATATAAGGAAAAACTTTATGCTACTTAAAACAAAATGCAAGCTTTCTTTATTGAGTTAGAATCTTCTCAACGAACAACAACTACTCTATTTTTAAAATTGATTGTTAAATATCGACTGTAGCAAAATATTTCATATCTTTGCCAATCTTTTAAAAAGTCAAATTATTAAAATAACCCACAAAAAAGTATTATGAGTTTAGAAGAGAGAATTAATGGTGATATTAAGGCAGCAATGCTGGCCAAAGAGAGAGAAAAATTGGATGCACTTCGCGCTATCAAGTCTGCAATTCTTTTGTTAAAAACTGAGAAAGGTGCAGGAGAGATTACAGAAGAACTGGAGATTAAAACGCTACAAAAATTAGCAAAGCAACGCAAAGAGTCAGCGGAAACTTATCGTGCGCAAAATCGAGTTGATTTGGCTATTGAAGAGGAAGCACAATTAGCTATCATCACGCAATATCTTCCGCAACAACTTTCGGCAGAAGAGATTACAGAAATTTTGAAACAATTAATTGCTGAAAATGGAATTTCCAGCATTCGCGATATGGGAAAACTTATGGGATTAGCAACCAAAAAGTTTGCAGGCCAAGCAGATAACAAATTGGTTTCTGAGATTGTAAAATCGCTTCTAAGTTAATTTACCTAGAATCTTTGTTCCTATTCAGAAGAGTTGCTAATGGAATCTTTCGTTTGCAACTCTTTTGCATTTAGATTCTTCATAAAATGCACTTCCAATTGGTTGAAACGTCGAATAGTTCTCTGAGAAAGCCTAATAAATACCACGACGAAAATAGCCAGAAAGAAGATAACCCATGGTGTAAAGAGGAATGCTTTTGATAGCAATGTGAACACGAAAAATAGCGCAATGAAGTTCTGTCCTAACGTAATTGCAAAGATAAACGCACGATTAAGGCGGCTTTTATGCGCCAAGACAGCAAATGTTTCTCGGGTTTTTTGTCGAGTTGCCATTAGTCCGTATAGAAATGGTGCAATCAAAACAAGTGTAATTCCAGCACTTAGAACTTGTTGAACTTTTACAGAGAACATATCAGGGAATTTGCTCCAGAAAGCTGGATAAACCCATTTGTACGCTACTGAAATGATTGCGAAAATTAGAATAGAGAAGATGATAATTTGCGGTAGAGTACTCTTTAGTATCTGTTTAATATCACTTTCCTCTTTGGCATTATTTTCCCGCACGCTGTACTCATCCAAACGTTTACGCATTTTGGGTGACATACGCTTGTAAATAAAGGCGTAAGCGGGTTCACCAGCACGAATACAATATGGAGTAGTAAATGTAGTGATGACAGAAACTGCTACTATAATACCATAGATATATTCGTGCATCACATTTAAGGAAACTCCTAATGCAGCAATAATAAATGAGAACTCACCAATCTGCGCCAAACTAAAACCAATTCGAAGCGAATCTTTGAGATTTTCTCCCGAGAGTAGCGCTCCTGCCATATTGAAAATTGTCTTTCCGAAAATAGTAAGCAACGTCAAAATTAGAATCGGAAACCAATATTCACCTAAAACTTTAGGGTCAACCATCATTCCAACAGATACGAAAAAGATTGAACCAAACAAATTTTTAATACTTTGCGTCATCTTTTCAATATGTGGACCTTCAACGGTTTCAGATAAGATTGACCCCATCACAAACGCTCCTAATGCGGAAGAAAATCCAACATAGTTGGCAAAAGTCACCATTCCAAAACAGAGCCCAATAGAGATAATCAACAAGGTTTCGTCGTTGACATACTTTTTGGTTCTTCTAAAAAAGGAGGGAATAATGGCAATCCCGATTACAAACCAAAGCACTAGGAAAAATAGTAATTTCATAATGCTTCCAAACATCTCTGAACCTGAAAATTTCTGGCTTACTGCCGCAGTGGAAAGCATCACCATCATTATAATGGCGACCAAATCTTGAAGTATTAGTACCACCAGTGTTAAATCGGAAAATCGCTGTTTCGTAATTTTCAGATCATCAAAAGCTTTGATAATAATGGTTGTAGAGGAGATGGAGAGCATTCCGCCTAAAAATATTGATTCCATAAAGGACCAATTCATCATAATTCCCACAAGAAAAGAGATACAAAAAGTGAGCAAAATACCAGCACCCGCTGTAAGAAATGCTGAAGCTCCTACTTTGAAAAGCTTTTTAAAACTGAACTCTAACCCTAAAGTGAACATCAAAAAGATAATTCCGATTTCAGACCACTGATGCACACTCTCCTTTTCAATAATGGTAGGAAATAGATCGAAGTGCGGACCTACTAAAAATCCAGCAACAATATACCCTAACACAAGCGGCTGTTTTAATAACTTAAAGATAATGGTTACAATTCCTGCCGAAATTAATATCAGAGCAAGATCAGATAAAAGATTCATTTCCATAAACAGACATGTTTTAGGTATAAAATAAAGTCTTGCAAAATTATAAAAAAATGAAACATTATTGAAACTATAATGTTCAAAAATGTTGCTTTATTCAAAAAAAAGATTTAAAGATAGATCTCTAATCTTTTTTGCCCCTTAACGATTATTGATAGTTTACCTTTTTGTTGATGAACTTCTCAAATATTTTTTCAAAATCATCACACAAAAACAAAAAACACCAAGCGATTCTTATCTCAAAATTAATATTTAAACCTCAACGAGAATCGCACACTTCGCCCCTGCATCGGATAGTTTTTAACTACTTCATACTGTACATTAGCAATGTTTAGCAACTCTGCTTTAGCCTCAAGTTCAAATCTGTTCAACAAAAACACTCGAGAAAGAGCAATACTTTGATCAAGATAGGGAGAAAGTTCGTTGGCGGGAATATTTTGCTGTAGTGCATAACGTTTTCCATTTACTAAAAAACTGTAAGACAAGTCAATCCATTTGGTTTTAGCTATAATGTAGAACGTTCCTGAGTGACGTGGAGTATATGGTATCTGATCTCCAAAAGTTCTAGAAGTGGGATCTGTGCGGTCTGTAGCATGTTGAAAGCTATAATTACCCACAAACTCTAACCTTATCTGTTTTGCAATTTTCCATTCGCCTTGCAGATTCAAATCAACACCCCAAATATCAACACGTCCAAAATTCAACATCGACCATACAAAAAGGTCTTTACCTGGGAAAGCAACGATTTTATCCCGAACATAGTTATAATATGCGTCTGCTGTGATAGATAGAGTAAGTTTCTGTATGGGAAGATGTTTGAAATAGGAAACACCAAGATTATACTGATATGTTCGCTCAGGTTTTAGGCTTATATTTCCAACCAATCTGTAATACAAATCGTTAAATGTTGGAAGCCTAAAGATATCCTTGAACGAAGCTCTTATGTAAAGTTGTTCCGAACGCAGCGGTTTATATTGAAAAGTAAGAGTTGGTGATAGGCGGTGCTGATTGCCAGCACTCTCCCCCACCCGAGTTTGGTCATGAACCCAAGTTTGTAACAAGCCAGCATTGAAAGAGATTTTTTTTATGGAAAGATGCGCCGATAGAAGATTTAATAGTGTGAATCGAGAAGGGAAAACAAAATCTGCTATATCTGCACTCATATCATTATATATCAAATCATTGGCAAAGGAAAGATAAAAAATTTTATGAGGTTTGTAAGCCAACGAATTGGAAAGGTAATATTCGTTCTGAAGATAATGGTTATCAATTTTTCCTGCAGCATTAAGGTAGTGCGGGTCTAAATAGCGCTGGTACGCATGATTATATTTCACATTTAGTTGATAATGAACAACTTCAGATGGCTTATAATTATATGAAAGTTGTGTAAAGAGATTCTGATCCCAGAGTTTCTGCGCATTTTTAGGATTATAAAAGGTTACTGCACCAGGCAACTCCTGCTCAGAAACGTTATAGAAAATTTTTGCTTTTAACGTCGAGTGTTTGTGGAAAATCAAAAAAAGATTCGCTTCTGTGGAAAGCCTTTGGACGGAAGAATTGGTACGAAATTCTTGCGAGGTACTATCGTTTACTCCACCATAATGAAGTGTAAAAGGATAATCTCCTTTTGCCCGTATATAATTGACATTTAACGTTGTATAAACTTTATTCTTTTGCTTAGGATTCCAAAGATTTTCTATACTGAGAGATGGAGAAATCAAGCCAAAGGAACCTGCCGTAATGCCAACTTTCGTGCCAATAGTTTTCGATGTGTCGAGGTGCGGAATGGGTGTTTGCAGTTTGATTAGGTTTGCACTAGCAAAATGGCGTGCGGGAAGCGCCAGCAACGTTCCTGAACCGATTTCCATCACCACGGATTCCAGATTTTCTAACGAAAATTTTCCCAAGTCAATCTGCCCCGTTTGACAATCCGTAAGAGAAATACCATCATAAGTAACGCCAGTATGCTGCGAACCCAAACCTCGTACCGAAACAGTTTTCATTCCACCAATTCCACCATAATCTTTTATGGTAACTCCAGACATCAGTTTCAACACATCGGAAAGTTGCAATATTGGTAAGGCTTGATTCTCCTGGAGTTGAAATTCCTGAACCGGAATTGCTGAGATGACAGAGACGTTAGCCGAAGGCGCAACAATATCGATCGGGTCTAAATGATGGACGATAGTATCCTCCCGTTGGGAAAAACTCTTCCCAAAGATAAGAATAAAAACTACCAATATCAGAACCTTGATTCTCATCGTTTAGTTCCGAAATTCAATTGCACAAGGATTAATTCCCGTTTCAAAACTAAATTTTTTCTTACCACTTGCATCAAAACAAAACACCTCACCAATTAAGGTATAGTCGAATGCATCGGCAATGTAAACATCGTGCGTTTGTGGATTTACTGCTATACCATAAGGAGTTGAAATCGCTGTACCATCAGAGATAAAGTTTTCATTGATAATGGCAAGTGAAGCAACATCAACCACTTGAAACTGTGCGGTAGATGTATTGTAGTCATAATTATAAAAATAGAGTTTAGTATCATCAATTGCAAAACCAGCAGCGGGTACATTGAAGTTTTTAATAACCTCATCAGTTTGACTATCAATACATTGCAATGTAGAACTAATATCAGCATAATTACCGGAAGAGATTAGGAATATTTTTCCGTTCTTGTGAGCAATAAGGCGATTAGGATTGCAAACTACCTCGATTTCTTTGATTGGCGTAAAAGTTCCAAGATCGAAAACCGTTATACTATTCCCATAGTTAGGATAGTTCAATCCACCGGAATTGGCAACATATAGTTTACCATTTGCAACACAGATTCCGTCAGGGTTTGCGCCAGCTTGCGCAGTAGCTGCAATTGTGTGTGTTACTGTATCAATTTTCAAGACTTCCCCATTAAAACAACTGAGATATGCATATCCATCATGGAATGCTAAACGTCGCGGTTGACGCCCTGCAAGTGATATAGCTGCAATTGACTTCCCCGTTTTAAATTCAATAATCTCCAAACGTTCAGACACATTGACAACACAATAGAGTTGATCTCCATAGCGTTTTAGGTCGCTACCGGTATCTCCTAACCCTCTATTGTTTTGTTGGAGGAAAAGGTCGGGAACAACGGTTTTCTCCTCAAGATTATAAAATGAAAGACTAGAGTTGTTCATCTGCCAAAGGCCTTCGTTTAATACAAAAACGCCCTTTTCGGCAGCTTCATTTTCACCACCTATTGGCTTAGGATCACATGAGCAAAAAAGTAAAATTGCTACGCTTAACAATAAAAAAAATCTCTTCATAATAGTTAACTTTTAATTTTTCGGAAGTTATTCTATCAAAAGAGACCCAATCTTATTGTCAGCCTAGCTCCCGAAGCGTTAGTACAATCTTGCAGGCAGGTTTTCTGACTTGTTTCTCTGGGTCGCCTTCCCGATTCTCTCAGTGGCATAATTGACGCAGAACGATGAAACTTACAGCAGCGGGTACTGTCCAGGATTTTCACCTGATTCCCTCTCGAAATATAAATTTCTCACCTTGCAATTCGGTGGCAAAAATAGGATTTTTTTTTGAAAATTTCCAAACCCAATCAATATTTTTTCAAGAAAATCATTTTTTCATCAAAAATTGGGCAAATATTCTCATTTTTCTGAAAAACTGAAGTAAAAAATGGTGAAAATTGGTACTTTTTCTCTAAAAACACAATATTTTCATTGATTTTACTATATCTAATAAATATTATAGTATTTTTGCAACCCTTAAAATGAAAATTATGAAACGACTTATCATATTCCTCTTTTTTCAAGCTCTTATTCTGACTTCATTTGCTCAAAAATTTTCTTTTTTTTCTGACAATAAAGAACTTACGATTGAAGAGATGAAAAGTTTTCTTTCGGAAGTTCCTAAAGAGAAACAAAAAGAGGCTGATAAATTATTGGATGAGTTTACAAAATTCTGGTTAGAAAGTGGCGCAACTGAAGAGAATCAGGATGCCTTTATTGAGATTTCAAATCAGATGTTAAAGCGAAAAATGAGACCATTTCCTCAATTTAACGCATTTATTCATGCTCATATTCAGTTTTGCCAAAGTGAGTTGTCTGAATCCAATAAAGAGTGGATTGCAATTATGAAGTATCATATTGCCAATGATGCTCAGCGTTTTCATATAAAAATGAAGCAATATGAGGATTTTTTTGGTCATCTTTACTTGAATAATGACCAAAACAGCCGTTGGACTTTGTATGGACTACCGGAGGAGATGGGAATGGATCAGGAGCCATATATTCTACTCAAAGATGTTGATTTAGTAGGAGCTTCGAAAAACGATAGTATCACAATTTTGGGAACTTCGGGAAAATTTTTTCCAGCTACCCAAACTTTTAAAGGAGAAAAAGGGGAAATTAATTGGGAAAGAGCAGGAATGTTTGATGTAAATGCCAAATTTGGTGCTTTTATTTTAGATGTTCGATTTCCAAATCTAACAGTAGAAAATGCTAAATTAACTTATCCAGAACTTTTTTCCTATCCTTTAGAAGGTCGCGTGGAAGATAAAGCAACTATCGCTGTAGAACCAGAAAAGATGAGCTATCCACGTTTCAAAAGTTATGACAATAAGATTCCAATCAAGGAAATTTATAGAAATGTAGATTATTTAGGTGGAATCGAACTATTAGGAGCTTCTATTCAGGGTTCAACAGGCGAAGAGGAGTTAGCACAATTGACAATCAAAAAGAAAGGGAAACAGATTGTCGGTGTTGAATCCAAGAGCTATCTTTTCCGTGCGGATGGCGTCTTGGCAAACGATGCTCGCGTAAAAATCTTTGTCGAAGAGGACTCCATCTATCACCCTGCCGCTAATATGAAGTTTACGGAATCAACGCAAGAACTGCTCGTTACACGTCCAAAATTGGGTGTTGGGCGCGCACCTTTTTTCGATTCCTACCATCGCATGGATATTACAGCAGAATCTCTCAGTTGGAAAACAGAAGAGGAGCGTATTGAGTTTAAACCTTTGGTAGGAAGCACAAACTATAGCTCTGCATTCTTCGAATCGCAAAACTACTATGAAGAGAGTGTGATGCGAAAAATTCAGGGTTACAATGATGAATCTCCCCTATTGACACTCTTTAAAGCGTATAAATCTCACCAATTTCAGCCCCTTCCTCTGAACGTTATCGTTTCTCACTTCCGCCGCTCTGAAAACGACATAAAAAATTTACTTATCGACTTTGCTGCAAGAGGCTTTGTTGAATATGATGTTATCAACGACCGAATCCACTATCGTCCAAAGATTATGCAATATCTCAACAATGAAATCGGACAGCAGGATTACGACAACATCGTTTTGGAATCGAAAGATCACTATGCCGCTTTCGACTTAACCAATTTTGAGTTGCGAGTTACAGGGTGCGAATTCTTTGTGCTGAGTGATGCCCAAATCGTAAATGTATATCCTACAAATGAAAAAGTTACTGTAAAGAAGAATCGAGATATGAACTTCTCCGGTCGAATCATTGCAGGATTGTTCGATTTTGTTGCTTCCAACTGCGTGTTTACGTACGATAAATTTGAGGTAGAGATGAATGTAATCGACTCGATGATAATGTCGGTTGAAGACCCCAACGGCCGTATGAATGTTTACGGAGAACGAGAACTCCGAAGAGTTAATAGCACAATCGAAGAGCTAGCAGGAACACTTTATATCGATGCACCTAATAACAAGAGCGGACGAATCGATTTTCCAGAATTTCCAATCTTCGAAAGCCGAAAAGGCGGCAAGGTTTTCTATGACCAACCTTACGTTTTGGGAGGCGTCTACAAACGCGACCGTTTCTACTTCTACGTTGATATTTTCCGTATCGAAAATCTTGATAACTTCGTAATCGACTCTCTCTCCTTCAACGGGCATTTGGTCTCTGGTGGAATATTTCCAGATATTCACGAACCTCTTCGCGTACAACCTGACTTCTCGTTAGGTTTCCATCACGTAACTCCTGATGGCGGTATTCCAATGTATAATGGATTGGGCAAATATACTAGCGAAATTGATCTGAGCAACAGAGGATTACGAGGAAAAGGAACAATTGACTTTATGACTTCAACAACCGTTTCTGATAGTTTAGTATTCTTTATGGATTCAACAAATGGAAGTATAAAACGACACGACGTCGCACCCAAAGAAACTGCCGTTGAATTTCCCATCGCTTATACTACAGATGCATATCTTCATTGGACTCCCTATTTAGACAAAATGCATATCCAAACGCTTGAAAATCCAGTGAATATCTTTGAAGAAACCGATCTCGTAGGCGAATCTATTATTACCTCACAAGGAATGTTGGGCGTAGGCGTGCTTACCTTCAAACGCGCTGACCTAACCTCCAACCTCTTTAAGTTTAAACACCACGAGCTGCACGCTGATACCGCTGATTTAAGAATTTTCAGTTTAGAAGATAATACAGATTTTGCTTTTCAAACTTCTAACTATAAATCACATATCGATTTTAAAACTAGAATTGGAGATTTTGTTTCTAATGGAGAAGGTTCTGAAGTTTTCTTCATTAAAAATGAATTTAAAGCCAAAGCTAAAGCTTTCGAGTGGAACACAATCGACGAAAACATCCTAAAATTCCGTTGGGACGAAGACCCATACAAAGATATTAATATTGACGCAACGCCATCGCGTGAGTTGGTAGATATGATTAGTCAAGGAAACGAATTAATCAGTACTGATGATGGTATGCGAGGTTTGCAATTCTGCGCTACAGCAGCTGAGTTCGACTTCGGCAAGAATATTATCAATGCCCACGGAGTTCGCTTCGTGCCCGTTGGCGATGCCGCTATTATCCCTGAAAAAGGTGATGTAACAATTTTGGAAGAAGCTCAAATCGAACCTCTTGAAAATTCTAGAATCTTAGCAGGAAGATACAACAAATTCCACGAAATCTACAATTGTAACACCAAAATTCATACGGGTATCGACTTCCGCAGTTCGGGAGACATAGATTACATCGATGAGAATGATATGAAGACAGTTCTGCATTTGGATACCATTTGGTTCTATCAAACCACACAAGCTATCGGAACGATTCCTGCAGAACGCGAATTTATGCTTAGTCCACATTTCGGCTTCGATGGCCGTATTGAGGTAACCAGTGTAGATACATTCATTCATTTTGTCGGTGGCGTCGAACTAATTCACGATTGCGATTCTGTCAAACGCCCTCGTATGAAAATTATGCAACAAGTAAACCCGAAATCGATATACTTAGAGGTACACAACCGAACCAAAGATGTTACAGACCGCAAAGTGGTGGTAGCTATTGCATCAGAAAACAAAACAGGAAGAATCTATACCGCTTTCGGTACAGCAAAAGACCAATTTAACGATGCTGAATATATCTCCGTCTTCGGCTATATCACCTATAATCACGCAACACAAGAATTTTGGGCTGCTTCAATGGATAAACTAAAAGACCCTTCCTTGCCAGGAAATATGCTAAGACTGAATAAGTTCGATTGTATTACCGTGGGTACGGGAGCAGTAGATATGGGAGCAAAGTTGGGTCGAATCAAGTTCAACACTAATGGCTCTGTAACCAACTACATGAAAGCAGATTCCGCAGAAATGAACTTAACAACTTCTATCGATTTCTTCTTCAACGAAGATGCAATGAAAAGTATGTCTTTCCACTTGACCAATGCCAGCGACCTTGACTATATCGATCCAAGTGAAGATGAAGGATATCAAGCAGCATTGCTCAATATCTTAGGTGAAGAAGGATATGAACGATATGAAAAAAACGCAGACGCTTTCGGACAAGTGCGCAGACTTCCAACTGAAATGCAAGTACAATTTCTATTTGCTTCTATCAACTTTAGTTGGGATAAGGAAACTTCCGCATTTATCTCTCAAGAAAATCTACCAATTATAATCAGCGGTAAGAAACAGATTTACAAATATGTTCCTGGTAAATTAGTAATCGAGAAACGAAGCTCTAGAAATAGACTCTATCTGTATTTAGAAGCTGATAATGAGTTCTATTTCTTCCAATTTGAAAACAATAGTATGTACGGTTTTGCTTCTGATAAAAAGTTTGTTGAAGCTATTCGTAGCGTGAAAGCAAAACACCGTAGCCTAAAACCTGAAAAAGGGCTTCCTTCCTTCAGTTATAAATTGGGAAATAAATCTCAACATCGCAAATTTATCAATAAATATTATCATCCTGAAGAGGAGGAGGTTACAGATTAAAGAATTAAAAACCAAGAATGAACATTCCTAAAACTCATTTGTTAGTGAATCGTCTCATTTAATCTTAAATAAATCAAAATCAAATAACAACTAAAAAACAACCTTATGAAAGTAAACATTAAACCATTGGCAGACAGAGTGTTGATTGCTCCTGCAGAAGCAGAACAAAAAACAGCTGGCGGTATTATCATTCCTGACACAGCAAAAGAAAAACCACAAAAAGGAACTGTTGTCGCAGTAGGTCCTGGTAAGAAAGATGAACCTATGACTGTTAAAGTGGGTGATACTGTTATTTATGGCAAATATTCAGGAACTGAAATGCAGTTAGATGGTGAAAATTACCTAATTATGAAAGAAAGCGATATTTACGCAATTATCTAATTAAAAGAAGTTGAACTAATAAATTAAGAAATAAGAATATGGCAAAAGAAATTTTTTATGACTGGAACGCACGCGAAGGTTTGAAAAAAGGCGTGGACGCTTTGGCAAATGCAGTTAAGGTTACTTTAGGACCTAAAGGACGTAACGTAATCATTGACAAAAAGTTTGGAGCTCCTCATATTACAAAAGATGGCGTAACAGTTGCCAAAGAGATTGAACTTAGTACTCCAATCGAAAACATGGGCGCACAAATGGTAAAAGAAGTGGCTTCTAAAACCAACGACCAAGCGGGTGATGGTACAACAACCGCAACCGTTTTGGCTCAAGCTATTTTCAATACTGGTTTAAAAAATGTTACCGCTGGTGCTAACCCAATGGAACTTAAACGTGGTATCGACCTTGCCGTTGCTGAAGTAGTTAAACATTTGAAGGGTCTTTCTCGCGAAGTAGGTGATAACCATCAAAAGATCGCTCAAGTAGCAGCTATCTCTGCTAATAATGATAGCAATGTCGGTGATATCATCGCAGAGGCTATGTCTAAAGTGAAAAAAGAGGGCGTTATTACTATTGAGGAAGCAAAAGGCACCGAAACTACTGTTAAAATTGTTGAAGGTATGCAATTTGATAGAGGTTATATCTCTCCATATTTCATTACCGATGGCGAAAAAATGGAAACCGTATATGAAAATCCTTTCATTTTGATTTACGACAAGAAAATCAGCAATATGAAAGAATTTCTTCCTGTTTTAGAGAAAGTAGTACAAACAGGTCGTCCATTGCTCGTAATCTCAGAAGATGTTGAAAGCGAAGCTTTGGCTACTTTGGTTGTGAACCGTTTGCGCGCAGGTCTGAAAATCGTTGCTGTAAAAGCTCCTGGTTTTGGCGATAGAAGAAAAGAGATGCTTGAAGATATAGCAATATTGACAGGTGGTCTTGTAATTTCTGAGGAAAAAGGCTTCAAATTAGAAGATGCAACTTTGGAAATGTTAGGTAGTGCAGAAAAAATCACTGTAGATAAAGAAAATACCACTATCGTAAGCGGAAAAGGCAACAAAGAACAATTGGAGGCTCGCATTGCGCAAATCAAATCTCAAATCGAAAAAACAACCTCAGATTATGACCGCGAAAAACTACAAGAACGTTTAGCTAAATTGGCTGGCGGTGTCGCTGTCATCTATGTTGGTGCTGCTTCTGAAGTAGAAATGAAAGAGAAAAAAGACCGCTTCGACGATGCATTACATGCAACTCGCGCTGCTATCGAAGAGGGTATTATCCCTGGTGGTGGCGTTGGCTATATTACTGCTATCGACAAACTTGAAAAGCTGAAAGTAGAAACTGAAGATCAAAAAATTGGTGTTGAAATCATTCGCAGAGCTTTGGAAGAACCACTTCGCCAAATCGTTGCTAATGCAGGTAAAGAAGGTTCTGTTGTGGTAAACCGCCTCAGAAAATCTCAAAATAAAGTGGGCTACAACGCTCGTACAGATAAATATGAAGATCTGTTCGCTGCTGGCGTTATTGATCCAACCAAAGTGGCTCGCGTAGCTTTGGAAAATGCCGCTTCTATTGCTGGTATGCTTCTTACTACAGAGTGCGTATTAGCTGAAATTAAAGAGGAAACACCTCAAATGCCTGCTGGCGGTGGAATGCCAGGTGGAATGCCAGGAATGTACTAATAGAACAAATTATTGTTCTACCTAAAATATAAGGCTGACTAATTAGTTGAAAAACAGATTAGTCAGCCTTTCCTTATATCTAAAAGTGTATAATAAAATAATAGTATGAAATGAAATACTACCGAAATAGTTCTACGGAGAAAGCACCAATGCCGTTAAAATTCAAATATGGGTGACATTGATTGCAAATTTCTGTTGATGATAATGCAGAAACGATTA
Source organism: uncultured Bacteroidales bacterium (assembly GCA_937901925.1). GTDB lineage: Bacteria > Bacteroidota > Bacteroidia > Bacteroidales > WCHB1-69 > JAEZOU01. The sequence goes on along the minus strand of CALGTS010000055.1, from coordinate 6,402 downwards.
GAACGTACATGGAGTTTCTCTGGACTGGCCACAATGGTCAGAATAGCGCTGATGTATTATGTGGATTTCTACAGCTTGTTTAACAATCCTGAGAAAGACTGGGAGAACATGGCGGTTTTTGATGAAATTTCGCCACATCAATTAACTCTTTTCTGAATCGGGGGGCTTGGAATTTGAAAATAAAGATATCAACCGCATAAATACTGCGATTGAGACTCACTTTTATGCCCTTTGAAATTTTTATCGGACACCAATAATATTTTTAGTACCTTTGCATCGTTATTATAAATCGAAACGATATGCAACAAATAGACGAACATTCAAACAAGAATCGCCTGAAAGTGGTGCTTGCCGAGCAAAACAAAAGTGGCAAATGGCTTGCTCTTCAATTGGAAAAAACCGAAAACACTATTTCTCGTTGGGTGCAAAACATCAACCAGCCAACAGTAGAACAATTGTTCGATATTGCCAAAATATTGAATGTTGATGTAAAAACATTGTTAAACTCTAATAACGATTAAAATAAGATGCCTACATTTGATGAAATCAAAAAGGGAACAGAAGACTATTATGAGAGTTTTTTATAGTTGAAATATTCAAAAACATTGTGTAGCATGACAAATAATAATTATCCACAATTTATATCAAACTTGCCTTGTGGAGAAGATTACACCGAAGGTAAATCGCAAGAGCGTTTGGCTGTTGCTATCGCAGAGCACATCATATCTACTGATAGCAAAGATGAAAACCAATTATCTCGTATTATTGGGCTTAAAGGAGAATGGGGAACTGGAAAAAGTAATGTGATTAAGATTTTGGATAAGCCCAATGAAAAATTGCAAGAAGAGCATGCAGTTTTAAAGCAAATTAAAGATGGGTATCACATTTTTGAGTATGATGCTTGGGGACATCAAGAAGATTTACAACGCAGGTCTTTTTTAGAAACTCTGACGAAAGATTTAATCTCAGAGGAGATATTGTATGGCGAAACAACTATAGAAACCAAAAAAGGAGACCTAAAGACTGTTACGTGGGAGGAAAAACTTAAATATTTACTTGCGACTAAACGTGAATTTGAAACTGAAACAAAACCCAAATTAAATGATTGTTTTGTCCTAGCAGTTCTTGTTACAATATTCACACCAATATGTGCTATAATTGCAAATGTTGATTGTATTTCAGAAATTTGGTGGCTGTCTATTTTAATTACGATTATCCCTATATTGGGTGCAATAGGTTTCCTATTATGGAAAAAACATAAAGACAAATGGAGCATCAAGAATGTTTTCCAAGAAATAGTATCAATTTATAGTGGCAAAATACAAAATGATGTAAGTTATGAAACGGTAAGTGAAGACGAACCGTCTGTTACTGATTTCAAGAAATGGATGGAAGATATTTCTAATCGGATTGGTAAACCGAACAAAAAACTTATTGTTGTCTATGACAATATGGACCGATTACCTGCCGACAAAGTGAAAGAGCTATGGTCGTCAATCCATACTTTTTTTGCCGAAAACGGTTTTAAAAACATTTGGGTGATAATTCCTTTCGATGAAAAGCATCTGTCTTGTGCCTTTGGTGAGAACGAAGACAAGGAGCAATTGACGAGACACTTTATAAGCAAAACATTCCCAGTAGTATATAGAGTGACACCGCCTGTTATTACAGATTATCAAAAATTGTTCGACAATTTGTATTCACAGGCATTCGGGGAAACTGAAGAAAAAAATAGGGAGAAGATTTATCGCATCTTACGTCTTGAAAAGCCCAATGCTACGATACGGGAGATGATAGAATTCATCAACTCATTAGTTGCATTGAAGCAAATTTGGAAAGAAGATATTGACTTGTTGTATTGTGCTGTTTTCAAGTTAAAAGAGAATGATATTATTAACCATCCAATTGTAGAGTATATTGTGGAACAAGATGGTGAAACACATATTTCAACCAAAGATGCCACAATTGAAGAAGAGATTCTTTCGGGCTATTATTTGGGCGATTACATAAAAAACATAATACCGAACGATGAGACTTTACAAACAAATATCTCAGCATTAGTTTATGGCGTTTCAAAAGATCTTGCCAAACAAATTCCAATGATTAAATACATTGACTCTTGTTTTGAAGATAATTCCAACGACATTAATAAATATTCTCAATCGTCTAAATTTGTTGATATTCTGCAAACAAACATTCAAGATGCAGACAAAGCCAAAACCGACAATATAATTAAGAGTTTGTCTAAATTAAATATTGAATCACTCTCTGCATCTGATAAGACAAAAATTTCGATTCTATGGGATGAACTTACTAAACGAAAAGAAGATCAAAAACTATCTCAACAGGAATTTGATGATAGTTATCAATCTTTATTGTTATATGTAAATGATAAAGAAAACCTTCTTGCTCGGTTATGTGAGAGGTTACAATCCTTCGGAAAAGAAGAAAATGTAGATTTTAGTGGTGCGAACTATTATAATGCACTAAAAAGCATACAAGATTTTATTTCTGGCAACAATATCGGAATAGATATAACTCACTATCTTACTGAAATAGAAAAAGAACCGAAGATTTTTGTAAATTATGTACAAGCGGCAAAAGAGGACTATAAGACATTCAAACTCTCGACTGATAATAAGAAGTTAAACAACCTCTTCAAAGAAAACAAACTTGAAGATTTGGCTATTATAAATTATATTAAAGATAATCCAAAGTATAATTTTGAAGAACTAAAACAATATATTGAAACATTCATTCCATCGAATAAATTGGATGCTACTAATTTCAAACCAATACTTGACGCATATAAATTAATTTCTGATATGAAGCCACTTCACGCACAATTGACTCTGAATCAACGAAATCAGATATGGAATCATTTCGCAGGCCAAGTTGACACGAATGAATATTTGGAAATTGCTGCAATTCAGTTAGCAAATTGGGTAGACATAGGCGGAGAATTATCATACGAACAAACGGCATATATCGCATTGCAGATGGATTTTTATGAAAATTATGGTAGTTTGCTTTTAAATGGTAATAATGCCAACCTGTATAAGGTCCTGAAATATATGACTGAAAACAAGTTGGGTTGTGAATTGTCATTAGACAGTGTATTGCCTCAATTCTTTAATATTAAAAACAAAATCAATGTAACCGAAGTGACATTACTCATACAGTTGGCCAAATGGAGCGACCAAAAGAATGTCATTGCGAAAGATAATATACAAAGTATTGTGCCAAAAGATTTATATCAGTTTACAAAAGAAACTGCTAATGATTTAACAAAACACATCAATGAAACTGCTATTGATGCACTTTCACTTATTAATGAAAACACGTTATTAAACCAATTAAATCAGCCTAACCAACCAAATAATTATTGGTATAAAGTTGTTGAGAACTTGATAGACACAGATTTTTGCAATCCACTGCCCGAAAACATTTTCAACATCGGAATTCGATATTTGAAAGAAGTGGCTTCTAATGGAACTATACCCCAAGAAAATAGTGTTAGGGCGAGAATCATTGAAAGATTAGATAAAAAAAGAACAGGTGCAGCAATTGAAGAAATTCGCAATCTGTTTTGCAATTCACAAAGTACAATTACGACACAGAAATTTCGATATTTGGAGAATTGCCTACGACTGCAAGGCAAGTTAAAAAGCAGGTCTGCAGAAGTTATTCACCATATTATTGATCCTATTATTAACGACAATGACTGTTTGAAAATACTTGCTAATAATGCTGGGTTTTATAAAGAGTTGTTTGATGAGGCTGGCAACGAAGCTTCGGTTACAAAACAAAAAATCGAAAAAGCAATCAACAGAGGAAATGCTGGTGAAAAAATATTAGAATTTGGTAAGTTAATTGGGATTACGAAAGAAAATAAAGACAAACAATAATTAGACGTTTTATATGACACCACAAAAATTCATACAACTTCTTCGTAAAGAAGTCAGCACATACAAGAGTTTCCTTGAAACCGACAGTCAGGATTGGATTGTCAAGGGATTCATTGATATAGACAAGAATGTTTATACCATAACCAATGACACGAAAGTCGTCTCGAAAATCATCGAGATACTGCTCATCCCAAAATTGGACGCGTTTGCACAGAAAAATGGATTAGAGCTGGAATTGCCCTCAAAACAGAATTTCTATCCTGATTTGACATTCAAAGACAAACAAGGTCATTTGTTCGCTGTCGATTTCAAATCAAGTTATTATGAAGGAGATTCTGTAAATGGTCTGACACTCGGTTCGTATTGGGGATATTTCAGAGAAAGAGATTCTGTTAAAAACATGGACCACACCTATAACTCCTACAGTTCTCATACCGTATTAGGTATGCTATATAAGCAGAGTGTAGTTGATGCAAATGAACGAAATGTATATTCTGTCGATGAATTATCTGCAATCCATTCGGTTATTGAAAACTTTATCTTTTTCGTGCAACCTAAATGGAAAATCGCAAATGATATTCCCGGTAGTGGAAACACCCGCAATATTGGTGGCATAACGAATATTCAGAAACTGATTAAAGGCGAAGGTCCATTCTCGACTTTAGGAGAAGATGTATTTGATGATTATTGGAAGGGTTATTTCAATAAGGTGGATGCCCGTACCGCCGGCATAGGTGAGCCGCATTACCACAATCTTGCTACTTACAAAGAGTATCTGAAATCACAATCTGATAAGTTGAACAAACTAAAATAAGTCATTATGTCTGTAATAGTTCCAGCAATCAAATCTCAAGGTATAAAGACCAAACTTGTCCCTTGGATTAACGACATAGTCCTTCAATCTGGCCTTGACATACCCAATACCAATTGGATTGAACCCTTCTTCGGAACAGGCGTTGTTGGATTGAATACTATTGTGGGAGGAAAACGTGTTGTAGGTGATACAAATCCACATATCATAAACTTTTACAAGGGCATACAATCTGGTGATATTACACCACATAATATGCGCAGCTATTTAAATCAAGAAGGAGATCTGCTTTCTAAGGCAGATGAAAATGGTTATGTGCATTTTAGGGAAGTGAAAAGCAGGTTCAATTCAGCACACAGTTCGTTTGATTTTATCTTTCTCTCGCGTGCAGGATTCAATGGAATGATGCGTTTCAACCGCAAAGGCGAATGGAATATTCCTTTCTGTAAGAAACCTGACAGGTTCGCCCCAGCCTATATCACCAAAATTTGTAATCAAATACAAGAGACAAAAAAAATCCTGAGACGATACGATTGGGAATTTTGTAATCAAGATTTCCTTAAGACAATAGAAAGAGCACATGAGGGTGACTTGATTTATTGTGATCCACCATATTTCGGCCGCTACGTTGATTATTACAATGGTTGGACAGAACAAGATGAAGAAAAACTTTTTAATGCGTTGTCGCAAACCCCTGCACATTTCATATTATCAACATGGCACCACAATGAATTTCGTTCAAACGAGATGATTGATAAGTTTTGGGGACGCTTTAATATCGAAACACAAGAACATTTTTACCACAATGGCGGACATATAGAAAATCGTCATTCTATGGTTGAAGCACTTGTATTTAATTTTGATTTGCAACCACGTGTAGATACTCCCCAAAAGCAGTTACAAATGGAGTTACAGTTTGTATAAAATACATTATGCCCGAATCACAAAACATAGAATACAAAACCATCTGGAAAGACGAGTATCTGAAGTGGATATGCGGCTTTGCCAATGCGCAAGGCGGTACAATATTTATCGGTAAAGACGATAATGGAAGTGTTGTAGGCGTAAATAACGCAAAAAAACTTTTGGAAGATTTGCCAAACAAGATAACAACTATTTTAGGCATTGTTGCCGAAGTGAATCTGCACGAAACCGAGCAGGGTGATTACATTGAAATCGTTGTAGAACCGCAACCGAACCCGGTAAGTTGTAGGGGAGAATATCATTATCGCAGTGGCAGCACCTAGCAAGAGTTGAAAGGTGCGGCATTGGATAAGTTCTTGCTCGGCAAGCAAGGTAAACATTGGGACGGCGTTCCTGTCCCTCATGTTACCGTTACTGACTTGAAACAAGAAACTTTCGATTTCTTTCGTAAGAAAGGTGTAAAAAGCAACCGTATCAGCGAAGATGTATTAACTGACAGTAACGAACTTTTGCTCAACAACTTAAAACTGACCGATGGTGATTATCTGAAACGTGCTGCAGTGTTGCTATTCCATCCAGACCCTGAGAAGTTCGTAACTAATGCATACGTCAAAATCGGATTCTTTGAATCAGACAGCGAGGTAGTATCCCCAAAAGTGTGTAATTTCCAGCAAATATGATATATTTGCAAAACTAAAAAATTAAAAAAATGGAAATTACACAAGCGCAAAAGTACGAAATTTTAGAACACGAATTGCT
>CALGTS010000054.1 GCA_937901925.1 uncultured Bacteroidales bacterium | reverse complement strand
CATCTATTTCACCATACACGTATTGCGTGAATAACCCTATGAAGTTAGTGGATCCTAACGGGCAATGGTCAAAAAGTGTTCACCATAAAATGATTAAAACTGCCGTAAATGAATTAGTGCGGGATGGGTATGTATCTAAAAAGGATGCAGACGCTATGATTAAAGGAATGCAAAAAGGAAGCAATAAAGCAGATGGATTCCTTAATGGAAATCAAAGAACTAGTAGATCTTACATACATTTCATGCGTGATCCAAATGTTTCTTCCGAAAGAGCCAAAAGTCAAGCCCATGATTTTGTAAATAGGAATATCGCTGATTACAAAAAAACAGGAGATTATGAATATCTTGGACTAGCTGCCCACACAATGATGGATGCTGTTTGTCCAGCACATGCCACTAAAAATTCAGATGGCTCGTATGAACCAAGAGTGAATGATTTGGGGTTAAATCCCAGCAACTGGATTGAGCATCGAAAGGGAGATGTAAATCCTACAGATGCACAGATGAAAGAGGCTGTTGAAAATGTAAAGAACGTTATTATGGAAGGAATGGAGATAAAGCCTAATTCTAATCAGCAAAAAGGAAAAGGCGTTGGTTTAATTGATCCATAATCACACACTATGGGAAAGGCAATAATACAGTTGCAAAATTTACATTAATCATAATATAAAATCAAAAACATAAACTATGCAAAAGACACTAATATTCTTGCTGTTTATCATAATATCCGTGCTGACTATCGGTTGTTACTCCAAAGAGAAGCTTCAGAGTCCTAATCCGACAAGCTATGTTTTTGATGCTGGCATTGAGGATGTAAGAAAAGCTATCATAACCAGAGTAGAAGATTCTCACACAGTATATGCCAAAGAAGATTATGAGAATGATATATTTAGCAAGAATATTAAAAATGATGCTTTATTGGTGGGTATTTGTGATGTTAAATCAAAAATGTTTTTCAGGTTTGGTAAGCCATTACCCTATTTCCCTGAATTTATCATTCATTTAGATTCCATATCCGAAAAAAAGACAAATGTTGTGGTTTTTACATCAGACACAACCATAGTAGTAGGTGGGATTGGATTTGGTCATGTTGGTTATACGTGGGAAAAGAAAGTATCACCAAGTACGATTGAAGAATATGAGATTTTGTTGCTTATAGGTCAGCAATTGGGTCAAGAGGGTATGCCAGAATGCCATTATACAAAAAAATGGTTAAAGTATTGTGCAAAAGAACAGAAAAAAATAAAAAAACGAAAAGAAAAACACGAAAAATCACGCTATAACTAATGCCAGCTATATAATAATTATTTTTCTTCTCTTGGGCGACCGGGCACGCTATCCATTCAAACTTCGCAGCAGGCCGCTCGTAACCATTCCTATCGTTGTCGCAGTATTAAGGAAGACGAAACCGCAGTCAATCAGCGCGACTGCGGTTTTCTTATGCCGTCCCATCCTGTGACGGGAGTTTAAGTCATCTTTGCCAAAACTTAACGTTTATGGCGGTAGTATCCCAAAAAGTGTGTAATTTCCAGCAAATATGATATATTTGCAAAAC
>CALGTS010000053.1 GCA_937901925.1 uncultured Bacteroidales bacterium | reverse complement strand
GACGGCGGGCGGGGATATGTGCGATGGTGGAGCCGGAACGCCCAAATCATTATTAATACTGACAATGTGGCATAAAAAAATATGGTGAGGGAGTTCTACACTGAATGCAAACATTAACATACGTTTTTCAAACAACAATTCTTATCAATGGACTGTCGTTTATTTTTTCTGCTTAAAGGATAATTTAGGTTCCTGAATAAGACTTTATCTCTTACTCATTTTATATTAACAATTAACATTTCAATATGAAATATCACTCAAATAAAATATATATTTGCAACATTTCCTAAAGTAGAAATAAAAATTCACGTAACAAACATAAACAACTAACAATCAATTAATTATGAAAAGATTTTTTCTTTTAGTATTTTTATTTTTTACCTTTTTAGGTAACTTTTTCATCCAAACGAGAGCTCAATCCGTATGGGACGGAACCGCTGACGCTACTTGGTACAACGAATCACAATCCTATTTTGAGATTTCCACCGCTGAACAATTGGCAGGTATTGCTCAATTAACCCAGCAAGGAACTACCTTCAACGGCAAAACCATTGTTCTCACAAGTGATATTTGGTTAAATGCTGACCAAGATTCTACCCACAATTGGATTCCTATCGGTGGTGATGATAACTCCTCCACAGAAGGTGCTAGCATAGGTAATGGATTCCGTGGTACATTTAATGGTGGCGGACACTCTATTTACAACATGTACTGCGAAAAAAGTAACTATTTCCATGCTGGACTTTTCGGTGCTATCCAAAATCCTAGTTCCATCGATTCAGTTGTACTTATCAACCCTGTTGTAAAATCCAAGGGTATGATGGGAGCTTTAGTTGGTTTCTCTAAAGCAGGCGGAAATGTAGCTATTTCAAACTGCCTCGTTATCAACGCTCGTATTTATGGAACTGGCGGCAACAACATTGGAGGTATCATTGGTGCTACATATCCTTGTGCACAAAGTTCTAGCGGAATAACCTATATCACTAACTGCGGAGTAACAGGTTATATTTCAGGAAATTATATTGGCGGTATTGCAGGAAATGGTTCTCGTGCATATACTACCAATGCCTATTTTGCAGGAACATTAGCACCGACCAATAGTAACTGGGGTGGCATTTTAGGCTATTGCACTTCTGGAGAACTAAATATTTCTAATGTATATAGCAACCTACCTTCTGCCTCTACTGATCCCAACGGAAGAGACGGAAATCTTCTTACCGATGCATATATGCAATCTTCCGACTTTATCAGTGATTTAGGTTCTGCATTTATGACAGATCGTGGCATTAACAATGGTTATCCTATCTTATCATATATGTGCGGTATTAGTTCTACCGCAACAGAAATTTGCGTTGGCGAATCGGTTACCCTTACCGCACAAGGCTATGAATACTATAGTTGGAGTAATGGAGAAAACACTGCTTCAATTACCGTATTTCCTACAACAACAACCACCTACACCGTAACCGGAACTTCTATTAGTGGCGCTACAAGTACTCATAGTGCGACTATAACCGTACACCCACAAGCTATAATTACAGCTACTATTATGCCAAGCGCTGATGGTCAAATTCACGGCTTAGTAACACCAGAAACATCTACCGTTAATTGCGGAAGCAATGACTTGGTACAACTTACCGTATCACCTGACGATAACTACCATATTTCTAAAGTGCTTGTCAATGGTGTACAGATTTATGGTGACGAATTTTCTGAAGGTCTCACCTATCTCACCATCAATCCTAATGGTACTCTAGCTAATGTAGAAATCTATCTAGCGAATACCTATAATATCACAACCACATTACTCCTTGATGATGGCACTCCGCTCAATAACAACTCATTAGTACAACCTTACGGCAATAATGGTATTACAACCGTTTTAGCTGGCGATACAATTCTATACGCATTCAACGAAAGCGCTCGTTATCACATCTATGACATCACCATTGACGACGCTTCATACGGAATTATAGACACCTTTACTTTTGAGGATATTCACGAACCTCATACCATTGTTGCTACGTACCAAGATGCTTGCGGTATTACAGAACTACCTTATTCCGATGATTTTGAAACGGCAGAACTTAATTTGATACCCGAATGCTATGCACAATTAAATGCTGCATTGTATACAGAAAGTTACAATTCACATAGTGGAAACAAATGTGTATATACATATTCCTATAATCCTGGACACTATTATTTTATTTTACCTCGTATAATTGATACACTCACCTACCCTATTAGCAGTTTAGAGTTCTCTTTTTGGGCAGCTATGAGTACCGCAAGCAATAGTTTTACCGTTGGTGTCATGTCTGACCCTGCTGACGCTTCTACCTTTACTCCTATCAACGAAATTGATGTAGAAAACACAGGATATACACAATATATTACCTACTTTAACCAAGCAGATATGAGCGAAGTATATGGCCAATACATAACAATCCGAATTAACAACACCTCATCATATTCAAACTTATACATTGATGATATAGATATTGATTTTGCCCCAAATTGTACAGAAATTCGCAATTTAGAGATTTCTGAACTCTATGGCAGCAATGTTACCATTACTTGGGATACTAACGTGGTTGGTGGAATTGGTGAATATTACATTCAACTATACGATATTGCTAACGATTATAGTCTTGACTATACCACTTATGATACCACCTACACTATTACAGGTTTATCGGAAAACACCGATTATAGAATTGGTGTTTCTGTAGCTTGCCCCAATAGCGACTACAGCGATACCGTCTTTATCTACTTTACAACCCCTTGTAACACTCCTATTCCTATAACAATCGCTCCAAACGAAACAGAAAGTTCTAGCCTACCCACTAATATTTACTATAAATATTCCTATACTCAACAAATCATTCCTGCTGTTGCATTAGGAGGTGAGGCTCATGATTTCTCCGCTCTTGCAGTACAATATCAATCTTCTCAAGCAGAAACACGCAATATCGAGATCTACTTAGCACACGTTCCCAACAACTCTACTTTGGCAAATGGCTGGATTTTACCTGATGCAAATGCTAACATTGAATTTATCCAAGTATTTTCCGGAACAACAACCTTTAGCAATAGCGAAGAGGGACATTGGCATGAAATTAACCTCAGCACCCCATTCTCTTACAACGGAACAGACAATATATTAGTAATATTCAACGACCTTACAGGAAGTTACCCTAATGGAAGTCGATACTTCTATTGTCATACAGATAGTACTACTACCAATATGGCTCGCTATACTTATAGAGACGCTTCTTCGTACAACCCTCTCAATCCATCTGAAAGCGGAACGCTCGAAAGTATGGGTAGAGTTAATAACTTAAAATTTATCTACTGCGATATGAGTGATTGTATTCGTCCTAACACTCTTGCCACTACTTCTATTGGTGAGTCTGATGCAGAACTCACTTGGATTAGCGCTGGTTCTGAAAGTGAGTGGGAAGTAGAATACAAAACAACGACCGATACTATTTGGACTTCATACGGTAACGTAACTGGAACCCCATATCTTTATTTAGGCGGTCTTTCTCCTGATACACGCTACCAAGTTCGAGTTCGTTCTGTTTGTAGCATCACTGAATTCAGTATTTGGAGCGAAGAAATCACTTTCCGTACTCAATGTTCATCAATCACAATTTCAGAAACAGAACCTTGGTTCGAAAATTTTGAAAGTTACGACATTATCAATGGCTCTGTACCCGTTTCACCTTGTTGGGCTACTCCACAAACCGTTACTGGATACTACGGACCATCTCCATTTATCTACACTGGTTATGAGGCTTCCGCACACTCTGGCGTCAATACTTTGGAAATGAAAGGTTCTCCAACTATGATTGTATTACCTGAATTCACCAACGATATTAACACATTAAGAGTATCTTTCTGGGGAAATACAACTGCATTAAGCGCTATGGATGCTGGCACTATGACTATCGGTATAATTTCTGATGTAACAGACCCCAACAGTTATGTAGTGGTTGACACTATTCCTGCTTCAGCGTTCAACCGTACCGGAACTGACGCACAATTTACAGACTTCTTTGGTCCATTTGACTTTTTAGATGTTACTCCAGAAAGTGGACTGCGAATTGCTCTCCAACTTACAAATCTAAACTCCTCTACCACCTCTTGGAACCTAGACGACTTTACCATTTCTCTTATTCCTCTCTGCACATCTCCTGTAAAAAATAGTATTACTATTACTGACCTTACCGCAAGAACAGCTACTGTTTCTTGGGTTGACAACGACGAGACACACAACTCTTGGACCCTATTCTACAAACCTACAACCGACTCTATCTGGACATCAGTCTTAGCAGGTCCAAACCCAAGCACTACACTCACTGGATTAACACCTACAACATCTTACGATGTATATGTGATTACCAATTGCGCTATTCAAGATGCAATCCCTGATGCAACCAATACAGTAACATTCTCCACAACGGTAAGTTGTCCTGCTCCTACCAACGTAGCTGCTTCTAGCATTGCTACCAACACTGCTACAATATCTTGGGCTGGCTCTGCTCAATCTTACACAATCGAATATGGCGAAACAGGTTTTGTACTAGGCAATGGCACTATCGTTACCTCCTCTACAAACTCCATCAATTTAGTAGGACTTAACCCTAATTCACACTATACTGTATTTGTAAATGCAGATTGTGGAGTTGAAGATGGTATTTCGACAACAGCGACGACCTCATTTTTGACCGCTTGCGATGTCGTTTCTATCTTCCCTTACACCGAATCATTTGAATACAATCTTAACTGCTGGACCAATACCGCCATTATGGGATCCGCTAATTGGATTACCTATTCTAGTTATCATGGTGATACTCCTCTTCCTGATGGTTCAAGTTTTGCTGAATGTAGAGCTAGTGGTGATGGTCATATTGCACAACTTGCATCTCCAATCTTCGATCTTACTTCTCTAAGTTCTCCTTATATCAAATTCTCTCATATCCAAACAGCTTGGGCGGGTGATCAGGATGAACTTCATATTTACTTTAAAGCTAATCCAACAGATTCTTTAACTCTACTTACCTCTTTTACCAATGAAATATCATCTTGGCAAGTTGATTCCTTAGCTTTACCTAATCCTTCTAACCAATATCAAATCATCTTTGAAGCTCAATTACATTATGGATACGGCATCGGTTTGGACAAAGTAATTGTTTACGAACACACCTCAACATCAATTATCGAACCAACAATCGTAACACACAATGCCATCAATATCACCCATAATACAGCTACTTTAAAGGGACAAATCACCGATTTAGGAAACCAAACCATTACTGCTCAAGGTTTTGAATGGAAAGAGACTAATGGCGGCACTTACACAACGGTAAATGCCACTGGAAGTACAATGCTTCACAACTTAAACAACCTAAACGCAAATACTTCTTACACCTATCGTGCATTTGTAACTACAACTAATACAACAACCTACGGTGACGAAGTAACCTTTACAACACTACAAGAACCCGCAATGCCATGCGATGTTCCAACAAATATTCAAGTTACCACAACAGAAACTTCTGCTACCGTTACTTGGGAAAGCCCTGCCGACACTTGGGTGCTCGAATACAAAGCCGTAAGCGATATGAACTGGACATTGCTTCTCGCACTCGAAAATCCAACCTACAATATCATCAACTTAACACCAAATACCAACTATGAAGTGCACGTTAAAGCCATCTGCGGCGATGGTATCGAAAGCGCATGGTCTGCAGATATTCCATTCTCAACAACTTCAACACCTATTAATACTTACACAATTACAGCTACCGCCACGGGCCCTGGTACTATCGCTCCTAACGGAACTCTTACCGTAAACGAAGGCGAAAATGTAACTTTCACATTTTCTGCTAACACAGGCGCTTCCGTTAGCAGACTTTTGGTGGACGATGCAGAAACTGCAATTCCTGAAAATAACGAGTACACCTTCTCTAACATTGTTGCTAACCACACTATCGCTGTTGAATTTGAAGAAGAAACTAACATCGATGAACTTACAATCGAAGATGCTGTGGCTCTATATCCGAATCCAGCAACTTCACAAATTCAAATCAAATTGGCAGACTCACGTTTCCTAGGCGCTGAAATGCAAATCTTCGACGTTTACGGAAAATTAATTTCTAACTCCACTATCCAAAACTTATCTAATCAAGTTAACATTTCACAACTTGCAAATGGTATGTACTTAGTACGCATCAACACTAACGATGGAATGGTTACAAAGAGATTTGTAAAGAGATAATACTATTTCAATTCCATAATAACGAAGGAGATACGCAATTTGTGTATCTCCTTTTTTATAATTTGGGCGCACCGGCTCCCTCCCTCCGCACAAAGCCCCACGCTCGCCGTCGGGCTATCCGCTCAAATTTCGCGCCTCTTTCACTCACCTCAAACTTTCTCAACAATCCAAATTTTAAGCTTTAAGTTCTAAAATTCTAAATCCCATATCCGGCGCTCATAACCGCTTCTATCCCTTGCGCATGCCTTTTGCACAAACTGCAACGTAACGTAATAATCCCGAACTGCACCTACTCAAACGCAATGCTCAAAACTCACTTCTCACCCTTGCAAAATTGAAAAATTATACATATTTTTGCAGTTTTGGATATTATGGAAAAGAAGATAACTGAAATTTGGAATAATCGAGAGCTTTTATCCACCACAGAAGCAAAAGATGCGGTTCTTACCACCATCGAAATGCTCGACAAAGGTGAGATTCGAGTTGCACAACCCATTAATAATGAATGGATTGTAAATCAATGGGTAAAACAAGCAGTTCTATTGTATTTCTCATTACGTCCTAACGAAACTATCGAATCGGGAACTTTTGAGTTTTACGACAAAATTCCACTTAAACGCAACTTTGCTGACTTGCAAGTTCGTGTAGTGCCACAAGCCATGGCACGCTATGGCTCATTCTTGGCACCCGGCGTGGTGATGATGCCCTCATATGTCAACATAGGTGCATACGTTGATAGCGGCACAATGGTCGATACTTGGGCTACCGTGGGGTCTTGCGCACAAATTGGCAAAAATGTTCACCTTAGCGGTGGCGTCGGCATTGGAGGCGTTTTGGAACCCCTCCAAGCTTCTCCTGTAATTATTGAAGATAACTGCTTTATCGGATCACGCGCTATCGTTGTGGAAGGCGTACACGTGAAAAAAGGTGCAGTACTCGGTGCTAATGTCGTACTTACACAATCCACAAAAATTATCGACGTAACCCAACCTAATCCTATAGAAATGAAAAGAATAATTCCAGAAAATTCTGTTGTTATTCCTGGTACATATCCTAAAAAATTCCCCGCTGGAGAGTTTCAAGTCTCCTGCGCACTCATTATCGGAAAAAGAAAAAATAGCACTGACCTAAAGACATCACTAAATGAAGCACTCCGTGATTTCAATATTTCTGTATAAAAAACTTTTTTCGGGAACAAAAGCAAAAAAAAATTGACATCACAATATAAAACGACAAATTTAAAACTTTAATAAGATGAAAAAACTTGTAATTTTATTAACCTGCTTCGCCTTCTTTGGAGTGGCATTGGCACAAAACAGCTCGGCTCCTACCCCAGACCCGCGCATTTGGGAAGCTTTCGACAAAGCTACCGTTGAACACCTCATCGAAACAAGTCCTCGCACTATCGAGTACTACAATTTCTTCCTTGACCAATCTTACACAATCGCTGAGATTCCTCAAGAAAAAGTAAAAGATTTGGAAGAGATGGAACGCCTAACACTTAGAAATCCAGCTGTTGGCGAAATGCCTGATTTTTCACCTGCTGGATTGGAAAAACTAAACGTACTGCGATTCAAAATTAATATCAATCCTGTTTCTGGAGCAATTTACAGATTGGGTAATACCAACAAAATTATTATGTTCCACCCAGGAAATGAAATCACAAATAAATTCAAAGAATATTTAAACCGTTAAGCTATGAAAAAAGTATTATTATTTTTGATTTGCTTGGCAAATCTGAGCCTATTCGCTCAAGTGTATAATATGCCTAACAGCATTAACAATACCCCTATCGTTACTTGTAATGGTACTTTTTACGATGCAGGCGGTGCTTTAGGAAATCACGGAACTAACCAAAACTCAAGAATCGTATTCCAACCTGGAAATCCTAATATGTCTATCCGTTTAGTATTTAACGTATTTACCGTGGGTGAAGGTGCTGTAATGACGATTTGGGACGCTGCTGCTCCTACTGGAAATTCAGCAGACATTATTGCAACTTACGATGCATTTATTAACCCAACTGGACTTGCTATCGTAGCTACTGCAACAAACCAATCTAATGGTGCTATCTGTATCGAATTCGTTTCAGGATCTGCTAACGAAATCGGATGGGAAGCAGAAATTACCTGCCGCGCCCCCTGCCAAGGTTTTAACGCAGTAATCGACCCCGCTCTTACAACAAAACCCCTCGTTGATGAACTCTACTTTAACGCTTGTATGAATGATTGCCTCGATTTCGCAGTAAAGGGCGATTATTTCCAAAATAATATCAACTACAATCAAAACGACAACAACACATTGTTTATTTGGCGTTTCGGATACTCTGGATTAGATACCGGAAGAGTAATCACTCGCTGCTTCGAAGAAGTAAAAGGATGGGACTTTACTGTTTATGGTTATGACACAATGGGATGCTACTCTAACTCTTTGTTTAAAGGTAGAGTAAGAGTTTCTGATAACCCATTAGCAGGCATCCCTCCTATTCCAGATGTGTGCGCTGGCGGACACTTAGATATGCGCGTAGGTACCGACCCATTAGCAGATATTCAGGTAACAACCGTCGGACATAGTGTCAGCGGTACTCTATCTCACGCAGACACCACCTTCCTCCCCGATGGCTCCAATATCTCCTATACCTCAGACCTCGTTTACGACATCTTTGACCCCGGTCAAACATTGTCAAATATCAATCACCTATTAGGCGTTACACTTTGCTTAGAACACTCTTATATGGGAGACTTATCTATACGACTTACTTGTCCTTCTGGACAAACAGTAGTGCTAAAAGCATACTCCGCAAGTAACCCTTCGTTAACAGGAAATACTACTGTTGCAACTCCTGGTTCGTTGAGCGGTGGCGGTACTTGGTTAGGTTTTGCACCAGACCCCTCTAGCAATAATGCCTGCTACCTTACCCCTGGAATTGGCTTCGATTATACTTTCAGCCCAACATCTACAGTTCCTTTCGGACCAAATGGACCTCAAACTACAGTAACTTATACCGACCCCTGTAACAACACACAATCTAACCATAGTCAACTAAATGCGGGAACGTATGGTGCATACCAAACTATGACAAACCTCTTGGGCTGCCCTTTGAATGGAACTTGGACAATTACCGTTACCGACCACCTCGCTTCCGATAACGGATATATTTTCCGCTGGGAGTTAGCTCTTGACCAATCTATTATCCCTGGTGGATGGGAATATAATGTAGCTATTGATACTGTTATTTGGGACGGAGCTAATATCCATCCTACCTCCAACATCTCATCAAGAATCGACCTTGTTGATGATGGACAATTTAACTACAACTTTACCATTATCGATGAATATGGTTGCGAATATGATAGTAACTTCACGGTAAATATCCTTCCTGCTCCAAATCCTGATTTGGGCGAAGATCCAAAATTATGTACTGGTGAAATGATTATCTTAAATGCTAATTATGAACACCCTAATGTATCTTATTGGTGGAATACAGGTGCAACATCTGACGAGATTATGGTACTTACCGAAGGTGAATACTACGTGAGAATTACTACTGTAAACGAAGATAGTACGCTTATCTGTACAGGTTCTGATACAGTGTACGTTTCTGTAAACCCACAACCTGTTCCTGAATTTGAAGTCGATGTTGATGAAGGATGTGCTCCTCTTAAAGTTCAATTCACCGACCTTACAACTCCAACAGATATCGGCTTTTCTTACGAATGGAGAATTATCAATTTTGATGGCGAATTAGTAGCAACTTCTAATGTTCAAAATCCTGGATTTGAATTAGATGAGCCAAGTTCTTACCACGTTCAACTTATTGTTACTACAGATAATGGATGCGTTGATTCAATCGTAAAATGGAACTTTATTACTGTACATGCACAACCTATCGCTGCTTTTGAATATGACCCTGAAGTTTCTCTCTACTCAGAATCTGAAGGCGTTGTAAACTTCATCAACTACTGCGATTCAACTCTTTACCAAAACGACCCTACTGTATCTTGGTATTGGGATTATGGCGATGGCACGCAAGACTCTTCAGCATGGTCTCCTTCTCATACCTATAGTATCTGGGGCGACTACGACGTAACTTTCACTATTAACACTGCATACGGATGTAAAAGCCAAATTACCCACGTAGTTACTATCGATGAAGACCTGATCTTCCCCAATATTATCACTCCTAATGGTGACGGATCTAATGATGTTTTCGCTATCAAAAACTTAAATACAAATATCAATTTTGAAGACCCAGATGATTACAGAACCAATGAACTTTTCATCTACGACCGCTGGGGTAAACGAGTATATTATGCTGAAAATTACGACACCTATATGAAACAAGAAGAGATCTTTGAAGGTGAGCAAGTGTTCAGTGGAGAAGGACTTCCTGATGGTGAATATTACTTCGTTTTCAAATACAAAGGAAAAGTAAAACCTGTTAATTATAGCGGATCTTTAGCTATAATCAGAAATAACAAATAGTCCTATCAAGTTTTTTTAGGCGAAAGAGCAATCTTTCGCCTTTTTTTTGTAATTTTGTAAAATAAAAAAAAGAGAAATGGGAACCATAAACGGAACCGATTCCGACAAAATGTTTATTATGCAACACCTCAAGGATGATGTTGCACAGTTAGCACTTACAAAAAAAAAATATGCCGTAACCGATTGGAATTTCGTCCTAAAACAGATTGCTTCGCGACAACGTGCAAAGAATAAACTTCCCTCTTGGTATAGCAACGAACACCTTCTTTTCCCTTCTGAAATATCTGTTGAACAATCCTCTTCAGAAACTACGGCTCAGTACAAAGCCACCTTATGTGCCGGAAACTCCCTTTTAGATCTCACTACAGGTTTTGGCATCGATTTACTAACTATGGCTCCTAATTTTTCAGTCGTGTATGGCGTTGAACCCAATAGCGATTTGTGCAATCTTGTAAAAGCCAATGCAAACTCACTAAAAATCACACAACTAAAACAATTTAACCAAACTGCTGAAGAGTTCCTAATATCAGAAAGCGCAAAGCATGTTGATTGGCTCTACATCGATCCCTCTCGCCGTAATTCTCAGGGTAACCGCGTTAATATAGAGTTCTACACCCCAGACATCTTCGCACTAAAAAAGCAAATTTTAAAAATAGCAGATAAAATTCTTATCAAACTCTCCCCTATGCTCGACATTAAAATGCTGCTTCGAGAGTTCCCAGAGTGTGATAAAATTCATATTGTAGCTACAGAAAATGAGTGCAAAGAAATCCTGTTAGAGATAGACACAAGAACTCCAATAACGGAAAATCGAATCTATAAAACGATTAATATTAAAAAGAAAGAAGCAGAAATATTTGAATTTTCAGAAGAAACAGAAGCTAAAGCTCCTCTCTTATTAGGCACTCCAGAAGAAGGTGATTTTCTCTACGAACCCAATGCTGCCATTATGAAATCGGGTGGCTATAAAACGATTACTCTGCAATACAATGTTGCTAAAATTCACAAAAACAGCCATTTATATATATCAAAAGAAAAAATAGAAAATTTTCCTGGTCGAAGATTCCAAATATTTCAGATTATTGATAATTTCAGTAAAATTAATCTAAAAAAAATGCTACCACAAAAATCTTACAACTTAACAGTACGAAACTTTCCTGAAAGTGCAGATAATCTAAAAAAGAATCTAAAAATCCGTGATGGAGGCAACGATTACCTTTTTGCCACTACCGTAGAACCAGAAAAACATTTGCTATTATGCTGCCGTAAATAATCAGAAAAATAAAATAGAAAGATTGATATGAGAATTGTATTACAACGATGTAGTCGCGCCGAAGTTCGAATTGATGGCGAAATTACAGGAAAAATAGGAATAGGTTTTCTTCTTTTAATAGGTATTACACATAATGACACTGAGAAAGATGCCGATTATTTAGCAAAAAAAGTTTCCGGAATGCGTGTTTTTGAGGATAATGAGGGAAAAATGAACTTATCCCTAAAGGAGGTAGATGGAGCAATACTTAGCATCTCACAATTCACCCTTTACGGAGACTCACGCAAAGGGAATAGGCCTAGTTTTATCCATGCTGCACGTCCAGAAGTTGCATCTCCGCTATACGACTACTTCAATCAACAACTGCGAGAAAAATATGGGCTTCAAGTTGAAACAGGTCGATTTGGTGCTGACATGAAGGTCGATTTTATCAATGATGGACCTGTAACCATTCTTTTAGAAAGTGAATGATCTAATAAATTTTCTTATAGAGAAAAAGCTATCCAATTTCATTCTATTGGTAAGTTAAAAACAAAAAAAGATTATCAGAACAGAAGTTCCGATAATCTTTTTAATATATAGACTCGCAAATAGCGGACTATTTTTTACCTTTATCTTTTTGTCCAGCGTGACCTCTAAAGATACGAGTAGGTGCGAATTCGCCTAATTTATGACCTACCATATTTTCAGTTACATAAACAGGGATAAATTTATTTCCGTTATGTACTGCGATAGTCAAACCCACAAAATCTGGAGAAATCATAGAAGCGCGAGACCAAGTTTTGATTGTTGATTTTTTTTGAGACTCTTGAGCTTCAATAACGCGTTTTTCCAATTTATAGTGGATATATGGACCTTTTTTCAGTGATCGACTCATACTAACTAACTTTTAAATTATTTTTTTCTTCTTTCAATAATATATTTATCAGAGTGTTTCTTAGGAGCTCTGGTTCTGTAACCCTTAGCTGGCAAGCCTTTTCTTGAGCGTGGGTGACCACCGGAAGCACGTCCTTCACCACCACCCATTGGGTGATCTACTGGGTTCATAACAACACCACGCACTCTTGGTCTGCGGCCCATCCAACGAACACGACCTGCTTTACCAGAAACTTCAAGATTATGATCAATGTTAGAAACAATACCGATAGTAGCGCGACAAGCGCAAAGAATCATTCTTGTTTCTCCAGATGGCATTCTCAAAGTTGCATATTTACCATCGCGAGACATTAACTGTGCATAAGAACCTGCACTACGTGCCATCTTGGCACCTTGACCTGGACGAAGTTCAATATTGTGTACTGTTGATCCGAATGGAATTTCACCTAATGGAAGAGTGTTTCCCAAATCTGGAGACACACCTGAACCAGAAAGAATCACTTGACCCACTTTTAAACCATGAGGAGCAATAATATAGCGTTTTTCACCATCAGCATAGCACAACAATGCAATACGTGCTGATCTGTTGGGATCGTACTCAATAGTTTTTACTGTTGCAGGAATGTTATCTTTATCTCTTCTGAAGTCAATAAAACGATACATTTTTTTGTGTCCGCCTCCGCGATAACGCATCGTCATTTTACCACTATAGTTTCTACCACCGGTACGTGGTTTTGGGCACAACAAACTCTTTTCTGGTGTGCTTGTTGTAATTTCGTCAAACGTACTGATAACTTTATTACGTTGACCCGGCGTTACTGGTTTATATTTTTTTAGTGCCATAATCTACTATTAAATGCTGCTAAATAAATCAATCTTATCATTAATGTTTACAAACACAATCGCTTTTTTGAATGTGTTCTTTTGTCCTTCAATCACACCTGCTTTGGTGTAACGAGAAGTGGCTTTACCGCGTTGAATAAGTGTATTCACTTTGTCAACTTTAACGCCGTATGTATCCTCAATAGCCTTCTTAATCTGAGGTTTGGTAGCCTTTCTGTCAACAATAAAGCCATAGCAATTACGCTTTTCAGCGGCTGCTGACATCTTTTCGCTTATAATGGGCTTAATTAAAACGTTCATTTTCTTATCTGTTAAATGTTATCAATATTTTTTACCTTACTCAGCAATCATCTTTTCAATTTCTGAGAAACTACCTTCAAAAATTACAAGCTGTTTTGCATTCAACACTTCGTATGTGTTAACGTCACATGCTCTGATAACTTTTGCTTTAGGAAGGTTTCTTGTTGAGAGATATACATTTGCATTAGTATTGTTAGCCAAGAACAAAGTTTTGGTATCTTGCAAATTGAATTTCTTCAAAATGTCAACCATCGTTTTTGTTTTTGGGGTTTCAAGTGCTAAATCTTCCAAAACAAGGATTCTTTCCTCTTTAGCTTTGTAAGTTAATGCAGAAAAACGAGCTAATTTCTTGATTTTCTTATTCAACTTAAAACTATAATCTCTTGGATGAGGACCAAAAGCAGTAGCACCACCACGAATGGTAGGTGATTTAATGCTACCTGCACGTGCTCCACCTGTACCTTTTTGTCTTTTTAACTTACGAGTACTTCCAGAAACTGTAGATTTTTCCAAAGTATCATGAGTTCCTTGTCTTTGATTTGCAAGATATTGTTTAACATCAAGCCAAATTGCGTGATCGTTCGGTTCAACATTAAAAATACGATCATTCAACGTTACCGATTTCGTTGATTCGCTTCCGTCTGTTTTATATACTTTTAACTCCATCTTTCAATAATTATATATGAACCACTAGGTCCGGGAACGGAACCTTTTACTAAAATCAAATTCTTCTCCTTAACAATTTTCATAATGCGGAGGTTAAGAACCTTAACTTTCTCACCACCAGTTCTTCCTGCCATACGCATTCCTTTGAATACGCGAGATGGCCATGAAGATGCACCTAATGAACCAGGAGCTCTTAAACGGTTGTGCTGACCGTGCGTAGAATCACCAACACCACCAAATCCGTGACGTTTTACAACGCCTTGGAAACCTTTACCTTTGCTAATTCCACTAATATCAACAAATTCACCTTCCTCAAATACGGTTACATCTAATACTTCACCGAATTTCTTTTGTGAACCAGCTTCAAAACGGGTAAACTCTTTTAAAATTTTCTTAGGAGTTGTTCCTGCTTTTTCAAAGTGTCCTTTTAAAGATTTGGATGTTCTTTTTTCTTTTTTTTCATCATAACCCAATTGGATCGCATCATAACCGTCTGTTTCGACAGTCTTAACTTGCGTTACTACGCAAGGACCAGCTTCCAATACCGTGCATGGCACAATCTTGCCAGAGGCATCATAGATGCTAGTCATACCAATTTTTTTTCCGATTAAACCAGACATTTTTAATTTTAATTTTGATTGTTAATAATTATGCTTTCGCATTGTTTCTTTTGCCCTCTAGGGCGTAATCTTGAAAGTTTGACATCTACTCAGACTTTGATTTCAACATCAACACCACTTGGCAATTCAAGCTTCATCAAAGCGTCAATTGTTTTAGTAGTTGTTCCATAGATGTCTAACAATCTTTTGTAAGTAGAGAGTTCAAATTGCTCTCTTGATTTTTTGTTAACGAAAGTGGAACGATTCACTGTAAAGATTTTTTTGTGAGTTGGAAGTGGAATAGGACCTACCAACACAACCTTATCGTCCTTTACAGCATTAATCGTCTTCACGATCTTCTCTGCTGATTTGTCAACCAAAGTATGGTCGAACGATTTTAATTTGATTCTGATTCTGTGACTCATATTGTTATTTTATTATTGAGTTGGTTAATTGCTACATATTTAAAAGGTAAATCTACCTACATTTAAAATATATTCTTTGATATCGGCTGGGACCTCTGCATAACTATGGAACTCCATACTATAGTTCGCTCTGCCCGACGACAATGAACGGAGTGCTGTAACATATCCAAACATCTCTGCAAGTGGAACCAAAGCTTTAATCGTTTGGAAAGCTATTTTTGCTTCTACTTGTTCTACTACCGCACGACGACGATTCAAATCGCTAGAGACACTTCCTACATATTCATCTGGAGTGATAATTTCTACTCGCATGATAGGCTCAAGGATTGCAACTTTAGCACCTCGAATTGCTTCTCTGAAGCCTCTCTTTGCACATATCTCAAAGGACATTGCATCAGAATCAACGGTATGTGCTGAACCATCTAAAATGGTAACATTAAGGGCTTCTAATGGGAAACCATACGCACCATTTTTCATTGCAATTTCAAATCCTTTTTCAGCTCCAGAGATATACTCTTTCGGAATTGCTCCACCTTTTACTTGACTGCTGAAAGTTAATCCTTTTGCCTCGTCGTCAGAAGGAGTGATTTGGAATGCCAATTGTGCATACGAACCTTTACCACCTGTTTGACGCTTAAAAGTTTCTGTATGAAGAATTGTTTCACGAACAGCTTCTTTATAGGTTACTCGCGGTTTCCCATGATTACAAGCTACATTAAATTCGCGTTTCAATCTATCCATAAGAATATCCAAATGAAGTTCACCCATACCACTGATGAGCAATTGTCCTGACTCATCATCTTGCTTTACAACAAAGGTTGGATCTTCATCGGATAATTTTTTCAAAGCAGACATTAACTTATCTTCATCATCTTTGGTTTTAGGTTCAACTGCAATTTGAATTACTGGATCTGGAAAAGTTATATTTTCCAAGATAATTGGGTGTTTCTCATCGCAAAGTGAATCTCCTGTACGAATCTCTTTCATACCGACCAAAGCTACGATATTACCTGCCGTAACTGTTTCTAACTGATTCTGTTTATTAGAGTGCATTTCGAAAATTTTCGCAACACGCTCTCTTTTTCCTGTTGATTGGTTCAAAATTGCCTCGCCCGCATTTAGTTTACCAGAATAAACTTTAATGAAAGTAAGTTTACCCACAAATGGGTCAGTTGCAATCTTGAATGCCAAGGCAGAGAAAGGCTGCTGTGCATCCATTAATCTCTGCTCAGGATTATCAGTTTTAGGATTAATTCCTGTTACTGGAGGCATATCCATAGGGGAAGGAAGATAACGGACAATGGCATCTAATAAAGGCTGTACACCTTTATTCTTGAAAGAGGAACCACAAAAAACAGGTTGAATAGCACGGGTAATTGTACCTTTACGCGCCACCTCAATTAGCTCTTCCATCGTAATTGAATCTGGATCATCGAAATATTTCATCATAAGATTCTCATCCAATTCAGCTAATTCTTCGAGGAGTTTCAAACGATATTCTTGTACCTCGTCAATCATATCCTCAGGAATTTCCACTTCATAGTAGGAAACACCTTGGTCATCTTCATTCCAAGCATAAGCTTTCATTTCCAACAAGTCAACAACTCCAGAGAACTCATCTTCAGCACCAATTGGCAACTGAAATGGAAGTGGATGTGCACCCAACTTCTCCTTAATTTGCTGAAGTACATTATAGAAATTCGCACCTGACCTATCCATTTTATTGACGTAACAGATACGAGCAACATTGTACTTATCAGCTTGTCTCCATACGGTTTCAGACTGTGGTTCTACGCCACCTACGGCGCAGAATATAGCTACAGCTCCATCCAATATTCTCAAAGAACGTTCGACTTCTACAGTAAAATCGACGTGCCCTGGGGTGTCGATAATATTGATTTTAAAGTCTTTATTTTGATGCTTCCACATTACTGTGGTTGCAGCACTGGTGATGGTGATTCCACGTTCTTGCTCTTGAACCATCCAGTCCATAGTAGCATTCCCTTCATCAACCTCACCGATTTTATAATTTTTTCCAGTATAATAAAGAATTCTTTCGGTCGTAGTGGTCTTGCCGGCGTCAATATGCGCCATAATACCAATATTTCGGATTGCAAGTAACTCTTCTGACATAAAAGAACTCTTTATTAAGTGGCTTTATTAGAATCTAAAGTGTGAGAATGCTTTGTTAGCCTCTGCCATTCTGTGGATATCTTCTTTACGTTTGAAAGCAGCACCCTCTTCTTTATATGCAGCTTGAATTTCTGCAGCTAACTTAGCAGCCATTGTTTTTTCGTGACGTTTACGAGCAAATTGGATAAGGTTTTTCATACCTACTGATTGCTTTCTCTCTGGACGCAACTCTGTAGGAATTTGGAAAGTAGCACCACCAATTCTTCTACTCTTTACTTCCAATGCTGGAGTAACATTTGCTAAAGCTTTTTTCCACACTTCAATTGGATCTTCTCCTGTTTTATCCTTAATAAGTTCCATTGCATCGTAGAAAATTTCAAAAGCAATTGATTTCTTCCCTTGAAGCATAATGTTGTTCACAAATTTTGTTACAAGAACATCATTGAATTTTGGATCGGGAAGTATGATCCGTTTTTTTGGTTTCGCTTTTCTCATAATTTTGTATCTTCAATATTAATTATTTACTCTTGATAAGCCCATTTTGGCTTTCAATTAACTTTTTTGGGAAAATATGCGAATATATCTTTCTTATCGTATATTTTTCCTATTGGCACTAACTAAGCTTTCTTTTTAGGACGTTTGGTACCATATTTGCTTCTTCCTTGAAGTCTTCCGTTAACCCCTGCAGAGTCCAAAGCACCACGAACAACGTGATATCTTACACCTGGAAGGTCCTTAACACGACCACCTCTAACCAAAACGATAGAGTGTTCTTGCAAGTTGTGACCTTCTCCTGGAATGTAAGCATTTACTTCCTTACCATTGGTCATACGTACTCTCGCAACTTTACGCATTGCTGAATTAGGTTTTTTTGGAGTTGTAGTGTAAACTCTCAAACATACGCCACGTCTTTGTGGACAAGCGTCTAACGCTTTTGACTTACTTTGTGAAGTCAATTTTTTTCTTCCTTTTCTTACTAATTGTTGTATTGTAGGCATACAATTTTGGTTTTTAATAGATAAAAATATTCAATAAAAAAGCCCCTTTTTTTGGGGACTGCAAAAATACATTTTTTTTTAATGCAAAAAGCACTTAAAAAAATAAATTTTTCTAAAAAGAAGATTTTACTCATTCCGACTTTGGACAAGCATCTTTAGCTTTATTCTTAATGTCTGATTTAAAGCCTCTTAGAACTTTTTTAAACTGAATAAACTGACTTGGGCTCAACACTTTTGTGAAGTTTTCAAAAAATTGTCTGTTAAGTTCTAGAAGCTTATCTTTATAGTCATAATAAGCAATATAATATCTTTCAATAGACTCATTATCAAGATTTTCCATATTAAAATCTTCATTTCCACGACGCACATTCAAGGCTTTACACACTTCTCTAAATTGATGATGAATTTCAGCTTCATCTTGAAGAAAAGCGTTATAAATATTCCAAAACGCAACTTTTTGAGAGTCTGCTACCTGAAAGTTTGCCGCCACATATTCCTTTTGCATCGTAAAGATCGACTTACATTCGTTTTGCGCAACAAGTTGTAGCGCAAAGAGTGTAAAAAGGAATAGGAAAAGAGATTTTCTAATCATAATGTTATATATATTTATTGTAGGTTAGTATTCATAACAAAGATCAAGATAGAGGTCGAGGTCAAGCAATGCATCGCAATAAAGTTCCTGTTCTAGTTCTTCAGTGTACTCTTCCATAATTGAGGATGTAATCTCTCCATTTCTTTCCACTTCAACATTTGCAGTAGCATCAGAAGAGACCATTTTAGGGCTTGCCGATTTTTGACTTTGTGCAAGAACCCTATTTTGCGTAGGAGAAGAAACGTTCTTAGCAGTAGGTGTTTCTACTATTTCTTCAATATCAGCAGGCATTTGCATAATGGTTTGTGTTTCAGTTTTGGTTTTTTCAGGAGCAATGGCTACTAGTTCTCCTGTTGACGGTTTCCAAAAGATTGAAACCATAAGCACAATAACAAGCACTGCTGCAGCCGACGATACAAAAGCTACTCGTCTTCTAAACAATCGACGTTTCTCTTCTTTTCGCACGGTTTCCATCACTTCATCGCGGAGAGCATCAAAGAAACCATCAGGAACTATAAAGGGATTTTGTTTTTTGTATTTATCTAACTCATTCATATCGCATTACTATAACAAATTTGTTGACTATGGTTAAGAATATAAGTTTAATGATTTTTCAAAAATTCCTCTACTTTTTTTACTGCAAAATGATAAGAGGCCTTCAATGCACCTTCTGAAGTATTCAGAAGTTTCGACATCTCTTCGTAAGGCATCTCATCATAGTAACGATAGGTAAATACGATTCTCTGCTTTTCTGGCAGTGATAAAATGGCTTGTTGTATCAATTGTTGGATTTTATCTACCGAAAAATAACGATCTTCCGGAACTGCTTGGACCATCCAATTGAGGTATTCTTCCTCATTCAAGTTCAATAATTTCTTCTTCTTTTCAATAAAAGAGAGAGATTCATTGATACAGATTCGAGTAATCCACGTTTTTAAAGAGGCGTCACCCCGAAAGCCCTCGAGGTGACGCCAAATTTTTACAAAAACATTTTGTGTTACATCTTTAGCATCTTCGTGTAAAAAAACAATACGACGAATTGCATAATAGATATCGGATTGAAATTTATCCATCAATAAGCCGAAAGCCTTTTCACGGGTTTTCTCATCCTTGAACATTTCAAGAATATACTCATCTGTTACTTGCGTTTTGGGCATATCGGATAGATGACAGAATTAATTTTTTCTAGCAATAGCTTTCAATGATGATTCTACAATTGCATCAGCATTAAGGTGGTATTCATTCATTAATTGCATTGAAGTACCAGATTCTCCAAACTTATCATTTACTGCTACCATCTCTACAGGAGTCGGCAGTTTTCGTCCTAACAACTGACAAACCGCATCACCTAGTCCACCATTGCAGGAGTGTTCTTCTGCGGTTACAACAGCTCGTGTTTTGTTTGCACTAGAAAGAATTGCTTCCTCATCCAATGGTTTAATTGTATGAATATCAATAACTTCAGCAGAAAATCCTTTTTGTGATAAGATTTGTGCTGCTTGAAGGGCAGGCCACACCAAATGACCTGTTGCAACAATTGTCACATCGCAACCTTCATTCATTGTAATAGCTTTTCCGATAACGAAAGGCTGGTCGGCAGGAGTAAAATTAGGCACTGAAGGACGACCAAAACGCAAATAAACGGGACCAACATATTCAGCTGCAGCTAATGTTGCCATTTTAGTTTGATTGTAATCGCAGGGATTCAACACAACCATATTAGGCAACATTCTCATCAAACCGATATCTTCCAAAATTTGGTGCGTAGCTCCATCTTCACCTACCGTAAGGCCTGCATGAGAAGCTGCAATCTTAACATTTAGGTTTGAGTATGCTACTACCATACGAATTTGGTCATAGACGCGTCCTGACACAAAACCGGCAAAACCTCCAGCGAAGGGCACTTTTCCCGAAAGTGCCAAACCTGCTGCAATTCCTACCATATTGGCTTCAGCAATTCCTGTTTGTATAAATCGTTCTGGAAATTCTTTTATAAAATCTCCCATTTTTAAACTGCCTATTAGGTCTGCACAAAGTGCAAAAACCTCTGGATTACGACGTCCAGCTTCCAATAATCCCGCTCCAAAGCCAGAGCGAGTATCTTTAAAATCTTTACAATCAAGTAGTTCCATAAAATCAAAATTATTTACAAAAGTACAAAAATCTTTTGAATATTCAACCTTAAAAAAAGAGATTTGTTGCAACATAATTGTTTTTTTACTTTTACCCTTATAGTTGATAATTAGAGAAAAAAATCCTATTTTTGCAAACTTGTACAATAATTAAATTAATGAACAATCTTATTGCCTTTTTAAAGAGATATTTTCACATTTTACTTCTAATAATACTACTGATTTTGTGCATAATTCTTATTCACAAAACCATGTCTTATCAGCACTTTGCTATCTCAAGGGCCACTCATTCCGTAATTGGTCCTTTTAACAAACAGTGGAACAAAGTAGTTCGACATTTTTCATTATCAGCTGAAAATCAAGCATTAATAGCGCAAAATCTTTCCTTATTAAGAGAGCAAGAAAATCTTTACTACACACTTGACGACTCAACCTACGTAGTTATGAGTAATGATTCTATTGTTCGGAATCGCAAACAATTATACGACTACACTACCGCATCTGTTATCTATAGTTCTACAAACAAAAAACACAATTACATATTGATAGACAAAGGGTTGCAAGACAGCATTTATCCTGACATGGGGGTAATTTCTCCCCACGGAGTTGTAGGTGTAGTGAACGAAGTTTCTCAACATTTTGCCACAGTAATCACACTCCTCCATCCGATGTCGCGTATCAGTGCTAAAATTATGCCAATAAACCAGATTGGTGCGATTGTTTGGGAAGGTGGAGACCCTAACTATGGCTATCTTCTTGATATTCCTATCCACATGGAGGTTAACATCGGGGATTCTATTTATACGAGCGGTTTTTCCAATGTATTTCCTCGCGATATTCTCATTGGGACCGTTGCAGAAAAGAAGGAAACCCAAAGCACTTTTCAAAACATAAAAGTACGATTTTCTGTTCCTTTCAACAAAGTTGATAACGTTTATTTAGTAAAAAATCTATATAAATCAGAACTTGACACTCTCAAAAACAAATTAGAGAATGAATAATATTATCCGCAACATTCTTCGCTTCGTGCTACTATTGTTGATTCAAATTCATATTTGCAATCACATTGTTTTGTGGAATGTTATTACCCCACAGATCTACATTTTTGCACTTTTACTTCTCCCGATGCAAACTCCCAAATGGGCACAGTATCTTATTGCGTTTGTATACGGATTTATTATAGACTGCTTCTTACAAACTTTAGGAATTCACGCAGCGGCTTGTCTTATTTTAACTGCGCTCAGGCCATTGTTGATTATGCTTATGAATGGAGGAAAACTTCCTGAAGATTCATTTTTACCACTTCCAGGCATCAAATCATTCGGTTGGCTACTCACATTCTTTCTTCTTATGACATTCATTCATCAATTCCTCATTGGTATTTTAGAAGCATTTACTTTTAGAGAATTTTTCAAAACTTTACTATATATAATTGCCAACACAATATGTACAACCTTCATTAACTTGTCGATTCTACATATTTTTTTCTATGAAAAAAGAATTAAGTAACAAACTGATATAAAAATGAAAGAGAAACTAGTTATTGGAAATTGGAAAATGAATAAGTCGTTTGGAGAGGCTGACGATTTATTAAACGATATAGCAGACAAACTTCAGGAATACCAGTTGCGCACTGGCGTGGTGATGTGCCCTCCATACTTATATTTAGAATTAGCCACCGATTTAGCTGATGAAAATGATTTTTCTGCAGGAGCACAAAACTGCAGTGAATTTGACAATGGTGCATACACTGGAGAGATTTCCGCTGAAATGTTAAGCGAAATTGGTATCGAATTTTGTATTGTAGGTCATTCCGAAAGAAGAAAATACTTTTCAGAAACTAATGAAACAATTGCAAGAAAAATCGCACAACTTCTCAAATACCAAATCATTCCAGTAGTATGCTGCGGCGAAACTTTAGATGAGCGCAATGCAGGAAAACATTTTGACGTAGTAGAAAAGCAGATTAAAGAGTGTTTGTTCGGACTTTCCAACAAAGAGTTTGAAAGTGTTGTTATTGCTTACGAACCTATTTGGGCAATTGGCACAGGCGTAACAGCTACTCCGGCACAAGCAGAAGAGATGCACGCTTTTATACGCCAACTAATTGAAAAAAAATATGGAACTGAAATGGCTTACGGTTCATATATATTGTATGGTGGTAGTTGTAATGCTAACAACGCATTAGAACTCTTTTCGCAAACTAATATTGATGGGGGGTTGATTGGGGGTGCATCTCTCAATGCCAAAGATTTTATCAATATTATTGAAGCGGCAGAGACGGTAATAAACGGAAAATAAACACAAAAGACAGACATTATGATACAATTTTCAGTTGAAGAAACTTTCCTAAAAACAGATGAAATTACTAACTTATCGTTGGCGCTTACGCAAGCGCACCAACAGTTGGTAAACCGCAATGGAAAAGGTAATGATTTTTTAGGATGGTTGGACCTTCCTATAGAATTAAGCCACACACAACTCACTCTAATTCAACAATGTGCAGAAAAATTACGCGCACAATCAGAAGTAATTGTAGTAATTGGCATTGGCGGATCTTACTTGGGTGCACGCGCTGTAATTGATGCACTTCAAAACCCGTTTGCAGCTTTAAACTCAACACAAAAATCGCCTATAATTGTATATGCCGGAAATAGTCTTAGCGAAAATTATCACGCACAACTCATAGCATTATTAAACAAGAAAGAATACTCATTGATAGTGATTTCCAAATCTGGAACAACTACCGAACCCGCTATCGCTTTTCGCATTTTGAAACAACATTGTGAAAAGAAATATGGCAAAGAGCAAGCAAGAGAGAGAATTGTTGCAATTACCGATGCTGCAAAAGGTGCGCTCAAACAATTGGCAGACAACGAAAAATATACACAATTTATAATTCCTGATGACATTGGCGGAAGATATTCCGTACTTACCCCCGTTGGCCTTCTTCCAATTGCAGCAGCAGGATTTGACATTTTCCAATTAGTTGATGGTGC
Organism: uncultured Bacteroidales bacterium; assembly: GCA_937901925.1. Classification (GTDB taxonomy): domain Bacteria; phylum Bacteroidota; class Bacteroidia; order Bacteroidales; family WCHB1-69; genus JAEZOU01. Next base: position 62,330 of record CALGTS010000053.1, on the reverse strand, counting down.
GAAAAAAATACGAAAAACACTTTTTTCAAACATAACACCTGATAATAATATCGCTTTGCAATATGCAGGCATTCGATATTTATTATACAAAAATGGAAGGAAAAATGAGATTTTAGTCGCTTATGAACCTACTTTACAATATTTTATAGAGTGGTTCAAGCAACTTTTCGGAGAAAGTGAAGGTAAAGAAGGCAAGGGAATTTTCCCAACTGGGGCAATTTTCTCCACCGATTTACACTCATTAGGACAATACATTCAGGAGGGTGAACGTCATATTTTTGAGACAGTAATTTCTGTAAAACACGCATCGCTGACAACTCCGATTCCACATAGCAAAGATAATATTGACAACCTCAACTACTTACAAGATAAAAGTTTGCATGAGATTAATCAAACGGCAGAATTAGGAACAAGAATGGCACACATTGCTGGCGGAGTTCCCAATATGACTATTTCAATCCCAGAAATCAAAGAAAATTATTTAGGGCAACTGATATTTTTCTTTGAATTTAGCTGTGCTATTGGCGGTTATCTTCTTCAAATCAACCCCTTTGATCAGCCTGGTGTGGAAGCTTACAAAAAAAACATGTTCAAACTGCTAAAAAAGCCTTAGGAGGTGCAACATTCCTATAAAAAAAATGTTTCAGACCATAAAATAAGAGAAAAGAAAACAAGTTATTCTAATAAAATATCAAGATGAAGAAATTCAAACAAATTTTCCTACTTTTAGTTTTAGTATGCTGTTGTAGTTTAGGATTTGGACAATATGTTGAAATGGAACATGGAATGATTAGTCCTAGTGATCCTGAATTTTTTTATGTTGACCCCAACGGCCCCAATGCAAACTATGTTGATACTGGCATATACATAGTAAACACCATCTGTTCATCTACTTATGATGACCCTACTGGAGGAGTAAACTTCCAACAATCTTGGTGGCACATTAACTTTATTGAATTTGCATTAGGAATGGGAGATACACTCCTTATTTATGATGGAGATGACACCAATGCTCCACTAATTGGTGCTTATAATGGAGTAAACAGCCCTGGGGATATCTATACATCAGACGGTTGTGTAACTTTTGTGTTTATTACAGATGGTATTCCTGACTTACAGGGAATGAATGCTGGTTGGAGAGCTTATTTTGCTCCCTACTTTGAAGATTCCAAAATTGTAAATTTAAGTGAAAACAACTCTGGTGAAAATATTACTACTTGTAATGCACTTTTTTATGATGCTGGAGGTCCAAGTAGTAACTATACGGCTACAGACATTCCATCAAACGGACTGAAGATCGTTTTTTCTGCAGATGGAGGACAGCACATTAAGGCAGAACGATTAAGTTTTAGTTTAGGTTCTGGTACTGTTATGGAAATTTTTGATGGAAATATTATTACGCAAGCGACTTCAGCACGAAGAATTGGGTATTTTAAAAGTGGGTATGCACCACCAGAAATACTTATTTCTAGCGGTTCATCTTTGTCATTTAAAGTTACAGGAGGTGGAAGTGGAGCAGGCTGGGGATTCGAAATGTCATGTGTACCAGAAATTTATGAACAGGAAGAGGGTGCAAGTGGTTGCCCAGAAGTTGTACTCTATAACAGAGACTCTCTTGATGTAGCATTAGGAGAATCCATAGATTTTAATTGTGAAACACCAACACTTATGCTATATGCCAAAGTTAATGTTCCTGGAGACGTTACTGCAGACTATACTGTAAAATCAATCCCTTATAATCCACCTTTCCCATTCCATAGCGGTGGATTAACGTCTGTTCCAACAAACATTGATGATACTTGGCTAAGCGCTGTAAATTTGCCATACACTTTTTTGTATTATGGTCAACCCTATACAAGCTTATACCCTGGCACAAATGGAGCCGTTTCTTTTACTCCACGAAGTGGAAGTGAGGCGTGGTCTTATAATGTAAGTATGCCAAACACTACTGCTGCTGACTACTCATTTATTCCAAGCGGTGACCACAAAAATTCTGCATTTCTTGTATTTCAAGACACTTATCCTGGAGCAGGAAGCCCCCCTGCTAATAGTGGTATTTGGCATGGACAGTTAGGCGCAGCACCTTGTAGAACATATGTATTATCTTGTTACAGACTTCCTCAATATAGTTGTACTTCAGACAATGAATCAACCTACCAAATGGTATTCTATGAGGGCACCAATATTATTGACGTATATGTCCAAAGGAGAACTGTTTGTAATAGTTGGAATTCAGGGAGCGGAGTTATTGGTGTACTTAGTCAACAAGGAAATATGGCCGTAGTTCCTCCAGGAAGAAATACTGGAAACTGGACTGTGACCACTCCTGAAGCTTGGCGTTTTACTCCTATTTCTCCTATCAGTTCATTGGATAATATCAAATGGTACAAAAATAGCGTAAGCCCAGATAATGAAATTGCCAATAATAATGGAGACAAACGTCTTATCACCCTCTTTCCTGAAGAGACAACAACCTATATTGTGCAGTTGCAATTCGAGGTAAACGGCACCCCATATACTGTTTCAGACTCTATTGAAGTTAAAGTTGAAATGCCTCCATTTGAAGTGGTTAGTAGCGACTCTTCCATCTGTCCTAATACAGAAGTTACCTTAACTGTTAATGCTTTAGACCCTGACGATCAAGAGCGTTTAGTTCAATTCCAATGGTTTACAGGCAATGAAGCAGATACCACTCGCAATATAATAGTAACTCCATCGGAATCAACATCCTATATGGTACAAGTTACTTACGACAACAAATGTCAAAACACTGATAGTGTTAGAGTAACCGTTGAGGATATGGAGTGGCCTGTAATTGTTGGAGATACATTAATTTGCGAAGGTGAGAAAGCAACACTAACCGCTACAGAGGTTAATGGAGATGTCACTTGGAGCACAGGAGAGCATAATCTTTCTATCAATGTTTCACCAACAGAAACAAAAGAATACCGAGTTAGCGTTACAAGTGAAAATGGTTGTATTACTGACGATACGATTACTGTGAACGTTAATCCTCGGCCTACCGCAGGTTTTGCACCAAACCCACAACACGTATTTGTAGAAGATGGACAAGGAACCATTAACTTCGTCAACCTATCTGCTGATGCTGATAGCTATAATTGGAACTTTGGGGACCGTTGGTGCATTCCTGGCGAAAATATATCTACCGACACTGATCCCGCCCACATTTACACACATGCTGGACATTATGATGTAACTCTTACTGCTGCAACGGAAGCAGGCTGTATGGATTCTGTAACCACTACCGTAATTGTGGAAGTACCCTATTTCTACTACATACCGAATGCCTTTACCCCAAATAACGATGGCGTAAACGATGTATTCTTCACAAGTGGTGAAGGGTTAGATATGGAAAACTTTGAGATGCTAATTTTTGACCGTTTCGGTCAACTAATTTTCAAAACTCAAACCCCATTTGATTATTGGGATGGTAAAGACCGTAAAGGACGCAATTGTCCAATGGGTGAATATGTTTATAAAATCACAGCCCACGATATGGACGGATTCCCCAAAGTATATACAGGAACCGTTATGTTAATACGATAAATTATTCATATGAATAGAACTTTTCATCTTGCTTTAATTTTCTTAGTGCTTAGTAACTTACTAAGCACTAATTTGTTTTCACAAAACGAAAACAATGATAGTACCATTATATCTTTTACAACAGATCAGATAACTGAGTTGTCGAAAATCCCCTATGAATGGATTTCTTATCAAGGAAAGATTAACATTATTAATGAGGATAATAAAGAGATGAGTGCACAGTTTTTCTTTGCCAATAAAATTGATAGCATCATCTACTTTAACCTGCATCTTTCAGGTATTGAATTAGGACGTTTAGTACTGACACCTGATTCAATGGTATTTGTAAATAAGATGAGCAAAACCTACTTCTATGGAGATGTATCCTATCTACAAAAGGTATTCGGAATTCCTTTGGATTTCAACTTTCTACAAGCAACTCTCAACGGAAGAAATATTCCTGCGGATAATAATTTGTATCATCTGCATGAAGACTCGATTGGAGTTACTTTAAGTGCAGACCCACTCTACATTGGTAAAGATTCGATTGAATGTGCGCAACGAATTGTGTTAGACAATCAACACAATATCATACAAATAACTTTAGAAGTTGCTGAACTGATGGAAGAAATTGTGATAACCTATTCTCAATACATACCCATTTCTGAATTTCCATTTTTCACAGAATGTACCATTGAGAACTCACTTTTTGAAATCAATTGTCAAATGAAGAATATTAAATTCGAAACACCGTTCAACATCAATATTAACATTCCCAAAAACTTCAAATACTCCGAAGTCCTATTCTAATGTCAACATATAAAATTTCATCAGAATATATCAAGGGTTTGGCTTATGAATGTGGATTTACGCAATGCGGCATTGCGCCAGCACGACTACTTTCGGAGGCACAACGGCGTTTTGAGAAATCCATTCAGAAAGGTTACCATAGTGGAATGCATTTTTTGGAACGAGACATTCAACGTCGTTTCACTCCTTCAGAATTACTACCGAACTGCCGAAGTGTAGTTGTATTAACTCTTAATTACAACACAGCTCTAAAGTTTAGTGAACCGCAACGTTTTGCAAAATTTTCGTTACTTAACGATTACCACAACTATATGCACCAAATGCTAAAGAAGTTGTTGGCTAGTCTGAAAGATAAGCATACAGATATCAACGCCAAAGCCACCGTTGACACCTCTGCCATTTCTGAAAAAAATTGGGCAGTAGAAGCAGGATTAGGATTCATTGGTAAAAATGGATTATTAATTACACCATATGGGTCATTTGTACATATCGGCACCCTACTTCTCGACAAAGAGGTGGACAACTACGACAAAACTTGCGAAAAAAGTTGCTCAAATTGCAACCGATGTATCGAGTGTTGCCCAACACACGCCATAGAAGAAGCGCACTGCGTGAATGCTAATCACTGCATTGCATACCAAACTATTGAAAATAAAAATCCTGACTTACAGATTCTTAACAAAGAATCTTGGATTTATGGATGCGATGTATGTCAGGAAGTTTGTCCAGCAAATAGAAATATACCTACCAATGAGGATTTGGTAAGCGAAAGTTCACTACTTTTGCAACTCAATTTTGAGCAGCTTTCGCAACTTTCGCAAACTGAATTTAATCACTATTTCAGAGATAGTGGAATCAAACGACGCAAGCACTCAATCTTTATGGAAATAATTAAAAACAAGGAGCAATGACGAATTGGATAGAACGAGCACAAGATGTTCTTCAACAAGAAGCTGACGCAATTATCAGAATTAAAGCGTTTATTAATGAGGATTTTGTAAAAAGTATTTACCTAATAAAAGAGAGTCAAGGGCGTTTAGTCGTTACAGGAATTGGGAAAAGCGCAATAATTGCACAGAAGTTAGTCGCCACCTTTAATTCAACGGGAACACCTGCTATTTTTATGCACGCTGCCGATGCTATACATGGCGATTTAGGAATCATCCAACCTGAGGATGTTGTACTTTGTTTATCGAAAAGTGGGAACACGCCTGAGATTTCCGTTTTAGTTCCTTTCTTCAAGATGAGGGGAAACAAATTGATTGCCTTAGTTGGTAATACCGATTCCTATTTAGCCAAAGAAGCAGATTTTGTTCTCGATTGTTCTGTGGAGCACGAGGCTTGTCCCAATAATTTGGCTCCTACCTCCAGTTCTACAGCGCAACTGGCACTCGGCGACGCATTGGCAAGTTGTCTTATCGAAATGCGCGGATTTACCTCACAGGACTTTGCTCGTTACCATCCAGGAGGTATTTTAGGCAAAAGACTTTATGTTAAAGTCAAAGACCTTTACAAATTCAATGAACGCCCCGAGGTAGCACCCGACACCCCTATGGATAGCGTAATCTTGGAGATTTCTGGAAAAAGATTAGGTGTAACTGCAGTCGTTAAAGACAATAAGATAATTGGTGCAATTACCGATGGAGATCTCCGCAGAATGTTACAGAAAAGTAAAGATTACTATCATCTCACAGCTGCGGAAGTGATGACTTTAGCCCCGAAATCGATATCGCCCGATGCATTAGCGGTTGAAGCACTTGATCTTATGAAAAAGAAAAGCATCACCAATCTTTTTGTAACTGATGATGCTGGCTGCTATTTAGGCGTGCTACATTTGCACGATATTATCAAAGAAGGAATCTACTAAACTAAATTTGCAAAGCCCATAAATGCCATTGCTAAAATTCCTGCGGTAATCAAAGCAATAGGCACCCCTTTCATACCTTTAGGCACATCTACGAGGTCAAGTTGCTCGCGCAATCCGGCAAAGATTACTATCGCTAAAGTAAATCCTATTGCAGAAAAAATAGCATAAACCACACTATCAATTAATCCTAAACCTTGGGTAGTAACTGAAATTGCTACACCCAACACTGCACAATTGGTAGTAATTAGCGGAAGAAATACTCCCAATGCTTGATACAAAGAGGGACTAACTTTCTTCAAAACAATTTCCACCATCTGCACTAAAGCAGCAATGACCAAGATAAAAGTAATAGTTTGCAAGAAATCTACTAAATTAAGAGGCACTAATATATAATTTTGAATAAGAGTAGTTACCAGAGTAGCAATTGTCATAACAAAAATTACGGCAGCTCCCATTCCTAAAGCAGTACCTACCTTATTGGAAACACCCAAGAAAGGGCAGATTCCCAAAAATTGCGCTAAAATGATGTTGTTTACAAAAACACAACCAATAATCATTAATATATATTCCATTTCGAGTAATTTTAAAGATTATTTATTTTGGATTCTTCTAACTAAAGCCATCACAAACCCTAACACTATGAAAGCACCTGGTGCAAGAACAAACACCAATATTTCATTTCCTTTCATAAAAGGAATAGAAAGACCTAAAAAAGATCCACTTCCCAATATTTCACGAATCGAACCAATAACAAATAAGGATAACGTAAAACCCAATCCCATTCCAATACCATCTAAAACAGAATCTAAAACAGAGTTTTTACTTGCAAAAGCTTCGGCACGTCCCAAAACAATACAATTTACCACGATCAAAGGGATAAAGAGTCCCAAACTTTCTGCTAAAGGTGGAACAAAACCTTTGAGAACCAAATCTACGATAGTTACGAAAGTGGCAATTACAACAATGTAAGCAGGGATTCGCACTTTATTGGGGATAACATTTTTGAGAAGTGAGATTAACATATTTGACATTAGCAAAACGAAAGTCGTTGCTAATCCCATTCCTAATGCATTGATGGCAGATGTGGTTACCGCCAAAGAAGGACACATTCCTAATACCAATACAAAAGCAGGATTTTCCTTCAACAATCCCTTAGTTAAAATTTTCATTTTATTCATTTACAACCTCCTTTTCACAAGTTTGTTGACTATCAGCATTTACTGCCTTTAAAGTAGAAAATGCTTTATGTGCCCGTTCAACAGCATCACAAAAAGCTCTTGACGAAATTGTTGCAGCAGTAATAGCTACAACATCACCTCCATCTTGGACAACTTTTAAGGGTTTTTCTGCAGGATTCATCCCCACAAATTGCGGAGAAAAATTCTCATCTTTTTTCTTATTGATTTTATCACCCAATCCAGGTGTTTCGCTATGTTCCAATACATCTGTTCCCAACACAACACCTTCTGCATCGAAACCTACCATAATAGTAAATTTACCACTGAAAGCTTTATCAGTAAAGGTTTCCACTGCAGCACCAAAAAGTTGGTCATTCATATAAGCCAGATGTACAGTCACGGAATCAACATCCCCGTTCACTAGGGTACGCTTAGATTCAATTTTTCCACTTTGTTTATCAAAACCTGTCAATACCGCATTAATAGCCTCTTGCTTCTTTTGTTCTTTAGATTGGGCGATTTTATCGTAAGTAATGTCATAAACAAATGCCAAAGCTGCCCCTGCAATCAGCGTAATAAGCGTAAGGGACAATATCAGTTGTAATAGTGAAGATTCTTTTTTCATAAAATCAGTTTTAAAGATAGACTTACTTTCCGAACATTTTAGGTTTAAATGCTCTATCAATAAGAGGTGTTACAGCATTCATCAACAGAATTGCAAAAGATACTCCCTCAGGATATGCACCAAACACACGAATAATAATTGTTAGCACACCACATCCGATACCAAATACAATCATTCCCATAGGAGAAACTGGCGATGTAACCATATCTGTAGCCATAAAACAAGCTCCCAAAATCATACCACCCGTTACCAAATGGAACCAAGGAATAACATATAGGTCATGATTGCAAAAATACAAAATTGAAGCCATTGCTAATGCCGAAAGTAAGAATGACACAGGAATATGCCAAGTAATCACCTTGCGAATTATTAAAAATAGAGCACCGATTAATAATGCTAATGCAGAAATTTCACCGAATGAACCGCCCATTTGTCCCATTAACATTTGAACATAATCTGGAATACCATCGGTAGTACGCAAAATTTGCTCTGGTGTTTGACCTGCTTTTAGACCATCCTTCATAATTCCAAGCGGTGTTGGGCCTGTCATGGCCTGCGCAAAACCCCAAATAGGCTCAGGGGTTGGCCAACTTGTCATCTCAACAGGTCGAGAAATTAGAAGAAAAGCTCGTCCGACCAACGCAGGATTGAAAAGGTTTTTACCTAATCCACCAAATGCCATTTTAGCAATTACAATAGCGACAAACGCACCCAAAATCACCCAACCCAAAGGAAGATTAGCGGGAAGATTGAAAGCCAATAACATACCTGTAATAACTGCTGAGCCATCGCTAATGGTGGACTTTGTCTTCAGGAACAATTTACAAGTCAAATGTTCAAATAGGACACAGCTAAGTACTGATACTGCTGTAATTATCAATGGTGGTAAACCAAAATAAAACACGGACACAACGAGCGCTGGAATCAACGCAATAACCACCGACCACATAATTTTTCGCGTAGATTCGCCGCCGTGAATATGAGGAGAACCCGAAACATGTAAAAGTCTATTGCTCATAATAAATCATTGAGTTTTGTGTAATTGTCAATATTCAAATAAAAATAATACCGCAAAATTGGGCATTATATTTGAAGTTGCAAAAATAACATTTTTTATGAAGAATTTCAATCCTGCAGGTATTTTTTCTCCTATTTTTGCAACCGCTGAGTTTCAAAACAATTACAACTCATTATGAGAAATATCATACAATATATAATTATCATTTTTCTTTCCATACTAATCGTAAGTTGTGGAGATAAAAAGAATAATTCTGAAACAACAAAAGGGAATAAAGTCATTACAAAAAAGGGGAAACGCATAACCGATAAAGATCATTTCAGTTTTGATATTATCGACACTTCGTTTTTTTATATAGGTAAGATTGAAGAGAAAGATTTCGCTATAAAAATTAGCAAATCAGAAAAAACATTGATCCAAGGTTACCTATACAACCTAACTAACACAACTACATTTCCCCAATCTTTTACTATCAGTAGAAAAGAGAGAAAATGTATTCTGAGCACAGAAACACAATCTGTTTCATTCAACTTCGAGGCTGTTCACGACAAAACCTCTCTCGAAGCATTAGTATTTTTCTCAACATCTACAATAGATACAATTATTAAGATAGAATTTTCAAGATTAGAAATCCCTGAATTTCAATCTTGTGAATCTCCTATATACAAAGAAGAATGCTATAAAATAGAAAAAATTTCGGACATTAATTATGCAAATGCCGAAGGTTACTGGTGCTCTTTGGAACCTGAAAATGAAAAATATATTCGAATAATTACAAAAACGATTACTCAGACAGCACACAAGAAGGATTTAGCTTTGAAGATGGATATCTATCGTCCTATTGAAGACACACTACGACAACATCCAGTAATTCTTCTTTTACATGGTGGAGCTTTTTATATTGGTGATAAAAGTGATTTTACTCTCTCTGAATGGTGTAAACATTTTGCGAGATTGGGATACGTAGCGGTCTCTATCAATTACAGAATGGGATTTAAGATTTCCAAAAAATCAATCCAAAATTGTGGGTTTATGGCTATTCAAGATGCCCACGCAGCGTTGCGCTATTTAGTTCACAATGCAGAACTATATGGCATCGATCCCAACTACATCTTTGTTGGGGGAGCAAGTGCTGGCGCGATTACAGCATTAAATTTGGTCTATATGTCAAAAAATTCTCGTCCAGAGAGCACACTTAATCTTGGTGAGAAATGGAGTTCGGGGAATAATCTCACAGAAAAATTCGACGTCCGCGCTATCATCAATATGTGGGGAGCTGTGTATGACTTGAACGATATTACCCTCACTCCTACTCCAACAATCTCTTTTCATGGAACAGAAGACCCTATTATTCCTATCAATTATGGTTATCCATTTGCTGACATCAGCAAAAAACTTGGAGAACGACTTTTTGATGAGATGTATGGCTCACAAGCTATTCACCAAAAGTTAGATTCTCTTAAAATCAGAAATGAATTTTACCCACTGGTAGGTGCTAAACATGGGCCTCACAAGGATGCGCAAAATAAACCTACACAATATTTCTATTTGATTCAGGAAAAAACGACCCATTTCCTTTATGAGGAAATTACGCAAATTCAAAACTTCACCAAAAGTCCAACAGATTCTCGAATTTATTGTATCAATAACGATGAAATAGCACAACTATTTTGGAAAGTAGATGGTGGATTTATAATTGACTATAATGAAAAAGAGATAAAAGTTGTATGGAATGACGAAAGCGACATACAACAACTAACCGCAAGTGGCTTCAAAAAGAATGGATCTCCATTTACAAAAGTGCTACAGATTCGGAACAATCAACCCATTGCCACTAATTAAGTTCTCGCATTGCGAAAGCACAGACTCCGTATAAAGCTGCCGTCTCGGTGCGCAAAATTTTGTTTCCTAACTTCACAGGCTGAATACCTACATTCTTCGCTTTACGAACCTCGTCAACTGAAAAATCGCCCTCAGGGCCAATTATCAAAAGTACCTCATCAGCCGAATATTGTGTTTTGACAAACTGCGAAGATTGCGCATCATCTTCACAATAAGCTATAAATCCGTTAGTTTGATTTTTATCAAAACAAGACAATAACTCATCAAAAGTTTGAAACGCCAACTCGGGAAGGAATAGCGCCGATGATTGCTTCAGTGCTGCTATAGCAATTCTGTGTATTCGTGCAAGGTCAATACGTTTCCTTTCAGAATGTTCACATTGTAAAAAAGTAATCTTTTCCACACCAACTTCCACAGCTTTCTCCACAAACCATTCCATACGATCTGGATTTTTGGTAGGAGCGACAGCAACATGCAAACCAATTGGACGTTTGGCGCACGTCTCTCGCTCAAACACTTCTGCAATACAAAGTTCCTTCTCGGCAACCGAAATACGCGCCCGAATACGCCCTCCTTTACCATCTGTAAATTGTAACTCATCGCCCACTTTTTTTCTCATCACCCTAACTATATGCTTCGACTCCTCAGGTGACAACGTAATGCTATCCGAATCTATATTTTCGATGTAATAATGCCCCATAAATTTCTAGCTTTCTTTTTCACTTAACTCTAACCAACGCATCGTTTTTTCATCTAAAGTTACCTCAACAACTTCGTAACGTTCGCTCCAACTTTGTAAATCCTGCGCACTTCCCTCTCCGCTATTCATCTTATCCACAAGCTCTTTTTTCTCCAATTCTAATTGTTCAATATCCACCTCCAATTGTTCAAATTCTTTGCGTTCCTTATAGGTCATCTTTTTTGAAACAGGCTTTTCTACAGGCTGTTCTACAGAAGTTTGCGCTAAGCGATGCTCTTTTTCTGCACGTTTTTGTAATTTCAACTCCTTGTCTCGTGCAATTCGATAGTCAGTATAGTTTCCATAGTAATCTTTTACCTTTCCATCTCCTTCAAAAACAAAGATATGGTCCACCAATTTATTCATAAACCAACGATCGTGCGAAACAATCAGCAAACACCCTTTGTAGTGATCTAGAAAATCTTCCAGAAGATTAAGCGTATCGATATCAAAATCATTAGTTGGCTCATCTAAAATCAAGAAATTGGGATTTTTCAATAGTGTAATTAGTAGATGAAGTTTACGCTTTTCTCCTCCACTTAAATCTTCATAGTAAGAGTACTGCTGTTCATATTTAAATCCGAAATAGTTCAAAAACTGGGAAGCTCCGACATAATTTCCGCTCTCCATTCTAATCACATCTGCGTGTTGTTTCACCAAATCAATTACACGCATATTTCCTTTTACATTCAAACCATCTTGTGAGAAATATCCAAATTGGATAGTTAAGCCTGGGGAAATTTTCCCAGCATCGGGCAGAAGTTCTCCAGCAATCAGTTTCAGTAGAGTGGTTTTTCCTGTTCCATTTTTTCCGACCACACCACATTTTTCACCTTTTTTAAAAATGTATGAAAAATCCGTTAAAATTGGGGTATTAGGATATGAAAAATCGAGATTGTTAATCTCCAAAATTTTATTACCAAGCCTTTCCGTACGAACATGAAAACCTGTTGGTTTACTTTCCACTTTGCGTGAGGCTTCCTCTTTCAGTGTTTCGAAAGCATTGATACGAGCCTTTGCTTTTGAAGTTCGCGCTTGTGGTGAAGTATGAACCCACTCCAACTCCCTTTTATATAACTGCTTAATTTTCTCTGCTTCTGCATTCTCATTTGCTATTCGTTCAGCTTTTTTCTCCAAATAGTAATCATATTTCCCTTTGTAACGATACAGATTATGATTGTCAATTTCGATAATATCATTACACACTTTATCCAAGAAGAATCTGTCGTGAGTTACCATCAAAAGAGTTGTCTTAGAGGTAGATAGATATTCTTCAAGCCACTCAATCATCTCTATATCAAGGTGATTGGTAGGTTCATCAAGAATCAGCAAATCCGTATCTGCAATCAATGTTTTTGCCAACATTGTTTTCTTTAACTGTCCACCCGACAACTCATTAACATTGCGCAAAACATCTTCTATTCCGAAACGCGATAAGATCTCTTTCGCGCGACTTTCCATATCCCACGCATTCAGACGATCCATATCTAGCATTGCCTTTTCCATTCGTTGCATCATTGCGGACGAGCTATCCGTTTTGGATAGGGTTAAACAGGTTTCATATTCCTTAACAGCCTGAACAATTGGCGTTTGAGATTCAAAGACAACATCCATTACCGAGAAGTTCTCATTAAATCTCTCCATTTGAGGAAGATAGGAAACAGATATATCATTTCGCACTACTACCTGACCACTATCTGGAATATCAATTCCTGCAATTATATTTAACAATGTTGACTTCCCCATTCCGTTACGGGCTATCAATGCTGTTTTCTGCCCTTTTTCGATACCAAATGTGATATCCTCAAAGAGCAATTTCTCTCCATAAGATTTGGTAAGGTGTTCAACGGTAAGATAATTCATATTTCTTGATAAATAGAAATAAACAATTCGGCAAAGGTATGAAATTCTTTGGAATTTTCATCCTCAAAATCACACTCCTTCATAAAATATGAAAAACGCTGTCTTCCGACAGCGTTGTGTTGCCCCGCTAGGACTCGAACCCAGACAAACAGAACCAGAATCTGCTGTGCTACCATTACACCACAGGGCAGTTTTATTTGAGAGTGCAAAAGTACATATTTTTTCTTTACATTCTCAAATAAAATTCATTTTTATCTGAATGCTCTAATTACGTCCATTCCATTAGCATAAAGCACCAAGGCTAAAATCAAAATCATTCCGACAGCATTTGCGTATGTAATAAACTTATCACCTGGTTTTTTACGCGTAATCATTTCATAAAGGATAAACATCAAATAGCCACCATCAAGACCAGGAATCGGAACGATATTCATAAATGCCAAAATAATAGCAAACAAAGCTGTTGTATTCCAGAATTGATACCAATCCCAAGTGTTAGGGAAAAGTTTTCCCATTGTTCCAAAACCTCCTAATTGTTTTGCCCCCTCTTTCGTAAAAACAACAGAAAATTGTTCCACATAGAACTTCAACTGATCAATAGCCATTTTAAAACCATTTGAAATAGAGGAGAAGAAACCAAATTTCTCTTTTTTTGTGTCAAGATATTGCGTATAATAAACAGGAAGGACACCAATTTTTCCTTCATTATTAATTTTGACATCTTGAGTTATTAGCGAGTCCTCACGATAGAATGAAAGAGCAACTTCTTTACCTCCATTATAATACATATATTCCTGAATAGAAGGGAAATATGAATTACACTCACTATTAATCATCACAATACTATCTCCTTCCATCAAACCAGCTTCAGCAGCTGGGAAATCTTGCAAAATAGAATCTACAACAAATGGGAAGTTATAGCTACAGAAAGGCATTTCCGAAATCTGTTTAAAATTACGTTTAGCAAACTTTTCAGGAATTTGAATCGTAACAAATTGTTCTCCTCGTTTCACCACAACATCGAAAGGTCCTTTAAAGTAAACTTTTCTCAAGAAAGAACTCATATCCACTGCCGAATCACCATCTACCATAACTATCTTATCTCCTGATTGAAATCCTAGATTTCTTCCAGTTTCAGAGAAATGAAGTCCATATTTACAATCATTAATAGGAATATACTCTTTTCCCCAAGTTCCCAACATTGCTGCATAAATGATGATGGCAGAAAGGAAATTCATAAATACACCACCTATGATGATAAAAAAACGTTGCCATGCGGGTTTGGAACGAAATTCCCAAGGTTGGGGCTCCGAAGCCATATCCTCAGCAGATTGCGTCTCGTCTATCATTCCTGCAATGGAGCAATAGCCACCCAACGGCAACCAACCAATTCCCCATTCCGTAGAATCTGGATACTCTTTCCACTCTTCGGGAGCTTCTTTTGAGAAAAAACTAAAACGATATTTCCCTTCAATTTTCTTCATTCTCATCAAAGAAAATCCCCAATTAAAGAAAATATAAAATCGCTCTACTCTTGTTTTGAAAATACGCGCAAAAATATAATGTCCAAATTCGTGCGTAATTACCAAAAATGCCAAACTTGCAATTAATCCTAAAATTTTCATATTCTATAATCTGTGTAATATTATATCACGTTATTTTACAACATTTTAAACTCAAAAAAGTTTCTAAAAATTAAGGTGGCAAAGATATACTTTTTTCTCTTACAGCAAATTTCAAAAATAATTTGCCAAAACTCCCCAAAAACAGGAAGCAGACGTGCAAAAAAAACGTAATTTTGCAGTTTTAAAATGTAATTGGAATGCAAGATAATACCATCTATGGAATTCGCCCTATTATGGAAGCGATTGAAAGCGGGAAAACTATCGACAAAGTTCTCATTCAAAAAGGATTAAAAGGTGAACTATTTCGTGAGCTTTTTATTATGATTCGAGAAAATAAAATTCCTTTTCAATATGTTCCCATCGAGAAGTTAAATAAGTTTACTCGCAACAACCACCAAGGTGTAATTGCTTTTATTTCAGCCATTGAATATCACGACATATATAATATTGTGCCTACTATTTTTGAAGAAGGCCGCACTCCATTTATCTTAATCTTGGATAAGATAACTGATGTTAGAAATATCGGTGCGATTTCTCGATCTGCTGAATGCGCTGGCGTTGATGCAATTGTACTTCCTTTGAAAGGCGGTGCTCAACTGAACGACGACGCCGTAAAGAGTTCCTGCGGTGCTCTCCACAAAATTCCAATCTGCCGCCAGAGTAACCTCATCGAAGTAATTCATTTCTTGCAAGATAGTGGAATAGAAGTTGTGGCTGTTACAGAAAAAGCAAAACATTTTTACTTCGAAAAAGACCTTAAAACTCCTCTTGCTCTAATTATGGGAAACGAATATGAAGGTATTGCTTGGGACTATCAACGTGAATGTAACGACTCTGTGCAAATCCCAATGGTGGGAACAATCAAATCACTTAATGTTTCCGTAGCAACAGGAATTCTCCTTTTTGAAGTGGTAAAACAACGTCACCATAACTAAACCGCTATGAAAATAGGAATCCTCTCCGACACTCACGGATATACACACCCTAAATTGTTCGACTTTTTCGGTGAATGCGACGAGATTTGGCACGCTGGCGACATCGGTAGCATGGACGTACTAACCGAATTAGAAGCCATCTCAAAAGTCCGTTTCGTTTACGGTAACTGCGACGGCTGGGAGTTCCGAGGTGGTAATGGAAGCGAAACCCAAATCTTCAATTGTCAAGAACATAAAGTAATGCTACGCCATATTGTGGGAAAACCCGGAAAATATACCCCAGAAGCTCTCGAAATTATTAAACGTGAAAAACCAACAATTATAGTAGCAGGACACTCTCACATATTGAGAGTAAAAAATGACCCCGACTTTGGATGCCTATTCATTAATCCTGGCGCTGCTGGAAGATATGGAATCCATACACAACTCACTTTCTTGCGCTTCGACATTAACGGTAAAGTGTTGTCAAACCTCGAAGTATGGGACGAACCTAAAACTATTATGGTCAAATAATGAAATTTGTCAATTATGTCTAGAAAAAAAATCCTTGTAATTTATACCGGTGGAACAATCGGAATGGTGCTTAATAAAAAAGACAACGCATGGACACCTTGCGCATTCAGAAGTATCTACAAAGAACTCCCAATGCTCAATCTCCTTGATGCCGAAATCACATTCAAAACAATGAAACCGCTTATCGATTCCTCAAATATCAACCCTGACTTTTGGATTCGATTAGCAACACTGATCCATAAAAATTACCAAGATTACAATGGATTTGTTGTGCTACACGGCACCGACACAATGTCCTATACCGCTTCTGCACTATCTTTCCTACTGGAAAATCTAGACAAACCCGTAATTCTGACAGGTTCACAATTACCTCTCGGCGTAATGCGCACCGATGGCCGCGAAAATATTTTAAACTCAATCGAAATTGCTGCCGATTCTATCAACGGAAAACCCCGCGTACAGGAGGTCTGCATCTACTTCGAAAACGCCCTCTACCGCGGAAACCGTACCTATAAAGACAATGCTGAAGATTTCAATGCCTTTATGTCTGCCAACTATCCCAAATTGGCTGAAGTAGGCGTAAATATCAAATATAACGACAAATATATCCATCACGAAACAGAAAAGAAAGAGCTGATTTTGTATAAAAAGATGGATAAAAATATCGCAGTCATCAAACTTTATCCTGGCATAAACAAGGAACTCTTACGCACTATCTTGCTAAAATCCAATATAAAAGCTGCAATAATGGAAACTTATGGTTCTGGTAACGCACCATCAGACCCTGAATTTCTCGAAATTCTAGAATCGGCTTGCCAAAAAGGTATCCATATCGTAAGTATTACCCAATGTAAAGGAGGTGGCACTGTCGAACTTGGACGCTATGAAACAAGCGTGCACTTGAAAGATATTGGAGTAATTAGCGGCTATGACATCACTACCGAAGCTGCCGTCTGTAAAATGATGTTTCTGCTTGGTTCCAACTTCAGCCACGAAGAAGTGCGCAAACTAATGTCCGTTTCTCTACGCGGAGAAATGACTGTAAATGAGTAGTTTATAATTATTATTTGGGCGTTCCGGCGCCCTGCCCACATCTTTTTTTTATTTCCTACGCATAATCAAGACCACTATTTTATGCGTTACTGAAATTTCTATTCTAAATATCCCCTCGCAAGCGCCGTCGGGCTATCCGCTCAAATTTCGCCGCTCATCCTCGCGCAATAATCAATCTCAAAATCTCAGTTCTAAACTCTAATTACTTGATACTAAACTCTTATTACGCGGCTCATAACCGCTACTATCCCTAACGCATAAATTCGCAATACGTTAATTCACTCTCATAAACCTATCTAAAATAGGCAATCCATAATTCGGATAAAAAGAGAGAGCGATTTGCATCGCTCTCTTTTATTAAATGGCTCTAATTCCAATAATCTCTCGCACATCTCGAATCGTTTTCCGTGCACTTTCACGAGCTTTCTCAGCACCCCGCTTCACAACTTTTCGTATATATTCATCATCGCTTCGCAACTCCATAATCCGCTCATAAATCGGAGCTACACAGTTGGTTATATCTGCGGCCAACTGTTTCTTCATATCTCCATATCGGATTTGACAATTGTTATACTGATCTTCAAAAAATGCTAATGTTTCGGGTGCAGAAACCGCACGCATCAATTGAAACAAATTCTCAACCGACTGTGATTTCGGTTGATTTGGCTCCGTAGGACCAGTATCTGAAACCGCTTTCATCACTTTCTTCTTAATTAACTCTGGCGAATCTGAAAGATAAATACACGACATTCCCGTATCCGATTTCGACATTTTGGTTGATCCATCTAAACCCGGAATTTTTACCAATTCTTCACCAAAATTATAGGCTACAGGCAATTTAAAATACTCCACACCATAAATATGATTGAAACGCTGCGCAAAGTCACGTGTCATCTCCAAATGTTGCTCCTGATCTTTTCCCACAGGAACTTTGTCTGCTCGATGCAACAAAATATCAGATGCCATCAAAATGGGATAAGTCAATAATCCCGCATTCACATTATTCGGCTGGCGACGAACTTTTTCTTTAAAAGAACTGACACGTTGTAATTCACCAACATAAACATTCATCGACATCAACAAACTCAGCTCGCAAACCTCGGGAACATCACTCTGCACATACAATGTAGCCTTCTCTGGGTCTAAACCTGAAGCTATGTAATCAATAATTACATTCTTAATATGATAATTCAACTCTTTCGCCTCGGGATGAGTCGTTAGCGAATGGTAATCCGCAACAAAAAAATAACAATCATTCTCCTCCTGCATCTTAATAAAGTTGCGAAGCGCACCAAAATAATTTCCCAAATGTAAAAATCCCGTAGGCCTAATGCCGCTTAAAACTGTATCCATACTCAATAATTTATTATGTAATACCTTTTGTAAAATAACTCATCTTAATCCACAAAAAATCCCCCTCACAAAAAGTGTTGCAAAAATAGTGTATTTTTTCACATAAAAATCATCATCCAATGGACAAAGGTAAAGATTTTTTTGCTATTATTGCTGATTGATTTCGTTTTACTAAAACTTTTTATTATGATAAAAAATCTACCCATTGTTATTTTCGTTATCTTATTATCATTCAGTAATTTATCATTTTCGCAAGTAGAAAATCCATACGCTGGGTTCGAACCTTTGGATTTGAAAAACCACAAGGAATACTCCAAAAACTTTAATGCGGGAAACTTTAGCACTAAAATTTTCTATAATTGCCTTACTGATGTTATCGATGCAGCTCGTAAACAATATGCCTACTTAGAACCACTAAAACACGACATCGCTTTTGACTCAACTGCCCAAATGCAAGCTGATTATCAAGCATTAAAAAACGAAAAAACAGACATCAACCTGGCTCCTTATAAAACGTTAAACTTCCGTCTAAAAAAATATGGCCTCTCACATCGTGGCGTAGAATTGGTCACTAAAGGTAAAGCATACATTGGAATTCAGGATTTCTCATACTACGATGCATGCATGGAACTGATTCGCCCTATTTTAAAAAATCAGAAACAAGCCGTTATCTTGTTAGATCCTCAATACACATACGTCGGCATTGGATTTGAAACCGACGAATTTATGAAATCAATGTATGCCTCTATTGTCTTAGGAAATGACAGAACATTTACCATATACACCTACTCTCCTCTCGACAAAATGGCACCCATGAGTAAGGGAAAAGGTGGAATGGACTATTTTGATGCAACACTTTGCAGAAAATGTACTGAGAATTTTCCATTAGAAGCACTTTCTGAATATATTTCTGTAAATAAAGATGGCGAAGTTTACTTAGAATGCGAAGATTATAAAGAACTAAAACGATTAATTGGTAGAGAAGGCGATGCAATTGTTCTAGACTTTGTACAACTAAACCAATACGATTGCGACAATCTAATTATTGATAACGACAAAATTTTCAGGGGTTTTGTAACAAAATCGATCACTTACGAAGATATTTACGCAAACAATGAGGTTACAGAAAAATCATTACGCTTGAGAGCTAAAATTGCCGATGTCCCTGAAATGATTGAATTAGATGCCGAATACGAAATCAACGTGATTGTTTTGAAAGAAGGGGTCGCTTGCCGGACTATTATGAAAAAATATATCGAAGCTCATAACGCTAATTTTTATGAGAAAATCAATTTCATGAAAGATGAAAAATCGATTAAAACCGCTGGCGAATGGATGCCTACAGCAGAGACTGCCGACCTTGAAATTAGAGTTCCTTTTACAAATTTGAAAAAGTTAAACTACGTTTATAGCGATTTTGATACAATCATCAAAAACCTGAACGTTCCAGCATATCATGTTAATAGTATCGAAATTGTTGCGATTAACTCTATCAACTACATAAAAGATCCTGTCCAAATCAAAAACCAAAAGCTCCGCGCAACCAGCATTCAAAAAGCTTTGGCTACCGTTTATCCAAACGCAACAATTACAATTTCTTACGGTGATAGTTGGGACGATTTTGCAAAAGATATCATAAACCATAGTGAATACTATGATCTCTCTTTCAACAAAGATGATGCAATCGCTGCCCTTCGTGCAGATAATGGAAGAATAGCTAAAGAAATTGAAGCAGAGTACCTTTCAAGAGAAAGATATGCTAAAATAATCTTCCACGTTACCTACGATGTAAGTAGCAAAACTGATGAACAAAATTTTGTAATTTACAAATTTAACAAAACACTAAAAGAGGGAAATAAAGCTCTTGCCTTTGCAATTCAAAAATATGTAATGGGCGAAGTTGAAGCCCAACGATACAAATCGGCAACTGTTAACAAAATGGAAATCCCCAATCAGAAAGCTTACGTTCCATTCTTGAATAATAAACTCTATATGCAATATTATTTTGAAAAATCACTCCAAGAAGAGACGGCAAAAGCTATGATTAAGTTATTATCATTCCAACCTGAAAACCAAATTCTCATCTATAACAAAGTGGTTTGTGACGTATATTCTACGCCTCTCATTTCTGCGGCAAAAGCTGCTGAACTTCAAACACAAATTGACAAGTTATATACATTTGTTAATGTAAATAAGGAAGATGTAAACAATCTAAATATCGACTTCCAAATCAAGATTCTCGATTTCCTAAAAACAGCTCCTAAAACTAATGAAAATACAGCATTAAGAGCAGCAACCTATCAAAAAATTAAGGCTATTAGAAATCCTGTTATGCCAAGTTGGGAATCAGCATATAAATTAGCTTCTATTTTTGTGCAAAACCACGACTATGATTACGCTTTAGATATTATGACTCCTTTCCTAGATGACTCACACATTTCTGAAGATTTTCTATTCTCGTACATTAGTTTAGCTGGTCATAAAGAGGAAACTTATATGAGTTCGCTGTTCACAAAAGCTGTCAAATTAGCAAAAGAAAAAAATCGTCCGTATCTCTGCTCTATCATAAACAAATTATCAATTTGCGTGTTAGATAACGAAGAGGTACGCAAAATTACTTGCGACTATTGCAACTAAAAATTCAAAAACATAGTATTAACAAATTTAAATAGTACAAAATGAACGAAACTTATGTATGTGATTTATGCGGATATGAATACGATCCCGCAAAAGGTGATCCTGATAATGGAATCGCTCCAGGAACTTCTTTTAACGACCTCCCAGAAGATTGGGTTTGCCCACTCTGCGGTGTAGGTAAAGAAAGTTTCTCTAAAAACTAAAATCTATTAGTAATTATTTACTTTTGGGTTGCTTTAACTTATCAACTACCAATTCCCGAATAAATGAGAATGGTAACAATTGGGTGAAAAATGCCAAAATAAAGGACAACACCCCACCGATAAGTAGAGCAACCCAAACTTTTTCATCCCAATAATAAGAAACTCCATAAGCGATGGGGATTAATAACGTGATATAGAAAACACAACTCAAACAAATCTTCTTCCGCAAAGGAATATGCAAAGCTCTAAACGCTAAATAGATTTGTGAAATTGCAACTATCGTTTGTGTACTTAAACTAGCAATTGCTGCTCCACGAGCATGCAAATGCGGAATCAAGAAAAAATTTATCCCGATATTCACAAATATTCCTAATAATGATGTAATATTCAACAATCGTAAACTTCCGTATGCTGTTAGCAGAGTCCCAAAAATATAAATCATCGAAATGGGAATCAAACAGGTGATGAGGATAGGAAATACACGAACACTCTCTGCTACATGATGATCATATAAAAATGAAAATATCGCTTCAGCATTGAATATCAGTAATACAACAACTGTTGTTGAATAATAAAAAAGTAGTTGAAAAGCGCTTTCAACAATAGGAACTATATTTTCTCTATTCTTTAACATTTTTGAAAAGAGAGGAAGTAAAATGACCGAAAAAAGGTAAGCAATCATTACTACGGCATCTAACAAACGAAATGCAGACGCATAAATTCCTGCCTGATACGCACCTACCCCCTCAGGAAGCAACCGTTCCAACATCACAGAGTCAAAACGATTGTAGCATGCCATCAACAAATATAAGATAGCAAAAGGAAAACTTCGTTTTAAGAGAACTTTAAAGAAAGAAAAATTCCAATATAAACGAAATGCACCCGAATTCCGTAACACAATAAATAAAGCAAGAAGTGCTGTAATCAAATACGCTAAAGTCTGCGAGGCAATAAACCATTCTATTTTAAATGCGCTGATTGAGGTGTTGCCCCATAACAATATACTACACAAAATCACCATTATCACCTTGTCTATAACAGACAAGAAACTATCCGTTTTGAACTTCAAAAGCGCAGAAACATTAGAGCGAAGATAGAGAATGAGCGCATTTAGAAATTGATTCAACGACATCCACAACAACAACTTTAGTTGATAACCCTGATAGCCAACTATTAAGGCAGCTATCAGAGTTACAATAAAGTAGAGAATACCCAAAGAACACTTTAAGGTTAGAATGTGTGACAGATGTTTGGATAATAGTTGTGTGTTTTGTGCAATATTTCTACTGTTGTAATTGGTAATTCCCATATCCAACAGCATATTGAACAAAATTGTAAAGTTAAAGAGAGCAAAATAAAGACCATAACTTTCTGCTCCGACCTGATTCTGAACTTCAACATCTATCCCTAAAATCCAAAATGGTTTTATGAGAAGATTGAGAAAAATCAGCAGACTGATGTTAAAGATAAAGTCTCTTCTCTTCACTTCAACAAATTTAAATCACAATATTAACAATCTTCTTAGGAACAACTATCACCTTCTTAATCTGCTTACCATCAATCCAACGTTGTGCTTCTGGAAGTTGTAAAACATCTAATTCAATATCTTTCGGAGACATTGCGATAGGATATGATTTAAAAAATCTCGTTTTTCCATTAAATGAAATGGGATAATTAAAATCAGACTCTTCTAAGAATTTTGGATTAAACTGTGGAAATTGTTCAAAGATAATTGTGGATTTATGGCCTAACAAACTCCATAATTCTTCACATACGTGAGGCGCATACGCAGAAAGCAATATGGTTAATGGTTCCAATATTTCTCTCTTAGTACATTTCAACTCAGAAAGTTCATTAACACAAATCATAAAAGCACTTACAGCAGTATTAAAAGAGAAGCGTTCATTATCCATCTCTACCTTTTGAATCGTTTTGTGCAAGATTTTCAATTCTTGTGGAGTTCCCTTTTCGTCTGAAACAATCCACTCACCATTTAGATTATGGAATAGACGCCAAAATTTACGGACAAAACGGAATACACCTTCAATACCATTTGTATCCCACGGCTTTGCCAATTCTATAGAGCCTAAGAACATCTCATACATACGAAGCGTATCAGCACCATATTTTTCAACCAAATCATCAGGATTTTGGACATTATATTTTGATTTTGACATCTTCTCAACTTCCCAACCACAAATGTACTTTCCATCTTCTAAAATAAATTCTGCATCTGCAAACTCAGGTTGCCAACGACGAAATGCTTCAACATCCAACTGATCATTATTCACAATGTTTACGTCAACGTGAATAGGTGTTACCGAGTAATTTTCTTTTAAACCGACAGAAACAAACGTATTCGTCCCTTGAACTCTATATACAAAATTAGAACGGCCCTGAATCATTCCTTGATTGATCAATTTTTTAAATGGCTCATCTTTACAAACAACACCGATATCAAAAAGGAATTTATTCCAAAAACGGGAATAGATTAAGTGACCCGTAGCATGTTCTGCTCCACCGACATACAAATCAACATCTTGCCAATATTGATTCGCCTCTTGTGACACAAATTCGTTGCTATTTTTAGGATCCATATATCGCAAATAGTAACCACTTGAACCCGCAAAACCAGGCATTGTACTGCATTCTAATGGGAATCCCTCTTTATTAGTCCAATTTTCGGCTCTTCCAAGCGGTGGTTCGCCCGTCTCTGTAGGCAAGAAACTACTTACTGGAGGTAATACCAATGGCAATTCATCTTCAGAAAGCACGTATGGAACTCCATCCTTGAAATAAACAGGGAAAGGTTCTCCCCAATATCTCTGACGACTAAAGGTGGCATCTCTTAATCTATAATTTACGGTTCCATAACCGATATTATTCTCTTTAACCTTTTCAATAATTAACTTAGCAGCTTCTTTACCATTCATTCCGGAAATAAAGCCTGAATTCACGCAAATTCCATCTTTAGCTTCAAATGCCTCTTGAGAGATGTCTCCGCCTGCAATAACTTCAACGATTGACAATCCAAAATGTTTAGCAAAAGCATAGTCGCGACTATCGTGAGCAGGCACTGCCATAATGGCTCCTGTACCATAACCAGCAAGTACATATTCAGCCACATATACAGGAACTTCCATTCCTGTAAATGGGTTTATTGCATACGCACCCGTAAAAGCACCCGTTACCTGTCTTACATCTACTTGGCGCTCAGTTTCTGTCTTGTTGATAGCCTTATATACATACTCTTCAACCAACTGAGTATGCTCTGGTGTTGTAATCTGTTTTATCAACGGATGTTCAGGACAAAGAACCATAAAAGTAACCCCAAAAATCGTATCAGGACGAGTAGTAAAAACATCTAATGTTTCAGTATGGTTTTTCAATTGGAAACGAATAAATGCTCCTTCACTTCTACCGATCCAATTTCGCTGGATTTCCTTTAGAGAGTCGCTCCACTCTAAAGTATTCAACCCTTGCAATAAACGCTCTGCATATGCAGATACTCGAAGCATCCATTGTTTCATAAGCTTACGTTCTACAGGAAAACCTCCTCGAACAGACAAGCCATTGACAACTTCATCATTTGCCAAAACTGTCCCTAATTTAGGGCACCAATTTACCCAAGAATCAGCTAAATAAGTTAACCTATAATTTAACAATGTTTCTTGCTGTTCCTTTTCTGACATATGGTTCCACTCTTCAGCAGAAAACGCGTTCACCTGCGTATTAGCAGCTTTCACTCCCTCAGAACCTTGGGTTGCAAAAATCTCAATTAAGTTAGCTATAGGCATAGCTTTCTGAACAGATTCATCATAATAATGATTAAAGAGTTGAATAAACACCCACTGTGTCCACTTATAATAATCTGGATCACAAGTTTTAAAGGAGCGATTCCAATCGTATGAGAAGCCAATTTTATCCAATTGTTCTCTATAGCGTTGAACATTATTTTCAGTAGTTATAGCAGGATGCTGTCCTGTTTGTATTGCGTATTGCTCCGCAGGAAGGCCAAAAGCATCATATCCCATAGGATGCAAAACATTGAAACCTTTTTGACGTTTATATCGTGCATAAATATCTGAAGCGATATACCCAAGTGGGTGACCTACGTGCAAACCCGCTCCAGAAGGATATGGAAACATATCCAAAATATAGAACTTTGGTTTTGTATTATCTATTTCTGTTTTATAAACTTGGGCATTATTCCATCGTTGCTGCCACTTCTTTTCAACTTCGTTAAAATTATAATCCATAATGAAAAAATATAGTGTAAATAACCGTTGCAAAAGTAATAAAAAAAGGGCACTTTTCAGTGCCCTTTTTACTTTTATGTCATGAAAATTTTAGAACTCCCACAAATCGTGTTCGAAGGTTCTAATTCTCTCTGTAATCCTTTCTGATTCAATACGTTGATCACGAGAATTCTTAATATACTCTTGGATTTGTCTATCGCTATAAGTATTTTGTTCTGCATAAATGAAACTAGCAAAATTTCTTTTCCAAGTAAGAACATCATCTAACGAAAGTCTTTGAGCATTATTTTTTACATTAAACATCTCTTGTTTCGCTAAATAAGGTCTTAATTCGTCATACAAAATATAACCTACACGTTTTTTTGTTCTTGGTTGATCTTCACTATCACCAGTATCTTCTTCTGTATATGCAGTATTTACAGTTTTAACATACTCAATCATAGGTTCAATCTCGAGGATTCTCACCTCCATAACTGAACGTTTTTTATCAAAGAACCAAACTTCTTTAATATTGTAGTACATTACTTGACTTGCAGAATACTCAATAGGGATCTCTTCTGTACCAATCTCTTCGTATGTTTCAGGGTCGTAAAGTGGCTGTGTTTGAATTTCAACCAATGCATCACGAACACTTTCACGAGGCTTAGGCATATTACAGAACTCATCCTCATACACAGGAAGTGCGTTTTCGTTTTCTAGATTGTTATAATCCATGGCATCGAAAATCGTTTGTGCCAAACTACGCCAAGTACCACGTGTCTCTATTGGGAAGTAGAGAGGGTGGTTTCTTTTTTCACGCAAATCGATAGTTCTCCAAATTGTAACATAATACATTACATCACTTTGAAGTTGTTGTACGTATGGAACAGGTTCTGAAAATGAACCAATATCAAATTGTTCCCACGGTGTTTCTACTGGGGGACGAACAGGTTGTTCCATTGTACTACCCTCTTCTTCCTCCTGTGCATATACGAAAGGAGCAACGAAAAATAGTGCTAGTAATAATAAACTGAACTTTTTCATGACAATATATTTTAAATTAGTTTAGACGGATTGAGATATCCTTCAATGTACGTTGACCTGCTGGAGACGATGCTTTAATATCAGTGATATAAACAGCAGTACCCTTAGGTGATTTTTTGATTTTATCCAAAATATTATTGGTAAACTTATTGCCTTGAACTGCAATTGGAGTATCTTCAATACCTTTTGTTACAAAAGTAACACGGAAAGAGTTAACTGCCCATTTCAAATCATAAGCAAAACTTTCATCCATTTTAGCAGCAACGAAACCATTACCTGCTGAAATTCTATTTTTAGGAATCTTACCACCTCTGATAGTTCCACCAATAGAAACATCAGGATCTGGCACAGTTCTTACACGGAATACTGTGCTTCCCATTTGTTTTGGTCCACCACCTAAATCAGCAGAAACATTAACAGTAACTGTTTTGCCTCTTAATGCCGCTGGTACAGTAACGTTGTAGGTTCCTGGACCTGTTTTGGTAATAGTACCACCACCTGTCATAGTAACACTAATTTTATCAGGAGCACAAGGAGCGTTCACAGATACAGGGTTTTCAATACCTGCATAGAACATATTCATTTTTTCAGCAGCTACTGTAGCTGATGGAGGAAGTACAGTATATTTATCAGAAAAACCATATTCTTTTGGAGTTCCATCTGGACCAACAATTCTAATGATACCTGCAAATTTGAAATCACCAGCACCTCCAGTAGGAATCTTCATCTTAACAATACCATTTTCACCTTCCAACTTCTCTGCACCTTCGATACTTGTTAAAGTATCAACATTCATTTTATAATAAACTTCAGGTGTTTGCTTTTCATCAAATGCTGCAACGATAATATCTGCTTCGTAAGCCTCACCAGAGAATACCATTTGTGATTTTGGAATTGCACGACCTGCAACTTTACTAAATTTAAAGTCTTCTGCATTAATACCAGCGATAGCGTCTTTAATAAGGAGAGACTCTGCATTACGTACTTCACCAATTAACTTATTTAGCAAAGTAACACTTGCAGCCATAATAGTTCCATTGAAACAGTGATCTTCCCAAGTTTCTTTTGCACCTTCAGCATTATGATAATCAGCATCAACTTGAAGACCAATTGCTGTATTAAGTTGCTCTCTTGTACCATCATTTGCTAAGTCAAGCATTGCTTTACGATATTTCAACAAAGCATCTTTTAGCTTTTTAGCACGACCTTCATTAATTAAAAAATTGGTTGGTCCACTAGTATCATCTTTAGAATTTATTTCGCCTACTGTTTTTAATTCTCCTTTTGAATTTTTTTCAGTACCATCTACAGCTATTAATAAGCCCTTACGTATCTCTTCAATTTCTTTTACCATTTTATCAGACAATGTCTTGATTTCGGCAACTTTTTTAATAGCACCTTCAACCTTTGCTTTTCCCAAAAGCGCTTCTTGTTTAGACAAGAAACTATCATCTGAAGAGATTGTTCTTTCTGTAATACTTGTAGAACTTGCTAAAGATTCATCGATAATAGAAAAGGCATTCAAAATGTCTTTGGATACATTTAACGCCAACATAGCGGTAAGTACCAAATACATCATACCTATCATCTTCTGCCGGGGGGTTTCCGGACAATTTGATGCACCCATATTGTATTATTTTTTTAGTTAGTAATTAGATGAATAAGTAGAAAATATTATTTACCGCTCATTGCAGCCAACATATTTCCGTAAATACTGCTGATTTTTTGTACGCTTTGAGTCAATTTATTAACTTCTTCTTGATACTTCATAGTATTTTGAAGAGATGCGTTCAATGATTCAGCATAAGCTTTTACAGTTTGCTCCATTTGTTTAGTGCTAGATGCAATAACATCTGAAGTTTGTTGTTGGCTCATCAATGCATTAGTTGTCTTTTCATATTGAACAGAAAGATCTTTTGCCTTTTCACCAGCTTTAGTAAGATTAGCGATATAACCATCTGTTGCAGCTGCAGCATCAGCAGTGCCAGAGATTTTTTTTGCATTTTCGCTAAGGTTTCTCATTCCTGTAGCTAAACTTTCGATTAATTCAGGTCCAATTTTAGCTTCTTCAAGCATCTTGTCTAGTTGTTGTGTAACAGTTCCTGTAGGAGCTTCTTTTTTAGCTTTTTTAGTAACAGGTTTTAATTCTTCCTCATTACCAATTGCCAATTCTGGATAAACCAATGCCCAATTGTACTCAACGTGAAGCGGTTCAAAAGCTGAGAAAACGAAGATGATAGCTTCTGTACCCATACCTGCAATAAGCATAATGTTTGCACCAGGAAGGTGAAGGATCTTAGATAATGCACCTAAGATAACGACTGCAGCTCCGATTCCGTAAAGCTTAGCCATAAAGTTTTTGTAACCTTTAGATCTTACTAAATTGTAAAGTCCCATAATAATTTTTTTTAGTTAATGATTTGTTTGTTTATAAATTGAATTATTGATTTCTAGTAAAGGTGAGATGCTTGTTTTTGAGAATCACCACGTTGTCGGCCCATATAACTTTGAACGCATCTAAAACCAACGTAGGAATTGCAAGTATCTTGATATTCGAAAGTTTTTGCATATACAGTGTTATAGTAGCTAATATCTTTCCAAGATCCACCACGAATCACTTTTCTCTTCTTTTCACGAGAATCTGTCTTGCTTGCATAATAGTTGTAAGCGGGATTCAAATCGTGCGTGAAGTTAACTGATGATTTATCGAATGCATCGCTACACCATTCTGCAACATTTCCAGCCATATCAAATAGGTTGAAATCATTAGGATGGTAATGCGCTACAATAGCAGGATATACGTTATCGTCAGCAATATAATTTCCTCTTTGAGGTTTAAAATTAGCGAGGAAACAACCATTAGCATTTTGAGTATAATAAGCGCCCCAAGGATAAGGGTTAGCATCCATATCACCACGTGCAGCCCATTCCCATTCAGCTTCAGTAGGTAGTCTAAACTCTTGTTCATTAGCAAACTCTTTCTCTGTAAGGTAAGCATGTCTTAAATGTGTTCTCCAATAACAGAATGCTTTAGCTTGACGCCAACTTACACCAACTACAGGATAGTGGTCAAATTGTGGATGAGAGAAATAGTTTAACGTCATAGGATCATTCATAGAGTATGTAAAATCATGATTCCAGCACAAAGTATCAGGATAAATATTTACGACATCTCTACGGAAGAATCTTTCGTAACCATTATTAAAGTGGCTTGGACGATTAGCATAAAGACCACCTAAATCGCTACCTTCACTCTCTTTTACAGCAGCTCCATAATTATCAGGATCTTTTGGATCTTTAAAATTACTTAAATCGTAAGTCCAATACTCATAATTGAGCATACCTACATTTAAGGCATTTGGACGATAGTGGTAGAAACGAGTATTCGTTTGAGTGAAAAGTGGACTTAAAGCAGCCACAACTTCTTCATTTTGGGAATCCCAAGGAATCTCTTCTTTCCAATTGATTAATTTAGGTTCAATTACTTCGCCTTCATATTCTGAATTTTTATCATATTTTAGGTAGTGACCATATTTTTCCTCATCTGTAATTTCGGCATCACCTAATAAACAATGGGCAATAGAATCACGCACCCAATAAACAAATTGGCGATATTCATTGTTAGTAATTTCTGTTTCGTCCATCCAAAGCGCTACAACTGTAACGTTTTTAGATTGGTGGGTCAAAGCGTATGGTACATCTTGGTCACCAGCACCCATCAAGTAGTGTCCAGCAGGGATATAAACCATACCAAAAGGATTAAGGTCCAAAAATTCTGGGCGCTCTTTAACACCTACCAATTGACCATCGCCAGTATTTGCACAAGATGCAACTACTAAAGCAATCCATAAGAATAATGCTAATCTTTTCATGTTTTTCAGTTTATTTTATTGAAGAACGATAATTTTCAGAATATATTTTAATATTGATTCTTATAAATATTTCTTGTTGAGCCATAACCTGTAAATACTTCTGGTTTATAAATATCGAAGCAGTAACGGACTACCAATTCAATATCACCAAAACTTCTGTGTTTTTTATATCCTAACTGACTGGTAGTAAAGCTATATGACAATCCCATATCTAAACCTTTCATATAAACATTAGAACTATTGTAAAATGGTCGAGCTCCAAACAAAATAGAAGCGGCATCATCTATACGATAGGATAGACCACCCCATAAAATTCCATTGTAACGAGCCAAAAGCATCAAATCGAACTGTGCCGTTGCGAAATTTGTTTTCACCATTGCTTGAGGTTCAATACTCCATGCTGGATCCCAAGGAATAGTCCAAATATAACCTCCATGAATATACATATTTCTTGAAGGATTCAATAGTGTATTATCACCTGACAATCTGATAGATGTAGCCAATTGGGTAGCAGAAAGTCCCACATAGAAAGTAGGAGCTTTATAATAAAGTCCAACATTAAAGTCTAAATTCATAAATGACTCATTATTTTTCAGTAATTCAATAATTGGGTCACCCGGTTGCAATGGTCTATATACTTCTTTATCAATAGATTGGTTCAAAAATCCAACTTGAAAACCGATACCTAATCGACCGACAGGAAGATTTACTTTATATGAGTAGCCTAAACGAACGCCAATGTTATCGAAGATACCGTTTTTATCTTTAACAACAGAAAGGCCAATGCCACCATGAAGCTTACGCAAATAGGTTTCAATATTAAGCATCAACTGTTGACCTCCTGTATTTAAAGTTTGCAAACCTTCGGGGGTTGTAGCATCGGTAACTTGATCTGGAACCCAAACATCCTTATAGCCTAAGTATTGTTGGCGGAACATAGCGGTAAAGCACAAAGTATTGTGCTGTTCACCTGCAGAACCAGGATTATAATACAACTGCGCCCAAGGAAATAACGTAAATTGAGCATCTTCTTGCGCATTTACACTCAAGAAGCTAAATGTGAAAAGGAGTAAAACAGCTAATACTTTTCTCATTCTCTTATATTTTTTTCAACTTTATTTTTTTCTTCCACATTATTGACAATCAACAACTTATAACTATTGAAAAAAGTCTTTATTTCCTATCTTTTTCCTTATACTGATTTTCTTTTCAAATGTTACAAGTTGCAAAAAATTGCCAAAAAAATTTAGCCTCAAAAATATGATAAATTTTCCTAACAATAATTTGTTATCTTTTTTTTGTTCGATTTTCCGTTTTTTTTTGGGAAGTTAGAAACAAAATTTAAAAACTATACGATTAAATTACAATTATTTAGCATTTTAATTTAGACTAATTTTAAATTTATCAGAAGTGTGCTTTTACTTGCAACATGCCCAAATGAATAATTTTTGAATGTTGCGAAACTCTTCCTTCATATTTAAGATCCAACTGCAGAAATTCTGACAAATTAGTTTGCATATTTATATACCAAGAAAGGTTATGACCTTTTCGAAAACCTTCTAGCATTTGATAAGCTACATTCATATTTTCATCTCCTAAAAACTTCAAATTAAGATATTGAAGTCGAACACCAACGACACCTCGTCTTGCCATACGATAATTCAAATCAAACCTCACTGAATTTTTTAGATTTTTTTCCTCACCTATCAAATTATTTTGCCAAGAGAACAGATATTGTACAGACCAATCTATAGGTTTAGAATGATTAATGAGCATTGACACCATCGCCGTATGGGATACAATAGTAAAATTGTTGATTTGAAAGGCAGAGGAGAGTCTTTTAGAGCAATCGTATATGTAATTAAATTTCAACAAAAGGGGATTAATAGGTTTCACTCGGCAGAGAAAATCATGATATATAGTAGAACTTGCTTCTGAGCCATAAAAATTCAACACCTTATTCTGGAGAACTTTATATGTATAATCGATTCCCCAAATAGAGGAGTTTTGGTTAAAAGAAAGAGTATTTATAAAGTTCAAATTATTGCTTACGACGTTAGAATCTTTAATATTAAAATTGAAAGGATTTAATGCTTTAAAAATGGGAAGAAGTGTATTCTTTTGGGCAATTCTAAGAGAAGCGAGATTTGAGAAACGGGAGAGAAACTTCAGAAATCCTTTTTTATGTCTCCACAAATTAGCAGGTCTGAATTGGATTTTTTGAGTAAACTGAGTATTATATGTATTAATAAAATCATTAGAGGCAATCCACACTTTTACATAATTGGCTTGATCTTGAAATGCAGCAATTTCAAACTCATTAATCTCTTCGACACCATTATTATTGTAATCGTTCCAAACGTGCGTTCCATGTCCATCTAAGACCTTGAGGAAGGAGAACTGTTTTTTCTGTTCCATACCACTTCCTGCCTCATAATATGTAGAAAGGATCAAAGCATTTTTCAGATATCTTCCTGAGTAGTCCAAACTTCCAATAAAATAATTTTCAGGATTCATCACACCCAAAGAATCCTGGATTTGTGAATTTCGATAGGTAACGGTTCCTTTAAAGCGACTATTTTTCACCTTAAAGATATCAAATTGCAATTGTGCTTGATGAGAAGATTCATTTTTTGCAAAACGTAGATTTTCAGGTCTTTGTTGTAAGATATGCGTATATCCCAAGTAAAATTGATTTTTTATGGAATCTGCATTTTTAATATAAAGAGAAGCTTCATTGTATAGAAAACTATTAGACATTAAAGTATCAGAATGGGCATTTATGTAGCGATTCATTTCAAAACGTTCATACGCACCCAATTGAAGATTTGCAAATTGCTGAGATAGGTTGTTAACAGAACGAATGTAGGTAGTATTATAGAGAGAATCAGCCGTACTTAGGAAAGAAGTTTGTGTTGAGAATAGAAAGCCATTAATATGGGTAGAGGAGTTAAGTTCATTTTTCAATGCTCGATAGAGCCCTAAGCGGGAATAATAGTTGGCTTTATATTCTGTTTTTCCCACTTTATCATTTTGAAATCCTGCCAAATAATTAATGAGTAATTCGTGATGAGATGTTGCAAAATCTGAATTAAGATTATAATCCTTATAGAACTCAACATTTCGAAAACTCTCAAAGTGGGAGAAATTTTTATTAAGGAACTCACCTTGTAACTGTGTATGAAACCACCAAACCTGTTTTTCAAATCTTTTTTTTAGGGGTTGTTTGTGATAGAGATTAAATTTCAGTGCATAACCAATTTTAAGCTCATCCTTTAAATTAGAAAAGGTATTGGCATTATATCCAGATAACGCTGCTTCGAGGGCGAGTCCGCTATATTTTGCGAAATCATACTGCATTCCCACTACACCCATTTGAGATAAGATTGGTTTATTTAAAAGCATTACAGGATTATAATTTCCTTGTGGAATTCCGTTTGAGGGTGCAATCCAAACGAAAACACGCCCATTGGCTGAAGAATTTACCAATTGATAATCGCCTTTATTTTCTCCGACATATAGGAAGCCCACACGGAACAATTGAGTTGCATGTTGGGTTGAGTATTGATAAATTGAATATGTAAGTCCATTTACAATAGTATCTATTGATTCATATAGGACTTCATTTACGGAATAGGGAACAGAATCCACATTAGGGAAAAGTGGTAACTCATTAGGAGCGAGTTGGGAAAGGAATAGTTTCATCTCATTAGAGAGTTCTGGGAAGAAAGAGTGATTTTTTAGATCTTGTTCTCTAAAATAGTTTGCATACAATTTCAGCTTAGGATTTTCAATTGAAGCCCACTCATTAAAGGAAAATAGTGAATAACGCGCGTACGCATTATCGGAATATTCATACTCCACATTAAACTCTTTTTCATTTGTAACCAGGACATTGGGCGTAAAAGTTATTTCTCCTGTATTATAATCAATAACATAATCAGCATCGGCACCTCGCGTCAAGAGCTTATTATCTACATACACTTTTTCAGAGCCTGACAAGATGATAAGAGCTGCATTGGTATAGGGACCTGTTAGGCGATATGGTCCTTGAATACCATTGATTATCGTTAACCTTTGGCGGAAAAACTTTCCTTTAGAGATTCCTCCTCCTACCCTATTTTTTAAATTAAACTTATTATTAATCTTTTGATTAGAGAAGAGAGAAAAGCCCAAAATCTTCTTATTCATTTTTAGAAAATAGTTTTCGGGACTATGTAAAACAATATCTCCAGCATCTAAAATCAGTTGATCTTTATAATTAAGATTAATAAATACGCGATCGAAATCTTGTATTGTACGCGTATTTCCTTCGGGTTGGATAGGCACATTTTTATCCGTAATATTAGCGGAAATTTTCAAATCTGGGGCAAGCAGTCCCGACAACTGTAGATTTAGAGAAGATGTGAGTCCGAAATCTACATTATTTCCAACTGAAAAGCCACGCGAAATAGAACCAGAAGTGATAACAGAGGACCCTGCTTCTGTATCTACAAAGGGAGAAATCTCCACAAACTTAGGTTTATAGATAGCTGAATAAGGATAAATATTGTTTGTTGATTTATGACTATAAAATATTTTTAGTTTGGGATTAAAAATTCGATAACTACAAGATAAAGATTGATTAAGGAGGGAGGAATCTTTCAAAGTAAGAATTGCAGTTACACAATCAAAATCGTATAAAGAATCACTAAGATTATCAATTGCAAAACTATTTTCCAATACTACCAATGAATCTACTTTAATCACCATCTCTTCGGCAACAACAACTTTCTTTCTTAATGTAGAAAAGGATTGGGAGAAAGTTGGAAGCAATCCCAAAAGAAAGAAAAATAAGAATAGAGATCTTAAATGGTATTTCATTTTACAAAAAGAGATGCAAAATTACATATATTCCCTAACGGAGTAATATAATTGGCATAATAACTATATTTTTTCATATTTATTTTATCATAAAAGCAAAAATAGTATATTTGCGAACTTAAATCTAGAAAATATTATAATAATATATACAATATAAAATACTATGAGAATAAGAGGATTAATTTGTACATTTTCACTTTTAATAATTGCATTATTGGGCAAACTCAACGCACAAGTTGAGAATAATTCATATACACAATTAATGAACGACACGTGTATATCTCGTTTTAAGATTGAGCAAAATAGCAATGGGGATTTATTAGCATCAGGCACCATTATCTCATACAAATTTTCTCATTATCAAACTCAAAATGGGTCAAGAATTCCTTGTCTGATAAAAAGTGAAACTATAGCATCAGAATGGTTGCATCATGCCTCACATAACAAAAGCTATCAAGTAACGCTCACTATTTTTCCTGATTATGATCAAGAATCAGCATTTAGTTATGTAAAATCGACTCAAATTTTTGAACAGAAAGAGAACTATTTAATTGCAGCGAATTATGGTTGTTGCGATAATCCCACATACTACGAACTTTCAACCTTTCCTAGCAACAAAACCTTCTTAATTTGCAACAAGCGTTATCATAAGATTGTCATTCCGAGTACGATGAAAGTTATATTTTTAGGTTATCAAATCAATCAGGACTCAACGACACTTGCGGAAGGGTTGTTAGGGCATATCAACTACTCAATCAACCAGCAAGATATGCAATCTATAGCTATTTACAACAATGACCCTGAAATAAAATGTTTACAAATGCCTGAGATCAGGCTATATTCACAGTATGAAAATGATATTATTAACGACAGCGATAGTGATTACGACTTAATGTATGCTGTTTCGCAACAAGGAGAAGTTGCTGCAAGATTATGGAAAGGGATTGGTATTTCTGTCACTTTCTACGAGAGCAAACGTGTAAACAAACGGAAAGAGGCACATATTGTACTAGAATTCAAAGATGGCAAATTAGGGGAAGGACCTATTAAATTACAATTTCAAAAAAACACTAAATAAAATTCACTTCGGGTTCAATTTTCACGCCAAATTTATCGAGAACAGTTTGTTGAATTTGTCGGAATAAATTGAGAATATCATCTGGTGTTGCATTTCCATAATTAACCAAGACCAGAGCTTGTTTAGGGTAAACGCCAGCATCGCCTTGGCGAACGCCTTTCCATCCACACATATCAATCAACTGGCCGGCAGCCAATTTCACTTGTTCTGAGGCATACGGATAAGCAATTAAATTGGGGAAATCTGCTAACAATTTCTCATATTGAGATTGAGAAACAATAGGATTTTTAAAAAAACTTCCTGCAGATCCCACCTCATCAACATTTGGCAACTTAGAATCTCTAATTTTAATTACTAGCTCATACAAATTCGACAATGTCAATTCCATATTTTCCTTTTCTACGGCTTCTTTTATGGCAGTATATGAAAGATTAAAAGCTGGAACTTTCGACAATTTAAAAACCACCTCTACAATAACTGCTTTTGATTTCAGCTCTTTTTTAAAGATTGAATCTCGATAGCCAAAGTTGCATTCTTCATTAGTAATTGATTTAAAAGTTTCTGAATCTACATCGAAGTAATACACTTTTTCGATAACGGACTTAACTTCAGAACCGTATGCGCCAATATTTTGTACAGGGCTACTTCCTACTTTTCCTGGAATTCCTGCTAAATTTTCCAATCCATAATAAAGATTATCAACGCAATATTTTACAAAATTTCGCCAATCCTCACCGGCTGCCACACTCAGAGTAACAGATTTATCATCTTCCATCAATTTTTTAATTCCCTTATTCTCCATCAGGACAATATAGCCAGAAAAATCTCTTGTAAATAGCACATTTGCCCCTCCACCAAGAACAAGAAACTCATTTTTAAACACTTGCATTGCAGCCAAATCGGGAAGATCAGAAATTTTCTCCACCACATACATATCAGCGCATTTCACATCGACAGAGAAAGTATTATAATTTTTCAAAGAAATATCATTCAACAACTTCATAACCAATAAATTACATCATATAAACAGCACCACTGCAACTAGATTTTTCTGCACCAGTAACCTCTTTTAGAACATTATTTTTATTTTGTATTCTCAATAACCCTAAAAAGGCAAAGATAATTGCTTCTTTATAGGAAATTGTATATTCATCAGGAATTATCACCTTCGTCTTGGTATAATTTTTAAGCAGATCTATTAGGAAAATATTTTTCGCACCACCACCTGTTACCAATATTGATTGAGCATTTTTAGGGATTACCTTCGCAATTTGTTGAACAATATGTTCCGTAACTGTTCTCATCAAATCAGGGATTGGCAGGGTAGAATCATCTAAAATAGGTTTAAAATTACTTTCAAACCACTCTCTTCCTAAAGACTTCGGATAGGGCTGATAAAAATAGGGAAAGTTGTTCATTTTGTGCAACAGCTCTTCATTTAAGGTACCCGACTTAGCCATTTCACCATCTTTATCGTAAGGAAGCTGACAGTGATTTGCCAAATAATTAAGTGCAATATTACAGAGCGAAATATCAAAAGCGACTCGCTTATCATCGAGATCGAAAGAAATATTAGAAATTCCACCCAAATTAAGGCAAGCATCATAATTAGCAAAGAGCAATTTATCACCGATAGGAACCAAGGGAGCGCCTTGACCTCCTAATGCCACATCTGTGGTACGAAAATCGGCAATGGTAGTAATTCCCGTATGAGCAGCAATTACGGCACCAGAGCCCATTTGTACCGTAAGAGCCTCTTCGGGTCGATGAAATACCGTGTGTCCGTGCGATGCGATAAGCATTGGTTTTTCCACCTCATTAATTAGGAAATGATTTATTTGCGAAGCAACCCAAGTTGAGAAATCGCGTTGAGCATAAAAATAATCCAATGCAGAAAGTTCTGGTAAAGAAGCTAATAAATTCTTCATTTCACTGTCATAAGGAATTGTATCAGCTTTTACTATTTGATAGTTCCAAGTTTCATCTTGCAAAGAGAAACGACACAATACCAAATCGAGTCCGTCCAATGAAGTTCCAGACATCATACCCAAGGTTAAAAAATGGTTATTCAAGCTCATCACACAATAAATTAAAACGGTAAGGCAAAAGGGCATCTTCTCCTGCATAATCCACACCAATTCGAGGGGAAGATACTATCATCTCATGCGTAATATTTAACTTTCTATCTTCAATCCAAATACGATTATTATCCAAAGGGATGCCATTATGTTCCATAGTAATACCCAAAGCTTTTGTAACTTTCCCTGGTCCATCGGTTATACGAGGAGAGGCTTGTGTTTTTCCAGTTCTTTTCAACATCAACTCGCAACCATGTGTAGGATATATAGCACGAATTAGCACTGCATCAGGGATATTCTCTTGATTAGTAACAAAATTGAGAAGGTGATGCATTCCATAGCATAGGTATACGTATGCAATACCACCTTCGTGATACATCACAGCATTTCGTTTCGTTTTTCTCCCTTCAAAAGCATGCGAAGCGCGATCACAAATTCCTTTATACGCTTCTGTTTCTGTAATAATTCCTCCCGTTATCTGTCCATCCATATCGGTAAACAGATAAGTTCCCAATAGATTTTGTGCAACTTCTAACACATCATCTTGCAGAAAAAACTCCTTAGGTAAGCAGTTCATAACCTCAAAAAATATATTTTTGCAAAAATAAAAATTTTGCGCAACATTTTCCGCAAAAAGTTGTCTTTTCCTACAAAATTATCTTGATGACAGAAGTAGAAATCATACAAGGGTGTCAGAAAGGGAAATCGAAACACCAAAAGGCGTTGTACGACCAATATGCAGGTCTTGTAATGCACCTTTGTATGCGTTACTCCAGCAATTACGAAGATGCCGAAGATCTATTCCAAGAATGTTTTATCAGGATATTTACGTACATTAAAAATTTTCAGGAGAATAACTCTTTCAAAGGATGGCTACATAGAGTTTGCATCAACGTTATCATCAACAAATATAGAAGTAGTATCGTTTCCAAACGAAATGGTCAAAACGTTGAATTAGAAGATGAGATTATCGAACACTCTACCAATGTAGATTTTCCATCAATTCCATCGGAAGTTCTGTATCAATTTATTCAAGAACTTTCACCTGGATATAGAACTATTTTTAGCTTGTTCGAGATTGAAGGTTATTCACACGACGAGATAGCAGAGATGTTAGGATGTTCTTCCAACAACTCACGTTCGCAGCTATCTAGAGCAAAACGAATTTTACAAGAAAAGATAGAGAAATTTCTATCGAATGAAGAAATGCGATTACATAAACAAAAGATAAAGGGAGAGAAATAATGGAAATTGGGCAATACATAAAAAAAGAATTAGGACAAAATTGCACGCCTCCTGCTGATGGTTGGAAGAAAATAGCATCTGATCGTCGGTTGATAAAATTCAACCGTTGGCAAAAGATAAAAGGCTATCTCATTGGAACAACTATAGCAGTTGCTGTTACAGCAACCGCACTTATCATCCTACTCAATACCAATAAGACGTTAGAGGTTAGCAATACGCCAATCGTGCAACAAAACACAACTCAAAACACGGTCTCTTCATCAAGATCATCAAACCTTTCAAGCGAATCTTCTGATAGCACGCCCATTCCCCTATATGAAGAGAAAGAAAATAGAATCGAAGTTACTATTGAGAATAAAGAAACTCAATCTCCCGAACCATCTTCACCTGCTTTAGTTTCTCCAAAGGGTATGGAATCCCCAAGTATAGAACCTCAAGTTGTACAAACTAGTATAGAAGAAATAGCAAACACCTTTTCGACCCTACCGAAACAACAAGTAGAGAGGAAGATAGAAACTGAGGTAGTCGAACCTACGCAACAGAATACAGAAGAAGAGTATATACAACCAGAGGAGGATCCTTTTTTTGAAGAGATTCCTGAAAAGAGAAATGCACTTTTCATTCCGAATGCATTCACACCCGACGGGGATGGCTTAAACGACATATTTTTAGCACAAAGTTTAGAAGATATTACAGATTTTGAAATGATAATTTCTGACAGAAGAGGTTCTATCTTATTTCGAAGCAAAGATATTCAGATAGGATGGAATGGCGAATATCGTGGAAACATCATGCCGCAAGGCACATACATATATGTTATAATGTACCGGACTACAGATGGCGAACGTCAAATGGAAAAGGGAACCATCAATCTTATCAAATAAAAGAGTATTTTTGCATCACTTTTAATAAAGCTCTAACGAATATTTTAGCATAATGATTAATAGGAAAGAGGCCCCCAAATCAACTCCAATAACTCAAATTTCACTTCCTGCACCTCAAACTATTTCTCTTCACGGAGATAGTTCATTATACATATTTAGAGACAAGTATTTAGACTTACTTCATATTACAATTGAAGTAGCAGGAGGAAGAATTTATGAGTCTCGGAAATATGTTGCACAAGCCCTATTTTCTTTTCTAAAAGAATCCTCTTCACAATATCCCAAAGAGAAGATGGATCAACTTTTGGACTATTATGGTTCTTCGTGGAATACAAGCATAAACATACAAAATGCAACGATAGAGCTCATCATTCCCAAAAGAAACTTCAACAAAATCTATCCTATCATTATTGAAACCATTGTAAATCCTACATTTAACAGCGAGAACTTTGAAGATTTCAAAAAGAGTAAAATTAAAAACTTAGAATACAACATTCGAAAAAACAGTTATATTGCCTCTCAATTAATGTTGAAAAACATCTATCAACTAGGCACACCTCTTGGAACACCATTAGAAAGAGAACACATTGAAAATCTTTCTATTGATAATTTAAAAGAGTACCATCAACAAGTATTCCAAGCTAACCGAATAAATATTTTCGCAGCAGGTAACATTGAAGATGATGAGACACACACCATTGTACAAACCTTTCAACAGCTTTCCAAGAGCAGCACCCCAATTATTCCTACGACCTCACTTCAAACTCAGGAGGGGCAGTTCATCTATGAACCTAGGGAGAACTCCTTACAATCTACTATTTTACTTTACAAAAAACTATTTGATTACAATCACACAGACAGAAGGGAATTCAACATATTGAACACACTATTAGGAGGATACTTCGGTTCAAGACTAATGCAGAAAGTACGAGAAGAATGTGGATACACATATAGTATTTATAGTGAAAACTCCTATATTTGCGACCACTCCATTTTCTTTATTGAAAGCGATGTTATTGAAGGAAAAGCAGACGAATCAATTGAGGCTTGCTTCGAAGAGATCAAACGCCTTCAAACAGAAGAGATTGGCGACGAAGAACTATCAACATTAAAAACATATTTATCGGGTGCTTATCTTCGTTCTGTTGATGGCATCACATCTTACATGAAAACCTATGTAAGATGGCATAAATTTGGGCTGAACGAAGAGGAAATGGGACAACTTTTTGCTACAATAAAAAAGATTTCCCCTCAAACAATCTTATCACTTGCAAATCGTTATTTGCAGAGAGAAACCATATCTACCATTATCGTTGGCAAACATTAACATCCCATGAAACAGACATTCTTTGTTACAATCTTCCTATTTTTCACCTTCTATCTATTTGCACAAAGCACACATACTCCGCAATTACGCTGCGTGCACGTAAAAGAAGATGGGAATGGAGTTTCCCTCTATTTTGTTCCTATTGCTGACTCTTCAAACTTCATTCGTTACGAAGTTTACTATTCAGATCAAGTTGCGGGGCCCTATCAAGTGATTAATAACAACATGACCACTGCCAATACAGATTGCTTTGATGGTGTAGATCCTAACATTCACAAGTACTACTTTATCAAAGCTATTTTTCAGGGTAATAGCTACAACTCTGACACATTACAAACGATTTTTAGCAATGTTACAAATCCTGGAGATGGCACAGCCATTATCACATGGAATACACCAGCTACAGAATTACTTCCGACGACAAGTAATGTTTTTCGGGTAATGAGGAAACACCCGAACGACATTGAATTTCGTTCTGTTGGAAGCGTTCAATATCCTGAGAATCTAAGTTTTAGGGACACTATTGAAATTTGTGATGCAGATGTTCGTTATCGAATACACCTTTCCGATCAATTTTTTGCGCCGCAGGGTGGGAACGTTTGTCAAAACGCATCGACCATCTCGACGGAACATTTTCAGAACCTCATTGCGCCACAGATTCCTACCCTTCACCAAGTTACCGTTGATTATGCAAGCGATATGATTACGCTTTCGTGGGAAGAATCTGAGGAAGATGACGTAAACTCATACGTCATCTTCCATCAAGAAACAGAAAACGATCCTTGGGTAGCTATAGATACCGTATATGGAATTTCCACCACTACTTGGATTGACTCGCTACACAACTCAGACATTGTAAATCATTACAGAATTTCGGCGCGAGATAGTTGTGGCAATGCTAGTGGAATGATATTCAACCCTCAGCAGAACATACTATTACATTGTACTACAGATGGTTGCACAAGAAAGGCATCATTATCGTGGACACACTATATTAATATGACAGATGGGCTGGATAAATATGAAATTCACTTTTCTGAAGATGGCGGTGCTCTACAATACTCGGGAGAAGTTTCTGCTAATACAACCACCTATACACATTCTAACCTAGTTCCGGATAGGGACTATACCTTTATTGTGCGGGCAGTTAGCAACAATGGACTATACACAGCAGACTCTCGCAAAGTTTGTTTTACTTTTACAGCTGAGGAGAACCATGATTACGCCTATATTAATTCCGTTTCTGTCGAAGAGAATAGACAAATTCGAGTACAAGCCCTTACAAGCGGAGGAGAGACACCTTTTTCACATATTGACTTATATAGAAGTTGCGATAATGATCATAATTTTCAATATATTACGACAATAACTTACAATGGTGGGGCTCAATATTTCTATATTGACAACGATGTTGATGTGAATACCCATAGTTACTACTATCAAATGAAACTTCACAACGAATGTTCTCCGGCGCCAGCTATTTCCAACATTGCCCACTCTATACTACTACGAGGCTTTGGTGATGCTGCACACATAAACACCTTACAGTGGATGGACTATAACGATGGTGTTGACTCAATATCGGCGGCAAGTTATGCCATTCATCGCAAGACGGAAACTGATGCAAGTTTTGTGGAAATTTCCAACAATCATTCACCAGAAGGTTACAATAACTTTACAGATGATGTAACTGAATTATACCTAAATGGGGCTAATTTCACCTATAAAGTATCTACAGAAAGTTTTACATGTGAATTAGGTGAATGTCCAGAAAGCTTTTCCAATGAGATCGTATTAACGCAACATCCCACCACCTACATACCGAATGCATTTATGGGAGTAGGCAATAGCAACAGAATTTTTCAGCCCACCAATTCTTTTGTTTCAACAAGTGGATATATTTTTGAGATATACACTCGTTGGGGGGTCAAAATTTTCAGCACTACAGACCCATATTCTGGGTGGGACGGAACCATTAACGATGAGTTAGCACCAGGAGGTGTATATGTTTACCGGATAGAATATTTGCTCAACGAT
Organism: uncultured Bacteroidales bacterium; assembly: GCA_937901925.1. Classification (GTDB taxonomy): domain Bacteria; phylum Bacteroidota; class Bacteroidia; order Bacteroidales; family WCHB1-69; genus JAEZOU01. Next base: position 17,857 of record CALGTS010000053.1, on the reverse strand, counting down.
GGCACCCCATTTAAGAGAAATGGAACAGTAACATTAGTTCGGTAAAAAAATATTTTCACAAAAGGATTTTATAAAGAAAAATAGTATATATTTGCCAAACTTTTTGGAGTGAAATAAAAATAGGAAAGCGCACTAAAAGCGCACTCGTAACTACCTCATTTCACGGATCATAGCATACTGGGTTGACTTTTAGGAAGAGAATTGTTTATGGTAAAAAATGTGAAAATAGTTGCGATTTTTAGGATAAAATAGCTGCTATTTTTTATTTTATAGACGAAAAAAACATAGTAAAAAACAAATAAAAACAAATCGAAGGGATGAAAAAGATTAAAATTACACAAGTGAAAAGTTCGATTGACAAACCCGAACGTCAAAAAAGATCGCTTCAAGCGTTAGGTTTAAGAAAAATGCATCAAACCGTAGAACACACTCCCACACCACAAATTTTGGGAATTGTTGAAAAAGTTAAGCATTTAGTATCAGTAGAAGAAATTTAACGAAGTATTAATCATATTTGAAAATTAGAACGATGAACTTACACAATTTAAAACCTGCAGAAGGAGCAACTAAACTTTCAAAAAGAATTGGTAGAGGACAAGGATCAGGCAAAGGTGGTACATCAACAAGAGGACACAAAGGTGCTCAATCCAGATCAGGATATAGCCGCAAGATTGGTTTTGAAGGCGGACAAATGCCTATCTACAGAATTTTACCTAAAAGAGGATTCAAAAATATCAATCGTATAGAATATAGTCCTATAAATATCAGCACACTTCAAATGTTGGTAGAGAAGACACAAAGTTCTGAAATCACATTAGAAACATTAAGAGCCAATGGTTTGTTAGCAAAGAACGATTTAGTTAAAATATTGGGACAAGGTAAGTTAACAAGCAAAATTAATGTTACAGCACACGCTATTTCACAAAGTGCAAAAGCCGCTATTGAAGAATTAGGTGGAACCGTAACATTGGTTGGTGCTCCAAGCGCAGAGTAATCAGCTCGGAATAGTTAACGAAAAAAAAGTTTTCCAATAATAACTACAAAATGAAAAGATTTTTTAACACAATAAAAAACATTTTTAGCATAGAGGATTTGCGCAAGCGTATTCTTTATACTTTGTTTATCATTTTGATATACAGATTAGGAGCACACATTGTGCTTCCAGGAATCAATCCAGCAGATTTAGCTGCATTTTCACAATCTGCGCAAGAGGGTTTGTTAGGAATGTTAGATTTATTCTCAGGTGGTGCATTTTCTAATGCTTCAATTTTTGCATTAGGTATTATGCCTTACATCTCAGCATCAATCGTTATCCAATTGATGACATTGGCAGTTCCATACTTCCAACGTTTACAAAAAGAGGGCGAAAGCGGACGTAAAAAGATTAATCAAATCACCCGTTACTTAACTATTGCTGTAGTTGGTATCCAAGCGCCTCCATACATTGCTAATATTGTAAACCAATTTGGTGGTGCAGTAAATCCAGCAATGTTAGAACCTACATTTCTTTTCGGTATTTCAACCTTTGCAATCACAGCATTTATTCTATTGATTGCAGGCACATTATTCATTATGTGGTTAGGTGAAAGAATTACCGATAATGGCCTTGGAAATGGTATTTCAATCATCATCATGGTTGGTATCATTGCAAGATTGCCACATGCGTTATACGCAGAATTTGTTTCAAAAGTAGCGGATATGAATGGTGGTCCTATCGTATTTATCGTTGAGATTGTAATTATGATGGTGATTATTTCATTATGTGTACTTTTGGTACAAGGAACACGTCGTATTCCTGTGCAATACGCAAAAAGAATTGAAGGTAACAAACAATATGGTGGTGTTAGAAATTACCTTCCATTAAAGGTGAATGCTGCAGGAGTAATGCCAATCATTTTTGCACAAGCACTTATGTTTTTACCCTTAACCTTTATGAACTATTCTGCAGAACCAAGTAAATTTTGGATGAGTTTTATAGATTATAATGGTTTAGGATATAATATCGTATTCTTCTTATTAATCATTGCATTTACATATTTCTATACTGCAATTACCATTAACCCACAACAGATTGCAGAAGATTTAAAGAAGAACAATGGTTTTATTCCAGGTACAAAGCCAGGCAAACAAACTGCGCAATTGATTGACGAGATTATGTCACGCATTACCCTTCCTGGTTCTATATTCTTGGGTATTGTAGCAATTCTACCTGCTGTAGTTAGAATTTTTGATGTTAACCAACAATTTGCACAATTCTTTGGTGGTACATCACTATTAATTATGGTAGGTGTTGTATTAGATATGTTACAACAAATTGAAAGTCACTTGTTGATGCGTCATTATGATGGCTTAACAAAATCTGGAAGAATCAAAGGACGTACTAACGGAATGTACTAATAGATAATATGGTATTTAGCAAGCGAAAATATTATTCATCAGAAGAGATTGAGTCTATTAGAGAGAGTGCTTTGATAGTTGGTAAAACTTTAGGAGTGGTTGCCCAACATATCAAGCCAGGCATTCCTTTGATTATGCTTGATCGCATTGCTGAGGAATATATCCGCAGTCAAGGTGCATTTCCTTCTTTCAAAGGTTATCAAGGCTTTCCAGCATCGCTATGTATTTCTGTTAATGATGTCGTAGTACATGGAATTCCAAATAATAACATATTAAAAGAAGGAGATATAGTATCCATAGATTGCGGAGCTTGCAAAAACGGCTACCACGGGGATTATGCATACACATTTGCTGTAGGTCAAATCTCAGAAGAGAAACGTCTTTTATTAGAGCGCACCAAAGAATCTTTGTTATTAGGGATTGCCGAAGCAAAAGTAGGTAATACGACAGGAGACATTGGTGCTGCAGTTCAAACGTACGCAGAAAGTTTTGGATACGGCGTAGTACGAGAACTTTGTGGGCACGGTATTGGTAAAAACATGCACGAAATGCCAGATGTACCCAATTATGGAGTACGAGGACGAGGGACACGTTTAGTTCAAGGAATGGTAATCTGTATTGAGCCAATGATTACAATGGGAAAAAGGAATATCACAATGGATCAAGATGGATGGACCATTCGCACACGAGATGGACTTTCCGCAGCACATTTTGAGCATCAGGTAGCGCTTACCGCTAATGGTACAGAGGTATTATCCACCTACGAATACATAGAAGAATCATTAAATAGTAACAAATAAAAACAGAAACGTATGGCAAAACAACTATCCATAGAACAAGATGGCATCGTCATCGAATCATTAGGAAACGCAATGTTTCGGGTTCAGTTGGAAAATGGGCATATCATCATTGCACACATCTCAGGCAAAATGAGATTGAATTACATTAAGATCTTACCAGGAGATAAAGTACAGGTGGAGATGTCGCCATACGACCTAACCAAAGGTAGAATAATATTTAGACATAAATCATAAAAAGAAGAAGAACAATGAAAGTAAAAGCATCCGTAAAAAAGAGAACAGAAGATTGCATCGTTGTCAAGAGAAAAGGTGTAGTTTATGTGATTAACAAGAAAAACCCAAAATACAAACAACGTCAAGGATAATAATAATTAACAGTTAAAATAGAGAAAGAATATGGCAAGAATTGCAGGTATTGATTTACCCAAGAACAAAAGAGGTGAAATCGGTTTAACTTACATCTACGGAATTGGAAGAAGTACCGCACAAAAGATTCTGAATCAAGCAGGGATCAGCTACGATAAAAAAGTTAGCGAATGGAACGACGATGAATTGGCAACTCTCCGTGGAATAATCAATGAAATAAAAGTAGAAGGTGCGTTGCGTTCTGAAGTTCAAATGAACATCAAACGTTTAATGGATATCGGCTGTTACAGAGGTATTCGTCATCGTATCGGATTACCACTACGTGGACAAAGTACTAAAAACAACGCTCGTACAAGAAAAGGGCGTAAGAAAACAGTTGCAAACAAGAAAAAAGCAACTAAGTAATTCTAGTTTTGTTATAACAACAAATCATAGTCAAGAAACAAATTTAGTCAGAAGAAGGAATAATTATTATGGCAAAAAGCACAAAAACAATAAAGAAAAAAGTGGTAAGAATCGATGCAATGGGCAAAGCGTTCATTTCCGCATCATTCAACAATGTTATTGTAACCCTTACCAACAGCGACGGACAGGTTATTTCTTGGTCTTCAGCTGGAAAAATGGGCTTCAGAGGTTCAAAGAAGAACACTCCATATGCTGCACAGATGGCTGCACAAGATTGCGCAAAAGTTGCTTATGATCTTGGTTTAAGAAAAGTAAAAGTATTTGTAAAAGGACCTGGTAGTGGTAGAGAATCTGCAATCCGTACAATTCACGCAACAGGAATTATGGTTGAAGAAATTACCGACATTACTCCACTTCCACACAATGGTTGTCGTCCTCCAAAACGCAGAAGAGTATAATAAAAGTTGAGAGAGAAGTTGAAATTATACGATTCAATTAGAAACAAGAACAATTAAAATTAAGAAACATGGCAAGATATACTGGACCAAGAACAAGAATTGCAAGAAAATTCAAAGAACCCATTTATGGTTCTGATAAATATTTTGAAAGAAAAAATTATCCTCCTGGACAACACGGATTAAACAGAAAACGTGCTAAATTATCTGAGTACGGAATTCAATTACAAGAGAAACAAAAAGCGAAATATACTTACGGTATTTTGGAAAGACAATTTAGAAAATTGTTCCACATTGCAGCAAGAAAGAAAGGTATCACTGGTCAAAACTTGATGAAACTTATCGAATCTCGCTTAGATAACATCGTATTCCGTTTAGGTATTGCTCCAACAAGAGCTGCTGCACGTCAATTGGTAACCCATAGACATATTACATTAAATGGTAAAATTTGTAACATTCCATCAACATTATTAGTTCCTGGTGACATCGTAGCAGTACGCGAACGTTCACAATCACTGGAAGTAATTACCAACTCATTGAATGGAAAGAATAATCAATTCTCTTGGTTGGAATGGGATGGCAATTTATTTACCGGAAAGTTCATGAATTACCCTGAAAGAGAAGAAATTCCAGAAACTATTAATGAACAAGCTATTGTCGAACTATATTCTAAATAATAAATAGACAATTATAGCTCATTAATTCAACAAGGTATCAAACAAGTAAAACAAATAAATATGGCAATATTAACCTTTCAAAAACCTGATAAAGTTATAATGAACGAAGCTGACGAATTTCATGGTATCTTTGAATTTCGTCCATTGCAACAAGGTTATGGTATGACCATTGGTAATGCATTGCGTCGTGTATTATTATCATCATTAGAAGGTTTTGCTATCACTTCAGTGAAGATTGAAGGTGTAGCTCAAGAATTTTCTTCTATCTCGGGAGTAATGGAAGATGTTACAGACATCGTCCTCAACCTTAAACAGATTCGTTTCAAAAATAAGGTTGAAAACACCAACTCGGAGAAAGCAGTGATTACTATTTGCGGTCAAAATGAATTTAAGGCTGGTGATATGAATCACTTTCTGAACTTTTTCCAAGTACTTAATCCCGAATTGCTAATTTGTCGTATGGAACCTTCAGTAAAATTAGTTATTGAAATTACCATCGATAAAGGTAGAGGTTATGTGCCTGCAGAAGAAAACAAATCACTCCACGAAGGAATTGATGTAATCGCAATTGATTCAATCCATACTCCGATTAAGAATGTTAAATATACTATCGAGAACTATCGTGTAGAACAAAGAACAGACTTTGAAAAATTGGTGTTTGACATCATCACTGATGGCTCAATTCATCCCAAAGAAGCTTTGAAAGAAGCTGCAAAAATCTTGATTCAACATTTTGCGTTGTTCTCAGATGAAAAGATCTCTTTAGATTCTCAAACAGATTCAGGATCTTCAAATGAAGAAATGGATGAATCCTCACTACTTATCAGACAAGTATTAAAATCAAAACTTATTGATATGGATTTGTCTGTACGTGCCCTTAACTGCCTAAAATCTGCAGAACTTGAAACATTAGGAGATTTGGTAGCTATACAAAAGAGCGACTTGCTCAAATTCCGTAACTTCGGTAAAAAATCACTTTCTGAATTGGAAGATTTGGTAAAATCTAAAGGTTTAGAATTTGGAATGAATGTATCAAAATATAAATTAGATAAGGATTAAGAACAATGAGACACGCGAAAAGAATTAATCATTTAGGAAGAACAAGCGCACATAGAAAAGCTATGTTAGCTAATATGGCTTGCTCTTTAATAAAGCACAAAAGAATTTCTACGACTCTCGCCAAAGCAAAAGAATTGAGAAAATATGTTGAACCATTGGTAACTCGTAGTAAAAACGATACCACACATTCAAGACGTATGGTTTTCTCTTATCTTCATGATAAATTTGCTGTGACTGAACTTTTTAGAGAAATTTCTCAAAAAGTGGCAACACGTCCAGGTGGATATACTAGAATTTTGAAAACTGGTTTCCGTCAAGGCGATAACGCAGAAATGTGTATTATTGAATTCGTTGATTATAACGAAACATACACTGTATTTGAAGAAAAGAAAGCTACTAAAACTCGTCGTAGCAGAAAAAGCTCTAAAAAGGCAGAAGAAACAACGGCACAAGTTGAAGCTCCAGCTACAGAAGAGCCAGCTGCACAAGACGCTGAATAGTAATTCTTCATACAAGATAAAAAACGGCTTGAATTGCTTTGCATTTCAAGCCGTTTTTATTTTCTAGAAATCTAAAATCATCTGAATGAGCGATTCTAAAGTATAAATAAGTATTGATGAAAAACGAAGCATAAAATCAATTCAACTGAGACGAAGAACACTTTTTCTATTTTAGGCATAAAGTGCGAAAGCTGGAAAATAGTAGAGGAACAAGAATTTTTATCAAATTTCATACATTCTTGATATACATAGTGGCTTTGCGGTAACGTGTGCGTGTGGGTGCGTGAGGGATAGAAGCGGTTATGAGCGCCGAGTTTAGAAGTTAGAAGTTAGAATATGAATGTAGAATATGAATTTTGAGAAATTAAGCAGGAGAAAGAGGCGCGAAATTTGAGCGGATAGCCCGACGGCGTGCGCAGGCATTGTGCGATAGAAAAGCCGGCACGCCCAAATAAAAAAAAATATATTTTTGCAAACTTAATTTTGGGACATTCGTAGGTCTTAATAACAAAAACATAGAATCAACACACAAAATTTTATCATGCGATACAAACTCACTTTTCTACTTCTTCTGACACTTCCATACATGGCTTACTCTCAATTGAGTGCACATAAAAAAGAAGTACCTAATAGTTATAATTTTTGGTTATATTTGCCTGATAACTATTATACACAGAAAGAGCGCACTCCCCTATTAATTTTTCTGCATGGACATAGTTTATGCGGCAACGACCTAAACCGCGTAAAAAGATATGGAACCATTGATGCCATTGAACGCGGATTAAAAATTGACGCTGTTGTGTTAGCACCACAAAATCCAGGTGGCGCCTGGCAACCCGACAAAATCAACAATCTTTTAGAGTGGGCTCTGAGGAACTATCCTATTGATACAAATCGAATATATGTTTTCGGAATGAGTTTAGGCGGATATGGCACATTAGACTACACGGGCACCTATCCTGACAAAATCGCAGCAGCCATTGCCTTGTGCGGTGGTGCAAACCTAAAATCATACTGCGGTTTAGGAACCTTTCCCCTTTGGATTGTACATGGTACAGCCGACAGAAGCGTTCCTGTAAGCCAATCGCAAAAGGTGGTTAATGCGATTAAGGCATGCGGTTCCACGGAACTGCTTCGTTTTTCCAAGTTGGCAGGTGTTGATCATTCCTATTTAGCCAGAGCTTTTTATGTTCCAGAGCCTTACGAATGGCTATTTTGTCACACGCGCGCCGACAGCATTCCATACGTGAACACGAGCATTCCACTTACAAAACAAACAATGGCTACCGCTTACACACAACGCGCAAAAGTAACCATAACCGTTGACAGCACAATGGCTCGTTATCGTAATAGAAGCAATGAAGTGAAAGAAGCTAATAAAATAATAGAGAAACCTGAAATTGTCAATCCAGAACCTCAACAGGTTGAGAAAAAAATAACGCAATCAACAACAAATTCTGAAGACACTTTGCAGAAAAATGAGGATAAAAACTCCGAAAAATATCACATCATAAAAAAGGGTGACACCCTATATGCTATAGCGAAGAAATATGGAACTACAATTAGCAATTTATGTAAAATCAACAACATAAAAGAAAATTCCATACTTCAAATAGGACAAAAGGTTAGATATAAATAACTTATTTTCTGTATTTTAACATTTGTTAATAACTTTGATAGAATCGTTATTTTTCTAAATAGAACACTATACACTTTTTTATATCTTTGCCACGAATTTAGGTTCTGCAAGAATAATAGGGAATCCTGTGAAAATCAGGAGCTGTTCCCGCAGCTGTAAACTCCCCAAAGAGTTGCGAAACAAAAGACACTGAGATTACTGGGAAGTCATCGCAATGGAGAAGCCAGAAGACCTGCCTAAATTCAGTTCGTAACTTTCGGGAAAAGAGCGAAGAGCGTAGCACAGGGCTTTTATCTTATCCTCAAGTTGCATTGTATCAAACAACAAGCAACCTAAATCTTTGTCAGTATGATTGAAGAAATATTTATTATTAAAAGAAATGGGAAAAGAGTTCCTTTTTCCATTGACAAAATTAAAAATGCAGTTTTAAAAGCTTTTGCATCAACACAAGAGGCTGTTACAGAAGAAACAATTAATAGAATTCTTGGTCGTGTTAATATTTACGATGGCATTACAGTAGAAGAAATTCAGAATCAAGTAGAAGCCTCATTAGTACAAGAAAATTACTACGAAGTAGCCAAAGCATACATTCTATATAGACAAAAACATTACGAAGACCGAGAGATTTCAGAAAAGATGAAATTTCTCATTGACTATTGTAATGCACAAAACGCTGCCACAGGCAGCAAATTTGATGCAAATGCTAATGTAGAAAAAAAGAATATTGCCACCCTAATCGGCGAACTACCCAAATCGAACTTTATCAGATTGAATCGTCGAATGCTCTGTGATAAGATTAAAGACTTATATGGCAAAGATTTGTCTAACAAATACTTATACCTACTAAACAATCACTTTATCTATAAAAATGATGAAACGAGCATGGCCAACTACTGCGCAAGTATTACGATGTACCCTTGGCTTTTGAACGGAACTCGCAGCATTGGAGGAAACGCCTCTCGACCTACCAATCTAAAATCGTTCTGCGGTGGATTCATCAATATGGTATTTATGGTATCTAGTATGCTGAGCGGGGCTTGCGCTACTCCTGAGTTTTTGATGTATATGAACTACTTCATTGCATTGGAATATGGAGAAGATTACATTGAAAGAGTTGACGAAGTGGTGGATCTTTCCACAAGAAAACGAACTTTAGACAAAGTGATTACAGATTGTTTCCAACAAGTTGTATATTCCATCAACCAACCGACTGGTGCGCGCAATTTCCAATCTGTATTTTGGAATATATCTTACTACGATAAATATTATTTCCAAAGTTTGTTTGGCGAGTTTTGTTTTCCTGATGGTTCTCGTCCAGATTGGAAATCTTTAGATTGGTTACAACGCCGCTTTATGCGTTGGTTCAACGAAGAGCGCACAAAAGCGGTTCTTACGTTCCCTGTGGAAACGATGGCTCTACTTTCAAAAGATGGAGATATTTTAGACAAAGAATATGGAGATTTCACTGCTGATATGTATGCTGCAGGGCACTCCTTTTTCACTTATGTTAGTGATAATGCAGACTCGTTGAGTAGCTGTTGTCGCTTACGAAACGAAATTCAGGACAATGGTTTTAGTTACACATTAGGAGCAGGCGGAGTTTCTACTGGTTCGAAAAGTGTATTAACCTTAAACCTAAATCGCTGCATTCAATATGAGAAGAGAAATGGGATTCCTCATCTGCAATTTGTTGAAGAGGTTGTGGACCTAATGCATAAAGTTCAAATTGCTTATAATGAGAATCTTAAATATCTCCAAGCTAAGGGAATGCTTCCTCTTTTCGACTCAGGATACATTGCACTTTCACGCCAATACTTGACTATCGGCATAAATGGAATTGTAGAAGCGGCTGAATTTTTGAATATTCCTATCAACGATAATCCAGAGTACCGCACTTTTGTTCAAGAAGTTTTAGGATTGATTGAAAATTACAACAAATCCTATCGAAAGAAAGATTTGCTGTTTAATTGCGAGATGATTCCTGCGGAAAACGTTGGTGTAAAACATGCAAAATGGGATAGAGAAGATGGGTATAGTGTGCCGCGTGATTGTTACAATAGTTACTTTTTTGTGGTAGAAGATAACTCTTTGAACGTACTCGACAAATTCAAACTTCACGGAAAACATTACATAGAACATCTGACAGGAGGCTCTGCATTGCACCTCAATTTGGAAGAACATCTTTCACAAAAGCAGTACAGACAGCTTCTCCGAACAGCAGCTATTGAAGGTTGCAACTACTTCACTTTCAATATTCCCAACACAGTTTGTAACGATTGTGGCCATATCGACAAACGCTATCTAAAGAATTGTCCACATTGCCAAAGCACTAATATAGACTACCTCACACGCGTTATCGGTTACATGAAAAGAGTAAGTAACTTCTCAGAAGCCAGACAGAAAGAAGCCAGCAAACGACACTATATGCGTATCAATGCTTAGATATTACAATTTCGACATAGTCTTTCAGGAGATTCCTGATGAAGTAACATTAGCCATAAACCTAACCTGCTGTCCCAATCGCTGTGAAGGCTGTCATAGCCCACACCTACGCCAAAAGATTGGTCCTGAACTCACAACCCGTGAATTAGACTCGATTATATTGCGATACAAAAATGAAATAACTTGCGTTTGTTTTATGGGTGGCGACAACGACGTTGAGGCTATTGAGAAGTTAGCGCACTATATTATTTCCACCTATTCCTTAAAAACGGCTTGGTACTCTGGGCGCAATAGTTTTCCAAACCATACTGAATTTTTCTCCTTTATCAAATTGGGAGGATACCAGCCAGAACGAGGAAATTTAAAGAGCCGACTGACCAATCAACGATTGTACAAAATTGAAGCTAGTGAAAAGATTGATATAACAAATCAATTTTGGAAATAGAATTGCCGTTAATTCAATTTAAAAACAATAGGAATTTGATAAAAAGAACGAATAGACTTCCCATTTTGTATGGCGGGAGTCCATTTGGGCATCAAACTCACCACACGTTTTGCTTCTTTGTCGCACTCAGGCGTGAGAGATTGCGCAATACTAACATTAGAAATTGTACCATCAACATCAACTTGAAACATTACCACTACCCTACCAGAGACTTTGTTTTGTTTTGCACTTTCAGGATAGTTAATATTCTTTGACAAGAAATCTACTAACGCCTTATTTCCTCCAGGGAATTGCGGACGCACATTATGCTGTTGAGTTTCTGATTTTAACCGAACATCCTGATTAATACAATTTTGCGAAACGCTTATCATAGTACAGCAAAATAACAAAAATGCGAGTGTAACAACTATTCTCATAACTTAAATTGTGATTGGCAAAGATAAAAAAAAAGCCAACATAATGTTGACTTTTCATTTTGGGCGACTGGTGGGATTCGAACCCACGACCTTCGGAACCACAATCCGGCACTCTAACCAACTGAGCTACAATCGCCGTGTTTTTGTGGGTGCAAAAATACAATTTTTTTCAATAGCTCAGTCACTTTTTCAAAAAAAAATTTTCTTTAAAAAAATAGCCATAAAAAGGTACAATATTAAAACTATTTTTATATTTTTGTAGCTACTCATGCATATTATTATCTTGCTAATAATCAATAAAATATGGAATCTATAAACAAATCAACAAATGAAAAAGAGGTATATCAAGAACCTCAAAACAGTTCTCAAGAAACTGAGGAAATCAAAATGCCAGATAATGCATACTCTGAATTAAAGCCGGGAGAAAAGTATCGTCCGATACTCAGAGGTGACAAAAAATATCCAGAAATCAATGGTTGGACCATTCTTTGGGGATTAGTAATGGCAGTACTTTTCTCTGCTGCAACAGCCTACTCTGGACTTCGTTTTGGACAAGTTTTTGAAGCAGCCATTCCTATTGCCATTATTGCAGTGGGAGCATCAACATTAGCTAAACGAAAAAGTCCACTTTCAGAGAACGTAATTATCCAATCCATTGGAGCAAGTTCAGGAGTAATTGTTGCGGGAGCAATTTTTACACTTCCAGCTATTTACATCATTAAAGAGAGCAATCCTGCCATTGGAGCTGAGATTCAAGTTAACTTTATGCAGATTTTCTTGGCATCACTTTTAGGAGGATTTTTAGGCATTCTCTTTTTAATTCCATTCCGGAAATATTTCGTTTCGGAAATGCATGGTAAATACCCATTCCCAGAAGCAACGGCAACCACAGAGATTTTAGTATCGGGAGCGAAAGGCGGAGCACAAGCCAAATTATTGGTAATCAGCAGTCTTATTGGTGGATTATATGATTTTCTTATGACGACATTCCGGTTTTGGTCCGAAAATATCAGCACCCGAATGTTTGCTTGGGGCGAACAATTGGCAACCAACCATAAATTTGTCTTCAAAATGAATGCTAGCTCAATCCTATTAGGAACAGGTTATCTGATTGGGTTAAAATATGCGACAATTATTTGTGCAGGCTCATTCCTATCTTGGTGGTTTATCGTACCACTTTTAGGTAGTTATGGACTCACCCCCGACGGCGTTGCTATGTCCACACTTAGCGCAGAAACCATCTTTGCTGACTATGTAAGATACATCGGCATTGGGGGCATCGCTATGGCAGGAATCCTAGGTGTTATCAAATCTGCTGGCGTAATTAAGAAATCAATGGGGGTTGCTTTCTCTTCTCGTAAAAGTACCCAAACACAAACTCAAGAACTTCGTACAGAGCGAGATCTCTCTATGAAGATTATCCTTTTTGGATTCTTAGCCGTTGCCGTTCTTACCGTAATTTTCTTCCTATTTGGTGGATTAAAGATGAACTTAGTGCAAATTTTAGTCAGTCTATTGGTCATTTTCCTATTCGCATTCCTTTTCACCACTGTTGCTGCAACTGCAATTGCTACTGTAGGTAACAATCCTGTATCAGGAATGACAATGATGACCTTGATTTTAGCTTCATTTATTCTTTCCGCTATCGGTTTACAAGGTAGTTCCGGTATTGTAATCGCCCTCGTAGTAGGTGGTATTGTATGCTCTGCTTTAGCTATGGCTGGTGGTTTTATTACCGATTTAAAGATTGGATATTGGATTGGAACATCTCCATACAAACAACAAATGTTTAAATTCTTAGGAACAGCGGTTTCTGCGCTTACGGTAGGGGCTGTTATTATGCTTCTTTCTGAAACTTACGGATATTCTGGCGATGATGCACTTGTAGCACCACAAGCAAACGCAATGGCTGCCATCATTCAACCCTTAATGTTCGGAGGACAAACTCCATGGTTACTTTACATCGTTGGCGCAATTTTAGCACTTCTTCTTGACCGTATTGGCATTCCTGCTTTAGCATTCTCATTAGGTATGTTTATCCCATTACAACTCAATGTTCCACTTCTTATTGGTGGCGCATTAGCTTGGTACGTAGGCTCACGCAGCAAAGATGAAGCCATCAACAAACAACGCAAAGAGAAAGGAACCTTGTTAGCTTCAGGATTGCTTGCGGGTGGCGCAATTATGGGCGTAGTAAGTGCGATACTTAAAAACTTAGGCATTGATGTGGCAACTACCGAAGCATACGCAAACTCAGCAGCGTTTAACTATCTTGCTATTGCTGCATTTGCTACACTTTGCATCTATTTAGTAATGCACTCCATTTCCGATAAAAAACAAGTACAAAATTAATAATCGACTTAAAATTAGATAATTATGCATATTGCAATTGCTGGTAATATTGGCTCTGGAAAAACAACCCTTACCGGAATGTTAGCCAAACATTATAATTGGGAACCGATGTACGAAAGTGTAGAACACAATCCTTATTTGGCAAGTTTCTACGAAGATATGCAACGTTGGTCCTTCAATCTTCAAGTTTATTTCCTTAATAACAGATTTAGACAGGTAATTGACATCAGAAATCGAAAGAAAAACATCGTGCAAGACCGCACAATTTATGAAGACGCATACATTTTTGCACCCAATCTTCACGAGATGAACCTGATGGCAACCCGTGACTTTGAAAATTACACTTCACTTTTCGAGTTGATGTCTCAATTTTTACAAGCCCCTGATTTATTGATATATCTCAAAGCAGATGTTTCCACTTTAGTTTCTCAAATTGCTAAAAGAGGAAGAGATTATGAAAACTCAATCAACATCTCTTATCTCCAAAATCTGAATAATCGCTACGACGCTTGGATTGAGAAATATAAGGAATCAAAACAGGGAAAGCTTCTGATTATTGATGTAAATACTATTAAATTTGCTGAAGTTCCTGAAGATTTTGGTGCTGTTATCGAAAAAATAGATGCTGAAATTCACGGACTTTTTGACCAACAAGTAAAATAGAAATGAAAATTGGCATTATTCCAGCACGCTACGCATCTACTCGTTTCCCAGGTAAACCTTTGGCTTTGATTTATGGGAAACCAATGATTCAACACGTGTATGAACGAGCAAGCGAAGCATCGTTAGATAAGGTAGTTGTTGCAACTGATGACATGCGCATTCATGATGCCGTAATCAACTTCGGTGGCAAGGTCGTGCTCACTAAACCGACACACCCATCAGGTACCGACCGTTGCGGCGAAGTGGCAGCAAAACTGCAACTTTCCAACGAAGATATCATCGTTAACATACAAGGCGACGAGCCCTTTATCCGAAAAGAGGAGATCAACACACTAATTTCCCTTTTCGAAACCCCAGAAGTTGAAATTGCTACTCTTATCAAACCTATTACACAACCTGAAGAAATTGAAAACCCAAATAAAGTTAAAGTAGTAGTTTCCAAGCAGAAACGGGCACTTTACTTCTCCCGTTTTCCTATTCCCTATCGCAGAGGCGATGCTGAGACTTCCTATTTCAAACATATTGGCATCTATGCATATCGTCAGAAAACACTACAAAAGATTGTTCAACTCCCTACTACTACTTTAGAAAATTGTGAAAAATTGGAACAATTACGATGGTTAGAAAACGATATATCTATCTATACCGCTGAATGTTATCACGAAAGTATTGCTATCGACACTCCTGAAGATTTGCAACAGATTCCGAATATCAAAGAATAAAACTATGATTATCAAAAATATTATCAGAGCATTACAGACGGAAGAAACCGTTTATCTTAGTAGTTTGGGCATATTTCGTTGTGTGCGCATGGAGGCTGCTATCAGTGATAACAAAATTACACCACCGCAAGTTATTATCCAATTTCAGGAGGATAAAGATGCCAACGGCTTTGCTTTTGCAACAAAACTTTCTCAATGGGAGCAAATAACTATCGTTGATGCTTACGAAATGAGCAATCGTTGGATTGATGAATTAAAAGCGGCTATCAACAATAATCAAAGCGTTACATACAACAACTTCGGAACTTTCCGTCGTGGGAAAAAAGAGGAAATAATATTTGAATCTGCATATATTCAAGAACTTAATATCGATTTTGAAGGAATGAATCCTTTGGTGATAACGCCAACTGGAATTATTTCGGAAGAGATTACTGAAGTTGTGGAAAACCAAGAAACTCCTCAAGCGGGAACCACACCTCCGCAGGTGATTCCAGAACCAGAAGAGGTGGAAACATTGCCTACAGACTCTGAAACTACAGAACCTATGAAGGATGAATATCGGCAAGAAGTTGAAAATGTAGAGGTAGAAACAGAACCGAAAAGTGCAGAAACGCCATTGGAAACTTCCACAACTATTGAAACCGAAAAGCAACCTGAAAATAACGATTGCCAACCTGAAACTGAAGAACCAGAAACTGAAGAACCTGAAACTGAAGAATCTCAAGAAAGGGATGATACTCATGAAAGGGATGATACTCATGAAATAGAGGAAGAGGAAGAGGAAGAGGAAGAGGATAAAGGAAAAAGAAAAAGAAGGTGGGAGATTTGGCTTTTCATCTTTATCATATTGGCAAGTATTGGTGTACTAGCAGCACTTTTTGACGATGAGCTAATTTATCTTTATCAGAAAATCATTGATAAAAGGAAAACAAACACTGAACTTACAACTCCATCTGATGTAACAGATAATGATGAGATTCCGAACTTAAAGACAACGCCTAACGAGGAGGTTGATGAAGAGGCTGATATGGTTGATGAAGCCATTGAATCTACTACGGAGGAGGTTATTCCAGAAGAAACTATTGCTCAAGAAGTTCAACCTGCTCCTAAGCCTACTGCAACTTATGAAAATATTCCAATCATTGAATTTGAAAGTGGAAAATTCTATGTTATTGCGGGCAGCTTTGTAAAACAATCGGATGCGGAATTACATATCAAACAAAAAAGTTTACAAAGATACAATGCAAAAATTGTAAAACAGAACGGCAACAATCGTTTGCGCGTTTGCATTGGCATCTTCGATACTGAGAATGAGGCGATTAATTTTGCTGCAAAAATTGATAAAAATTATTGGGTACTAAAATAATAGTAAAAATGGATATATCAGTAATTGTTCCTCTATTTAACGAAGAGGAATCGTTGCCAGAATTGGCAGCTTGGATTGACCGAGTAATGAAAGAAAACAACTTCAGTTACGAAGTTCTATTTATTGATGATGGAAGTAAAGATAAATCCTGGCAAGTGATTCAACAATTGATGAGCGACAATAGCGCATTCAAAGGGGTAAAATTCAGAAGAAACTATGGAAAATCTGCCGCACTTAACACAGGATTTCAACGTGCTGAAGGCGATGTAGTTATCACTATGGATGCTGACTTACAAGACAGCCCTGACGAAATACCAGAACTATACAAAATGATAAAAGAGGATGGTTTTGATATGGTTTCTGGCTGGAAAAAGGTACGCTACGACTCTAAATTAGCAAAAAATATTCCTTCCAAATTCTTCAATTGGACTACTCGAAAAATCTCTGGCATCAAGTTACACGATTTTAACTGCGGACTCAAAGCATATCGCAACGAAGTGGTAAAAACCATTGAAGTTTATGGCGAGATGCACCGCTACATTCCTGTTATTGCGAAGTGGAGCGGATTTGACAAGATTGGCGAGAAAGTAGTAATTCACCGCAAACGCAAATATGGAGTTACCAAATTTGGCTGGGACCGTTTTGTCAATGGATTTTTAGATCTGATTTCCATCTCTTTCACTACAAGATTTGGGAAAAGACCGATGCATTTCTTCGGACTTGGCGGATCCATTCTTTTCCTGATTGGCGGCTTAATAACGGTCTTTATCATTGCCAAGAAACTCATTTTACAAGGACAAGGAATGGTTCCCCGCGCGGTAACTGACCAGCCGCTCTTCTATCTTGCTCTTTTAGCAATGGTTTTGGGAACACTATTCTTCATGTCTGGCTTTTTAGGAGATATGATTTACAGAAACTCCTCCGACCGCAACAACTACATCATTGAAAAAGATTGCAAGAAAGAGGAATAAAAAGGATGCTGATATAAATTTGATAGTTTACAAAGTAATTTAAAAGATAAAGAATTATTAGTATCCGGTAAAACTTTTTTTTGTCAAAATAAAAAAAGAGGCTGTTTCCATTTGCAGGATTCAGCCCTTTTTCGTTATTTAGCAGTTACTACACACATCCAAATAACTATGGGCAAAAGTAC
>CALGTS010000052.1 GCA_937901925.1 uncultured Bacteroidales bacterium | reverse complement strand
AATTAGCAAACGGTATGTATATGGTACGTATCAATGCTGCTGAAGGAATGGTAACAAAGAGATTTGTAAAGAGATAATTTCTGAATTATCAATAACTTCAAGGAGGCGTACTGCGGTACGCCTCTTTTTTTTTTGAGAACATATCTCACAATAAAAAACTTTTTTATACCTTTGCAAGGTAAAATAAAACTAAACATTAATTATGAAAAAGCAACTTTTTATCGCACTGACCTTAATAATATTTACTATTACTGGATTTGCTCAACAAAAACTTCCTACTCTAAACATCAACTCTTCAGAAATTATTGAAAAAGCACAAGAAATGGATTTTTCAGAAGCGAAAGAGATTCTACTGACAATTCCTCTTGGTGATACATTATACAACACTGCCCAAATGATGTTAGGCAAACTTCACACTAACAACAAGCAGTACGAAGATGCTCTTAAATATTGCATGTGGGTTTTAGAGCACCCCAATTCCAAAGTATCGGAAAAGGATATTATTCCTACTATGGCAGAATGTTACTACTATTTAAATGACTACAATACCGCCATTTTTTACTTCAACAAAGCATTAGAATATTTTCCCTATAAAGCATATCTTCACAACAATCTTGCCCAATGTTACATGCAACTTGAAATGACAACAAAAGCTGAAGAACACCTGATTTTGGCTATTCGCTGTGAACCTTTCAACAATAGTTTTCATTACCAATTAGCACTCACCTATTTGAAACAACGCCAAACAATCCCTGCTTTATTAGCATTAAATTTTTCGTCATACTGTGAACCTTCCCATGCTATAACTTTGTCATCACTACAGTTATTAGACGAAATTTATACCAAAGGCACTGAAGTGTTTTATGAAGAAAATAAGATTCCGATTTCTAATAATATCAGTCAACATGAACGTTTTATGGAAATTGAAATGCTTATCAATTCAAATTTCGCAATCTCATCTAAATTTAAAGCTAAAACAAAAATAAAACATATCCTCCCCTATCAAAACCAACTTCTTTTCGAAATGCTTCCAACTCCAAACAACAGCAACAATATTGTAGACCTTCTTTACATTCCTCTTTTCAAAAAAATTGTTGAGGAAAACTATAGCGATTTTTGCTACTATCAACTACAAGAAACCGATGTAGAAGATGGAAAAGTAAGAAAAAAAGCTCTAAAAATGAGCGAGAATCTCACCAAGTTCGTTTACTCCACCTATCCTTTCGCGCTCCAACAAGTTTCAAAAGGAATTAATATTAAAGAGAATGAAACATCTCGTGTTTTCGAGTATGAAAATCAAGGTGCACTTTCCGCTTTCGGCGAATCTCGTTCTGAAGTAAACGGAAAATATCGATACGACGGCTTGTGGCATCTTGTAAAAGAAGATGGTTCGTTGAAACTAATTGGAGAAATCAAAAACAATATAAACCATGGAATAACAACTCTTTATCATAACTCAAAAATTATTGAACGCCTCAATCTACAAAACGACACGCTGGAAGGTCGTTCCTACCGATTTTTCGATGGCGATACCAATCTTATTGAAACTGCTGAAGATTACCAACATGGAGAAGTTAATGGAGAAAGAATCCGTAAAAACAGATACGGAATCACAACTGAAATCAGTCAATTTAAAGATAACTACTTTCACGGCTTGCGTCTCCAATACTCCAATAATGGTACTTTAACCGATAGCACCGACTACAACGAAGGATATATAAACAAATTTTCCTATCATTTTTATGAAAATGGAAAGATAGAAGCCCAATATAATACCGAACTCACAGACCAATTAGTACAGCATTTCTATCCTAATGGTGCCCTTGCTGTAGAAGAGTATTTCATTGACGGAATAGTTACGGGAAATCATAAAGCGTACTATGCCAACGGAAAGCTAAAAAGTGTAGGAAATTATAATGAATTAGGAAATAAAGATGGATATTGGACATCTTACTACAGAAATGGAGAAACTCAATCTGAAACACACTTTGAAAATGACAAGCCTACCAACGAACAACATTTCTATCTTCCCTCTCAAATCAAAAGTAAAACCTATACTTGGAAAGATGGGAAAATTGTAGAAGTAGTCACTTATTATCCCGATGGCTCCGTGCGCGCACGTATCTCACCCATAAATAACTGTTTTGAATTTGATCTTTACAATGGCTACAACATAAAAGATGCTCATTGTTGCATTAATGAAGAGGGAGAACCAGTGGGCACAAACTACTTGTATTATGAAAATGGCAATATCAAACAAAAAAAGATTATAGACAAGAATAGTTCTCACACCACATTATATAATATTGACGGAACGGTGGACGAAATTTACATATCAAAAGGAGATTACAACGAATATTTCTCCTTCTACCACAACGGAAATATATACGTATGTTACGCACATCAAGATAACCAAATAATTGGAACATTATATCGCTATGCTTATAATGGAAAACCTTTTGCTACTATCGTTTTTAACGAAGGCTCTCCCCTCTTAACCAAAGAGTTTTTCGATGATGGAACCCTAAGATATATTGAAGAACTTAAATTTGGAAATATGATAATTACCCAAAGTTTCAATTTAGAAGGAGAAATTGTAGGTAGAGATACTCTCCTAAACGAAAATGGAGTTCAAAAAATTTATAATCCTAATGGAACACTTCTGTTATCCATCCCTCATTTTGCCAATACAAACCACGGATGGAAATATCAATACGACATCAATGGTAATACCATTGAAAAAACAAACTACTTAAATGGGAAAATTGAAGGAGAATCAATCACATACCATCCTAACGGAAAAATCGAAACGATAACAAACTATATTTTAGATAATAAAGAGGGTTGGTATTATGGATATGATGATGAGGGAAATCTTCTACATAAATATTACTACGAAAACAACGAACTCCAAGATACTGCATTTATCTACAATCATTTAGGAAAAATTGCTCAATCAAGATGCTACCTTAACAACCAAAAAGAGGGCGCAACAACCTACTACTCCGCTGACGGAAAACCCGCCTGCGTTCTGATTTATGATAGAGATCGACTAATGGCTTATCAGTATATGCAAAAAAATCAGAAAATGAGCGAAATAATACCATTTACCAATGATAGTATTCAAATTATTGCATACTATGCAAATGGAAATATTTCTTGTCAACTAAGTTTCTTCAATCGAATGAAAATTAGTGAAATAAAATATTATAATAACGGATCTCTTTCAGAAAAAACAGAATATCAAAACAATCTCCGACACGGAAATGAAAAAAAATATTACCCTAACGAAAAACTATTTTCCGAAAAAAACTATATATATTCTAATTTAGATGGAGAAGCGATTCTCTATTTTCCTAATGGCAATATCAAAACCAAAAACTTCTACAAATATGGAATAATGGAAGGTGAACAACTTCGCTATAACACTAAGGGGGAAATTATCTCCACAACAACGTATAAAAATGGAACACAAATAAAATAGAACACATTATGAAAACACTAAAAATCATCACACTTCTGCTTTGTGCACCAACTTTTCTGTTTGCACAAATAGGCATCGATTTAAGGACTTACAATGTAAAGTCATTACCCTCATACACCCTTGATTCCGATTGGAAAGAGAAAGGCTATGAAGAATATGGCATTTTAAACAACTATGCCATTCAATATATCTTTACCGAAGATAATGTTGAAGAGTGGTTTTTATCACATTGTGCATCGGTTCTCCTCTCCGAAAAATATATCAAAGAGGGGTTAGACAAATTACTTTTTGCGAAAGATATACTCGTTAAACTAAAAATTCGCCACCATCGTAATGGTGAAATTCTCCACGAATACGACGCTGATGATTTTGAGAATTATACAGATGAAGATGGCACTACTTATGATTGCATTTATCCCAAAGATTTACAGGTTATGGATATCTTTGAAATAATGTTTATACTTAAAAGAAATATCAATGAATATCACGCGTTTCACTTGCAAGAATCCTATCCTACCGAAAACATAAATTACACCATTATCACTCCCACAGCCCTAAAATTTGACTCAAAAATTTACAATGGCGAAGGCATAGTTCAAGACACTATCGTTGAGAACAAAAAGCTAAGATACCACACTATTCATTTCGACAAATTGCCTGCCTATCCTGAAGAAGATATGTCGCTGGAAAGATACAGAGTTCGTGTAGAAGATATGTTGGCATACAACTACTCAAGCAGTCGTACACGCGTGAACGGAATCCAACGTTTTGCAAGCAACTTTTACAACACTTTACACTCAGCCACAAAACAGGCACTCAAATTTATGAAAAGCCAACACGCATTGGCAGGAATTAATAAAAAAATGAGCACTCGAGAAATTGTTACCACTTGGGAACACTATATGAAAGATAATCGAGAAAAATTTATCGGACATAATATCTTTTTGCAGACTGTCAACACCTTAGAAACCTTTTCCATTCCTTACCAACTCATCATCACTTGCGACCAAACAGAACGAGAATTTGATAGCAAATTTGATGGAATGAACTTTGTAGATGATATTTTAATCTACATTCCAGAAATAGATTATTATCTTTCTCCATCACTTGTAAACTACCGTAATGGTTTGATTCCCACAATATACGCAGGTAGTAATGCTTTAAAATTGGAAAAGCTAACCATTGGAAAATCGGAAACTTACATAGCTAAGCCGACAACAATTCCTTCCCCAGAGCGCCGTTTTTCTACCGATACATTAATTATAGATGCCTCCATCGACCTTACGAAAAAGGCGATTCAAGGTTCCGTTTATCGCTCACTTTTTGGCTATAAAGGATTTGGTACACAAGCCAATTATCATAAAGGATCACTAGAATATAAAGAATTTCTTGTGGAAGCTTACTTAGGTTTAGGCGATGAAAACACACTAGTGAGTGACGACCAATTTTTGAACTGCACACCAGCAGATATTGCTCTAAAACCAGCTATTCTTACTGGAAAAATTAGCTCTACAAATTGGGTAAAATTTGACAATAATCAGATTGAAATTAAAATCGGAAAATTGATTGGTGAACAAAGCAAATTGGAACAAAAAGGAGAACGCCAACTTCCCGTTGATAAGATGGAAAAATCATCATACCATAGAGTTATAACTTTGGAAATTCCCGAAGAGTTCCAAATTATTGATGCTGAAAAATTGAATATCAAAATCTACGATGACAACGACAATCCTCAGGCAATATTCACTTCAGAATATAAAATATCAAATAACAAACTGATAATAACCTGTGACGAATATTATCTAAAATTACACTATCCTGTAAGCGAATTTAAAAATATTGAACGCGTAAATAATGCGGCTGCCGATTTCAATGACATAACCATTACACTAAAAAAGAAAGAGTAATTTAGCTCAATAGAACATTGAAAAAAATCCCGATTCTATCTTCCAATCTTCCGATAGAGTCGGGATTTTTCTTATCATCACATCAATCCAAGACCTTTTTCACCATAAATTCTCTTCAAAATTGTAAAAAATGCTAAAAAACGATTTTTTTTGAGTTAAAAATTTCTGCCTTAGACTATTAATTGAGAAAATTTATATATTTTTGCAATCTGAAATAATACCATTATGGCAAAGAAGAAAATTTTATACATTACGCCCGCAATTTTCCCCTACTTGGAAGAAGATTATATCTCATCAATTTGCAGATATTTACCTCAGGGAATCCAAGAAAAAGAGAATGAAATCCGTACATTTACCCCTAAGTATGGTTGTATCAATGAGCGCAAAAATCTTCTTCATGAAGTGATTCGTCTTTCGGGTCAAAACATTATCATTGAAGATACGGACTATCCTCTAATCATAAAAGTAGCATCATTGCAAGCAGTAAGAATGCAAATCTATTTTATTGATAGTGATGACTTTTTCCGTCGAAAAGCACTTTTTGTAGATGAGGAAAATCGTTTCTTTGATGACAACGACTCTCGCATTCTTTTCTATGCTAAAGGTGTTATCGAAACAGTAAGAAAATTGGGATGGACCCCTGATATTATCCATTGCCATAGTTGGATAAGCGGCTTAGTTCCTATATTTATCAAAACAGCATACAAAGATAATCCACACTTTCAAAATACCCGAATAGTTACATCTTTATACAACGACCATTTTGAAGACGCATTTTCACCTTCATTTGGCAAAAAGTTAAATATTACAGGGATTCCAGAATCCGCTATCAAGCACTTCGAAAACCCTAATTACGATACAATAGCAAAAACAGCCATCGACTTCTCTGATGCCGTTGTAATTGGTCATCCAGAAGTTAAAGATTCAATCATCTCCTATCTTGATAATCAAAATATTCCTATTTTAAGACACCCTGAAACGCCTAATTATCAAGAATACGTTGAAGTCTATGACGCTTTCTACGACTCATTAATGGAAAAAGAACCTATCTCTTTTGATTTCGTATGAAAAAGTTAGTTCCACTATTTGCTCTAATACTTTGCATCTTCTTTTCCGCTTGTAATGATGATAATGGTTCTATCGGTTTAGACCTATTAGGAGAGGAGTTAGGAAATCGATTTACAGATTCTACAGAAATTGTAGCATACACCGTAAGAGAGGACTCTATTAGCACCAAAAATCTATTAAACAACGTAATAGGCTATGTAAACGACCCAATTTTTGGTTCAACAAAAGCTGGTGTTGCTGCGCAGTTCCTGCTATCAGGAAATAGTGTTGATTTTGGCGACTCACCAATTTTAGACTCCATCGTTTTAAGTTTAAAATACACAGGTTTTTATGGAGATACAATGTCTCCAGTAACAATTCGTGTTCACGAACTTTCTGAAAAATTGGAAAGTAGTAAAGAGTATTACCACAATAGCGAGGTTGCATACAAACCAGAAAACCTCACTGATGGAAATTATACGCTTTACCCTCGTCCTAACACACCAGTACTTTTAGACACAGCAATCAAAGAGTCTCATTTCAGAATTCCACTATCAGAATCTTTCGGTTACCACTTCTTAGACAATAAAGATATGATGAGAGATGCGGCAACCTTTGCAAATTTCTTTTATGGCTTGTATATTGTCGCCGAACAAACATCTGGAACTGGAAATTTGACATACATTAACCTTACTAGTTCGCTATCTGGAATCCAAATCTACTACACTAAAAACAACAAAAAGCATCTTTATACACTTGTAACATCCTCTACTGGAGTTCGTTTCAATACATTTGAGCACAACTTTTCACATGGGGATGCCTCTTTTTTAGCACAAGTTATTGATACGCCCGCAGACACGACGTTAGGAACAGAAAAATTGTATGTACAAGCAGGAGGTGGCGTTACGACAAAGATTGCTTTTCCTTCAATTAAAGAGAAACTCGGAGGAAAACAGTTGGTCATTAACAAGGCTGAATTAGTGATTACCAATATTGACAACGACAACTTTTTTACAGAACCTGCTAAGTTAAGAGTTTCTGGTGTTGCTCCATCAGGCAAGTTGGTTTATATTCCAGACGATGCAGTTTATACCTCCGAAAACTATTACGGTGGTATTTATGATGCGGAAAAAAGAGAATATCGTATTCGTATTACCAAATATATCCAACAACTGCTTTTAAATGATGAATATCAAAATCACATCTATTTAAAAGTATCTGGAGCCGGAATTCGGGGAAATCGGTTAATCCTTTCGGGTACAAATCCCACTACAAATCCTGACTCCAGACTCAGATTAGAAATATCTTATACGCAATATTAATTTATTGCGTTTTTTATTTCCTATTAACAGCTTCAGCTTTTTCAATCTCTCTCTTCAATTTTTCAGGGAGATTTTCTACACATGAATGACATTTCATATCAATAGTGTACATTCGGCCAACACAATAATTAGAGTGCATACACTCACTACGTGTAGTTTTTCCCTCTCTTAATTTATTTACAAAATCTGTATCACGGATGAGCGATCTTGCCATTTGGAATGCTACAAATCCCTCATTAAGAACGGTTTCCATATCATTCTTATCTACCATTCCACCCACATAAATCAACGGCATTTTTAACTCTTTTCGGAATACTTTGGCATCTTCCAAGAAGTAAGCATTTTTGTAAGGAACAGTAGGAATCATCAAGCGACCAACAAAAGTGAGAGCAAGACGCAACCACCAGAAAGTTTTCATTGGCATATAATGTTTCAACGTTTTAAGCGGCATAGCACCTCCCATAACAGTCATAGGGGCTTTGCTTACGAAGCCTGCTGTTAGCACAAGCGCATCAACTCCTATTTTTTCCATCTCTTTAGCAACTTCGAGACATTGTTCGCGTTGTAAGCCAGATTTAAAACCATCAAACATATTGGTTTTTACCACAACAGCAATTTTTCCGTCAGCAACACGCTTCACTTCCTCAAGAACAAGACGCATAAAACGCATTCTATTATCGAGGGAGCCACCGAATTTATCGCGTCGGTGATTGGTATATGGAGAAAGAAACTGACTAATTAGGTAGCCGTGACCTGCGTGAATCTCCACACAATCGAATCCTGCTCGCATAGCCATTTCTGTTGCTTTTCCAAAATCTATAACTAGGTCATAAATCTCATTCTCACGTAATTTTCTTACAATTGTTGGAGAATAGAGATTGAATCCTGAAGAAGCACCAACAGGAATTTGCCCGCAGGTGTACCAATGGGTCATATTTCCACAGTGTCCTAATTGAATAGAAGCCTTGGCACCTTCAGCATGAATTGCATCAGTAAGTTTCTTCAAATCTGGAATAATCTCCTCACGCATATACATCTGTCCATCAAAAGAAACGCCACTCTTATTTACTGCCGCATACGCCACAGTAGTCATTCCAATTCCGCCACGAGCAACTGCTGTATGATAGTTAAAAAGCAACTCTGTAGGTTTATTCTCTGCACACATATTTTCAAAAGCAGCAGAACGTATAGTCCTATTTCTCAATGTAATAGGACCAATTTGACAAGGGGTAAAAATTAAACTTTCTGTCATCTTATCTATATTTTTTTGAGTCAGCAAATGTACATCTTTTTTTGCATACTTTAATTTAAAAAAAAACATAAATTTGCAGTCGAAAAAATCTGGAACTAACATAGGACTAAAATCGCATATTACACTACAAAAACAAAAAAATATTCAAGCAATATAGATAAAAACAAACCAAAAAATATTCAATTTATGAAAAAAAACTTCTCATTTATCATTCTTGTAATGAGTCTAATTGCATTAATAGGATGCTCAACAAAAAAAGTTGAACCCTCTCAATCTGAAGAGATAGCTCCTGACGAAAGTATTGTGTATTTCACAAAAGATATATCTCCAGAAGGTGTGATGAAAATTTTTAAGTATGTAGAGGAAAATGTTAAAGGAAAAGTAGGAATTAAGGTACATTTTGGAGAAGATGGAAACAGCTATTACGTTCCTGCTACAATGGTTGAGCCTCTATGCAAAGCCATAAACGGCACACTAATTGAAACTAACGTAGCTTATACTGGCCGTCGTGCAGAAACAGAAACACATATTCAACTAGCGAAAGACCATGGATTTACCTTTGCACCTATTGACATTCTAGATGAAGGTGGCACTTGGAAAATGCCTATTGACGGAGGTAACCGTTTTGACACTGCATATATCGGAAAAAATTTGGAAAACTACGAAACTATTGTTTATTTTACACATTTTAAAGGTCATGGCCGTTCAGGTTTTGGCGGATGTATCAAAAACGCTTCAATGGGAATGGCTACCATTGAAGGCAAAAAAGCAATGCATAAAAGTGATTTTCCACGCATCAATAAAGATGCTTGTATTCTTTGCAACGCTTGCGTAACCGACTGTCCTGCAGACGCTATCACCTTGGATCCACTCAAAATTGACTATACAAAATGTATTGGTTGCAACAAGTGTGTTTCCTCTTGTCCTAATGGTGCTATTTTAGCTGCTGACGACGAAAGCCAAACACGCTTATTTTTAGAAGGTTTAGTAGAATACGCAAAACCCGTTATTGAAGCAAAAAACAATATCTATTTTAATATAATTATCAATGTTTCACCTACTTGTGATTGTGGTAGCAATCCTAAAGAACCATTTGTTGAAGACATTGGTATTTTAGTTTCTACAGACATTGTAGCAATTGAAAAAGCAGCTCACGATTTAGTAGATCAACATACGGGGGATGCCGATTCTTTCCAAAAAGTAAACTCTGTAAGTGGGCATCATCAAATAGATTATGCTGAGAAATTAGGTATGGGCAATAAGAAATATAAACTTATAAATATTGATGAAAAATAGGATAAAAAACTTTAGACTTCTTCCTTTTGTAGCGTTATTATTATTGTTCTTTTCTTGTACAAAAACCGAAACGAATCACTTTCCCAATGGAAATTTGATGTCGGAAATAGAATATAAATGGGGAAAAGAGAACGGAATTTCACGCTACTATTATCAGGAATTTCCCAATTGTAAGGAGTTGGAAATTAGTATGAAGAATGGTAAAAAAGAGGGAGATTGTATCCACTATTACTACACTGGGCAGGTGGAATCCATAACACAATACAAAAATGATAGTATTGACGGTATCCAAAGCACTTACGACTGGGATGGCACCAAACTCAGTGAAACCCATTATCGCAATGGAAAAAAACACGGAGCTTACACAACTTGGCATCTCAATCAACAGATGATGACTGAGGGCGCATTTTCAGAAGGTTTTTTTGATGGAGTGTGGAAATACTATGATGAACGTGGTTTTTGCATTGGCGAAGGAGAATTTCAAAAAGGAACAGGCGTTCATACTGCATACGATGGAAAAGGAAACTTAATACGCATTACACATTATAAAAACAACCTAAAAGATGGTGCAGAAATCTCCTTTGCCTCCAATGGTGATACGATACAACATCTCATCTTCAAAGAGGACCATATTATAGAAACTTTGCTTGATACTATCAACCCTATTATGCCAATTGACACTATCCAATGAGAAATATTATATTTCTAATATTCAGCATTTTTCTATTTTCTATTGTTTCTGCGCAGGAGCAACAGAAAAAAATTTCGTTTCAAGCAGAATGGCAACTCCACGATGAGGAATTGCTTCCTGGAGTGGATCGTTTTATCGGAAACGTAGTTTTCCAGCACGAAAACACAATTGGATATTGCGACAGCGCTTACCACTACCTCAACGAAGATTACCTTTTGGCATTCGGGAATCCTGTCCGCATTTTTGTTAACGACTCAGTACGACTTTATGGTGAATTTCTGAATTACAACAGCAATACCAAAATCTCCGCTATATTCCGCAATGTAAAACTACAAGACAACACCTCTGCGCTCTACTGTGATAGTCTTGTTTACGATAACAACCTTTCTGAGGCATACTTTCTGACAGGTGGTACAATGATTAACGCTGACAACACGCTTACCAGCAAAATTGGACGATACTACACAGAAAGCAATGATGTATTTCTGATTGATAGTGTTTTATTGGTTAACGACACTTACACAATGAATTGTCAATCACTACGTTACAATACACAGAATGAATTTGTTTACTTCATTTCGAGAACACATTTACACTCTGATGAAAATGACATCTTCACCAACGCTGGTTATTATGACATTCGCAACGATTTAGCGCTTTTAGTAGATAGTGTTGAGATGCTTAATGAGGAGCAGAACTTCTCTGGCGATAGTGTTTTTTATGACAAAAAACGAAACTTCGGAATTGGTTGGAACAATGTAACCATTCAAGATAGCACTCAGGGCTACATTATTAAGGGAAACTATGCTGAGCACTATGAAAATGGCGGAATCTCCTTTGTTACCGATAGTACACTACTCATTTTAATTGACCAAGGAGACTCACTCTATCTACATTCAGATACATTGTCTGTTATTTTCGACTCATTACAAGAACCGCAAGAATTGCATGCTTTCAACAAAGTAAAATTTTATCGCAATGATATTCAAGGTGTTTGTGATTCAATGAGTATATTAGTCGAAGACTCATTACTTACAATGTACTATAATCCTGTATTATGGTATGGTAGTAATCAGCTCAGTGGTGACACCATTCGGATGTGCGTTATAGACTCTTCTAATATGACGATGGATATTCTGGAAAACGGCTTTATAATAGAAGATGTTTTTGAAGAAAAAGAGTTCAACCAAATTAAAGGAGAACGCATTAAAGGATATATTACCGACAAAAAACTTCGTCAGGTTGATGTTATAAATAACGTAGAATGTGTTTATTACGTTTTGGAGGAAGATAGTTCGCTGATTGGCATTAATGCATCGATTACCAATGAGATGAGAATATTTTTAGAAAACAATAAACTAAAAGAAATTTTATTTTACACTAATCCTGATGGGGCGTTGTATCCTTATAATAAATTTCCTGAGGACAAGAAGATTTTAAAAGAGTTTCGGTGGTTAAATCTTTATCGTCCGAAGAGCATTTCTGAAATCTTCCACACAGCCATTCCGCGCCGGTGGGAAGAGTAAAACGGAAATTTTCCATAATTTGGGATTTCAGAGTGAATTGAGAACAGCGGTATGCAGAACCTTTATTGTAGGAAATATTGAGTAGTTTTCGAAGAGATATACGCAAAAGTTCGCGTGAGGGATTGCAGCGGTTATGAGCGCCGATTTGAGAGTTTAGAACCAAGGAGTTGGATCCTATAAATTAGATTTTAGAGAAAAAAATGAAGCGCGAGAAAGAGGCGCGAAATTTGAGCGGAAAGCCCGACGGCGAGCGGGTCAGCCTTGTGCGAAAGCTGGAAGCCGGCACGCCCAAATAAAAATAAAAAAAAGAACAGATTATTCACTAAAATTTCCTATTTTTGCAAGTCTATACAAAAGTTATTGAATGGACCACGGAAAGATCTCCATCAGAGGAGCTAAAGTAAACAATCTCAAGAATATAGACATAGACATTCCCCGCAACAAACTTGTTGTGATTACAGGTTTATCGGGTTCTGGGAAATCATCATTAGCATTTGACACGCTATATGCTGATGGGCAACGACGCTATGTTGAAAGTTTAAGTTCGTATGCCCGACAATATATGGGTAGAATTACCAAACCGAACGTTGAATCGATAAAAGGAATTCCGCCCGCCATTGCTATTGAGCAGCGAGTCATTTCACGCAATCCTCGTTCCACTGTTGGCACTACCACAGAAATTTACGAATACTTAAAACTACTTTTTGCCCGCATTGGCCGTACATTTTCACCCATAAGTAAAAAAGAGGTGAAGCGAGAAGATAGTCGCGATGTTATGGAATATATTAAAACTATTCCTGAAGATGCGAAAGTATATATACTTTCACCCATTATTACGCCCTCGGGCAGAGACATCGAAGAGCAACTTCGCATTTTGAGTATGCAGGGCTATAGTCGTGTTATGCACAACAAACAACTCATTGAGATTGACACGATAATAGAAACAGAAAAGCTACGAAAAAACAGCAAAATCTACCTATTCATCGACAGATTTAAGGCTGGCAAAGAGATTGATTTACAACGCATAACATCATCAGTACAGACTGCATTTGCAGAAGGAAAAGGAGAGATATTTATTCAGACAGAAATAGGTGAAAGGATCACTCTTCGTGGTTTCAACAACCTTTTCGAGATGGACGGTATAGCATTTGAGGAGCCCACACCACACCTTTTCAGTTTCAACAACCCATACGGAGCGTGCAAAACCTGCGGTGGTACAGGCAGCATTGAAGGCATTGCCCCTCATTTAGTCATTCCTGACCCCCATTTGTCGGTATATGAAAATGGTGTAGCGTGTTGGCGTGGTGAAAAGATGCAGGAATTTAAAGACGCCTTCATTCAGAGCAGCACCAAGTATAACTTTCCGATTCACAAGCCGATATCTGAACTTTCCAAAGCACAGATGGAGTTACTTTGGAAAGGCAATGCTCGCCAAGGCATCTTTGGCATCAACGACTTTTTCGCCTCTTTAGAGAGCAATCGAGGAAAGATGTTAAGTCGCATTTTACTATCTCGTTTTCAAGGGCGCACACTCTGCACCACATGTAATGGCACACGCGTTCGAGAAGATGCCAACTATGTAAAAATCAATGGAAAATCGATTTCCGACATTGTTTCGATGCCCATTGAAGAGGCGCACCATTTCTTTAGTAGATTTGAATTTAGAAATGAAACGGAGCAAGAGATAGGTACCCATCTTGTACAAGAAATCACCACACGCTTGCAATTCTTATTAGATGTAGGCTTAGGATATCTCACATTGAATCGTCCCAGCAAAACATTATCGGGAGGCGAGGCGCAGCGCATCAACTTAGCTACCACTTTAGGCAGCAGTTTGATGGGGTCACTTTACATTCTGGACGAGCCGAGCATAGGATTACATCCACGTGACACACACAACCTTATCAAAGTTTTACAACGGTTGCGCGACATTGGCAACACGGTAGTTGTAGTAGAACACGATGAAGAGATAATAAGAGCGGCAGACTACATTATTGACATTGGGCCGAAGGCTGGCGAATTGGGCGGAGAGATTGTATTTAGCGGCACCTTTGAGCAACTCATTGCTGAGTCGGATAACCTGACGGCACAATATTTACGAGGCATGACTACACCTAATTCGGAAAACACGAAAACGATTCCGCTTCCTGCACGACGACGACGCTGGCGCAACTATGTGGAAGTACTACACGCCAACAAACACAACCTCAAAGATGTAAGTGTGAAGATTCCGTTAGATGTTTTTACCGTAATTACAGGTGTGAGCGGATCTGGAAAAAGTACACTTATCAAAGAAGTTGTATTGCCAGCACTTAAGGAAAAGCTAACTTGGCAAAAAATAGATGGCGGCAACGACATCAAGAATATTACAATGACAAAATCGGGAATTGACGATGTGATTTTGATTGACCAAAACCCGATTGGAAAATCTACGCGCTCCAATCCTGCAACCTATCTTAAAATTTACGATGAAATTAGAGAAGTTTACGCTGCCCATCCGTTATCAAAACAACGAAATTACAAACCCAGTTTCTTCTCTTTCAATGTGCCAGGAGGACGTTGTGAAGCGTGCGAAGGCGAAGGCGTTATCCATATCGAGATGCAATTTATGGCAGATGTAACCTTACTCTGCAACGAATGTAAAGGTGCGCATTTCAAAGATGAAGTCTTAGATATTAAAGTTGCTGGCAAAACGATTTCCGACATCTTAGAGATGACCATACAAGAAGCGTATAATTTTTTTGCAGCACAACCCAAAAGTAAAGACACGCTCTCCATTCTCAATAAAATAAAACCACTTTTAGATGTTGGTTTGGGATATTTAAAGATGGGGCAACCCTCCACTACCCTATCGGGTGGCGAAGCTCAGCGCATCAAACTCGCCTATTTTCTCAGTTTAGCAAGTTCCAATAAAAAATATATTTTCTTCTTTGATGAACCCACTACGGGGCTTCACTTCCACGACATCAACCAACTCTATCAATCGTTCAATCACTTGATTGAAATTGGACACACTATTGTTGTAATTGAGCACAATCCAGAACTCATCAAATGTGCTGATTGGATTATTGATTTGGGACCTGAAGGAGGAAATAAAGGTGGAAAAATTGTTTTTGCAGGAAAACCCGAAGAGATTGTAAAACATAAGAAATCACAAACAAGAATATACATAGAAAACAAATTATTTTCGTAAAAATGGCACACACTCAAAAAAGCATAAATTTCATCACCTTAGGATGTTCAAAAAACACTGTTGATTCAGAAGTTTTGGCAGCTCAATTTGAAAAATTGGGATACAAGGTGATGCATAATAGTCCGAACAACAGCGAAATAGTAGTGGTGAATACCTGTAGTTTTATCAATGATGCCAAAGAACAAGCCATTGACGAAATTTTCGTTCAAGTTCGCAGAAAAAAAGCTGGCGAAATAAAGCAACTTTTTGTAATTGGATGTTTAGCTGAACGTTACAAAGATGATTTAGTTAAAAGTTTTAATGAAGTGGACAAGATTTTAGGATTTTCAGAACTTCACAAAATGCTCCAAACAGACTCTTTTGACCTTTTGCAGCAGAAAGAGCGCATTTTATCTACACCGCAGCACTACGCATATCTAAAGATTTCGGAAGGTTGCGATCGTGAGTGCTCCTATTGTGCCATTCCGCAAATTCGCGGCAAACAAGTTTCCAAGCCTATGGAGATGATTGTAGAGGAAACGAAAATGTTGGCAGAACGTGGTGTTAAAGAGATTATGTTGATTGCTCAAGACCTCACCTACTATGGCATGGACTTAACAAAAACTCGCACATTAGAACCACTTTTAAGACGAATAGCAAGCGTTTCTGGCATCGAATGGATACGTTTACACTATGCTTACCCAATGGGTTTTCCTTATGAAATATTAGATGTAATGAACGAATACTCAAATATTTGCAAATATTTAGACATTCCATTACAACACATCAATACCGATATTTTGAAAAGTATGCGTCGTGGAAGCACCTCTACACAAATCTACAAACTTATTGAAAACTTCCGCAACAAAGTGCCAGGCATAGCCTTGCGGACATCGTTAATTTCGGGATATCCTACAGAAACACGTAAAGAACACAAAGAACTTCTTGAATTTGTAAAAACGGTCAAATTTGAACGACTTGGTGTATTTCCCTATTCACAAGAGGAAAACACACCTGCATACGAATTAGGAGATCCGCACAAACAACGCGAAAAAAACAAACGCGTAAGAGAGATTATGGAAGCACAAGAAGAGATTTCTTTGAACCATAATCAAAAGAAAATCAACACTTTGATGAAAGTAATTATTGATGATATGGATAATCAATTTTACATCGGAAGAACAGAATTTGACTCTCCTGATGTGGACAACGCAGTATTGATTGAGAAAACAACTCCGTTAAAAATCGGCGAATTCTATCCTGTACTCATCACTCACGCAGAAGCTTACGACCTTTATGGAAAAGTAATAACCTCTAACAAATAAACAATGCTCATTAGAATTATATTTGCTGTTTTAGGCTATCAAGTTACAGGTAGTTTTTTAGGTGGAATTTTGGGTTGGCTACTAGGCGGTGTCATTAATAATCTACTCTTTAGAAAAAGAGTGACTACATTTTCACGCACCTACACTCGCACAAACTATATGAGCCAAGACCAATTCATTCATTCGCTCCTAATTTTCATTAGTGCCGTAGTAAAATCGGACAATAACAATCTACTTAAATCTGAACTTGATTATGTCAAGAGTTACCTTTTACGCACATTTGGTCCCGAGAAAACTCAAAATGCATTGCTCGAATTAAGAGAAATTCTCAATAATGGAAATATTAACCTTGATCATGAATGCAGTGCTTTTAGAAATTCTGCCAATATCAATGAAAAATTAGTCATCATTCAATTCCTATTTGGCTTAGCAAGCTCTGATGGCGAAGCATCGCAAGCAGAATTTAATACCATTAAAACAATTTCTACAAAAATTGGAATTGGAGTCAACGAATATGAAGCGATTAAAGCAATGTATTTTGGTCGCTATCAAACCTACAACTCTGGACAGAGAGGTTATGGATATGGTGGTTACAGTGGATCTCAGCAAACGTATAAGCCTAGTTACAACTTAGAAAATGACTATAAGATTTTGGAAATCGACTCATCAGCAACCGACGATGAAGTAAAAAAAGCGTATCGTAAGCAAGCGATGAAGCATCATCCTGACAAAGTGAGCCATTTAGGAGAAGAGATTCGCAAGGCAGCGGAGGAGAAATTCCAGAAACTAAACGAAGCATACGAACGGATAAAAAGTGCAAGAGGAATCAAGTAAAAACATAGAAATCAAACCATTATATTATGAAAATACATTTTATTGCTATTGGAGGAAGTGCTATGCACAACTTGGCTATAGCACTTTGTAAAAAAGGTTACGAGATAACGGGGTCGGACGACGAAATTTTCGATCCTGCAAAATCCAGATTGGAAAAATATGGCATACTCCCGAATGAAATTGGTTGGAATCCAGAAAAAATTACGAAAACTTTAGACGCCGTAATTTTGGGAATGCATGCCCGTGAGGATAATCCCGAACTACTCAAAGCCAAAGAGTTAGGAATTAAGATCTACTCTTATCCAGAATTCTTATATGAGCAAAGTAAAAATAAAACTCGTATTGTAGTGGGAGGAAGCCATGGAAAAACCTCCATCACCTCTATGATTATTCACGTTTTACAACAAAATGGAATTGATTGTGATTATATGGTTGGCGCACAATTAGCAGGCTTTGAAGTGATGGTTAAGCTCTCGGAAGAAGCTAAAATCATGGTAATTGAAGGCGACGAATACCTCACCTCTCCTATTGATAGACGCCCTAAATTTCATGTTTACCAACCTACTATTGGCATTATCAGTGGCATTGCTTGGGACCATATCAACGTATTTCCAACATTCGACTTCTATGTACAACAATTTGAAACATTTGCCAAAATGATTCCTGCAGATGGTAGCTATATTTACTGCGCAGACGATTCTGTTTTATCTGAAATGAGCAACAAAATTGAGCATCCTAATAAAAAGGGATACTCAATGTTACCACACACGATTGTTAATGGAACCACAATTTTAAACACTTCTGAGGGTGATTTTCCCTTGCAAATCTTTGGAAAGCACAATCTTGCCAACTTAAATGCAGCAAAATTAGCTTGCAATGCCGTTGGAATTAGCGATTTACAATTTTACAATGCAATCACATCATTCAAAGGAGCAAGTAACCGTTTGGAACTACTATACAAAGATGAACAAACGGCTGCTTACAAAGATTTTGCACACTCACCCTCCAAGTTAGAAGCAACCATTACGGCTGTCAGAGAACAATATCCTGACAAAAAATTGGTTGCGTGTATGGAATTACACACCTTTAGCAGTTTAACGGAAGAATTTCTACAACAATATGCTGGCTGCATGGACAATGCAGATATTCCTATTATATTTTTCAATCCTGAAGCAGTAAAACATAAAAAACTTCCTCCTATTTCTGCTGAAAAAATTCTAAATTCATTCCAAAATAAAAATCTTCAAGTTTTTGATAACTCATTAAACCTTAAAGAAAAAATATTATCTATCAACTCGTTGAATACAGTTTTTCTGTTTATGTCATCAGGAAATTTTGACAAAATTAATCTGATAAATTTGACAAATAAAATTATATCTTTGCGGAGCAAATAAATGTATAAAATATATAACGTTAAAAACTCATAATATGAAAAAGTTATTTCTTACAATGATTGTTGCCCTAATGGGAACACTTCTTTGTGCTCAACCCAAAATTCAGTTTGAAAAAACTACTTATGATTTTGGCACCATTAAAGAAGAGGGCGGAAAAGTAACAGGAAAATTTATTTTTAAAAACGTAGGTAACGAGGATTTAACCTTAGTACGTGTAAAACCAGGTTGTGGCTGTACTGCAGCAAACTACACAAAAACTCCTGTCAAACCAGGCGAAGAGGGCTTTATTGAAGCTACTTATAACCCTTATGGTCGTCCAGGTGGATTTAACAAAGTGATTCGCGTTACCACCAACGAACCACAATTTGACGATCCAGCGACATCTCCTCACAATATCTTTATCAAAGGAAGCGTAACAAAAAGACCTCCAACAGTTTATGAACAAGCTGGCTATACTCAAGGCACTGGTGCAGTTCGTATCAAAGAGAACACTTACCACATAAACGGATTAAACAGCGAGGAGATTACCTTTACAGTTCTCATTCGTAACTTTATGAAATCACCGACCACTGTTGCACCCAAATCTCTTCCTCAACATATTACTATTAAATCAACAAACTTTGGGAACACCTTGGCACCAGACCAAGAAGGTGAGATTGTTTTTGCGTACAATCCAGCAATTAAGAACGAAATTGGTACTTTCAAAGAAAGAATCGATTTAATCACACAAGATAGCATCCAAGCGAATAAAATCTTTTTCTTGAACGTAAATATTCAAGAAGATTTCTCAAAATATACTCCAAAACAACTCAAAGAAGCCCCTATTGCAGCATATAGCGTTCAAGACATTAATTTTGACAAAGTTGCTCAAGGCACTACTCCTAGTAAAACCGTTACACTCACTAACAATGGTAAAAATGATTTGATTATCAGACAAATTAAACCTAGCAGCAACGTATTTTCCACTAAAGTTGAGAAAAACATTTTGAAAAAAGGAGAAAGCACAACGATTACGATTACAATGAATAGCAGAGGTAGAAAAGGTACGCACAAGTGCACTATCGACGTAACTACAAATGACCCTGTTAACACCATTCAAGTAATTCACGTAATTGGCGAACAACTTCCATAATTAGGAACTTTAACTTATAAAAAAAGGAGGATCTCATCAGAGATTCTCCTTTTCTATTTTATGAAAATCGAAAATTAGAAATACAACATTTAGGAGAGAATTTGTGAGAGCATTTCCCAAAGCAACTGCGTTGGCAGTCCCATAACATTAAAGAATGATCCTTCGATATAATCTATACCTGTATAACCAATCCACTCTTGGATTCCGTAAGCACCAGCTTTATCAAAAGGTTTGTAATGATTGACGTAATACTGCAATTCCTCGTCAGTAAACTTACGAAAACGCACGCGAGTAGTTCTGTGTGAGGTCAATTGTTTAGAGTGAGATTTAACCGTAAGACCGCTAATCACGAAATGTTCCCGATTGGAAAGCATCGACAACATTCTAAGAGCATCTTCTTTATTTTTAGGTTTTTCTAAAATAACATCATCTACAACGACAATCGTATCGCAAGCAATAAAAATCACATTGTCGGGAAATTTCTCCATGCAGATGGGAGATAATTTGTGTTGCGATAGAAATTCTACTACTTGGGTTGGAGAAAAACCTTCTGGATGATATTCCTCAACATCAGTAGGCAGAAATTCAAAATCAATATCCATACTTTTCAGCATTTCATGCCTACGCGGGGACTTGGATGCCAAATAAATCTTATAGTTTTTCAATTTTTCAAGAAGCATAACCATCTGAATTAAGCCCATTTAACGAGTAGAAAGTCACAATTATGAGGAAGTAATGGATGGTTTGGAGTAATGCGCACGCCACACTCCCAACTACCAGCATACTTTGGATTAATATTGCAAGAATAGTGAGCTACACCGTATGATTGAGTTTCAAATTGAAATGAGTAAGCAGAAAAGAGTTGCGTTTTACCCTCATTACGTTTAATCAAACAGAGTTCCACCTTAATATCTTCAGGATTAAGATTATGCAAATCTATATCAGCCATTATTTTCACCTGTTCTCCTACTAAGAAGGTATTCACATTAGATTTCTCGTATGAAACATTCAATACTTTAACGCTATCCCAATTATCATATACTTTACCTTTCCAATGCACTAAAGAGATCAAAGATGCACCTTGTTCTTGAGCAAGTTTTTGGGAGCGTTCTTCCAACTTATGATAATATTTATCGTAATAATCTTCTAATTGACGTTTCATTGTAAACCGTGGAGAGATTTTAGCAAAATTCTCCTTCATCATAGCAGTCCACTGAATAGGTATATTTTCCTCGTTACGGTTATAGAATTTAGGAGCAACCTCCTCTTCTATTAACGAATAGATTGTTGCAGCATCGAGTTCATCTTGTCGCCAACCTTCGGAATAAGTTATTTCCTCATTGATAGCCCAACCTGCGCCAGGAGTATAACCTTCAGCCCACCAACCATCAAGAACGCTAAGATTCAGCACACCATTCATCACTGCTTTTTCGCCGCTAGTTCCGGAAGCTTCGAGCGGACGCGTAGGTGTATTTAGCCAAACATCACAACCAGAAATCAATTTTTTTGCCAAGATCATATCGTAATTTTCTACGAAAACGATTTTACCCACAAACTCTGGCATACGAGAAACCTCAATAATTCGACGAATAAGATCCTGACCTGCTTTATCTTGTGGGTGAGCTTTGCCTGCAAAAATAAACTGCACTGGGCGTCCAGGCATGTTAACGATTACTTTTAACTTTTCGATATTAGTAAAAAGAAGATGAGCTCGTTTATAAGTAGCAAATCTGCGGGCAAAGCCAATGGTAAGAACGTCATCACGGAGATTTTTGAGTGTATTAACGATTAGCGATGGGGCTTCACCACGTTTACGCATTTGAGCTTCCAAGGCAATTTTTACGTGCGCAATCAACTCTTTGCGTAACTCATCTTTCAAGTTCCAAAGTTCCTTATCTTCAGCATTATAAATATTTTTCCACATTTCGGGATTAGCTTGTTGCGGCAAGAAATTGTCGCCCAATAGACTTTTGTGATATTGCTGCCATTTTTTATGGGTCCAAGTTGGATAATGCACTCCATTAGTAACATAACCGATATGAAGTTCATTAGAGAATCTACCTTCGTAAAGATTTTCGAACATTTCTTGCGAAACTCTTCCATGAATTCGGCTTACACCGTTAATTTCCTGAGCCAAATTGCATGCCAAAATACTCATAGAATATTTACCATCCGTAGTTCCTGGCTCACGGCCCAATCCCATGAAACCTTCCCAAGAGGTATTAAATCTCTCGGAATATTTGCCGAAATAGGTACGCATTAAATCTTCACTAAACGCATCGTGTCCAGCGGGAACAGGCGTATGGGTTGTATATAGAGAGGTTGCGCGCACCCATTCGATTGCAGCGGGAAGAGGAAGTTGTTTTTGCGACATCGTATCCAAAACTCGCTCTAATGTCATAAATGCTGAATGGCCTTCATTTAGGTGAAATAGTGCAGGTTCGATACCTAAAAGCTTAAGCATTCGCATACCTCCAATACCCAATAAGAGCTCCTGTTTTAAGCGATTTTCCACATCACCTCCATACAAACGATAGGTAATTTGGCGATCCTCTTCTCTATTTTTATCAAAATTTGTATCTAACAAATACAAAGGATTTCTTCCAACATTTACACGCCAAATCCGAGCATAAAGCATTCGACCTGGAAGTGCAATTGAAATCAATTTCCAGTCTCCATTTTCATCTTTTATTGGAGTAATGGGAAGTTTTGAGAAACTCTGTACGGGATACATATTCAGTTGCTCTCCAGAAGCTGAAATTTGTTGTGTAAAATATCCTTGACGATACAATAATCCCACGCCCACCATATTCACATTACTATCGCTTGCTTCTTTAAGATAATCACCGGCTAGCATTCCCAAACCACCTGAGAAGATTTTGAGTTCGTTACTAATTCCGAACTCCATACTGAAATATGCCACTTGACTTTCTGGACGAGTACGAGGCGTTTCCATATAAGTACGAAAATCTTCATACACACGATTCAATTTAGATATAAAATCTTTATTTTCAGCCTTTTCACTAATACTTGGAAGAGGAAGAATTTGAAGCATACGAGTTGGATTCTCATCACATTCTTTCCATAAATCCTCGCCAGCAATTTCGATAAAAAGTTCGCGAGCTTCGTAATTCCAACTCCACCATAAATTGTGAGCCAACTCTTCCAAACGCTTCAAACTTTCGGGAAGTTTCGATTTCACCATAATTTGAATCCAATTAGGTTGATTTTTAGATATTGGATTTGTAAGCAGCCCAATTTTAGATACTTTTGTTTTATATCTATCAAATCGCAAAGCACTTTTATTCAATGCAATACTATAAGCTTCTAAATAGTTCTTGTAAAGATTTTCCCATAAGGCTTGATTAGCAACTTGTCGAGCTTCGTTACGAAAAGTAACATACTGTTCATTAGGAGTTTGGGCGTAATAACGAATAGTTTGTGCAATTTCGGCAGAAGTTTCATCTCCATTTGTATCATTACGAAGTACGACATGAACGCCCTTTTGGTTTGAAAAATTCTCTTTCACCCACATTCCAAAACCCGCTAAAGATGTGGTAATAGTTGGTATTCCAAAGGCAGCACTTTCGAGTGGAGTATATCCCCAAGGTTCATAATATGAAGGAAAAACAGATAAATCAAAGCCTGCCAATAGGTCATAGTACGGCATATCAAAAATTCCATCAAATCCATTTAAGTAAACGGGAACAAAGATTACTTTCACATCTTTTTCAGGTGCATTGAGGAGTTGACACTCCTTAATTTTGCGAATAATGGGATCATTACTATAATCGTGCAAACGATGTGTTGCATAATCCCCTAAAACAGGCATTGATTTTTCATCAACCTCCATTCTATTTAACAGATCTGCACGACAGCCAGTCGTTCCTGCTGGTACAGCAACAAACGCAACTAATTCTCTACCAACATTTTCACTATTCAATCGACCCAAAGCATCAATAAAAATATCGATACCCTTATTTTTAAACTCATAACGACCACTATTGATAATTAGGAGTGCATTATCATCAATTTTCTGTTGTGTTAACGCTTGAGCGACGGCAATCAGTTTATGGCGAGCTATTTTCCTTTTTTTCTCATAATCAGCATCTTGTGGAACGAAACTATTTTCAAAACCATTAATTGTGATTGCATCCACTTTTTTGCCAAAAAATGCCTCACACTCAGCATTAGTAATTTGACTTACAGTAGTAAAAGCATCTGCGGTAACTGCAGATAGATATTCTAATGAAAATTTAGATTGAACACCAAATCGATTTGCGCACTCTTGAGGGTTGTACGAGTTCATATTGCTATAAAGCGGGAAATTATTACCTGCCAAACAGCGACCTAATACTGTTGCATGAGTAGTAAATACCGTTGCAATCTGCGGAACGGTATCTTCCAGATGCAGAATTCCAGTTCCTGTCATCCATTCGTGGAAATGTGCAATAATTTTATCATTAGCGCTGCAATAGAATTGGTAAAAGCTCTCGATAACGCGCCCTGCTGCATAACCGAACAATGCAGGTTCAACATAATCCCATTGACCAGCAATAGAATCCAACTTATAACGCAACCAAAAATGGGTTAAAATCTCATTTTTCTTTTCAAAAAAGGGTGTAAAATCAACTAAAATTACAATAGGACTACCAGCAATATTCCATCTTCCAATTCTAAATTTAAGTCCCTCATTACCAGCAAAATCTCTCCAATTTTTAAAGAGAGAGGAATCTTCGATGAAATCGTTATTTTGTTCTTTTGAAAGATCAGGTCCCAAACAAATATAGTTATCTTTATAGTGATTTACAGCGGTAAAGGCTTTTGTTGACAGCACGGTATAAATTCCACCAACTTTATTACAAATTTCCCAACTAGTTTCAAAAACGTAATCTGCAATTTTCATTTTATATCGTTTTAATTTCTTTATTTCTTAATTTTATTCAGCCATTCAGTATCATTAGCCGATTTATAATTTTCCATTTGTGCAAACATTTCAGGAACAGATTCTGCAACAATCAGTAGATTGTAATGAAATTCTCTCAGAAAGCCTTCAGTTCTAAAGCGTTCAATTTGTTGCAATAGTCCATCATAATAACCTAACGGATTAAGAATTGCAATAGGTTTTGAATGTAATCCTAACTGAGCATCTGTTAGCACCTCAAAAAACTCGTCCATAGTTCCGTAAGCACCTGGAAGAATAACAAACGCATCCGCATGTTGTTCCATTAATTGTTTTCTTTCGCTCATTGAATCAACCACGATTAATTGTGCGAGTGATGTATCCACGACTTCAACATCTGAGAAGAAACGTGGGGTAACTCCTACAACTTCTCCTCCACCTTGACGACAAGCATCGGCAGCAGCTTTCATTAATCCCAAGGCAGCTCCACCATAATACAATTTCACATTATTTTGTGCACAAAAAGCGCCTACTTCAGCTGCCAATTGAGCATATTTTTCGTTATTACCAGCTGCAGAACCACAAAAAACTGCAATGGATGAAATCTTCAT
Source organism: uncultured Bacteroidales bacterium (assembly GCA_937901925.1). GTDB lineage: Bacteria > Bacteroidota > Bacteroidia > Bacteroidales > WCHB1-69 > JAEZOU01. The sequence goes on along the minus strand of CALGTS010000052.1, from coordinate 13,548 downwards.
AAATACTAAATTTTGAATAGATATTTCGTAAAAGAAAAGAGAATGTACACCAAAATAATCAATGGCATTGCTCCAAATTGGAAGAAAATAAAAAGCAGAATAGAAACAATAAGGAAACTATATTGCAGATAATTTTCTTTAAACTTCAAACTTTTCATTTTAAACGAAAACATCGGAATATCGGACACTTGTAATAGTGCAAATACTAATGCTAAAGCAATTACCACCAAAAAATTGGTTACAATAGGAAATTTATCTGATGCGAAGTGAATAAAACCCACAAAAAGAGCGTTTGCCGGAGTGGCCAAACCTCGGAACTCCGTTTTTTGACGCTCATCGTGATTAAATTTTGCCAAGCGAACAGCCGCAAATATCGTTACGACAAAAGCTAAATATGGTAATAGCGATAAAATTCCAGATTGCATTTCTGGAGAAAATGTACCCAAACAATATTTTAGCCACACAAAGAGAATTGCAGCAGGTGCGAATCCGAAAGAGATATTGTCGGCTAAACTATCCAAGTCTTTACCGATAATCGACTCCACTTTTAGCAATCTGGCCGCAAAACCATCAAAAAAATCGAAAAGAGCAGCCAAAAGAATTAAATATGAAGCGACCTCTAAATATTGCACTCCTCGAAAAGCAAAACTTACTGATAAACAGCCACAAAAAAGATTAAGACTAGTTATAAAATTGGGTATATGTTTCTTCATAACTTCAATTGTAGAAAAAGTTTTTCAGAAAAGGAAAAACTTGGCGAAAGTACAAAAAAAATGTCGAATTTTCAAACTACAATTAAAGGTCATCATAACGGCAAACAATCTCATCATCACGTCACAAACTCTGCGTCATCAGAATAGTTGTTTATCAATTGGCGCAATTCTGACAATTCTTTTCTCAAGAGCATCACCTCTTGTTCTTCATTTTTCACAGAATGTTTAAACTTAAACATTGCAAGATTAACCTCAAAAGAGGTTTCGCTACTTCTATGCGGTTGTACATCTGTGATTATCTGCTCAACCAAATGTCCACCTCGTTTTAATAAAAGCTCTTGTTCCTGTTGGTTATTACACTTGTTTGAAATATCACAGAGCACACGCGAAAGTTCTTTCAACTTGGCATACGCTTCCACAATAGCAATTGTAGTCTGCACCGCACGTGGTGTTTTCAGAATCGTTGCTAACATATATAACCCCTTTTCTGTGAACGCTTTAGGATTCACAGAGGAATGCTTCTGATTTTTAAAACGATCAAATTTATCTACCAACCTATCTTTCTCATAATTGGACAATTTCAACACATATCCTTTCGGAAACTTTTCTGGATTATTATTTACAGCTTGGTTGATTACTTTGGTTTCTACACCATATAACTCCGCCACATCGGAATCAATAAGTACTTGCTGTTTCCGAAGAACTACAATTTTATTCTCTACTTCAATAATTTTACTCATAAATTTCATATTATTATTTTAAGCAAATATACAATAATAATTTAATATATTTAGACACACAACAAAACTAATAGATACTAACAATCAGTTAGTTAAAATAATACATAAGAAAAATTAACAATAACACATTTAAAGCATGGAATAAAATTAACAAGATATATCAAACCTCGAATTAAAAAAAGAAAGGAATTGCAGAAAATAGAAAATTTAAACTCATAGAATCTAGAAAAAAACTATAAAAAAAGAGGAACCGGTCAAAAATTTTGACCGGTTTAAATCATTGATAACAAAAAAGATATAGGCAAAAAATGGGTAAAAACAAAAAAAAAAAATTGGATGGCAAATAGAAAAAGAAAATAGAAAGAACAAGATTGAAAGAGATTAGCGAACCGGTCAAAAATTTTGACCGGTTTAAATAACTGATAAAAAGATAGATAGATATAAAAAATGGGGTTAAAAACAAAAAAATTCTAAGATTTGAAAAACAGAAAAAAATTTTCTCATTCTTCATTTCAATAAGACTCACTATAGAAATAGAAATATTTATTTCTCAAAACTTCTTAATAGAAATTCTTCTAAGATTTTTCCAACTTATAGTGTAAAATTCATTCTACAAAAGTATAAAATCATCGAAAACAAGACGATTTTATAATTCAACAAGATATTTTACCACTTCTCTATCAGCAGGAAGCCAGGCAACCTCATTGAGATTGTCGGCAGACAACCAACTGGCAGAACTATGCTCACACAATTCGATATGGTTAGTAAGTGCAGAACAAAGATAGCACTGCATCGTAAGATGAAACTTAGGGTAATCGTATTCAACAATACAGAAGCACTTTTCCACATCAACTTTCAGTTTCAGTTCCTCAAAAATTTCTCTTTTCAAAGCACATTCAGGTGTTTCACCAGGTTCTATTTTACCTCCAGGAAACTCCCACAAGCCTTTAAAATCGCCATAACCTCGTTGGGTTGCCAAAATTTTTCCGTTGTAATTGATAATAGCAGCAACAACATTAATTGTCATCTTCCTCCCCTTCTATGGCAATTTTAATCACGCCATCTAATTTATTTTCAAATATCTCGTATGCTTTTTCAATTTCCGAGAGTTTAAATCTATGGGTAATCAACGGAGTAGTATCTATTTTACCAATTTCTATTAGGTGTAAAATCTCGGCACAATCACAGCCATCTACGCCTCCGGTTTTGAATGTCAGATTTTTACCATACATTTCGGGCAATGGGAGTTGTTGAGGTTTATCATAGAGTGCAACGATAGTCACTATAGCATTAGGGCGAGCGCACTCCCACGCCAAGCGAAAAGTATCATCAGTGCCAGCCACCTCCAGCACCACATCAGCGCCGCCACGTTCACATTTCTGGCGTATAGTAGCGATGCAATCCTCTGGCGCAACAACTTCCACGTTCGGATAATGTTCTCGCACAAAACGTCTTCTTTCTGGCGTTTTTTCGCAAACTACAATCTGTTTAGGCTGTTTCAACATCACGCACAGCAGAGTACAAATCCCCGTAGGTCCCGCACCGATAATCAGCACTGAATCGTCGGGTTTAATTTCTGATATGCGTGCTGCCCAGAAGCCAGTTGACAGCACATCTCCGACGAAGAGTGCCTGTTCGTCGCTAACGGAATTGGGGATTTTGTTGAGTCCTTGGTCGGCGTAGGGCACGCGCACAAACGCTGCTTGTCCGCCATCGATACGGCAGCCGAGCGCCCAGCCGCCGTCGGGGTCAGTACAGTTGTTCACGAAGCCGTTTTGGCAGAAGAAGCACTCACCGCAGAAGGTCTCCACGTTGACGATTACGCGGTCGCCGGGTTTCACGTTTTGGACGGCGTCTCCCACCTGTTCGACCACGCCGACCATTTCGTGACCGACTGTAATGCCGGGGATTGCGCGGGTCACACTTCCGTGCTTGATATGGAGGTCGCTGCTACAGATACTGCTAAGGGTAACGCGCACGATTGCGTCGCGGGGGGGCCTGCAGCGCGGGTTTCAGTTTATCAATAAGTTCGAACCTTCCTGGGGAAGTGTAGGTGTAGGATTTCATAAGGCTAATTGATGATTTTGACAAATTCATTTAATTGTGCTTGAATAGTATCAAACTTTTGATTCAGATCAAGTGTTTTGACCAAAAATCGATTTCCATCTATCACTACGTCCAAATCTGGCACTATCTCTTCTTCCGTACGTGCATACAACAACATTCCTGAGACTTTTCCACTATGCTCTCTGTCCATATTTTTGACGTATGAATAAATCTGATACATATTTCCAGAATATATTGACCTCTTATCAAAGTGAGTTTGCATCATTTTTCCATAATATTTTGTATCAATAACAAGAGTTTTGTCTGAATAGTGCAACGAAATATCACTCTGCATACAGGGTAAAAACTCTTTTCCATACCCCACTTCGCCAGAGAAATTCCAATCAATCGAATCTGCATTAACACTAAGAGAAGGATAATGTTGTTTATAATAATTAAGTACAAATCGCTCAAAAAGTCGACACATACGTTGTTCTTCAGAAAACATTGGCATACGAAGATTTCCAGAATCAGTAGTCATAAGCATTCCTTCTGTTATAAAATAACAGATATTCATCAACATCCGATAAGATCTATTATTTCGTTGAAATTGCAAACTATTCCACATCACTCTTCCCAAATCTTCATCATCAATATCATTGAAAAATGGCAAGATTGACCTCAACTGTTTTTTTCGTTTGGCTTGCAGTTCACGACTTTGAACCAACAAAACTATTGTACTTTTAAGAATCCTATTGAACAGATTATTTACCGATAATTCATCATATTCACAACTCAACACAGGTCGATGTTGTATTCTATTCCTTATTGTGCCATTTATATTCAGACGACCTCGCAAAGTTGAGAATGATTCATTCCGTTCTAAATACGTCCTATATAACCCCTGCTTCAACTGCATAGAAACACCCCGATAAAGGATTTCAGCAAACAAGTCAAATACCTGCTCAAACTCCTCTTCTTCAATATCTTCATAATTATTTCTCTTTAACTCCTGAAAAGCATAAGAGAGCATATGATAGATATTCCGGATTAGAATCTTATTATTAGTCATTTAGCACCTTATTTAACGCCTCAGTCCATTTATTAATCTTTTCACGACTATCGAACCAATATTCCTGCAACATAGGAATAATATCATAGTTTACTACTGAATGAAGCCACTCGTCCGTTACTTCATTTTCATTATTAAAACACAGGTAACTATGACCTATTTCAAAACCTTCTCCGAGTGAATCATCGGTTTCAATAGCTTTATTCAGCCGCATAATTTCATCGACTAACCGACCATACTTTTCATTTTGCAGTTTACGACACTTGGCGAGGAAGAGTTCCGATTGGAAAGCGGGTTTCAAATTAAAGAAACTGAAACGACGACGGAGGGCGTAATCAATCATTGCCAAACTACGGTCAGCCGTATTCATCATACCAATTAGATATATATTTTCCGGCACATAAAATCGGTCTCCGCTATATGCCAACGTTATCTCTTCACCACGATAACCTTTTTCGATAAGCATCAGCAGTTCACCAAAAATCTTTGACAAGTTGCCTCTATTAATTTCATCAATAATAAAGAAATATTCCTTGTTAGGATTGTTTTTTGCTTGATTACAGAAGTTATAGAATATCCCTTTTTGTAAAAGGAAACCATCCTTTTGAGGCCGATATCCTTCAACAAAATCTTCGTATGAATAATTCTGATGAAACTGCACAAATGCGATTCTCTTTTCATTCTTTTCTCCCATAATAGAATATGCGAGACGTTTGGCACAGAATGTTTTACCTACTCCTGGCGCACCTTGAAGAACAATATTCTTCTTTCTTAACAACTGATTCTTCAGATGATTATAATCTTCGGAAGAAATGAAGACCTCTGACAGAAAATCGTCAACAGAATATTTCTCCGCCACAACTACTTTTGGTGATTCATTTGTTTTTCGAATCAGTTTCATCAAAACGTCATACTCCTCATTCGTCAATTTGAAAAAGGAACCTGAAACTTTTTTCAGAAACTCCATATTTTGCAGTTCTGTAATATTTTTTATCGATTCATAATCTATTGGATTTGATAGTGATTCTGTTTTTTTAAAGAGGATACTCTTACCATCACTAGACCTCGAAACAACTGCAAGACAAAGAATCTGTTTCGTTGGAGAAGCTTCGTAGCAGATTACAGAATCTCCTTTTTTAGCATCCAAAAAATTCTGAAAAATGTGGCGTTTATTTCCATTCTCATTATATAAAGTATAGTCAACCTCTTCACCTATCTTCCAATCATTCAGCGTCCACACTTTGGGGTCAGCATTTAACCACCAATAATTTTCTGAAATTGTATTATCCAACACTCGTTCCTCGTTATTCTCTACTACGGAATTAAGTGCAACCAAGTGCGAACTATGCGTAACTTTTGTCAAAGTCTTTATCGGCATCCTAGTATTTATTGTCCACTCTCCAACAAGATCCCAATCCACATTTCTTACATTACGATATTCATTTCTATGTGCATCATAGTAATAATCACTTGTAACAACTCCACGTCCCAGAATTATCTTTCTTCCACGTTTGGCATAAACCACATCTCCTACCTGCATTTCTTGAATGAAGTTCCAAATTGTTAAACTATCATTTTTACTAGTTCCACGTTTTTCCTTTAAAGCATCTGTTACTGCCTCCCGTGACACATATTGGTTCAAATCTCCCAACTCATCCCAACCCAAATAGATTTTTCCTTCCTCAACATACTCATCCCACAATTTAGCATTCTCTCCTGGCGCATAAAGCCAAACTGTATTCTCTTCATTATCAACATGAAGCAATTCATCATAATATTCGAACAGGTCTTTATCTCCTTTTTTATCCATTATAAACTTTTGGAGTTCTGAAATCTTAACCTGTGAATGAAGTTCCATTCCTAAAGCAACTGCCACTTTAGAAAGCATATTACGCTGATAAATAGGCACCAATGTTTCATTTGAATATAGAAAAGCGATTTTCCACTTACAAACGTCACCAAAAACCATCAAATCATCAATTTCTTCAAACTTGCCCTCTCTTGCAAAGTTTGCAATTCGCACAATCTCTTCGCGAACGATTTCATACGCGTTTTCAGACGTTTCTGCAGCATATTTCTTGTACCAAGCATACCTATCATCAAATACCATACGACTATCGGTTGGCCTTTTTTGATACTCATAAATTCCAAATTTAAAAGATGAACCACCTTTTACTGAACCCAAACTAACTGTTTTTATCTCTAACCAATAACAGAAAGATGTATTATCCAAGTTTGTATATTGTTCAATAGGAAGATTATTTAGATTCTCCAAAGGAAAAGTTTTGAGAAATTCGTTGTACAAATTTCTTCTATCATCTTGTATTGCCATACCTGTAATATTTTATAACAAGAGCGATTATTACTTATTTCATCTATAAGATTTCTTAACACAAGATCTCAGTAACCGAATTTGCAAAAATACAAAATAATCCAATAACTGATTGGATTTCTTTTTAAACTAAAAAAGAGAAATCGCCTGAATTTACAACTTTAATTACATTAATAAATCCTCTGTCTAAATCTTTTACTTGACGAGGTATTCCACTGAACTTGCCAAGTTCGTCCGGTATCGTTATCAATCAAAATGAAATTATACATATTCTGCGTATGATATAAATCAAATCTGCCAGGCACTTCCGGTTCCCAACTATATAACAGAGAAGAATTATCAATTGCCACTGTTAATGCATCTGTATCTCCCACACCATATTGAACTTGCCACAATTGCCCCGTTGCCGTATTCAGTTTTATCAAATTATAAATATTCTCAGTCATATACATTTTATAACGAGGAACAAGATTTTCAATCCTATTATGAATAATTTCCATTTTATCCATTATAAGAGAATCCCATACTGGAACTGCTTCCGCATTAGAAACTGTAATTTCTGAGGCAGAATCTTGTCCTACGGCATTTGCAAACAGCAAGCTCCAAAGAATAAAAACAAATAAATTTTCTTCATAATCAATAAATTACATATTAAACAGAATAAGTTTTGCCAATTAGAACGCAGAAATCTACATCAACTAATTATTTTTCTCTCCGCAAAAATAGATTCCTCTTTTGACAACTTCCGTCAAATTGAAATTTATTTCAACTTTTTTCCATCTGAAAAAGCCTTGCCAACAATCTCCCCGAGCGCTAAGTAGTTGTGACCGACAGGATCGTAGGTGATGGGGCGAAGTTTGCGTACGTCGATGGCGCCATCAGTAAGTATCGACTCGTCAGCGCTAATATTGACAATTTTTCCCACAAGATGATTGCTTTCCTCATCGTAACTTACCAACTCGCACTCCAAGGTCATCGGCAGTTCCGCAATCCGCGGTGCATTGACAAACTCCGAACGCTCTACCGTAAAACCCGCCTTGGAAAATTTCTCTGGCTCGCTATTGCCTGACACAATGCCGACATAATCGCACGCCACTAACTGAGCTGCCGTAGCGATACTGACGGTAAACGCCTTAGCTTGCAGAATATTCTTTGTGGTTTTATGTCCTTCAGAGAGACAAATACCTACCATTTCATCAGTGTGAATACCTCCCCACGCTGCATTCATCGCATTGGGATTTCCGTGTTCGTCGTATGCCGCTACAATCAACACAGGCATAGGATAAAGCCAACTTTGAGATTTGAAATTTTTACGCATAATCTACTATTTATTAATCATTTATATCAACTAAGTTCTAAAATAATAGCACACATTGCATCGTACTGTTCCTCCATACTTTCAAGAAGGTGAAGTTGTGCGCATGTCCGAATCAGATTGTGCTCTGGAAAAGCAATTTTGTAGTAAGTATCCCCATTTATGTAATCCATCAGAAAACGAAGCGCTTGCTCATAAGTAATATAGCGCGCTGAAAATGCCAACCATTGTAACTCGATTGAATTCAAACTTTTCTGTTCCGAAAGATAGCCTTCCGCAAACGCACGAAAACGTTCCAAATCCATAGACACATTGTCCAAATAGTTATCATCTTCCTTACCCGTATTAGTATATGAACGAATGGCGTCGCCAAAGTCATAGAGCGATGTGGAGGTCATCACTGTATCTAGATCGATAACGCAAAGAGGATTTTTTGTATGCTTATCAAAAAGTATATTACTGATTTTTGTATCATTATGAGCAACTCTTTTCGGAATCTCCCCAGATTCAATCTTCTGCCAGAAACGGAGGATCTCCTCGCGACGCACTTCAACTGCATCGATTTCGCGTTTTAAATGGCGTACGCGTCCTACCCTATCGGCTGACAAAGCCTCCTCCCACTGACCGAAACGGAAACAGATATTGTGAAAACCAGGAATGGTTTCGTGCAACTGTTTGTCGAAATCGGCCAACAAATTCTGAAAGCGACCTATTCCTACACCCCCGCAATATGCAATTGAGGAAGATTCTACTGAATCATAAGTTATTGAGTTTTCTATGTAAACAACCATTGCCCAATAGTGCTCTCCATCAAAATAGAAATATTTTCTATCTTTCGTTGGCACAACTGTCAGTGTTTCACGCAATGGATCGTCAACTTTAGTCTTGATATGCGCAGTAATATCCACAATATTCTGCATCATCGCAGGAATATCGGGGAACACACGCCGATTCTTGCGTTGCAGAATATAGTCGAACTGCGCGCCGTAAGTTCGCACGAGGAAAGTGTCATTGATAAACCCCGCACCCCAATTGCGCACATCGGCAATTGTGCCCGCTATTTCAAATTGGGACACAATCGACAGCAACTCTTCTTTAGACATCATTCTTCAGATTAGAGGTGCAAAATTATACCTTTTTTCCATATATGCGCATTGCAAAAACTATCTCATAAAAGAAACTATCGGAACCGTTTTTTCTATTTTACCATTCGTCTGATATTTGTATGTGCCGATATGACGGGCACACATTCCGTCAGGAACTTCCACAACCTGATCATCATAAAATGCAGTTCCCTCTTCACCTTCCAAAAGAACTAGAAGCGCATCAAACGAATATCCATCTGTTATTTCGTGTGCCAATGCGTGATTCTCATCTATCACCTGCATTACTTCGAAAGAGTTTGAACTCATACACTCACCAGGTTGGTCAAAATAGGTTTTTCCCATTCCGCCACCTCTGGTAAGAAGAAAAGAAAACAGAAAGAGAACTACAACGCCAGAAACAAATCCGCCTAAAAAGATTAAAACATTTTTCATATCACAAGATTAAGATTATTAATTAATAATAAGATACAGTCAAAATCACTCAAACAGATACAATCTAAAATGCAAAATAGAAAATTTTGATTTCACAGAATCTACAAGTATCATTTTCTCCGAATTTTCTGCCCACAAAAGTAGGTCAAAATACAATATGCAACCCTTCAAATCTGTATCATTTTACTGACGATTTTCACCATCGGTTCCGATGACGACACCTCGTCGGAACTGATGCGGATGGGTGCCTTGATAAAAGCAAATTTGGGAGAAAATCCTGAAAAAATGGACAACCTACACTTTGTCCAAGCCTATTGCCAAGCGGTGTGGTTGGAACAGTTCCGACTGAGAAACCAAGCAGAACTATTAGCCGCTATGTTTGGAGGAAAGAAGGGAAAGGATTAGCGAAGACGTTTAAAAGGGTTTGCCCCTCCACTACCACCATGCTTCTCAGCAAAATCGAAAAATCCCCACAAAACAAAAACCCAAAAAAGAATAGCAATAATAATCATAACACAACCTTTTGTTTAATGCTGCAAAGATATATATTTTTTTAATATGATGAGTAGTAATGTGATAAATTTTGTGATAAATGTTAACGGTAACTCCATTCCTGTTATGGCGGAGTTGAATGATTTTGTTGGCAGAGTGAAGCAAAATATAGAAGCAGCAACTCCAAAATTTGAAAAAATAGGAAAAATCGCACTGAGTTTTGAGTCTATCACCAACGTCGTTGAAAAGGTTTCGGGTGCGTTTGATGTTTTAGTGGGCACGTCGTTGGATTTTGAGCAACAACAGGCCAACCTGCAAACGCTACTCAATGGCGACGCACAAGCTACTGAGCGGTTGCTGACACAAATCCGTGAGTATGGCAAGGCAACGGTGTATGACCGCAGTGGCGAGAATATTCTTATTTTTCGTTTGTACTGACTTTGTCACTCGAGTAGTGCATAAAAACAAAACTCACCACGTTTTTAGCCATTGACAACGGTTTTCAACTTGTTCAATCGTAATTTTGCTTTTCTGCACCATATCAAAACCATGCATCGTTCCTTGTGTGGTGGTGTATTGAACCGGCACCGCCGAGGCACGCAACATTTCGGCAAACAGGTCGCCTTCATCGCGCAAACAATCAAATTCTGCCGTTTCAAGATATGTTGCCGGAAAAGATTGCGGCGGAGAAAAATCCAAGAGCGAGGTTTCGTGATTTTCCTGCAGATAATAACTCCATATCTTCCGATTAAGTTCGGCATTCCAAACGGGCGTATCAGTGAACCGCTTCATACTTAACGTTCGCATTGTGCAGTCGATAACGGGATACACCAACATCAGTTTTGCTGGCAGCGTCAACTGATGGTCGGTCGCCCACAATACCGTTTTTACTGCCAGAAATCCGCCTGCGGAGTCACCAACGATACCGAGTTTTGCACTGTCAATTCCCAACGCATCAGCATTGGCAAGCAGCCAATGCCACATATCACAGCAATCCTGCAGCGGAACATTATATTTGTTATTATATGCCATCCGATAATCGGGCAGCACAACCACGGCATTGGCACAGAGCGCATAACTCTTGGCAAGGTCATAGTGGTACGGCGCAGCTTTGAACACGAAGCCACCACCATGCAGAAAGAGTATTGCTGGCAACTTCTCTTTGTTTACTTTCGGCGCTATTATCCAAGCACGCACCGATTCGCCATCGACCGAAGAGGTGATCTTAACCTTGCGGATGCTCAACTGCTTGTCTGAACGCATTCCTTTGGGCATTGCGGTAAGGAAAGCATTGCCAATGCGAAGTACCCCGCGACCGAGCGGCGGCGTTATCCGACATGCTGATTTAAAATCCTCGTTTATTGCGTATTTAGATTGTGCACTCATTTCAATAGAAAATATCAATAATAAAAATGTACAAAAAGTTATCAGAGCCTTCATAATCATTCTTCTGGATAGATCATCTTTTTCGTCACACCTCCATCAATGGTAATGCATTGTCCGTTGATAAAGTCGTTATTTTCTTCGCATAGAAAGAGACAAGCACGAGCTATATCATCGGCTTTTCCAACCCTACCCGACAAATGAAATTCATGGTCTTCAGGACGTAAAATCTCCTCCTCGTTAACGCTTATCCAGCCTGGCGCAATACAGTTGACAGTGATATGAAAAGGAGCAAGTGAAACAGCCAAAGCATGCGTTATAGACCAGATTCCGCCTTTGGAAGCTGCGTACGCCTCAGTGCCTGCCTCGCTCTGAAGGTAACGCGTTGAGCATAAGTTGATAATTCGTCCATACGGATTTTGCTGATTCTGTTTCTTCCGATGAATTGCCAACATTCGTGAAGTGATGAACGTACTGCGCAGGTTGGTATTCAACACTCGCTCAAATTGCTCAACAGAAGTTTCTGTAATCGGCTCAAAACCTCCAATTCCGACATTATTCACAATAATATCGAGGTCGCCCCACTCCGCAAAAAGCCTCTGCACACAGGTTTCTAATGCGCACACATCACACACATCAAGGGAAAAGAAATGCGCGCCCGTTTCTGCCGCAAGATGCTCACCACGCTGCTCATCTATATCACAAAACGCTACTCGACAATCTTTAGCACAGAACGCCTCCACAATCGCTTTTCCAATTCCGTGCGCTCCACCAGTAACAAAAACTCGTTTCATAAAGCAAAAAATTTAAAGTTAACTTGAAAACAATTTTACAAAATTTTCTCACCTTTATAACTGCCACAAAAATAGAAACAATCTCCTTTCACCAATTTCATTTCAATTTTTCAAACCTATTTTTCGAGCCTCTTCAAACTAAATTTTACTTTTGATTCCCACCTGTGACAATTTTCTGTATTTTTATTTGGGCGTTCCGGCTTATCTTTCGCACAATTCCTTGCACTCGCCGTCGGGCTTTCCGCTCAAATTTCGCGCCTCTTTCTCTCGCATCAACTTTTCTCTAAATTCCAATTTCTAATTCTTAAGTTCTAAATTCTCAAGCCTTTTCCGGCGCTCATAACCGCTGCAATCCCTAACGCAAATCGGATTGCGTCTTCTTATCGCTCTACTTCTTCACAACTTGCAAGTGCCACATCGGATGTCCAAGAAAAGTTGTGGGATTCACCCGTTCGAAACCAAGCGAACGATAGAGCTTCTCGGCACGCGGGTTTTCCATATCTACAAGTAATCCCACCCGAGAATGCCCTTCTCCGAAAGCCTTATCACGCATTTTTTCAAGCAGTTGCCTTCCAATACCCAAACTACGATAACCGAGCAATACTGCCACAGAATCGATATAAAACTCTTCAGCGGAAGTTTCCTCCTCAATTTCTATTTCCTTACCAAGATGCTGCCTAATCAGCGGATAGATTGGCTGACGCAACTCGTGCAAGCGTGCGCCATCATAGCCAACAATAGCGCCGACTGCCACACCGTTCACCTCCGCAACAAGCGCATTACGATAACTATATTGTGCCACTTCCCTACCCGCAAGCTCTAAAAAAACAGGATGGAGAGGATGTTGCTTCGGTTCATAATCCAACGCCATACCGACAACATCGGCAATCAATTCGGCATCACCTCTCTCCGCCTTACGAATTTGAATCTCTTTCATATTCATAAATCAAAGTTACACCTAAAAAATGACTTATTTTTAAATTTGCAAAAATAGGATTCTTTTCCGAATTAGCAAAATTGGAAAACATGACATGTTATCATCGTGGGCAGGCACCCTAAGAGCGTAGGAAAAAAGGCGGCATAAAGGTGCATACTGTCAATACGCTGACACCAGAAAACACAA
>CALGTS010000051.1 GCA_937901925.1 uncultured Bacteroidales bacterium | reverse complement strand
TCTCGATTACTACAATATTGTACTTACTCAAACACAAATAGATGTTTATAATGCTGTTGTAGGAGGAAAAACGCTGGAAGATGGAACGAAGATTAAAGGGTTGAATGAATACATCAACCTTTACAACCAACAACAAAAAGACAAATCAGCGCGACTTCCAAAACTCAAACCTCTTTACAAACAAATATTAAGTGATAGAAATGCAATTTCTTGGCTGCCAGAGCAATTCCAGTCAGACGAAAAAGTTTTGGAGGCGATTCAGAAAGCTTATCAAGATTTGGACGAACAGGTTTTCAATCGCAAAAAAGAGGGAGAACATTCTTTAAAAGAACTGTTGCTTTCGTTGTCTAATTACGATCTTACTAAAATTTATATCCGTAATGACGAACAGATGACCGATATATCTCAGAAAGCATTTGGGCATTGGGGCGTAATTACGAAAGCATTGTTAGAACAACTAAAAAAAGAGGTACAGAAGAAGTCTAAGGAGTCTGAAGAAGTCTATGAAGAACGATTGAAAAAAATAATAAAATCCCAAGGAAGCGTTCCTATCGCATTGATTAATCAGGGTGTGCAAAAACAAAATTCAGAGGAGCAAAATACCCTACATACCTATTTCGCCACTTTAGGAACTGCTGAGACGGAGTCGGTAAAAAAGGAAAACTTGTTCACTCAAATAGAAAATGCTTACGCAGAGGTAAAGGATTTATTGAACACCCCTTATTCTGGAAAGAATTTAGCGCAAGACAAGGTGAATGTTGAAAAAATAAAGAACTTATTAGATGCAATTAAAGCGCTTCAACATTTTGTCAAGCCATTGTTGGGCGATGGTACAGAACCAGAGAAGGATGAAAAATTCTATGGCGAATTTGCTGCTTTGTGGGAGGAGTTGGATAAGATTACACCTCTTTACAATATGGTGCGCAACTACATGACACGCAAACCATATTCAACTGAGAAGATAAAACTGAACTTTGAGAACTCCACACTGATGGATGGCTGGGACTTGAATAAAGAGCAAGCAAATACAACTATAATTCTTCGTAAAGATGGTTTGTACTATTTGGCTATTATGAATAAAAAATACAACCGCGTATTTGATGTTAAAAATATGCCGATAAGTGGGGAATGTTACGAAAAAATGGAGTATAAGTTTTTCAAAGATTTGACTACAATGGTACCTAAATGTACGACTCAATTGAAAGATGTAAAATCCCATTTTTCGAATTATTCGGGACCTTTTATTATTAAAAAGGATGTTTTTGATTCTGAGTTTATAATAACAAAAGAAGAATTTGAATTAAATAATTTGTTGTACAATGGGAAAAAGAAATTTCAAATAGATTATTTAAGACAAACAGGAGATAAAGAAGGATATAAAGATGCATTGACCAAATGGATACAATTCTGTTTGCGCTTTTTGTCTCAGTATAAAAGTACAATGATATATGATATTTCTTTATTCAAAACTGAAAGTAAAATTAACTCTTACGAATCTGTTGATGAATTTTACTCAGAAATAAATCTGTTTTTATATAATATCTCATTCCGTAATGTTTCTGTTGACTATGTCAACTCACTTGTAGAAGAGGGAAAAATCTATCTATTCCAAATATATAATAAGGATTTTTCACCCTATAGCAAAGGCACACCAAATCTTCATACACTGTATTGGAAGATGTTGTTCGATGAAAAAAATTTAGCCGATGTTGTGTATAAACTGAACGGACAAGCAGAGGTCTTTTTCCGCAAATCAAGCATTGTGTCTGAAAAACCAACGCATCCAGCAACTCAACCAATGGATAATAAGAATGCTTTGAACAAGAAAAAACAAAGTACTTTCAAGTATGATTTGGTGAAAGATAAACGCTATACAGTAGATAAATTCCAATTCCATGTGCCGATTACAATGAACTTCAAAAGTACAGGAAATGATAATATCAACATATTGGTCAACGAATACATCCGCCAAAGCGATGATTTGCACATTATAGGCATTGACCGTGGTGAACGTCA
>CALGTS010000050.1 GCA_937901925.1 uncultured Bacteroidales bacterium | reverse complement strand
TAAGAGACTTATCCACATAAATCTCTGTATTCAAGCCCATTTGGAACGCATCCGCATTCGGATTCAGATATAAGCCCATAATTTCTGCTTTTAAGTTTTTACAAAGATATACAAATTCAGCGTGTTTGGCAAGTAGTTGGGAGACATAACGTGTTACGCCTCTATATAGTTTTTTTTGCAATTTAGTTTTTTTTAACACAAACCTAAATTACTCACAACCAACTATTAAATGCTACTATTAAACTTATGGTTATCCTCAATATTCAAACTCGCCTTCTTGGCGTTCCGTTTCTACTTTAAACAAACCTGTTTCTTCATCAATTTCCCATGTTCTATAAGTATGCAAGCCTCGCTGATTACTATGCCATACAATAGATCCGTCCTGCGTAATTTCAGACTCTACCTCTACATAATTTATTGAGGATTTGTTCCATGATTCTTTGAAACCATAAAACAAACATATTTGCGAAATAGGTTTCAAAGTTGATTTATCTATATTCCAGATATCATAAAAAATGCTTTCTGTTGATTCTATTCGAATTATTATCGACCAATATTTTTCAGACAGTACAACATATCCAATAGCATCAATACGATGGTGATAGCTAATTTTTTTACCATAAAAACCAAATTCTTCGTTTTCTTCAGGATAACGACCTGTATAGCTATGTCTTATTAATTCTCCCTTTGTGCTAATAACATTAGGAATAATAGTTTTCTTTCCATCACGAGGAAATAAATAACTATTAAGCCACACGTTATCCAACGAATCATAAGTAACAATGGTGCTTATTTCCTTTAATGGCAAATCAATTTGTTTGAATTTGCTTAACAATTCGGAAACTGAGTTTTGCGAGCATACATTGTTAAAAACACCCAATAGCAACAGCAATATTACTGTTATCCTTACACTAATCACCTTCATAAGTTTCTATATATTATATTGTTACATTTTTTATATCACTCCAATACCATTCATTGTCGTTTCCAATAATTCCTCCGCTGGTTTTATTATTCTTTATATATCCACCTTTATTGCATTTCTGACGGTGTTCAAAACCATTCACCTTGCCGTTTACTCTACCATATGATTAGAACAGAGGAACCTTTCTTCAACTTATCACCTATATACTTTATTAAATCTGATTTAGAAGTTGTTTAAATTTAATTCAAAACTAAATTGAGAGGTTGAAAAAACTCTCAAAATCACACTTGAAATATTGATTGTCAGTTTGATAAGTGAATAATTTTTCGCAACTTTAAGAGTACAAAAAAATAAAGAAATGACTCATTATCCAACAAATCTCACTGATAATCAGTGGCAAGTTATATAAAAAGTTTTAGGTGTGCAAGTGCGAAAGCGCAAATATTCTCTCAGAAGCATAGTAAACGCAATCATCGCCGTTGGAGGGTACAGAGGCAAGCGTTTGTCCGACACGCTAAAAGCCACTTTGGGGTGCGAGTTGGAGGTGGTGCTCCGTCCTGACGAGTGCCCCTCTAAATTCCAAGTGATGCCCAAACGGTGGATTGTAGAAAGGTCTTTCGCTTGGCAGGAAAACTTTAGAAGGTTGGCTATCGACTATGAGTTTCATGCAGAAACTGCGGTGGCCATGATTCAATTAGCCTTCTGTTTTTTGATGCTTAACAAAATATTTTAGATAAATTTAAACAGCTTCTTATTTGTACCCAGAGGTATCACAACTTAATGCTTTATCATGCTTAATAAAAATGCCACCCCCTAATATAGGAGGCGGCATTTTTCATCTACTTCGCCGTCATCACTCAGAAATCAGGGTGAAGTGGCCGACGTATGTCTTGTCTATCTCGTCAATGTCAATTTCGTACCAGTAGTCGGTCGAAGGCATGCGCTTGCCGTTGTACGTTCCGTCCCAGCCGC
>CALGTS010000049.1 GCA_937901925.1 uncultured Bacteroidales bacterium | reverse complement strand
CTGAAGGAATGGTAACAAAGAGATTTGTAAAGAGATAATTTCTGAATTATCAATACACTTAAGGGGATGCGTCTGCGTCCCCTTTTTTATTGCCTTATTTATAGAACTTTCAAATAGATTTTGTATTTTTGCAAGTTTTAAAACAAAAACACATGCTAAAGGTCTCAGTTTATCAATTTTAGTGAATTTATTGATGAAATATCATTTGATGAAAATTAATTACTTACTCTTACTAATCACGATTCTTTTAACAAGTTGTGGTAATAAAAAAGAGTTCACCTATACAATAAAAGGAGTTGTGGAAATTTGTCAAACCGATTCTTCTAATATGGTACCTTTTTCTCCTTGGGTATATCTTAAAACGTTGGATAGTGTAGGAAATTTCTGTATATCAGACTCTTGTCGTGTGACACCTGATGGAACTTTTACCTTTGCTGATACAATTTCTCAAACGAAACTCTTCCAAGTGGAATGGAACGGAAAAGCAATTCCCTTATTTGTAGATGCGGATAATATTGTTATGGAGGTGTTGCTCGCTTGCAATTCTCGCGATAATATAGTTATGGGTTCTCCATCTCAATGGCTATGTAACGAATATATGCAATTTTTTTATCGAAGGCAAGCAGCTCTAGATTCGTTAGAGAAAAATCATACAATTACCGCTGTCGAACGCGAAAAAGCACGCCAAGATAGTGTGGAAAAATATAACGATTTGTTGTTGCAAAGAGTGAAAAAGTATAATAAAAGTATTGTAAGTTGTTGGTTTATAAAAGAATATATAGATTCTGAATTTTGTTCTAATTATATTACACTTCTCGATGAATCTGTACAAAATCATCCTTTTATCAATAAAATTGATGATAAAATTCAACAGTTTCAACACGACAAATCACTGTTAGAGAAGGTGAAAGTCGGTAAAAAATTGGAAAATATTTCACTTCCTGATACTATAGGTCAGTTTTACTCTACAAGGGCGTTGCGCGGAAATTATCTCTTACTCAGTTTATGGAGTGCTCATTCCGACGCTGTGGAATATGAACTTGCGTGCTATCAAAAACTATATGACAACTATTCTGCTTATAATTTCAGAATGTATGGAATTTCTGTCGATACAGATAAAGAGTTGTGGCTCTCAATGTTGCAGCGGCTAAATATGAGTTGGATAAATGTAAATGACCTTAAAGGGGAAAATTCTCCGCTGTGCGAGAAGATTCCGTTCCATCTAAAAGGTATTCCTTATAATCTTCTGCTCGATCCAGAAGGAACCATAATTGCCGAAAATATAAAAGGCGAAGCATTAGTCGTAATGTTAGATTCTCTGCTCCGCCCGTAATTTCTATCTTTACTGCCTTTATGCAATCTCTTTAGGAAGTATGCCTAAGTAGTTGTGTGGGGTAATCTCTTTAAGTTTTGCTTTCAATGCGTCTGTAATCTCAAGCGAATCTATAAATTGTGCAATGAGCGTTTGGTCAATGTGCGATTTTCCCCGAGTCAAGTTTTTGAGTGCTTCGTATGGTTGCGGATAACCTTCGCGACGAAGTACGGTTTGTATCGCTTCTGCAACTACTGCCCAATTGCGCTCTAAATCGTTGTGAATCGCTTCTTCGTTGAGCAATAACTTGCCAAGTCCACGAAGGAAAGAGTTGTAAGCAATCATGCTATGTGCCAATGGGACACCAACGTTACGGATAACTGTACTATCAGTTAAGTCGCGTTGTAAACGAGAAATTGGAAGTTTTGTCGATAACCCTTCAAATAATGCATTGGCAACGCAGATGTTACCTTCAGAGTTCTCAAAATCAATTGGATTCACTTTGTGTGGCATAGCTGAAGAACCTACTTCATTAGGATTTACTTTCTGCTTGAAATATTCCATCGAAATATAGGTCCAAATATCTCTATCACAATCCATCAAAATATTGTTGATTCTTTTAACTGCATCAAAATAGGCTGACATATTGTCATAGTGCTCAATTTGAGTTGTGGTTTGAAGACGTTTCAAATTTAAGGATTTTTCTAAGAATCGATTGGCAAAATCAACCCAATCAATTTCTGGATAGGCAATGTGGTGTGCATTGAAGTTACCTGTTGCTCCACCAAATTTTCCGCAAAAAGGTATCTCTTTCAATAGCTCTATTTGGTTGGCAATTCTTTCGTAAAATACGTACCATTCTTTTCCCATTGAGGTAGGTGACGCTGGTTGTCCGTGTGTGCGCGCCAACAATGGAATGTATGCCCAACTCTTCGCGTTCGCTAATATTTTCTCCTGAATTTCAGCTAATTTCGGAAGCAAAATATCTTCGTTGAACTTGTGCATCAAGTAGGGAATAGAGGTGTTGTTGATGTCTTGAGAGGTTAATCCAAAATGGATAAATTCTTTCCAATTACTTAACGAAAGAAGGTCAAATTTCTCTTTTAAAAAGTATTCAACAGCCTTCACATCGTGATTGGTAATCTTTTCAATATCCTTAATCCGTGTGGCGTCCTCTTCCGAAAAATTAAGATATAGTTTTTTTAAATCGGAAATTTTGTCAGTTGGAAAGTCGTTGAGCTGTGGAAGTGGAATTTCACATAATGCAATAAAATATTCAACT
Organism: uncultured Bacteroidales bacterium; assembly: GCA_937901925.1. Taxonomy (GTDB): domain Bacteria; phylum Bacteroidota; class Bacteroidia; order Bacteroidales; family WCHB1-69; genus JAEZOU01. Next base: position 12,758 of record CALGTS010000049.1, on the reverse strand, counting down.
TCAACCAAAACACGAGCACGAATGTATGCGTATTCTGAAAAATATTCTGATAATGCAGATAACTGATTGTAATATCTGCCGTCAATAGGGGAAATTGCTGTTAATTTATTCATATTCTGAGTTTTATCAATTTATCGTGATATTAATTTTATCATTAAGTTGTAGGTTTGCCAAGATGGAAACATTGCCATTATACATCGTTATTTCTATGTAGCCCATTCTGTTGGCAACCAAATAGATCTCTGGCTCTTGGGCATTGTAATATTCGTGAAATCTATGTACTACAATTTGGTCAAACTCTCCAATAGTAGCTTTAAAGGTTTTGTTTTTGGTCAAATCCCGAAAAATATCTGCCGGAATGTTGGTGATAGCATTGTGGTATGCATCAATATAGACAATTTTGCCTGAAATGGTATGGTCAGATTTGTAGTATGAGTACTCCTCACTATGTTGAATTTTCATCTCATTATATTCAACAACATTATTGTTAAGGTCTTCATTACTAGCCCATTTTGCCATCAAAATAAGGTTGCTGAGAAAATCTTTCTCTTTGGGTAAAAATCGAAATTTATAAGCCTTATAGGGGGCATTTTTTACAATTAAAGAGAAAATTCCTGTGTCTTCACCTAAAAAATAGTGATTGTCATATTCTACTAAAATAGGAGTTTTTGCTGAGTTGAACGAATTGGCAACTAATATAATATGGATACTTTTTTCAGGGAATTGTGAATAGGAGTTTTTTAAGATGAAAGCGGCTTGAGATATCATGCCAAAAGCAATTCCATGCGAAATATCATACGTCAGATTGTCAGGAATTTCTTGGTTTAATTGATTCTTGAAAAGAGACAAATAAGGGTCTTTAATTCGCCAATCGCTGATAAGGGTGATGTTTTGTTTCATAATGTTATTTGGTGGTATTTCTTAAAATGAAAAAGCATATAAATGTAAATATAATGTTGGGAATCCAAGGCCCTAATCCAGGAGGAATGGAACCAGAAACTGAAAAAACGTTGGAAATTTGTTGGAAAAAGATAAATGTAAATGCTAATGCCAACCCGAAAAAGATGTGAACTCCAACGCCGCGCCGCGATTTTTCTGCCGCAACGCCTAATCCTAATAGGGTAAGAATAAGTGTGCCGAAAGCATTCGCCAAACGCCGATGTTTCTCTATAATATAGTATTTGGCCAAACCCGTTCCCCGCTCTTTCTCCGTGCGAATATATTGTACCAGTTCGCGGTAAGTCATCTGTTCGCTATAATGTTCATCTTGATTTAAGTCAAGAGGCTTAATATTGAAAACAGTATCCATAATCTCACCTGTGGTAAAAATCTCCTCGCCTGCACGTATGGTGCGGATTTTGTAGTTGTGTAAAACCCAACGATGCTGTTCATTGTCGTAATGGATATTCTGGGCAGTAATACGTTTCTTGAATGAGGATAACCCTAACTCTTCGTAAGTAAATAGGTACCCTTGTTTCAACTCCTTGTTCCATCGATCTACAAAAATATAGGAGTTGGCACTATTGCGAATGTGTATGCTTGTACTTGGAATTACTCGTTTGCCCATATATTCGCGCTTAAAGGCATCTAAGTTGGCATTGGTTTTAGGAACAAGCGTATTAGACATTAAAATGGAAAGAAAAGCAATGATGATTGCTCCTACAACATAGGGTAACATCATTCTATAAAAACTTATTCCTCCATTTAAAATGCAGATTATCTCATTGTTGTTCGATAAACGTGAGGTAAACCAAATAGTACTGATAAATGCAAAAAGAGGAATAAAAAGGTTGATAAAGTATGGAATGAAATTAAGATAATATCCTGTTAGGATTAATTTTATAGAGAGACCATTGTCAAGAAAACGTTGAATGTTCTCCGAAAAATCAAATACTACTATAATGGTCATGAGTAGCGAAATGGCAAAAAAGAATGAGAATAGAAACTTCTTAATGATATACGTATCAATAAGTTTCCATCTCAGATGAGACTTATTAAAACCATTTGGAAACAATTTTCCCAATCGCATTCGTTTTTTTTGCAAAAATATCAATTTTAATCCAAATATCAAAGGGGTATGTTGCAAAATGTTTTATCTTTGCTTCATTAATTTTTTTACGGAGATTTTATGAAATGTCAGTTAAAATATAATGCTGGTAGAACTCATAATGATTGGGTTAAAATAATTCCTTTTACAGCAGATGATTCCCAAAAAAAATTGACAATTTTTTATTCAGTACAAAAAACACCCTTAGGCAGATTTTTTATTGCCAATACACAAAAAGGTATCTGTTTTGTTGGGGTTTATAAATCTAAAAAAGAACTTTTGATAGAGTTATCACATCGATTTCCTAATGCTGCCTTGCTTCCTAAAATCCATAATAGACAATTACAATTTGTAGAATTTCTTACTAAAGATTGGGAGTACGTAAAGCCTATTGCATTGCATCTGAAAGGAACAGATTTTCAATTGAAGGTTTGGAATGCTTTGCTTCAAATACCGCTCGGAAAAATAACAACTTACCGCAATATTGCCGAATTAGTGGGAAAAAATCGAGCTTATCGTGCAGTAGGCTCTGCGGTGGGTAGAAACCCAATTCTCTTTCTAATTCCTTGCCATCGTGTAATGACAATTACGGGAAAATTGGGTGGATTCTATTGGGGAATAGATGTCAAAATAAAACTTCTAAATGTTGAAACTGTGGGTAGAAATAAAAAAATAGTGGGATTCAAAAATTGGAACCCCACCATCTTCTAATCGTTTTATATTGTGAAACCTTCTAATTCTATGAAACTCGTGCAGAAGATACGTAGTCATTCAACTCTTCCATTAAACGCTTGCGCATAAAAAATATACGACTTTTTACAGTTCCGATGGAGATATTCATCTCGTCAGCAATTTCTTGGTATTTATAACCATCAATAAACATTTCGAAAGGTTTCTTTTGTTCTTCTTTTTTCTCTTGAATCTTCTTATTGATTTCAGTGTAATAAAGATGCATATCTGCATTATCTTCGTTGGAAGAAACAGAATTAGAGAGATAGTACAAGTCTTCAGATTGGTCAATGAATACTTTTGAACGCTGTTTTCTCCGGTAATTATTGATAAAGGTGTTTTTCATAATGGTAATTACCCATGCTTTCAGGTTGGTGTCTTCTTTATACGAATTTTCGTTTTGCATCACCTTTAAATAGGTGTCTTGAAGTAGGTCTTCTGCATCGTCAAGATTCATCGTGAGCGAAACAGCATACTGCCGTAAATGGGAATCCATCTGCAGTGTTTTTTCAATTAGAGAGGCATTTTCTTTCATAATTTTAAATTTTTATTGTAACAATGCAAATTTTAGCAATAATCGTGCCAAAAATTATTCTGACATATTTTTTCATAGGGTAAATTATGTCGTTTGATGAAAATTATTTGGGGAATACTACCTCACAATAGGCTTGCAAAAGGATAAAAAAATCCTCCAAAAGATTTTTCTCTTGGAGGACCATGCCATAATCTCTTCTATTCTATATTTATTGTTTTATGAACTTTTGGCTACATTGTGTTCCATTTTCCATTACCACTTTTAAGAGATAAATGCCTGTAGATAGCTCTGATAAATCTATGTTGTTTTCTCCAGAATTCATTGCAAACTGCATACAAACTTTTCCTTGAAAATCGTAAATGTAAGCAACGTCTGCAACTTGGTTATCCGAAATAATAACATTTAAACTACCTTGTGCTGGATTAGGAAAAACTGTCATTGTGTTAACTGATTCATTTTCTGAAATTCCAACAGGCGTATGATTATACATATATTCAAAATCGCAAATATATTGAAGTACATAATCTGCATCCAGAGTGTACCAATGTTCAATAGTACGTTGGTTTACATCAGACAAGTTTTCTGGGAGATAGATTTCAGGAACATTATATGGAGTATGAATTTGATTTACAGAAATTTCTGTATTATATTCATATAATCTTCTATCAATATATGAACCATATTCGTTACGGATACTATGATCTATACAATTTCCATTTTCATCATAAAGATATTCATCATACTCTCCAAGATCCCAAGAGTAACCACTATAGTAATATAAGTGACGATTTGCTAATTTTCCAGCATCATTATAGGAATAAACAATTTTAATTGATGAATCTAGAGTGCTGAAACCTTGCAAATACACCTCTTCTATAAGTTGTCCTAAGTTATTATAAGAGTAGTAGCATTCTTCACCAAGAGTACCATAATTTCCAAAGTACATCTCATGAGAAACGAGTTTGCCATCGGAATAATGATAGTCATATACGCCACCTTGTTCAAAAGTATCATCAGCACCATAGCCATTAAAGTTTGTACGTTGTGTTATTTGATGATTATCATTGTATTCATAGCATACATAATAAACATGAGTCCATTCAAAATAAATTTTTTGCCAACCATCAACTCTAATAGCATTACCTGCAGCATCGTAAGTTACGGAATCGATTAACTCTTCTCCCAAGTCATTGCTTTCGTGTATTGCAATTGTTCTTCCGTAGCCATCATAATGGAAAAGTTTCTCTTCAAAACCATCAGAAGAGACACGACCTGTCAAACGGTAAGGAAGAAGTTGTACATCTTTTGAGCCATTCATAGTTGAAAACTCAAATAATTTGTGTGGTTTTTTTGAAAGTTCAGTACCATTGGGGTAAGATGTTTTTTGAGCAGAGAGACTCAAAATTGAAATTAGAGCGATTGCTAAAATAAAAATTTTCTTCATATTATTACTTGTTTGTTTATATTTATCATGATGAATAACAGTAGAAACACATTTTTTTCTAGAACGTTGCATTAGTGGCATATTGTTTTATAATAGCTATGTAAATTAGCGTCTTAATTTATAAATAAGAAGTTTATTGAGAAACAAAAGGCTGTCCGAGAGAGATCTGGACAGCCTTGTATTGATATTGGGAATAATAATAAGGGATAATTATTCTTCCATTAATATTTCTAAGATTTTGATTGCGCAAGAGCTAATTACGGAACCAGGTCCGAAGATTGCGGCAGCGCCAGCTTGATATAAGAAATCATAATCTTGAGGAGGAATTACACCACCTACAATTACGATAATATCTTCGCGACCTAATTTCTTAAGTTCAGCAATTACTTGAGGCACAAGGGTTTTATGACCTGCAGCTAAAGAGGAAACGCCCAATACGTGAACATCGTTTTCTACGGCTTGTTTTGCAGCTTCTTCTGGGGTTTGGAAGAGAGGTCCCATATCCACGTCGAAACCGATATCTGCATAACCAGTGGAAACAACTTTTGCGCCACGGTCGTGACCATCTTGTCCCATTTTTGCAATCATAATACGTGGGCGACGACCTTCTGTCTTAGCAAATTGGTCTGCCATTTCGCAAGCTTTTTTGAAGCTATCGTTATCTTTTTGTTCTGAACTATACACGCCTGTAATCAAATTAATTTTTGCTTTATAACGACCGAAAACTTTCTCCATAGCCATAGAGATTTCACCCAAAGAAGCACGTTTACGAGCAGCTTCGAGAGAGAGTGCCAATAAGTTGCCTTCACCGGTTTCTGCACAGCGGGTAATAGCATCTAAAGCAACTTTAACCTCATCATTATTTCTTTCTGCTTTTAGTTGTGCCAAACGTTTGATTTGGGCTTCGCGTACTGCGGTATTATCTACTTCCAAAGTTTCGATTGGGTCCTCTTTTTCCAATCTGTATTGGTTTACACCCACGATATGCTCCATTCCAGAGTCGATTTTTGCTTGTTTACGAGCAGCAGCCTCTTCAATTCTCATCTTTGGAATACCTGTTTCGATAGCTTTTGCCATTCCACCCAAAGATTCAATTTCTTGAATATGTTGCCAAGCTCTGTGAGCAATCAAGTGTGTAAGGGTTTCGATATAGTAAGAACCTGCCCAAGGATCCACCTCTTTACAAACCTTAGTTTCCTCTTGGATATAGATTTGAGTATTACGAGCAATACGTGCAGAGAAGTCTGTTGGCAAAGCAATGGCTTCGTCCAAAGCGTTGGTATGGAGAGATTGAGTATGTCCCAAAGCCGCTCCCATTGCCTCAATACAAGTTCTGGTTACATTGTTGAATGGGTCTTGTTCAGTAAGTGACCAACCAGAAGTTTGACAGTGAGTACGAAGAGCCAAAGATTTTGGATTTTGTGGATTGAATTGTTTTACAATCTTTGCCCACAACATACGAGCTGCGCGCATCTTTGCAATTTCCATAAAGTGATTCATTCCAACAGCCCAGAAGAAAGAGAGGCGTGGAGCAAAATCATCAATATTCATACCTGCATTAACGCCAGCACGAAGGTATTCCAAACCATCTGCCAAAGTGTAAGCCAACTCAATATCACAAGTTGCACCAGCTTCTTGCATGTGGTAACCAGAGATTGAAATAGAGTTGAATTTTGGCATATTCTTAGAGGTAAACTCAAAAATATCAGCAATAATCTTCATTGAAGGAAGTGGTGGATAGATATAGGTATTTCTTACCATAAACTCCTTCAAAATATCGTTTTGAATAGTACCTGTCAATTTTTCCATTGGCACACCTTGCTCTTCTGCAGCAAGAATATAGAATGCCAAGATTGGAAGAACTGCACCATTCATAGTCATTGAAACGGACATCTGATCCAATGGAATTTGGTCGAAGAGAATCTTCATATCCATAATGGAGTCAACAGCTACACCAGCTTTACCGACATCACCCACTACACGTTCGTGGTCTGAGTCATAACCACGGTGTGTTGCCAAGTCAAACGCAATAGACAAACCTTTCTGACCTGCCGCGAGGTTACGGCGATAGAACGCATTAGATTCTTCAGCGGTTGAGAAACCTGCGTACTGGCGAATTGTCCAAGGTTTGTTAACATACATTGTAGAGTATGGCCCGCGTAAGAATGGAGGAAGTCCGGCTGCATAATTTAAATGTTCCATTCCTTCCAAGTCTTCTTTGCCATAAACCGATTTCACAGGAATTTGCTCAGCAGTAAGCCATTCCGCATCAATATCATTTTGTTTTGCCCACTCTTTAAAGTCTTGATCTACTTTAGGTGTGGTTTTAAAATCTATTTTGCTAAAATCTGGACGCATAAGATTGGTATGTTTTAATATGTTGTTTATCTTTTAATATCTTGAAAACCAATATTTTACTTTTGAATTTCAGAGATTGCAAAATTATGAAATTTTACAATACCAAAGTTCAAAATCATAGAAATATCAATTATATTTTAGGTTTGATACCGATTGCATTGAAAATTGCATTTTTAAAGAGTCTGAAAGTAGCGCGTTTATACACTTTTCGGTATGCTTTTTTGTCTGCTTCTCGATTCAAACGAATGCCTTCGGGGTGTGTTAGTGGAAGAATAGGTTTTGTTCCACGCATCAATCTTCTGATTTTGCGTTTCCCATTACTAAAACCGACATTTTTTATAAGATTATTGTTAGGTGTGATACAAAATCCAGATTTTTTCCATATATGAAAATTGTACTGAAATTCCCAATAATCAAGGTTATGTTTCTTTAAAATGTTAAAGATTCTAACCCATCTTTTCTTCACCTTTTTTTTCTTAATGTAAAGGTCAACATTAGCTGCAAATTCCTCTTCACTTGTATTTTGCATAGATAGGTCGAAACTTTCCCAAGCTCTTTTCCAAGTGGCAAATCCCCAAAGGTAAGAGTACGCTGAAAAATAGTAAGAATTTTTCTTGTCAATATGCTTTTTGAGAAAATTGCTACCAGCAATGTGCATTACATCTTCATTATCTCGATATTTTTCTAAAAGTTGTTCACAGAAATAGAAAAAGTCAGGATGAGGTAAGGTATCATCAAAAAGGATAATTCCCTCCGATACATTTTCAAAAAACCAATTGATAGCTTGGTAAGTCATTTGGGTTTTTCCAAGATGCTCATCACAAAAGAGGTTGTGTTGTTCACATTTCCATTCTGGTTTTATAACACAACGGGTACGGAGACATTTTCTATAATCATCCCAATAATTATTATTTGGACCATCTGCAGCCACATATAATTGAGAGGGTGCAATTTTTCTGACAATTTGGAAAAGGTTGTGTGTCTCTTCAGTGCGATTATAAATAATCAGCAAAATAGGAACATTAAACATCGTTATAAATTTAAGGGTGCAAAAATAGTTATTATTCTAAAATAAGAGGCATTTCGATTAAAAAAAATAAAATCTTTCCATAATTTTATCATTGTGGCCATTTTGCCAATGCAATTTGATAATTTTGAAAAGAATATCTTTCAATCATCATCTTTTTTTTCACATCATTATCGATAATAAATCCACTATTTTCGGTAACTATTTGGATATTTTTACGCAAGTTGTACGGATTTGGAGGCGAAAGTTTATACATAGCCTCCTTAGCGCACCAATAGAAGCATAATTTCTCAATATCATGATTTTTTCCAATTCTAAGCACCTCTTCATCATTTAAAAATTTAGGGTAAAGTTGAAGAAATCTATCTGTATTTTTTTCAATATCAATTCCGATAGGTTTCGGAGAGATTGCCACGGCAGCCATTCCGTGAGAGTGAGAAAAAGAGATCTGCTGGTTATTGATGTAAGGTTTACCATTACCATCGTACTCTACACAAACTATTGGATTTTGGGTTAGTTCTGCCACAATAGCACGACACGCCCACTTTTCCAACCGTTTGTGCTCTAATTTGCAAGCAGCAATTCGGACTAAATCTTGTTGGGTGAGTTGTAGATAGGAACGAAAAAACTCTTCAGTTTCCGTGATTTGCCATAAAGCAAAAGAAACCGAAGAGTTTTTATGATGTTGAAATACAATAGGCATAATTTACTATTTGCCGCGTTCCTTGTCTTTTACTTTTTGAAGTTGCTTCTTGAGTGCATCAATACAATCGTCGGCACCCTCTTCAAAGGTTTTGGCTGTTTTGCTTGCTATTGCATCATTACCACGAATTTTAACTCTAATTTCCACTGTTTTGTTCTCGGGACGGTCACCATTTTCGAGTTTAAGAGTTACATCTGCACCAATAATCCCGTCGTGGATTTTGGACAATTTTTCAACTTTTTCTGTAATGAAAACTTCTAGTTTTTGATCAGCTTTGAAATGTAATGCACTGATATTAACGTTCATAAGACCTCCTTTGTTTATGCTCTGGGATGAGCGGTTTGATAAATAGATTTCAATTTTTCTATAGAATTATGAGTATAGACTTGTGTTGCGGATAAACTGCTATGCCCTAAAATCTCCTTAATGGCATTTATATCTGCACCTCGATTGAGCAAATGTGTGGCAAACGTATGTCTTAATACGTGCGGACTTCGTTTGTCAATTGCAGTTACCATATCTAAATATTTTCGTACGATTGAGTAAACAAATTTTGGATAAACTTTGTTTGCCTTATCTGTTACAAAGATATAACTACTTTTTGTATGTCCGTTAAACTTTTCATCATAAAAATTAACATAGGATTGGTAACAATTTTTGAAGGTATTTCCGAAGGGAATTTCACGCTCTTTGTTCCTTTTTCCTAATACTTTTATGGTGTTATCGTAAAGATTAACTTTATCAAAAGTGAGATTTATAAGTTCAGATATTCGGATTCCAGTTGCATAAAATAGTTCGATAATTGTTCGGTCGCGCCAACCTTGATAGGTATCGCTAAAGAGGTCGGGGCCGAAAAGTGTTTCCGTTTCATTTTCCTCCAAAAAGCAGGGCAGCCGTTTCGAAAGTTTAGGTGCGGAAATTGTGTCCATTGGAGAGTTCGAAATATTACCTATGCGTGTATGGTAATGATAAAACGAGCGAAGCGCACTTAATTTTCGATTGATAGAGCGTGAGGTAATCTCCTCCTCTGCAAGATGAATGACCCACGCACGAATTTTGTCTGGAGTTACGGCTAATAAATCAACGGAAGAATTTATATCTTGCAGAAAATCAGTAAATTGTACAATATCATTTTGGTAAGAAACAACCGTGTGTTCAGAAGAGCGTTTCTCGTAGCGAAGGTAAGCAAGATATGGGGTTAGCCGATCTGTCATTGCCATCTAATATTTATGTTGGCAAATATATAAAAAAAAGCGACAGAAAAATTGTCTGTCGCTTTTTTTTGATAGGCTTTTTATTTATCAGCTTCTTTAGATCTAAGTTGCTGAACATAAATAGCTTTCAATCTTTGTTCCCTTTTGATAACACTAGGTTTTGTGAATTTTTGACGATTTCTCATCTCTTTAACAACACCAGTTTTCTCAAATTTTCTTTTTAATTTCTTTAGAGCTCTTTCAATAGTTTCGCCCTCTTTTACGGAAACAACGATCATAAAAAATACCTCTTTCTTTTTTAATTAATACTACTTTTTAAGGGGTTGCAAAAATACAAAATTCTTTCTATTAAACACTTAAAAAGATTAAAAAAATAATAATTTCAACAAATTACTGATTATCAATAGAATGCAAAGCAAAACTATAAGCTCCGATAGAGGTTGCCACAGAAGTTCCCAAATGAGAAACTGTTATTCCCAATCGTTTTTGGGAGTCACAGTACACTTTTTTTGCAGTTCCAGGAATAGTAAATTCTCTCACATCACCTTTTGCAAATTGTTGAAATTCCGTTTCATCATCTAAATTATAGACGTATGAAGGAACCTTAGGAAGAGTAATTCCGGAGCGTGTCGAAATGGTTGAGCGGAGCTCTTTCAGAAGGGCAGGCATATAAAACTTGCTTCCTTTGGAAACGCCACCGCCGAGCACGATAATACCATCTAGCATACAAGCTGCGTGGGCAATAGCATAACCAGCAATTTCGCCAAAAGTTGCAAATGCCTGCTTTGCAGCGGCTTGGTCGCCAGCAAGTGTGCCATCAGCAATGCGATAAATATCGTACGAGTCGGTATAATCCTGAGCGTTAGTATCGTTGGCGTGCTTTTTATAGTGATTCAAAATTGCTCTTTGCGAAACTCCCTCTTCAACAATAAGTTCAGGTTCTGTTTTATGGGGAAGACAATACATTTCGGAGCAACAATTATCGCCTATGTACATATTGTTATTGGTAGTCAGTCCGAAGCCGAAACCTGTTCCTAAGATAAATCCGATTAAATTTTTATATTGTTTCGGGCTACCGGTTTCTGCCAATTTTCGATTTATATCGGGTAGTGCGCCGGCTAACGCCTCTCCGTATGTAAACAAATCGGCATCGTTATTGATGAAAACGGGAAGATTGAATTTCTCTTTGAGGAAAGGACCGAGGGCAATTCCGTCGGCAAAAGCGGGAAAATTGGTAAGTCGGGTAGGGAAAATCCCGTTCGGATAATCGGCAGGACCAGGAAATGCAAAACTAATTGCGGTAGGTTTTTCTGGCAATTGTGCAAAAACATCCTCAAAACCTTTTAGCAAATTTTGAAGACATTTCTCCAAATTTTTAGCTTCCGAAGGATATTCAACAGTTTGACTTACAGGCTTATTCCCTTGAATAGCGGTAAAGCGAAAAAAAGTTCCGCCAGCATCTAACGTAACAACAGTTCTATTATCGTTTCTATACATCGTTTTTTTTTTGCAAAAATACTCTTTTTTACACAAATTCAGAAGATAATAGCAATATCTGTTTATCGTTATAGCATTTTTAACAACGACAAAGCCACCCACACTCTTCCCAACTTCAGAAAAGCAACAATACAACCTATTAATAACATACTGAATATTAATAATTTACATTATCAATCAACTTTTTATACGAGTAATACCCAAAAAATTTCAAAATAGAAAATGGAAGATAAAAATCTGTATTACAGTACATTTCAAAGAGAAAACAGACGGACTTTTTTCTGTTTTTTGCATTACATTATTTTGTATTTTTGCAAAATAATAAATAGTAAAATGGATAAGCCCAAAAATCGCATAAAAGAGGTGCTCGAAGAGCGTAGTTTCAAACAAACTTGGCTTGCTGAGCGACTTGGCAAGAGTTTTTGCATCGTAAACTCTTATGTTTGCAATTGTCGCAAGCCGAGTCTTGAAGTGCTATTTGAAATGGCTAAGATTTTAAATGTGGAACCGAAAGAATTAATTGATAGCAAAAAAACGATGCTTACATTATCGCAATTGGAACAATATTTGTCTAAAGCAGCCTGGATTCTGAAAGGTCCGGTCGATGCTGCGGACTTTAAAGTATATATATTCCCGCTTCTTTTCTTCAAGCGCATCTCTGATGTATATGATGAAGAGTACAACGAAGCATTGGAAGAAAGCGATGGTGACCACGAATATGCATCGGGTGCAGAAATGCACCGATTCATCATTCCCGATGGATGTCATTGGAACGATGTACGTGCAGTAACAACCAATGTGGGTAGTGCCATCAAGGGAGCATTCTCACAAATCGAGCAGGCCAATCCTCAATATTTGGCCAACATTTTTGGTGATGCAGCCTGGACCAATAAGGATAAGCTTTCTGATGAATTGCTTTGCCGGTTGATAGAGCATTATTCACAACACAATCTTTCGAACTCCAATGTGGAACCCGATATTTTGGGTCGTGCCTACGAATATCTCATCAAGATGTTTGCCGACCAGACCAACAAAAAAGCCGGTGAGTTCTATACCCCTCGTTCGGTAGTCCATCTGATTGGTATGATTATTAACCCACAACCAGGTGAAACCATTTACGACCCAGCCTGTGGTACAGCAGGTATGCTTCTTGAATGTATCGAACAGGTAAAACAAAAGGGCGGCGATTTCCGTACGCTCAAAT
>CALGTS010000048.1 GCA_937901925.1 uncultured Bacteroidales bacterium | reverse complement strand
GTAACAAGCAGAAAGGCTTATTTGCAATGGCAACAGGTACAGGTAAAACCATTACATCATTGAATTGTCTTCTTGAAATATACAACAAGTTAGGTTACTACAAAGCCATTATCCTTGTTCCAACCATTACACTTGTCGAACAATGGGAAATTGAATGTAAAAAGTTCAATTTCAGCACTATTATAAAAGTTTGCTCAAAGTATAACAATTGGAAATCTGCGGTTGCCAACCTTCGATTGCTCGAAATGACAAACGCCAACAACGATTTGTCATACATTATCATATCAACTTACGCTTCGTTTGTCCGTTCCAATGTTTTTATGGAACTGAACCAATTCCCCAAAAACAAACTTTTGCTTATCGCTGACGAGGCACACAATATGGGCGGCGGCTTGATGGCTCAACGCCTTTCGGATATAAAATATTTGCGCCGCATTGGGCTGTCTGCCACACCTGAAAGACAGTTTGACGATACGGGCAATCGCAAACTGATGGATTTCTTTGGCTGTGCCGACAGTTACACTTTCGAGTATTCGATGGCTGAAGCCATTCAGAATGGTGCATTGTGCCGTTATTACTATTACCCGCATATAGTTCGCCTCACTGAAAACGAGATGGCTGAATACGTTGAACTATCAAAAAAGATAGTCAAGATAATGGGCTTTCACGATGAGGAAAGCCTGGAGCGTTTGAAAATGCTTCTGCTCAAACGCAAACGCATTATCCACAAAGCCGCCAACAAGTTGACCGCTTTTAGGCAGATTGTACAGCAGCGTATGGAAGAAAAAGGCAACCTTAAATACACCTTGGTCTATGTTCCAGAGGGCAACAAACCCGACAATTTCGAGGCTGATATTTTCGACCATTCCGACACCATTGCTTCCGATCCCGAAGCCGAACATCTGATTGATGATTTCACCCGCATTGTCCGTGATATGGATTCCCATATCATTGTCCGTCAGTTCACTTCCGAATCAACCGACCGCGACGCAATGCTCAAAGGCTTCGCCGATGGCAGCATTGATGTGCTTACCTCAATGAAATGTTTGGACGAAGGCGTTGATGTGCCGAGAAGTGAATTAGCTATTTTCTGTGCAAGCACGGGAAATCCACGCCAATTCATCCAACGCCGTGGGCGTGTCCTACGCACACATAAAGACAAATGCTTTGCCATCATTCACGACCTCATCGTCATTCCCGACAATGTGTTCGATGAAGAATGTTATGCTTTGGAAAAAAGTTTGGTGCAAAGCGAGTTGAAACGGGTAAAGGATTTTGCATTATTATCTGAGAATCTGAATGATACCGACAACGAGCTGCAGGAAGTATTGAATCATTATAATCTATCCATATTTAATTAGTGCAATATGAGTACATATCAAACCAACAGCGATAAGATTTTGCAAGCTGTGATTACTGATGAACAGCTTATTAATTTCTATGGCTATAATCCCAATGATTACAGTTCAATTTCAGACGCTTTGGATTCAGACAATGCTGTAATCAAAGCCATTGCCCAAATCATCAATCGAAATGAGCAAAAGGCCACTGAAAGGGAAATCTACAATGAAGTCAGCAACTTTCTAAAAACAAATATATGATTATCAAAGACATAAAAATCAACAACTTCCGCAGTTACTATGGAAGCAATCACCTTTCTTTGTCAAAAGGGCTTACTTTGGTAATCGGAGACAACGGTGATGGCAAAACGACCTTGTTTGAAGCGTTGGAATGGCTGTTTGACACAACAGGCGAAAACCGAAAAGATTCTCACATTTCCGAAAAGCGAAAATCAGAGTTGGAAATTGGAGAAAGTGATGAGGTTTCAGTAAGGATCACTTTTGAGCACGATGGTGAGAAAGAGATAGAAAAGAGTTTCACTTTTGAGAGATTATCAGAAGACAACGTTCGCACAAAAGATTACAAATTTGTCGGCTATTTCATTGAAGGTTCAGAACGATATTCCATTGATGGTGACAGATTGTTGAATATGTGTTTTGAGCCTGTCATTCGCAACTATTGTATGTTCAAGGGAGAAGATAAGTTGAACGTATTCGGCAAAGATGATACAGCATTGAAAGTACTTGTCGATACTTTTTCTGGAATCAGAGATTTTGACAGATTGGTTGAGCTGACTTCAAATTTTGAGCAGAGTTCCGCAAGAGCGGCAAACCGAGAATTGCAAAACGACAAGAAAGTGTCGAATCAGGCGAAAGAGCTGAATACACAACTGAATGATGTTACTAACGACATTCAGAGCATAAAGACAGAACTCAATCAAAAGAAAATCTCAATTTCTGATTTTGCAACCAAGTTGGAGGCATTAGAAAGAAATCAGGAGACATCAGAACGTTACCAAGCCATAAAAGAGCGTATCAAAGGGTTGAAAGACAAGCGTGCAAAATTCTCTGCTCTTTCATCGTGCGACTATAGCACTAATCTCCTGGACGAATATTGGATTTTGCGTTCTTTCCCTGCAATCATAAAAGAGTATTCGAAAAAAGTGTCTGCTTTGAGCAAGGAAAAACGAAAACTTGACAAACAGGAAACGGAACGCCGTGCGAAAGAGGCTGGAGAACGCGAGGCTATCTCAAAAATCCAGAAACTTGCCAACGATGCCGTTCCCTTGCCGTGGAATTTGCCCGATGAAGCGACAATGAAAGAGATGATTGACGATGAGATTTGCAAAGTCTGTGGTCGTCCCGCCCCAAAAGGTTCGGATGCATACGAGTTTATGTGCAACAAAATGAACGAATATCTTGCACATATAGCAGCGGAAGCCAATAAGAATTCGGGCATGAATGAAGATGAGAAGCCTCTGTTCCCAAATTCTTTCATCAATGAATTACACTCTCGCCAAATCAAACTGAGTGGCGACACAGAGCAAGAGATTTCCAAGATTGCGACTACAATTTCTGACAGGTTGGAATTTGTCACCAAAAGAAAAGCCGATTTAGCGGAAGTCGAAAAACAGTTGCGTGAGTTGGAAACAGAGCGAAACGATTTACTCATGCAATCGGGGTTAAGCGCAGAACTGCTTGACAAGAGCATATCCGATTTGAGAGGCTTCTTTGATGCTAAAAGCCGAGCGGAAAGCCGTGTTTCTGAATTGGAAACAACATTGAAATTTAAGGAGAGAGCGAAGGCCGAAATTCAAGAAAAGCTGTCGCAACTTGAACCGACAAGTTCAATGACACAGGTCTATCAGCGTGTTCACACAGCATTTGAGCGAATAACCAAAGCATTCGCAAACGCAAAAGAGCAAAATATCAACAACTTCCTGCAAATGCTTGAAACAGAATCGAACAAGTATTTGCAGAAGTTGAACAAAAACGATTTCTACGGTATAATCCGAATCAGAAAAACCATCAACAATTCCGCACGTATCGAACTATACAGCGACAACGGCACACGCATTGAGAATCCAAACGGTGCATTGAAGACAACAATGTATATGTCGGTTCTGTTTGCCATCTCACAAATCACGACCGTAAAACGAGAGCAAGACTATCCGTTGATTTTTGATGCCCCTACATCTTCATTCGGTGGTTTTAAGGAAGATACGTTCTACAATGTGATAGACACTATCGACAAACAATGTGTTATCGTTACGAAAGATTTACTCAACATCGACAAAACGACAGGGCAAAAGGCATTGGATTTCGATACAATCAACAAACTTTCCTGCTCTGTTTACAGGATTGAGAAAGTCGAACCGTTCAATGACAAGGATTTGTCAACCATTCAAACAGTTGTTAAACCAATAAGATAATGAACTATGGCAGCGGAAAAGATATATGATTTGTGGGCAAGCCGGAACCCACAATGGGAAAAAAGATACGAAGACAGCATCATCAAAAACTTTTGTGATTATGGACGTGGAGCAACCTCTTTGCGTGAAGACAGAGGAAAGGTTTTTGGCGGAGGATATGAGATATTTATTGTAGCGTTTTTTATGGGATTGTATTCCAACCAGAAAAGACCGCTCATTGCCGATACACAAAAACGCAAGACTTTCGGTCAGCCAATTCAATATTGGGGTAATTTGGATTCAGTAAAAAATCGAAAAGCATATCCAAAACTACGTGAACACATTTTCACTGCCCTTGTCGCTCGCACCGACATTGATTTCATCGCATTGGAAAAAGGCGAAATGACTTCACGCAAGGCGGTTGATATGCTAATGCAGACTATGGAGGAATACGCCAATTGGGGCTTTCATTTTATGGAGGACAAACTTATAGATAATCCGAGTTATTTCTTCAAAGAAACGGCTTTTTTAGAGATATTTTTGACTTTTGATGCCGAAACTATAATATCTGAAAATGATGATGAACCAGAATCATTAGACTAATTCCTTTCTCTGTTAACACATATTTCCCTTTAATGATTGTATCTCAGAAAAGGTAATCGATAAACTTCGCAAATTTGAGATAAATTCAAAAAAAATTCAAACACAACTCTACAATAACTCTCATAACAAATTAACTGCAATAAGAAAAATTTTGCATTATTTCTAAGAATTTCTAACTATTTTCAACCCTCCCCTACTATCGTTTGCGGTATTGGGTTTCGAAGTCGGTGCGGGCGAGAAGTGAGCGCCCTAAGGTGACCTCGTCGGTGTACTCTAGTTCTTCGCCGATGCCCACGCCGCGTGCAATGGTGGTAACTATAGGGACCTTTCCGGCAACGTTCTTGAAGATATAGAAGTTGGTTGTATCGCCTTCGGAAGTGGCAGGAAGTGCAAGAATAACCTCTTTGAGATTACCAGCCTCTACCCTATCGAAAAGTTCTTGCAAGCGTATTTGTTGCGGTCCTACCCCATCCATCGGAGAGATGACACCGCCCAAGACATGATATACGCCCGAATATTGCTGTGTATTTTCAATAGCAATCACATCGCGGATATCCTGCACAACACAAACCGTATGCGCATCGCGTTTCGGATTGCTACAGATTTCGCACAACGATGTATCGGAAAGATTGTGGCAAACTTGACACTCTTGGAGGTCGGTTTTTAGGCGGAGCAACGCCTCTACCAACGCTTCCACCTCAGGCTTTTCAGATTTTGTAAGATGTAGAGCAATTCGCAACGCACTACGCTTGCCAATTCCTGGCAACTTAGCAATCTCATTGATAGCATTTTCCAGATGTTTCGAGGCGAAATTTAACATAGTTCAACTTTTTTTGCAAAAATATAGTTTTTCAACTAATGGAGAAAAGAAGTGATGAAAAAATTCTATCAGTATGAGTATAACATTTGAGTTCTTTCAAATCAAAAATGAGCATACGACATTCAATAGTAGAAACTTGGCGATAATATAATTTATGCGATGTGCGGTGTAGTGTGCGCAATTGTGCGCGTGAGGGATTGAAGCGGTTATGAGCGCCGGTTTTAGAACATAGAACATAGAACTTGGAGGTCTAAAATTGAGGTTTTAGGAAAAATTGAAGCGGGAGAATAAGTCGCGAAATTTGAGCGGAAAGCCCGACGGCGAGCGGGCAGATATGTGCGGGGAAAAGAGCCGGCACGCCCAAATAAAAAAAAGATGATTTTAGCAATTATTAACAGCGTACTATAAGGAAAAGGATTATATTTGTCGGTTCAAAAGAAACTATCATTCTGTTTATAAATCAACAAATTAGATATTAAATATGGAAAAACTTCTTGCACAATTAGCCCAATTGGGAATTACAAATCCCCAAAAAATTTACCACAATCTATCGTACGATGAGTTGTATCAACACGAAATCAATCCAAATTTGACAGGTTTTGACAAAGCTTACCAAACCAAAAGTGGTGCACTTTCTGTTGACACAGGTATCTTCACTGGAAGATCACCCAAAGACAAATATATCGTAATGGACGACGAGACTCGCGACAATGTATGGTGGGCTGGCGAAGGCAGAAAAGGTTCTGACAACAAACCTATCAACATGGAGATTTGGAACCACTTGAAAGGGTTGAGTCAAAAGCAGCTCAACAATAAGGATATTTACGTGATGGACGGTTATTGTGGCGCCAATGAAGATACACGTTTAAAAATCCGTTTTGTAACAGAGGTTGCTTGGCAAGCGCATTTCGTAAAAAATATGTTTATCAGACCTTCTGATGAGGAAGTGAATGGTTTTGAGCCTGATTTTGTGGTTCTTAACAGTTGCAAAACTGTAAATCCTAATTGGAAAGAGCAAGGTTTGCACAGCGAAAACTATGTAGCTTTCAACCTTACAGAAAGAATGGCATTGATTGGCGGCACATGGTATGGTGGCGAGATGAAGAAAGGTATCTTCTCAGTAATGAACTATTATCTTCCTTTGAAAGGCATTGCGGCAATGCACTGTTCGGCAAACCAAGGAAAAGCTGGCGACACTGCCATCTTCTTCGGACTTTCTGGAACGGGTAAAACCACACTTTCTACCGACCCGAACCGTGCGCTTATTGGCGACGACGAGCACGGCTGGGATTCCAACGGTGTGTTCAACTTTGAAGGTGGTTGCTATGCAAAATGTATTGACCTTAGCGAAGAGAAAGAACCAGATATTTTCCATGCTATCAAGAGAGATGCACTTCTTGAAAACTTAGTAATTGACAACGAAGGCAATATAGACTTTACCTCTTCAGCAAAAACTGAAAACACTCGTGTTTCTTATCCAATTTATCACATTGACAACATTGTAAAACCGGTTTCTAAAGGAACGCACCCACGCAAAGTTATCTTCTTGTCGGCAGATGCGTTTGGCGTACTTCCTCCTGTTTCTATTCTTAACAAAGAGCAAACGATGTACTACTTTTTGAGTGGTTACACAGCAAAATTAGCTGGCACAGAAGTTGGCGTTGTTACGCCACAGCCTACATTTTCATCTTGCTTCGGTGCTGCATTCCTTCTACTTCACCCCACAAAATATGCTGAAGAGTTGGCAAAGAAATTAACCGAGCACAATGCTACAGCATACTTAGTGAATACAGGTTGGACAGGCGGCGGCTACGGCGTTGGCAAGCGTATTTCGCTCAAA
This sequence comes from uncultured Bacteroidales bacterium, assembly GCA_937901925.1. Taxonomy (GTDB): domain Bacteria; phylum Bacteroidota; class Bacteroidia; order Bacteroidales; family WCHB1-69; genus JAEZOU01. Next base: position 14,874 of record CALGTS010000048.1, on the reverse strand, counting down.
GACACACGCACCATTATCTCTGCTATCTTGAACGATGAACTCATAGATTGCGAAACAGAAATCGTAAGACCTTTCAACTTATCAATTCCAAAACACATTAACAATATCAACGATGCGATTTTGAACCCACAGAACAGCTGGGAAGATAAGAATGCTTACAATGAAAATGCCGAACAGTTAGCGAAATTCTTCATCAAGAATTTTGAAAGCTTTACCGATACTGAAAATGGAAAGAGTTTGGTTCCATTTGGTCCAACCTTATAGTTTTCAATACCTTGAAATAGAGAAGACTGATTCTTTCGGGAGTCAGTCTTTTTTTATGAAAATGAAATTTGACCGAGAGATGTGCACAATTTATCCAATGTATTTGCTGGGAAGCACACGTTTTTTGTGGAAAGCATTTTGCATCTTTTGCATATATTCGAAGTTGGACGAAGCAATAGCTTGCACTCGCACATTTGACAATTCTAAAATCATCAGAGTTTTATCCTGCATTGATAAAAAAAATGAACTTTGAATAAAAAGTTAGGAGCTTTTTCACTACTTTTGCAATTTTGATAGATGTATCATCATACCATTCCAAAAACACTGATAACAAACAAGTTATAGACATGAAATATAATACAGCAAGTAAAGTTGAAGCCTATTTTAGGCAATTTGATGCTTCATTTGAAGACAACTTAGCACAATGCAAAACACAAACGCTTACCGTTGACAACTACATTATTTTAGGACAGTTAACGGCGTTGCGTTTCATTGAGTGGGTAAGTTTAAATCCAGGTGGCGTAGTTGCGCTTCCGACGGGAAAAACGCCTGAATTTTTCATTAAATGGTTACAATATTACATTGAAAATTGGGAAGAGGAGGTTTCGCATGGTATTTTGGGAGAGATAGGGATTGGTCCTGAGCGTCCTGATTTCAAGTCGGTACATTTTTTCCAATTAGATGAATTTTTCCCGATTAATCCGGAGCACGAGCGTTCGTTCCGTTATTTTGTAAAGAAATTTTACATCGACACCTTAGGTTTTGACCCTGCAAAAACACACCTCATCAACACATTTTTCTTGAACGAGAAGGAGCAGGAGCAGTTAGGAGGAGCGAAGAATTTGCGTGAGATTTTTGAAGACGGAAAGATTGACTTATCGTTGCGAATTCGCCAAGCTACTACCAAAGAGGAGGTTATCAAGCAACGTGCTATTCGCTTATTTGACGACTTTTGCACGCGATATGAAAATGCCATTCGCGAATTGGGAGGCATTGGTTTCTTTTTAGGCGGAATTGGTCCTGACGGCCACATTGCTTTCAATGTCCGGGGCTCTAGTCCTTACTCGCACACTCGTCTCACGGGTATCAACTACGAAACGCAAGCGGCAGCTGCGGGCGATTTAGGCGGCATTGAACTTGTTCGTCAAAAAGCTGTAATTACGATGGGGTTAGAAACCATCACTTATAATCCGGATTGTGTAGCAATCATCATTGCAGCTGGAGAAGCCAAGGCGAAAGTGGTTACAGGCTCACTACTTCACGATGTGTCCCAAGAATTTCCTGCTACTTGCTTACAAAAATTACCTGCAGCGCGCTTCTATATCACACAGAGTGCGGCAGTTAAGCTCCCAAAATCACATAAGTTATTGGCTAAGCACTTTGAAAAAACTGCAAAAAAAGACTCGTTTGTTGAGAAGATTATCTTAGATGCTATTTTCAATACTGGGAAAACGATTCAACAACTAATTGATGAGAAATATGAAGATGACGAACTTCGTTTTGCCCAACAGTTGACAGGTATTACCGTTGATAAATTACTTCGCACCCAATTGCAATCCATTGAGAATAAAATCAATAAAGGATTACAAATTAACGACAACCAAGTAATTTTGCACACGGGGCCTCACCACGACGACATTGAGTTAGCATATTTTCCATATTTACATCACTTGGTTCGCCACAAAACCGTTCGTAATCACTTTGTATATTGCACAAGCGGTTATACTTCAGTAACTTCACATTATTTACAGCAATGCTACCACAACTTACTTGAGCGTATTGAGCCGACCTCCATTGCGCGCATGGATGAGAATGTAGAGACGCTCTTCAGCAGCGATTACGACGATGACGTAACCTTGTATTTACGTGGCATTGCTGAGCAAGATTTATCGCAGCAAGACTATGCAGTGGCTCGCCGAATTGCCCGGAAGTGGGTTGATTACAAACATTTTGATGATGTTCGTGAACTAAGGAACTTCATTACTGAGCAAGTAAACCTTTTGAATAGCATTGAGACAGGGCGCAAAGAACCACAAAACTTCTTGATTGCCAAAGGTTGGCTACGCGAATTTGAAGCAGAGTTAGTATGGGCGCACTTTGGCTTGGGTTGCGACCGTGTATCACACTTACGCTTACCATTCTACAGCGATGACATCTTCCCTCACTATCCAGACTTTGAGAGCGATGTAAAACCGGTACTTGAACTTTTAGAAAGAGTAAAGCCCACCACTATCAGTTTGGCATTAGACCCAGAGGGAAGCGGTCCTGACACACACTTTAAAACTTTAATTGCTTTAAGTCAGGCGATTGAAGAGTATCACAAGAACCATCCAGAGATTGATTTGCACGTATGGGGTTATCGCAATGTATGGTCAAAATTCCATATCAGCGACGTAAATACGATGATTCCAATTTCGTTGAACTCCTTTGCGGTATTAAAAAATATGTTCACCTCTTGTTACTTGAGCCAGCGCAATGCCGATTTTCCAAGTTACGAACACGATGGTTTGTTTAGTGAATTAGCGCAAAAGAACTGGGTTCAACAGCACAACGATGTTTGCAAACTTTTGGGCGAAGATTATTTCTATGGTTCAGACGAAATGATGTTGCGCAGAACTTACGGTTTCATATATTTAAAAGATATGAGTTATGAAGAGTTCCACAACTACATGATTCCTGTAAAACGTCTTTTAGAGGTAAAAGAAGCGCTTCAGAAATAGAGAATAAACCATTTTTGATAGAGAAAGCAGAATTCATTACGAGTTCTGCTTTCTGTTTTTTTCGTTAAGAACTTAGAATTCAGGGTTATCAAGGTTTTGCATATTTTGTACTTAACGAGTAAAAATATTTACGATAAAGCAATGGCTTGTAATTTGGGGTAAAGCGTTTGCGTCTGAGCTGCGTGAGGGATTGCAGCGGTTATGAGCGCCGATTTTAGAACTTAGTATTAAGAACTTGGAACTTAGAAATTGGATTTTGAATCCAATTGGAAGCGAGAGAAGGAGGCGCGAAATTTGAGCGGAAAGCCCGACGGCGAGCGGGTTGCTCTGTGCGCAGGGAAAGCCGGCACGCCCAAATCCACAACACAACAAAAAAAGTGCTGGAAAACTCCAAGCACTTTCAAGAAGAAAACAATTATAAGATGTTATTTTTTCTTTTTCAGTTTTTTCAAACTTTCATCTCCAAATGAGTACGTTACACCCACAAGAGCGTTGATTCCGAAACTTGGAAAATCGTAATATTTAGAGTAATACTGGCATGCGATGTTGTTAATTCGAGCAAATGCAGAGAACTGTTTTGAGAAGAAATACTCGAAACCGATGCCGAAATTAAGAATGGGTTTCATTTTGGCAATCACGTAATCGTTCCCTGCTGATATTTCAGAATTTTCGGCAATAGCTTCCGCAGAAGCTTGCAACGGCATAAATGCCCATCTATCGAAAGAGAGCGCCATATTTAGGTCAATAAGGAACTTATCATTATGGAAATAGGTTCCACCCAAAGCAATTTCGAAAGAGGGTTTGTACCAAGCATGCGTTGTATTCTTCAGACCGTAGTATCCCCAATAGTTCGCATCAAGGTTAATGTAAAGTTGGTCGAGAACTTGCCAATTAATATTAGCACATACGTTTAATACTTGCGCATCGGTATAGATTACATTGAACTGATTTTTCAGCAAAGCAGCGGTATCAATCATAAAGAGCGGCATATCTTTAGTATATGAATAACGTGCTGATATTCTATAATTTAACTTTTTAACTAAATTTCCTTTCACCCCACCATAAACACTAATTGGCGTTCGAGTGAAACGCAACGAATCGATAGAAGTATTGAAGTAAGGATTTTCGAGCAGCAAGTTTTTCAAGCTATTAAATTCTGTTTTACCATCAACTCCAACGTAAATATTCATAATTTTAGGCACCAATCCCAATTGGAGTTCAGCCACAGGATATACAGGAATAAGGAGTTTGTTTTGGAGATTTGATTGAGCAATAGGCACTCCCACACCCAAAATCACGTGATATTCGTTAATTGTGAAATTCACGGTAGGTTTGATTTCAAACAGAAAACTATTTCTTGTTGTCATCAAAGCGGAATCTTTGGGGAGATTTCCCCAACTATTATTAAAGTAATCGAAATTGATATCGGCACGATAATTTTGGCTTCCGTTCAATTTAAGGAAGCGTGCGTCGTAAGCTAAATAGGAGCGCAACGCCACATTATGCTCCATATCTTTACGGCGGGTGTGAATAAAATTGTAATTCAAGCGTACATCTTGTTTCAATCTACGATCTTCAAGCACGTGATTTGAGCGTATTCCCACTTCTGCATAAAGGTGATGGAAATCATTTTTCAGCGTATCTTGATACTCTTTAGAGTAGTAATACTCGTTGTAACCCAAATCTTTATTAAATCCGTATAGGTGCGCAAGTTTATGGTTATAACCTACTGAAGAATAGAGGGTTTGGCGTTTAAAGAATCGATTGAAGAAGAGGTGAACTTTGCTATCACTTGTAGGTGCGTATGCATATTTTTGCATCTTTTTTCCGATTTGTGGTGCCCAAGATGAAAAGTGGTCGAAGTTCAGACCGTAGGAATATTTTCTATTATCGAAATTATGCATTGAGAGTTGTGCGATTGGCGTTACGGGGTAACCGAACCCTACGCGGAGAAAATTACGATATAGGCGCTTCATCACGTCGGCTTGCACCTTAGCGGGTTTCACTTGAGAGGGTGTAAAAGAGAGGTCGATGCGCTGGGGTGTAATATAGTAATCGAAAGTAACCTTACCTCGTCCTGAATCGACGAGCATAGTTCCTTGATTGAGTTTATTTAAACCCATAATTACAGGGTCATAGTCGATTCGGAAACGGGCTGTATCGATAGGTTGTGCCGACAAGACAGCGCACAACATCATCAAAATTACGAAGGAAAAATATCTTTTCATTTTCATCTTATTAATCGTTAGAATCTGGGGTTTCTGATTGTGGATTATTTTCTGAATCAGATTGTTGGCTATCTAATTCTGCAATTTTTTGGATAGCTATTTGTCTCAATTCTTCACCTTGGAAATTATCGACGATACTTTGGTAAGTATAGCGAGCTTGGAAACTATTTCCGATAGCTTTGTAGTAATCGCCATACAAGATAAAGGTTTTTGCCAACCAATAATCGGAGCGATAATCCCCGCTAATAATATCGCGGATTCGGGATTCGCAAGCGGAGAGATTTCCGCTATTGAATTCGATTTCTGCCAAGTAGTAGGCGGCTTCGGAGCAATATGCATTATTACCACTTTTGGCTAACTTGGTAAGATACTTTTTAGCGTTATCTAACTCACCCAAATAGATTGAACTTTTACCTGCGTAAAGATATGCATCCTCTTTCAAATCTGCTTCTATCTGACTATAATTCAACAGATTTTCGGCTGCAATAAGTGATTTACGATATTGTTCTGTTTCAAAGCTGCAGCGCATCACACCATTATTTCCGTAGATAGTATTATCTTGCGAGGTTGCCACCTCTACCAACTTATTGAAATAGTAAAGTGCTTGAGAATACTCCTTATTGGAATACAAAATATAAGAAATTTTACGAATTGCTGTTTCGTTATTAGAAGTATTATAGTTATCAATCAGGCTTTTATAAGAATTTAGAGCTTTATCGTAGTAACGATTTCCATACTCACATTCTCCTTTGTAGAAATAAGCATCGGCAGCGAACAACCCTTGGGGGAATTGGCTTAGATAGTCATCAAAACCTTTAATTGCGGCTTCACATTCTCCGCGGTCATACTTACTTCGGGCTGATTTATAGATAACAGAATCTTGCTTAGTTACCGAATAATCGAGATTTTTATTGCGGATATATTCAAAAAATTCGCTTGTATTTCCCTGTTCAGTATAGATATTTTCCAGATTAGTGATTGCATCTTTTGCCTCTTGAGATCCTGGATATGTTTCAAACACATATTGAAACGTGGAGATTGCGAGTTCTGAGTTTTGTGTATTCTGATAAGCCTGAGCCAATTTATTATGCACCTCACGAATATATTTGCTTTTGGGGTGCTCCTTAATAAACTTTTTATATGCTTCAATAGCCTCATCATAACGATTTTCGGCGTGCAAAGTAGCTGCCAATTCAAAATCCACATCATCAACATACGCAGACTTTTGATATTGATTTTGGAAACTTTGAAGAATCTGTACTTTTTGATTATTATCATTATCATAGCCAGCGCATTTTGCTTGTTGGAACAAGGCGTAATCCACATTAGCGACACCCATTTCTGCGCATTCTGCATATAATTTAGCTGCTTGTTTCAATCGTTTTTGCATATAATAAGCATCTGCCAAGCGAAGTTTTGCATCTGACTCTATCGCTCTATCATTCAACTTACTACTTTTCAGAACTGTATTAAAAGCAGTTTCTGCCTCTTTATATTTTTTCAATTTCATATAATCATATCCCACTGTATAATAAGAAAGAAGATAATTATCATCGTTTTTAGCATCATCCTGACGTTGATACAGTTTCATAGCTTGAACAGACTCTGAGAATTGATTATTACGATAGAGGATTTCCCCTTTCCAGAAGAGTGCCGAGAGATTAATTTGAGCATCCATTGGATAGATTAATGACTTCTCGATGAGCGTCAATGCTTGGCGATAATCTTTATTATCAACCAATTCCATGGCTCTAAAATAGGTACAACGTTGATAAGCACGCATCAGCGCATTATTTTTAGAAGAGATTTTCTCCAATGATTTTATCGCACCTTGATAATTTTTAGTGGACATATAGATGTTAGAAAGATACTCTTGAGCCTCTTCGCTGCGGGTAGAATAAGGATATTTATTGATATATTCCTCCAATGCTTTTATTGCGTTATTAAAAGGTTGAGAAGAGGTAGCGTACTGTAATTTCGCATAGTTATACAGTGCATCTTCCTTAATATCAGAGGAAAAGTCTAACTTTGAAGCTTCATAGAAACTCTGTTTTGCCAAATCTAACTGCTGACTTTTCAAATAGCAGTCGCCAATTACATAAAGCGCAGTTTGAGTAATAATATCGACAGAATCTTTAGCGGATTCGGAGAGATACTTAATAGACTTGCTAAAATTTTCAGTATTATAGTAGGTATAACCTGCCGCGAAATTATCTTTTCTATCGGGTTGAGCATTCTTATCATTCAAATAGAAATCGAAATACTCTTCAGCATTTTTATACATTCCCAAATTGTAATACGCGAGCGCCAACGAACGTGCAATATCGCTTTTATTTTTATCGGTAGTCTTTTCGAAAAGTGGTGGAGCAACGGCAATTAGCTCCTCGTACCGTTTTTGTAAGAAATAGATTTGCACAATATAGTAAGGCACCACATTTTGATACTCAGGTTCATCTTTCAAAAGGAGAAAATCCTGCAAAGCGGGTTCATAATTTTGTTCTTCGTAAGCAATGTGTGCCAAATAGTAGATTGCACGCAACTGATACTCACCCTCCTCCAAACGAGCTTGATTCAGATGATATTTTGCTTCGTAACTATCTCCCGTTGCAAAGTAGGAGTATCCTAATTTAAAACGATATTCAGCCATCTCTGTAGGACGAACATTTCGCTCATCGATTTGTGAAAAGCTATCCAATACCTTTTTATATTGGCGTTTATAGAAGTAAAATTTTCCCAAATGGTAATAGGCTTCTGGGACATACGAATGCACGGGATAGTGTCTAATAAAATCTTTCAGCAAGAAAATTGCGTCCTCGTTATAGAGCTGAGCGGCGCAGATTCCCATATAAAAATAGGAGTTCGACTTAATATCCTGTTGCTTATCGTGCGTATGTTCATACACATACTTAAAATACTGTTGTGCAGAGCCATACTTCTCTTTTTGGAGAAGTTCTACCGCCAAATTATATTCATATTCTGGCGAATCGTAGTTTACAGGACGCTGTGCAAAAAGAAGAGAGGTTCCCAGAATGAGAATTCCCAAAATGAGATTTTTTTTCAAGTAAGAGCACATATTTTTCTTCAATTTATTACCACGTAATTAACGAACAAAAATATAAAAATGGTATAGGTCAATCCAATGTTCGCTCTTTAAAGTTTCAACATCAAAATGTTAGTGATAACTATTGATTGATTGTTTTTTAGAGGTTTAAAAAAATGTTATTCTAAAAAAAACTTAAATCTGATTTTAACAGAGCACAAGATAAGGAAGAATACTATACATTTGCATCACGAAACTTGGGGGAGAGTTTTGTTTTGGGGTTTCGCAACAGAAGATTATAGTTCATTAATTTCAAATAAAATCATTTTCTATGAAAACTTTGGAATACACGGCACACATTACTGTTTTTAGCAGCAGAGAAGAGTTACCTGAGGAACTTTTCAATTTACTAAAGCAAGCGGAAGAATCCGCCAAGCACGCGTACGCTCCCTACTCTAAATTCAAAGTTGGTGCAGCTATTTTGCTGAACAACGGCAAAATTGTAATGGGTAACAACCAAGAAAATGCCGTTTATCCATCGGGACTATGTGCAGAACGAACCGCGGCATTTGCCGCCTCAGCGCAATACCCAGAGGTTCCGTTTCACGTAATTGCCATCACCGCCATTCGACCTAACTCGCCATTAAATAAACCTATACCACCGTGCGGAAGTTGCCGCCAAGTACTGTACGAGTATGAGCGAAAGTTTATGCAACCGATCTCGCTACTTTTGGCAGGCGAAACTGGCGAAGTCTATTTCATTAAAAGTGTAAGTGAACTTCTCCCCTGCTCTTTCAGTGCAGAGTTTATCCTATAACACCTTCAACGTTTAGGAAGTCGATAAAAGAAACCATAAAACATCATTTTTTGAATCGAAAAATGATGTTTTTTTGTAGAAAATTTGTAACAAAAAATCTGTAAAAGATATTTTTCCGCTTTGTCGGTACATATCTCTTTCCTATTCTCTATAATTGTAGAAGTCGGAAGCTGAGATAATTTGGATTCTAACAAAGCGCACCATTATGTGTGAGTATGTTTTTGCTGATAAGAATCTTGTCAATTCGATTATGATCCATATCCACAATCTCGATGGTGTAATCTAGCCAAACAAATTTTTCTCCAACTTTAGGAAGCTGCTCCAGATGGTCCAGCACGAAACCCGCTACTGTAGCATAATCAATCTGCTCGAAATCGATTTCGAAACCGTCAATCACTTCGCGAAGCGATTCAATGGGAGCGTCTCCGTTGACAAGTGCAGAATTATCGGTACGGATTACGATGTCAGGATCAGTAACTTCCGTACTATCAGGCATTTTACCGACGATATTTTCTATTAAGTCGTGCAAGGTGATTATTCCCGCTAGTGATCCGAATTCATCTACAACAACTCCAAAATAACATTGGTGGCGCCGCATCTCTTCCAAGATTTCAGTTGCTTCTGCGAACTCGGAGAATACGATGGGCTCATACATCAGGGTGCGAAGGTCGGTTTCGGCTTCGCAAGTACTCTGTTGTAAAAATTTCTGAACTCCCAACACACCAATAAAATTGTTCTGATTTCCTTCACAGACCAAGATTTTACTATTTTGGCAGTTTTGAATAGCAGAAACTATCTTCGAATAGTTCCAGTTAATATCAATCCATTCCACCTCAGAGCGATGAGTCATCACATGTTTTCCCCTTTTGTCGGCAAAATGGAACAAGTTCTCATGGATTTTGTTCTGTTCCTCTTCGATCACCCCTTCGCGTGTAGCAGTTTTTATCATTGCTATGAGTTCATCTTCCGTAATTCGCTCTGTATTTTCCTTCACACCAATGATTTTGTTGGTGGTTCGGGTTGCAAAGGAGAGCAACTTGATAATTGGATAGAACAATTTACTAATGAGATACACAATTGGGGCTACGGAAACAGCGAACTTTTCCGGATTGGAAAGTGCCAACGTCTTCGGGGTGAGTTCCCCCCATACGATAGAGAAAAAGGTGATTAACGCAATGCCGATGACGCTTGCCAAAATATAGGAAGTTTGCGGAGTGAGGTTTATTAGTTCGAAGAGTGGGGTAATATATTTGGCTAATTTCTCTCCTCCATAGAAACCGTTGATAATTCCAATAAGTGTAATTCCCACCTGAATCGAGGAGAGAAAACCCTCCGAATCCTCCAATAACTTGATTGCTATGTGAGCCCCTTTGCTATTGTTTTCTTTCAGGTGCTGAAGTTTGACCTTTTTAGATGAAACCAATGCAATCTCGCTGAGCGAAAAGAAGGCATTGAGCATTATAAGTAGAAAAATGACAACTATTTCCAAAACAGATTTTTTTGCAAAAATAGCAAAATTTCAGGGAAATATCCGCAACGAATAAAACTATCTTGGTATTCGCTCTATTTTATTGAATTCCAACTAAAAAAGTTTTTCCTTTACTAAAAAATGGAATCGCAAAACCTGTTTAAAACCACTAAATCCAACAAGATAATCCTATTTTTCATAATTAATCAGCAATATTATTCTCCTGATTATCTCTTGAATTTGCTTATCGTGTAACTTTTGAACGAACTATCAGTTACTTTGGAATTGTTTGTAGAACGATCAATTTATCTTCGTAAACTTTGCCTAAAACGAAATTTGAAATTTTGAAAACAGAGGTAACGCATTCTTGCATTTCATCACGACAGACTATATATCAACATATTGTAATTTTATAAAAAAAACAACTTGTAGAAATGGTTATCAAGAATAAAATGTAAATTTGCAGGTTTTTTCTTCGGATTTTGCTTTATAGACTATTGACAGAATCTGAAGAGTATGAAAAGTTGGTTGGGGCATTGGAACGAACCAGAATGTTCAAATCACTATCATCCGATTTTCAAGCGGGATTACATCGATTTTTCGATTTTAGGATAAACAAAAAGGAGGAGTGCATTAAAAAGAGAGAAGAGAAAAACTCCTGCGTTGGTATCGAGAGTATCTTCGGTAAACATGGATGTGAAGAGAATAACAAAGAAGAGCAGATAAAGCAGCGAAAGGTGGCGTCGCGTACAGAAAAAAGGTGCAAAGAGCAGTACAATTAGTGCCAAAAACGCAAAGATTCCACTTGACAACCAGATTGTTAGAAACTGATTATGACAACCTTTATTGCGTGTATCCTTTAGCGGAGAATCGGTTTTTACCAACTCTTGGTCTAAAGCCTGTTTATGGTCGCCAATGCCGACGCCCAACCAGAAGTTCCGTTTAATCAGCGACCAAGAGTTGCGCCAGAGTTCTACGCGCTGTAGCAGTGACGAGTTAGCCACCTGACGATAGTGATGATAGGCTGAAAGAGAAAAGAATGTGGCGTAGAGATTTTTCCGCAATCCGAACTTGCGCGCATACTCCACGTTGGCAATTCCGTTCTCGATATTTTGCACATCCCAATCGGAGAGTTGCGCCACGCCAGCAGAATCTTTATGCAATCCCAGCGAGTTAAGGTAACGAATCAGCGTAGCTTCCACTTCTGGATAAGAAATATCACTGCGTTTGCCCCACGCTGATGGCAACTCATCGTAGGAGATATAAGTATAGATTTTATAACCGTTTTCAATCATAGAGTTTTCGTCGTGGTAGTACGGATTGCCATTTTCCGTTGCGGGCAAGCGAGCCGCACCTGCGTCTTTCTCCTTAAAATAATCGACGGAGATTCCGACAAAATAGGTAAGGAAAAGGAGGATTGGAAATGCCAATGCCGCCATCACTCCAACTTTGCGTTTTTTATCGGTCCATCGGAACAGAAAATAGAGGAAAAGCACAACCAGCAACAGGAATAGAATCATAATCCCCGTAAGTGTTTGGGAAACAAATAGATAACAAATCAACCAACCTATTAGCAGAAGATATAGTATTGTTTTGGTCTTGTTAGATTTCCAATATTGACACACAAACGAACTTGCCAGCACGATTGAAAAAACCACCGAAATGCTAAAACGAATATGCGAAATGAATCTTGAAATTTCACGAATATCAGCGACTTCGTGCGTAAGATAATATACTGAGGAATAGATTGTTGCAAATAAAACGCTTCCTAAATATGCGTGAATAACCACTCTCCATTCGCAGCGTGTTGGCAGCGCAGAGGTTGCGATAATCATCGGTGCAAGAAAAATAGGTAAACGATTCAACAGCGCATCGGTAGCAGCAGAAAAATTATCGGTATGAATAAGACCGAGGCAATAAATAAGATAGAAAAGCGGAAATACAAATGCTATTTTATTCTCTTTCAGTCGATTCCACTTCTCCTGCCAATCCCATTGTAGCACTGCATTTGCCAAAAGGAAAACGCCCCCCATACTCATTACATAGTTTGACAATGGAATTGCGATAGCAATCGTTATCAAACAAGCAATATAGAGATAGTGATGAATCTGTTCCCTTGAAAGTTGCAACATTATTTTCCGGATAATATTTTCTGGTAACGTTTGCTATCGAGCAGAATCTTCATCGCTTCAGCGATATCGGGATCTTCGGAAAGTTGGAAAATCACGCGACCTTTTTGGTAGTAATAACGCGCCACGATTTCGGAAGCTATATAAAGCGATATTTCTTCTTTAAATTTCTGTATATCAGAAGCTTTATCCTCTTCTATTTTCTTTTGTAAAACTTCATAGGTATCCTCAATAGCACCAAAATATTGTTCATCGGAAGCCGTTTTCTTCAGTTTTTCCAACAGTTTTTCAGTTTCTGTCTGATAAGTATAATCCTTATCTTTGATAAAGTTGAGAAAATCAGCATAATCTGCGTCTGTGAACTTAAATTTATCGGGTGCTGCAATAGAGTCGTGATTTGCGTGATAGAGATTTGCGTAATCGAAGATGATATTATTCAAAATTAGTGAAAGGAGGAGATTGCTAACGAGAGAATCCTTGGTAATCACATCGGGTTCCACGCCGCCCTTATCGTAAACGGTTCTACCATTTTGTGTTTTAAAAGGAGTTGCCAGCGAATCAGGAATATGCACAGCGGCATTGTTTGTATCTTTATTGAAATAATCTATATTCTGGACACATCTTCCGCTGGGGATATAATATTTGGAAACAGTGATTTTGAATGATGTGTTGTAGTTCAGCGGAAGCACATTCTGTACAAGCCCTTTACCAAAAGTCTTTTTACCAACAATTACGCCGCGGTCCAAATCTTGGAATGCTCCAGACACGATTTCCGATGCGGAAGCACTATGTTCATTTACCAGCACCACCACAGGAATATCCTTGTCGGTAACAGGATTGCGTGTATAATATTTCTTGTTTAATTCTGGAATTTTACCTTTGGTTTCGGCAATCATCACCTTTTGGTCCACAAAAATATTCATTATATTGACCGCTTCCATCAGCAGGCCACCGCCATTATTTCTAAGGTCCAACACCAATTTATCCATACCTTGTTCTTTCAGTTTTAGGAAAGCATCTTTCACCTCAGCCGAAGCTTTTTCCGTAAACTGATCTAACTTGATATAGCCCACATTATCCTTCAGCATTCCGTAGTAAGACACCGTTGGCAGTTGAATATCTTCGCGGTCTACAGAAAAGGTCATCTTTTTCCCATTTGTAGGGCGTTCAATTTCGATAACCACCTTGGTACCTGGCTGGCCTTTGAGGGCGGTAACCACATCTTCCGAAGATTTCCCTTTGGTTGATTTTCCGTTCACGCTCAATATCCTATCGCCGGGAAGCAAACCTGCTTTTTGCGATGGCGTTCCCTCGTAAGGTTCAGAAATCACCACATATCCATCTTGTTGATGTACCAATGAGCCGATACCACCGTATTGGCCGGTAGTCATCATTCGAACATCTTCGATTTGAGATTCAGGATAATAAATAGAATAAGGATCTAAATCTTTGAGCATCGCATCGATAGCAGTTTTCACCAAATCACCAGGCACCACCTCATCGGCATATTTGGCATTTAATTCTTTCAAGATAGAGACAAAAATATCGACATTTTTAGCGATTTCAAAATCGTTTTGTGCTTTTAGGGGCACAATATTAGCAGTAAGAATGATTAAGCAGAGCAGTAAAACTTTTTTCATATTTGTAAATTCTAAATATAGATAGTTAACAAAAAAAGTGTGTTTTTATTGTATAGGGAACCATAATAGCATAAAAGATTTATTACTGAAAATATCCCGCATAAAAACGGCACAAAAATACAGATTTTCTTCTTTGGGTTGGTATTGATACAAAAGGGAAACGACAAATGAAGAATTTATCGTTTCCCTCGCGACCCGCCACAGGCGGGATTTTTCTTTTTTTTTCGTAACCCGCCCTTGCTTTCGCGGGGGCGGGCTTGCTTTTTTCGGTAAAATTATCTCCCTGCCCTGCGGGACAGGAGATAATTTTGTCATTTCTGATTAATTGCGAATACAACGGACAGAGTAGCCGTCGTTCTTGCCGTCGTTGTTCCTGTACACGTAGGCGATGCTGTAGTACAAGCTGCGGTAGTAGGCGAGGTTGCTACTGTCCTGCGTAGCACTCCAGAAGTAAGCGCCGTCGCCGAAGAGGTTGTAGATACTGTCCCCAAAAGTGTGTGAAAATTGTTTGTACAAAGATATATTTTTTTTGACATTTGCGAGTGATTTATAATTTTTTATGCTTTGA
>CALGTS010000047.1 GCA_937901925.1 uncultured Bacteroidales bacterium | reverse complement strand
ACGTATCAATGCTGCTGAAGGAATGGTAACGAAGAGATTTGTAAAGAGATAATTTTGAATTATCGATAACTTCAAGGAGGCGTGCTGCGGTACGTCTCCTTTTTTTTTGAGAACATATCTCATAATAAAAAACTTTTTCATATCTTTGCAAAGTTAAAATTAGTATTAACAAAAAATTGATGCCTATGATATAAGAGCGTAGTTTGATACGCACATTTTAAAATATTGGAAAAGCGTTTTGCTTTTATTCTATCCTCTAAAGTTTGGCGACTAAAGAAACCGATAGGAATAATAGCGAGAGGTTTGCGCATATTGCGCGGACTTTGGGTTATTCTATCGGTAGGTTACGCCAAACATCTTGAGGATGAATAACTGAAAGTGCCGCGTTTTTTTATGTGTGTATTTCAGAATTTACCAAGGCACTTAAGGAGTAACCGAAAAGCCTTAAAGTGAGTAGGAAAGTAAAATTTAAAAATTTAAGAAAAATGAAAAAATTAGTTTTAGTATTAGTAGCAATGTTTGGATTGTATTTTGGTGCTAATGCACAAGTAAAAGCTGCATGTATAATCAAAGGAACATCAGAAAGCGTTCAATTATACTCATATGATAATATGAGTATAAGCGTCTCTAGTGATTATGACGGTTACGTTAATCTCTCATTTAAGGTTACCTATGAATACAAATTTGGAGATCAGACACCTACATGGGAAAAACAAAGTAAAACAATAATAAGAAAAATTGAACCAATTGCTAGTTCAGTACTCATTATTGAAGATTGGGAACTTGACTTACCGGCATACGCCACTGCTATTAAGATTACTGACATACGAATAATTGACTCCCCTAAATGCGAATAACATCCTTCAGGCGCATTATGTATTTCACATTTTGCGCCTGAGTTTTTTTATATCTTGATTGTCAAAATATTTTCAAACGGAGAATTTATATAAAAGTCATCTTTAGTCTTTCAAACAAGCTAAAGATATAATTTTTACTCCATCAGGGCGGGTATAAGCGGTAGTATCCCGAAAAGTGTGTAAAGGTTGTTTGTGCAAATATATTTTTTTGATATTTGCGAGTGATTTTGTAATTTTTTGGATATATTTGCACCCGTAAATCAAAAATAAAAGATATGAAAATCATTAAAAGTTTTATGGTAATTTTCTGTATTGCCATTTTAGCATCTTGTACGCCGCAGAAGTCAGAGGAATCTATTACAAATGAAATGGAGAAAATCACAATGAACAATGAAAACGCAGTAATTGAAAATATTATGGCTCGGAGAAGTATCCGTAAGTATAAAGCGCAACCTGTAGAAAGAGCTACGATGAATCAGATTTTGGAGTGTGGAATTAACGCACCGAATGGTCGTAATTTGCAGTCGTGGGAGATTCGTGTTATTGACGATGCCCAACTTATGGAGGAGATGAAAGAGAAGATGGCGCAAGCACATCCCGAAATGAATCCCGATGAGGTGAAAGGTTGCTTTAGAGGTGCGCCTACGATGGTTTTTATTGCGCGTGATACTACTTACGATTTTTCAGAATATGATTGCGGTCTATTAGCAGAAAATATGATGCTTTCCGCTTGGTCGTTAGGTGTAGGTTCTATCTGTTTAGGAAGTCCAATTCGTTTTCTGAAAGATAACGAACTTTGTCAATCACAAATTGAGATGCTTGAATTTAGTGAAAATTACGATCTTTGCCTATGTGTAGGTTTTGGTTATGCTGATGAAACACCAGATGCCAAGCCACGTGACAAAAGCAAATTCAAATATGTTGACAGATAAAGTTTACCTATCTTCAATAGGAGAGAGTTTGGCAAGGTAGTCGTAGTGATTGCCCGATGCGGCTAACTCTACACGGAAGCCATATTTCTCGGCGTAGTAGTTAAGTGTGTCAAAATCGATGTAAAGCCAATCGAAAGGTTGACCCTTAATTTCCTTATATTGCATTTGATAGTCGAACTGTCCATAGTATTCGTCGGCAAGGTTAATAGAAAAACTTCCGTCCTCTTCTTCAAAAAGGTAGCGCAGGTCGCTGGAGTCCATTAATACACAGCCTCCTGGATTGAGCAAGGTTCTGATTCGAGAAAAAAAATGCTCCATATTTTTGATATTTCCAATAATTCCCGAACCATTCATCAATAGGAGTATAGTATCGAATTTTTCTGAAAAACTTTCATCATAAAGATTGGTTACTTGCGCATTAATGCCACGTTCACGCATTACCTCTACCGCCAATGGAGAGATGTCAATTGCCAAAGTTTCCTTTCCCATCTCTTTGAGTGCCAGAGAGTGACAACCGCTACCACCGCCAACATCTAATATGTTCCCTCTTGCCATTTTTAAAGCTATTTGCTCTAAATTTGGCATTTCGGAGAAGGTCCGAAATAACTCCGAAACAGGAATTTCATCCTCTTCCATACAGGAGGAAAATACACGTAGTTTATCTGCTTTTCCATTTTTATGATAGTCATAAATAGCAGCACCCATCGGGTCATCAGCAACGAAAAGTGTATTCTTTTGCATAATTGTCATTTTAGAGCGCAAAGATAATCTTTTTCTTTATTTCTAATGCTGCCAATATGCTAATTTTGGGGCTCTGGTTTTAGCAAAAATAGCATCTGACGTACAATATTGTGTTGCCAATGCTCATTCAATTCTTTATCTATTATTTCAGGATTAATTATCTGAGAAAGAAATGGTTTTGTCAAAAAAGGAAAAGTTATTAAACCATAGAAAGTATAGAAAACTTCTAAAGGTGGAATTTTACGCATGTATCCTTTTTCCATCTCTATTAGAATTGCCTCTTTTACTCCATTTAATAGGCTGAGAATATCTATCGCATTATCAATAAATCCCGAACTATCTCTATTTGCTTCTTTCAATATAAAGAGAGGAAGTTCCGGGGATTGCATAACAATTTGAAAGTAAATTTGCACAATTTGTTCTATTTTTTCCTCTAAAGGTAAATCTGCTGAAATTAGTGATTTGATTTTCGGAATGAAACATCTCAAAATTTCACTAAAAACAGCTTGAAAGAGTCGCTCTTTAGTTCTAAAATAGTAGTTTAAAGTGGGTCTCGTTAAACCGACAACTTCTGCAATATCAGCCATGTTGGTTTCGTTATATCCATTTTTAAGAAAAACCTCTTTTGCGGCTTTTACAATTTTTTCTTCAACACTTAGTTCCATAATTCTATTTTAAATTATCTATAAATAACAACATACGATTTGTAATATTTACTTCACTCACGCTACTATCAAAATCGAGCGAAAGTAGATTTAGGTCGGGGAATAGTAATTTTAATCTCTTTTCAATTCCTCTAACAATAATATGATTGGCAATGCAGCCAAAAGGTTGCAAGGAAATAACGTTGTGGATACCTTGTTTGTAATAGGTAGCAATTTCTGCGGGAAGTAGCCAACCTTCGCCAAATTGTGCATTCATATTGATGATTTTTTCACCCTCTTCTGCTTCTTCAAAAATATCGTTGAAAGGAATATAATAGCGGAATTTTGAGCCTGCAATATCAAAGAGATGTACAATTTTCTTCAAATAAAAGTAGATTTTATCGAAAATCCAATTAGGAATGAAATCGTTGTCGGTCATATAGTCTTTCTTTGTCTTTCGATTGACAAAGAATTGGGTGAAAAAGTCTGTTAGCATTGGTGGAACCACTTCTACGCCTCTTTCCATCAACCAATCTAATACATGTTTATGGGCAAACGGATTGAATTTAAGGTAAATTTCTCCAACTACTCCCACCTTTTTCATTTCTCTATTAAGAGTTGCTTTGTCAAATTCTTGAGCCGCTAGTTCCGTGAGTTGCAGCAGTTTTTTCCACTCATTTTTCTCTATCAATTCAGCACCGAGAGTTAGGAATTTATCTTTTAGACGAGTTGCTTCTCCCGAACTTTTTTCTCTTACCGCACACGCATGATACATCTTTGCCATTGCGTCAGAAAAAAGTAGCGCATAAAGGGCTAACGATAAAATTTTTGCCCACGATGCCTTAAATCCAGGCTGTTCGTTTATGATATTTGCACCGAAATTGACAGAAATAACAGGTACATCTGCAAACCCAGCGTCCACTAAAGCTTTCTTGATAAGAGGAAGATAGTTTGTTGCTCGACATTGTCCGCCTGTTTGTGTCATAGCAACCGCTGTTTGTTTAGGATCGTAACCTCCTTCCTTGAAAGCTTTAATAAAATCTCCCACCACGAGCGTTGCAGGATAGCACACCTCATTGTTTGCATATTTCAAGCCATACTCTACAGATTTTTCATCACTGATAGGTAAATTTTCAAACTTATAACCTAATTTGTTTACAATGGCAGGTATTAAAGGAGATATAAAAGGAGTGAAAAAGGGAATGATAATTGTTTTTTTTCTATCTTGTCTTGAAAATGGAGGAGTATTTTTCTTTTTTGTAGCCTTACCACATTCTGTTTTTTCATTTATTAGGCGGATGCTATCTATTAGCGAGCGGATTCGCAGCCTCATTGCACCAATATTGTTGATGTCATCAAGTTTTAAGAGGGTTAGCGATTTTCCTGCTTGCATTAAAATATCGCGAACTGCATCGATAAGAAAAGCATCGGGGCCACAACCAAAGGAGGTCATCATAACAAATTGAACATCTTTTTTTTGTTTAGCGCACCAACGTGCGGCTTGCAAAATCCGATTGGTATAGCTCCACTGTGAAACGAAATTAACCTCTTTGAGAAGATTTTGTTCGTTGCCGCGTACTATATCTTCCGATATAAGATTTACATCCATAGAGGCAATCAAACGAGAGATGTCGTGTTGAATTAGCGAGTCGGTATGGTATGGACGCCCCGCCAGCAAAATTGTCAATTTTCCGTTGTTGCAAGCATTTGCAAAAATTTCTGTTGCGCGAGCAGCAATTTCTCGTTCATAAGCTTCATAGCTTTGGAGTGCAGATCTAAAAGCTCTCTCCGCAACCGAAGCTGAAACATCTAACTCAGCCAAATATTTCAAACATTGCTTCTTGAAAAATGTTAGCTTTCGCATTGAAAAAGTGGGCGTATCCAACGGAATTGGAAGGTGTTGAACATTTTTAACTACCTCTGAGTAGCCCGTTACAATAGGACAATTATAGCTGTTCTCGCCTCCATTTTTGCGGCTATGAACAACAAATGGGAAAAATATTCTGTTTACCTTTTTTTCAACCAAATTGGTAATATGGCTATGCACAAGTTTTGCAGGAAAACAGATGTTATCAGACATCACCAATTGCGCATCTTTTTCATATTTCGTATAATTTGAGGGTGATGATAATTCTACAGTGAAACCAGCTTCGGAAAATAATTTCTGCCAAAATGGAAAATCATCGTACATATTCAAGCAACGTGGAATTCCGATTCTATACTTTTCTGTGACTTTTGTTGAAGATGATTGAGAAAAAAGAAGTTGTGTTTTAAAGGGATAGATGTTTTCTCCCATTTTCGATTGTGTAGAACCAGTATTGGAAAAAATTCGTTCGCAGCGATTTCCGGAGTAGAAATGGCGTTTGTTTCCGAAATTATATAATGTTACTAAACATTGATTTTCGCAACCATTACAATTGATATTACTCTGTTTAAAGGCTGCATTTGCAATCCATTGTTGTAGAGATTTTCTTTCTTTCGAAGTCTTGTTATGTGTCAGTGCGTAGAGAGCGCAGCCATAAGCGCCCATCAGTTCAGGAAATTCGCTACGGAAAACCTTTGCTCCTGTTTCTATTTCAAGTGCGCGTACTACGGCATCACTTTTCATGGTTCCGCCTTGTACTACAATATGAGTTCCAAGTGTGCTAACATCATTTAGCCTTAGTATTTTATATAAGCAATTCTTTACAATAGAATAAGCTAATCCTGCAGCAACATTCTCTACAGAGTCTCCATTACTCAGGGAGCTTTTAACTTTAGAATTCATAAAAACAGTGCATCGGGTGCCCAAATCACAAGGTGATGGTGCGAGGCACGCTATCTGGGCAAATTGTTCAGTTGTATATCCTATTGTTTGTGCAAAACTTTCCAAAAATGAGCCACAACCCGATGAACATGCTTCATTAATTTCAATTTGGTTAATCACTCCATTTTTTACATATATCGCCTTTATATCTTGCCCCCCAATATCCAAAATGAATGAAACTTGTGGAGTTATCTCTTGTGCAGCAATAAAATGCGCAATAGTTTCAATCACGCCATAGTCCATAGCAAAAGCTTGTTTAATAAGTTCTTCGCCATAACCTGTTGCACACGCTTTTACTATGTTTAAATCAGTGCCAGATTTTTGACATTGATTTGCGAGTTGTTGCAGTGCCATCGTTACGGTTTCGATAGGTTTTCCACCATTGGGTGCGTAATAATGAAATAGCAACTGCCGTTTTTCATTCAAAAGCACTACTTTTGTAGTTGTTGAACCTGAATCCACACCTAAAAATGCTTCTTGATATCCTTTCGTTAGAGTGGCTTGTGCAATATTCCCTAACTTGAATCTTTGCAACCACGTTCTATAACTATCTTTATCAGAAAATAGAGGCGATAATTTTGTAGAGAAAGTTCTACTTCCCGATAAACCATTTAGCCGTGTTTTTAAATCTTTTAATGACATACAGCATTTTGCGTGAGCAATTGCCGTTCCGATTGCAGGTAGTAGATTTCCCTCGGGCAATATGATTACATCATTTTCAGAAATATCTAGATAGTTTAAAAAAGCTTTCTGTAGTGCAGGATTTAGGGTTAGAGTTCCTCCGCAAAGCAATAGGGGAGGTTTTATTTCACAACCATGTGCTAGTGTCGTTACAGTTTGCACAGCTACTGCATGAAAAATCGAAGCCGCAACTTCGTTGCGCGCAACCCCTTTGGCAATAAGAGTTTGTACATCAGTTTTGCTAAACACACCGCAACGAGAAGCAATTGGATGCGTTTTTTCTGCTTGCAATGCCATTTGATTTAGGTTGTCAATTTTCTCGTTTAAAATTACAGCCATTTGGTCGATAAAAGCACCTGTCCCGCCTGCACAATTACCATTCATACGCATATCGGTGGTTTCCCCGCGCTCGTTGAAAAACACTACTTTTGTATCTTCCCCGCCTATATCAATCATTGTATGCACTTGTAAGTTCTTCATTTTAATAGCATGTGCTACCGCAACTACCTCTTGTACAAATGGAAAAGAACCACGCTTCGCAATCCCCATCCCTATCGATCCCGTAATCCCTATCGAAATTTCAATTGTATTATCTAAATATGCACTAATATGATTTAGTATCAATTCAATAGATTCTGAAATCTTAGCGTTATGCCGCTGATAATCTGTTGTAACCAGATTATTCTTTTCATCTATTACTACCGCTTTTATGGTCGTTGATCCAATATCTAATCCAATTTTCCACATATAAATTTTAATTTTACACACGTGTCAAACGTTAATGTTAGTATAATATTGCATCTCACTAGAAAAATTTAATGCACAATAAATATTCTTACTGACTGAGAAATGGAAAAATTCATCTTTTAAGTCTATAAATTTAAAGAAATCTGAAGTTATTTCTATATATTTTTAGCCTATTGGCAGAATTGATTTTAACCCAAAATGAGAAATATATGCTGATAAGTTGTGTAATTTATTGAAATATAGCGTTTTAATAGTTAAAAAGATCGTTAAAATAGTAATATCAATCAGTTTTATCTATAGCCGAAGGGGGATGCAGTTGCGTCCCTCTTTTATTTTCCTATCTGGAATAGAAAATGGTATAGATATAAAAAGGTGTAGTCGGAAATGGAAATTTGTCAGAAATAATTATGTTTTTGTTGTGAACTATTTTTTATTGATAAAAAGGAAAAGTTTTGTATATTTGCCCCTTGATTATAGATGAGCAAATTAATTATAATTATCTGATAATAATAAAGTTACAATAAATAAAGTTATTTACAAAAACAAGTCTTATGAAAAAATTACTGTTATTTTGTGGTCTTATGTTAATGACTGCGTTAGGGTGGATGTTACATGCACAGTGTAGTTACACGCTAACATTAAATGATTCTTATGGAGATGGTTGGAATGGAAATTCACTATCTTTGGTATCAAATGGAACAACGATAGGCAACTATACCCTTGAAGGTGGAAGTACCTCTACCGTTGAAATTACCATTACACATGGTGCAAGCTACTCGCTTCAATGGACACAAGGAAATTATGCCAGTGAAACTTCCTTTACTCTTACTGATGCTTTAGGAACCGTGATTTACTCTTGTCTTAATGGATCTAATTTATCAGGAGGTGAAATCTATTCATTTGTGGGTAATTGTTCAGGATGTTTTCCCGTAATGCCTGATGTAGTGGTGGTAAATGAAAACTCTGCCACAATCAATTGGCCTTCTTCACTTTCTGAAGGTGCAACTTATGAAGTGTCTCTGGATACTAGTGATGGACCAGATGAGATGAATACCATTCCTGTATCAGATACATTTTATGTATTCTCTAATCTCTCTATGCAAACTACCTATTTCGCTTATGTTCGCACGGTGTGTGATGCGGCAGCAAATGACTATAGCCCTTGGAGATCTATCTCCTTTACTACTTCTCAAGTACCTGCTCAATTGCCTTATATTTGCAATTTTGAAGATTTAAATGAAAATGCATTATGGGGTTTTGCAAACGAAAATCAAACAAACCAATGGTACATCGGAATGGCTGCAAATAGTACAGAAAACGGATTATACTCTTGCTATATTAGTAATGATAGCGGTGCAACTAATAATTATGTGGATGCCCAAAGTGCTGTATATGCGTATCGTGATATTCTCTTCCCTCCTTCAGATAATGATTTCCTTTTCTCTTTCAAATGGAAAAATCAAGGAGAATCTGATAGATATGAGGCTTTACGCGTGTTTGCAGGTGATGTAGTCGATGTGCAAGCTGGTGTTGGTGGAACTGATGTGACAATCCCTGGTGCTGAAGAGTTAGGCTCCTTCTTTAATAATAATAGCTGGAATGAGGAAAGTTTTATATTACCTGCTGAAGAGTTTGCAGGAACTGTAAAAAGAATCTATTTCTTCTTTTATACCGATGCTTCTTACACAATTAACCCACCTGCAGCATTTGATGATATTGCAATCAGAGAACTTACTTGTCCTTATGTCGATTCTGTGCTTGTTTCTGATATAACGACTAACTCGGTAACAATAACTCCATTTGCGGATTTGTCAGTTAATAATTTCGTGCTTTACTATAAATCTAGTTCAGATTCTATTTATACTCAAGTAGGATGCTCAGCTTCAGGAACTACCTTGACGGATTTGACTCCAGGTACATATTATAGCTTCTTTGTAAAAACAGATTGTGGTAATGGCGATTATGGATATCCGACAGAAGTGGAAGATTTTTATACTCTCTGCGCTCCTATTACTTCTTTCCCTTGGTCTGAAAGTTTTGAATCAGAATGGTTTTATGAAGAGGGAGCTGTAGGAACAGATGATGCCCCTATTTGTTGGATTAATTTCAACTATGGTTCCTCTGTGTCTTCTGGCTGGGAACACTTCTCAGAGGGTTATACAGGAATGGGCTCTGCAGCAATGTATGGCGGTTATTATAATGATAACTCACATACAAATAACGATTGGTTAGTAACACCTGTAATGTCATTAACAGGCGAGCAACGACTCAATTTCTTTGTGAAAAAACAATCATCAGCTTATTCAGATGATATTAGTATTTACGCAATAAATGTGGCGGATGAAGATATTACCAATTTTGCGCAAACCGCTTCAGCCGTATGTTTGATGCCTTCTACATCTGTTAGCACTGATTGGACGGAATATGAGGTGTCTTTGCAATCTTGTATAGGAGATTACCGTTTGGCTTTTGTTAGAAATATAGTTCCAGGCGGCTCTTATCTTTTAATTGATGATGTTACGATTTCCGCTCAACTCGCTTGTCCTAACGTGTTCAATGTAGAGGCAAATCCAGCAACAGGTACGGCAATTTCTGTTAATTTCTCAACAAGTAATAGTGCGGGTCAAGGTTGGGAGGTTGCGTATGCTCCAACATCCACAACTCCTTTTGACCCTGCTTCAGCAACGGTTATCACTATCCATGATGCAGCATTAGTGCCTTTTGTAATTGAAAATATCCCACAAGGGGTTCCTTATACCTTTGCTGTACGACAAGCTTGCGGCGGTGAGTGGAGCGATACAGTTTCTTGCTCAACTCCATCAACTCCAGTAACCCAAGTTCCTTTCATCTGCGGTTTTGAAGATACAATCCAAAACGCATTGTGGTCATTTATCCAAACTACTGAAACCAATAAATGGTATATCGGAACTGCTACTGCAAATGGAGGCTCTCATTCTCTCTATATTTCAAATGATAATGGTGCTGGCAACGAATATTCTAATGTTAATTGCAGCGGAGTTGTTGCATACGTAGATGTTGCTTTCGGTCAGGAAGAGGAATATTTTCTCTCTTTCGATTGGAAAGGAATGGGTGAGGCAAATTATGACTATATGGCAGTTTGCCTATTGCCTCTCAATGTTGATTTAAGCATTCCTTCTGATTCTTGGTATGATCCAGAATGGGTGCAAAATTATAAATTGTCTGGAGATGCGTTAATGATGTCTGGCAATAATAATTATGAAACATTCTCTATCGTACTGAATGGTGCTGCCGTAAATAATAGTATTCGTCGTTTGGCTTTCTTTTGGAAAAATGATGGTGGATTGTCAAACGCTCCAGCTGCCTCTGTCGATAATATCTCTATCACTCCTATCACTTGTGGTATCCCTTCTCAATTAGTGGTCTCTAATGTGGGTGTTAATGAGGCAAATCTTACTTGGAATAGCAATGCCGATGAATGGATAGTAAGTTATCGTGCAGAATCCAGTCCTTGGACCCATGTTTATGCTACAGAAACTACTTTCAATTTCACAGAACTATTGCCAAATACCACGTATGAAGCGTATGTGAGATCTCTTTGTAATGGTGATACAAGTCATGCAAGTGATGTGGTTTCATTTACTACCGAATGTTTAGCACAGACAGTTCCATTTATTGAAGAGTTCTCTTCTCATGTGGCTTACCATTTGCCGAATAGCTGTTGGAGCATTGGAATAGGTGCATTGAACTCAATCGCAATATTGGACTATGATATAACTGCCTCTATGTGGAATAACCAAAGTGAGGAGATGGACCTTAATATGGGTCACCACTTCAGTTGCGAATTCTATTTTGATTCTAAACAATGGTTGGTTTCTCCTATTATTGACCTTGGCGATGGATCTCAGACTTATCAAATTGAGTTGGATGCTATGCTGACAGGTTGGGAAGTTTCTGATGCAGCAGGCCTTGAATGCTTTGATGATGAGTTTGCAATTGCTCTCTCTTTCGATAATGGTGCTACTTGGCATAGAAGTGATGCTTACATTTGGAGCAATACTGATGGTGCCTCTCGCGTGTTGAATGATTTGGCTGGTGAGGTTAACCATATTGTGATTCCGTTAGTTGATGAAAACAATGATCCTATTTCTGGTCATATTAAAGTGGGATTTTATGCCGCTTCATCAGAATATAACTCAAGCAGTAACTTTATCCGTATTGATAACTTTGCAGTTAATCCCTATTCTACTTGTGTCCGTCCTGAAAATATTACAGTAGATGATATTCAAGCTACGGAAGTTACAATATCTTGGCAAAATTTGGATATTGCACAAGGATTCCAAGCTATTGTAGTTCCTTTTGGCACATCTATCGATAATGTAACCCCAA
The DNA here is from genome assembly GCA_937901925.1 of uncultured Bacteroidales bacterium. Taxonomy (GTDB): domain Bacteria; phylum Bacteroidota; class Bacteroidia; order Bacteroidales; family WCHB1-69; genus JAEZOU01. Next base: position 2,586 of record CALGTS010000047.1, on the reverse strand, counting down.
TTGACATCTACGATACCACATATACGTTTACAAACTTGACCCCAAGTACAGGATATTCTTTCTATTTACGCTCCAATTGTGGCGATGAGCAAAGTTCTTACGCAACTATAAATCTTTACACAGAATGCGCACCAATTAATATGTTGCCATTTATTGAAAACTTCGATTCATATTCTGCAAATCATTTTCCAATGTGCTGGCAAAGAATAGGTTCCTCAACTTGGGAAGGAACATTCCCTGCTACCTATACATATAACTTTACAAGTTCACCGAATGCCCTTAGATTCTATTCACCATACAATGCTGTTTACGCGTTGTTGCCAGAACTTGATTCTACAATCAATGTTAATAGTTTGCGCATCTCTTTCGATATGAAGGTTTCAGGTATGCCTGATTTGGTAGTGGGTGTGATGAATTCTATAGCTGATAGTACTTTTGTTCCTATTGATACAGTTTCACAAGAAGGACACTATGATATCAATTTGAATGGTTATACAGGTACAGGAAAATATATTGCATTCAAACAATTGATAGGTGATGGTGAGGCTTTTGTTGATAATATCTTCGTGGATTTCGCTCCTAACTGCGCTGAACCACAAATTTTAGAAGCTAATAATGTTATGGCCAATAGCGCAGAATTGTCTTGGTCTTCAGACGAATCTGTTACATCTTGGCAAATGGTGGTTTCAGAAAATTTCTCCACTCCAGATTATGCAAATCCGTCAGAGATAAGTGCAAATCCTTATTTGATGGAGAACTTAACCCCAAATACTACTTATACCGTATATTTGAGATCCGTTTGTCCTGATGGAAACTCATACAGCGGTTGGAGTTCGGTTACCTTCTCAACCGTGAGTGATGAAATTGCGGAAACTCCTTATTTCCACGATTTCGAAGATGCGGAAGAGAATGCTAACTGGGTATTGGTAAACGGAAATCAAACCAATAAATGGTATATCGGCGCCCCAGAAGGCGATTCTGTATTGTTCATTTCACAAACAGGTTCTGAATTTTCGTATGGAGATGTTATATCATTAGTATGGGCTTATCGTGATATTGAATTTGACCCTGCCGCAGAGTATGAACTTTCTTTCAAATGGAAATGCGCCGGTGAAGGTTCTAACTTTGACTATTTCAAAGTATTTATAGGAACCCCTGCTGTAGTGGAAGCCTCAGGAACAACTATTCAAGCGCCTGTTGGTGCTAGCCAATTAGGTGGAAATTTCTTAAATTCTCCCAATTGGCAAAACTATTCTGTGATGTTGGATGCGTCAATATACGCAGGTACTACTCAACGTTTGTATTTCTGTTGGAAAAATGATGGTGGAGTGTCAAACGCTCCAGCTGCTGTCATTGATTCAATTAGAATTACTGCTTCTGATTGCGCTCGCCCAACCAATTTAACCGTTTCACATGTTTATTCAACAACTGCTGATCTGAATTTTGTTCCTTCTCAATCTACAAGTATTGCATGGGAATATGTAATCACTTCCACAAATGAAGACCCTAATACATTAACCCCTGTCGTAATCGCTGATACAGTGTTCTCTATCACTAACTTGATGCCTGAAACAACCTATAAAGTTTATGTGAGAACAGATTGCGGCGATAGCGATTATTCTGAATGGTCTGCATACGAAGAATTTACAACTTTAGTGGCTTGCCCTGCTCCTATTCAAACGAGTGTCTCTGCTGTTACAACTACATCAGCAACAATTACATGGATTGAAGGTGGTAATGCTACGGAATGGACTGTCGAATATGGTCCAATAGGTTTCACTCCAGGTATGGGAAGTTCAACAGTTGTTACAAATAATACATTGGATTTGATAGGCCTCGCTCCTGCTACTATGTACGATGTTTATATCTGGGCTAATTGTAGTGCAACCGAGCAATCAGATTCTACTAAATTTACTTTTGCAACATCTTGTGGTATCATCAATTCATTCCCATATACTGAAGGATTTGAATACGATGGTGCTATGTCCGCTTGTTGGAGTCAAGAGTTTGTAGTAGGAACTGTTTCTTGGAATGCTTCAAATACAACAAGTAGTTACTCTTTAAATACTCCACACTCAGGGTCCTATTTTGCACACTTCAGCTATGGCTCTTCTGATGGTTTCTCTACAAGATTGGTGTCTCCTATATTCGATTTGTCTCAAGTTTCTAATCCTTATCTTACTTATTGGTATGGTTTGCCAAATTGGGCTGCTGATGTGGATAATATTGAAGTTTATTATAGAACTAGTCCGACAGATAGTTGGCACGAATTAGTTTCTCATACAACTTCTACAAATGCTTGGATTCTTGATTCTTTGGCTCTTCCTAATCCGTCAGCAACTTACCAAATTGCATTCAAAGGTATTGCTCTTTGGGGTTATGGCGTAATGATTGATGATATTACTATTGATGCAGGTGCTACCGCTGAACCTTGCGATGCGCCTACAAACGTACAAGTTACTCCAAATGCTAACTCTGCTGATGTTACTTGGACAAGCACCGCTGACGCTTGGGTAGTGGAATATAAAGAGGCTACTGCAGAAAACTGGACAGCTTCCGCTACACTAACCGCCAACAACTACAATA
>CALGTS010000046.1 GCA_937901925.1 uncultured Bacteroidales bacterium | reverse complement strand
TATTCAGTTTGTTTACATCACGCTGCAACTGTTGGAATCTACCAGTCATTATCGCTTGCTTTGCTTTGTTAATCAATTCTAGTTCGTGTTCAGTAATATTTGGGATGCTGACAAAACTATCAAGAAAAGCTAAAGCCTTCTTCTCGTTAGGTCCTTGTGCCGGATTAACCTTCTGCTTTGTTGCTTTAGTCTCTTCCTCTTGTGTAGCAAAAGCTTCAAGTGCTGCTTTTACTTGCTCGTGGTGCATATCGTGAAGCGGTACTGACTTTTCGTCAATACGAGCTTCAAATTCCTTGACAGCTTCTAGGAAAGTCAGTTCCTCAATAGTTCCGTCTTCTCTGACAAAGGTAAAGGCATCACGACGTTTGTTGCGTATAAACACTATAGTGCTGTCAGGAATAAACTTGCTCTTACGTCCAGTGCGAGCACGCAACGGCATTTTGCTGATACGTTTTATCAAATCAGGGTCATCCTGTTTTAATTGTCGGAGCCACATCAGGTAGCGTAATTTCTCATCACGCTCCTCATCTACATCCTTATCAAACAAACCGAAGCTCTCAGGATTCTCATCAGTAGAATATATCTGACTGTCTTCGCCCAATGCTGCATGGAAAGCAAAGAGTTTCATTTTCGCCTTCTTCTCCAACTCAATGTTATCATTAACTTTTGATGTAGGGAAGAAATTGAAAATATATACCTCTTTGGCCGTGCTACCGATACGATTCACACGACCGATACGCTGCATAAGCCTTGTAGAGTTCCAAGGTGTGTCATAGTTTACGATAACATTGGCACGATGGAGGTTTACACCTTCGGCAAGTACCTCGGTAGAGATAACGATGTTATAATCGTTTTTCTTATCCCCCTTGTAGTTTGCATCGAAGTTCTCCTTTAAGAACGGCATTTGTGTATCTCTATTGTCGCTCTGTACAGTCATAATCTTATCAAAACCATGATTTTTTAGAGCGTCATAGAGATATTTGGTGGTCTCTTTTGATTCTGAGAATATAACTAATTTCCCTTCATGGTTAATGGTTTTATCCAATAACGTATCTTTAAGATATTGAATAAATATATCTAACTTAGGATCGGCATGAACAGCATCCCACATAGAAACCAACTCTTTCAATATCTCATTATCAGCCTTAATGCCATCTTCAAAACCATCTTCAAAGTCATCTGGCGTACAAACTTCTATTGTTGGGTCGGTATATCTTGCTTCCTCAATTAACTTTATCAATTCGTCTTCTTTGCCTTCGCTAAGTAACTCATTGACTTTCAAATTGGGAGCAATGTATATAATGCCATTGGCAAACATATCAAGCATCACCTTGTTGGCCTCATAATATCGACGCAATGATTGCTTGAAGGCATAAAAACTACTATCTATTCGCTTGACAAGCAGTGTCTTCATAATGCCTGCCAATTGGATAGAAATCATATCTGCCTTTTTATACTTGCTCTTCTTAGGAGACTTTAGATATTTTATCGCCTGATATCTGTAATATTTAAGACCGTTTATTTTATCACTGAGATACATTATAGTCTTATCGTACAAAGCTTCTAACTCAGCATCAAGTTGATAATATATCTTGCGAGGAAATTTTACATCAGGAAAGTGGATGTTTTGTTCCTCTAAATCTTTGCGATATGCATCGTTCTCCATTAAGTCAGTACGAGTTCGGCGTACAGTTAATGGCTCTACAACCTTGACGCGAATTCTCTCATAAATCGCCTTAACTTCGTCAGCTATAAGAGTTAAGTCCTTTTGTTTTTTCAGTTTGTTATATCTGTCAATATGCTCACGGAAGAAACGTTGCAAATTACCTTCTTCCAAAGTGCTGTCTTTAGAATCTTGAAACAGATAAACCAAATTTGCAATATCTTCAGGTTTGTTGTTCAATGGCGTAGCAGACACAAGTATAACCTTTTTGTCATGCAAGCTATCATCATATCGTTTGGTTTTGGTCTTACACAACTTCTGCAATTCATTATACATTGATGCTGTATCACTTCTGAACTTATGTGCCTCATCAACTATAATCAAATCATAAAGTTCTGGATTCTTGATCTTATAAAGACTTCCATTTGTAACAACTTTAAAGTTGTCCAACTTAAATTCAGAAAGAGCCCCGTCCCAATTATCTTTCATAGCGGGTGGCACAATCACCAATGTATGAGAACGATGTGTAGGAAATCCGTTAGAAAAGAAGAATTTCTTTGCTATAAGAGCAGATACGACAGTTTTTCCCAATCCGACAACATCAGACAAGAAGAATCCGTTATGTTTCATCATCTTAGAATAACCATCATTGACAGCATCTATCTGATAAGATAATTTTTTATAACCTGGAGGCATGTCAGATACCGAATTTGGATCAAAATCGATGCTCTTTCCAAAGTACTCTAATAAGAATTTTAGATAAACCTCGTAAGGGGTAAAGTTTGGATTAAGATACGAATCGTTCTTAATCTTATCTATATGAGTTATGTCTATCTCCACAGACTCTTCCCATAGTCTTTCAAATGTTTCGGTTGCAAACTGTATGTCGTCATCATAGCGTAATTCCACATTGAACTCGAAATTCTTTTCAAGTCCAGCCTCAGTTAAATTGCTAGAACCTGTGATAACAGAACCATAACCATGGGGATGGTAAACTTCCTCACGGAAAATATAAATCTTAGCATGGATATTTTGTTTAGGATGTATGCGCATAGTTATTCTACCAGTTACAATATCTTCTATGAACTGATACATACCATCCTCAACCTCTTTGTCGTATTTCGCTTCCTGAATATTACGCTTTATATCGTTAAAAAACTCCTCCTGAGACTGCTCTGCGTTAGGATTGAAAAGTAAACCCTGCTGATTTGCTTGATATGTGAGTTTATCTACATTTATACCAACCAAAATGCGAATCTTGGGAGTTTGTTGTATAAACTTTCTAATACGGAAATATCCTGATGCTCTGAAATATCCTACAAGTGCGTCAAAGAAATGTACTTTCTTATATTTGAAAACTCCCTCTATTTTTTCAAGAAGAGTATTTTCTTTTTCATTTGTAAAAAAGTTTGTTCCCATAATTGTAGAATTATATTTGTTAAAGCAACTGTGCGTAGTTTACCTATCGAAAGATTTTGCAAAGATACATTTTTTTTACCACTCCTTCTTATGTGCAAAATAGATTGCAGCATCTCCGCCATCGCACTCAATTGTAATCTCTTCCCCTAAAGCTTCGTTCAAACTGCCCTCCCATAAATAACGGAATTTCCGCTCTTTAACAGGATAACGCAAGCCGTGAAAGGTGAACCGAATCTCTGGATTGAAACTGAAGATAGAGATTTGCTGACCTCTGTGCGTGTAGAAACTCCGAGTACTATTGATGGGGATAAAAATGCCGTGCTGCGTCACCATCAATATCTCAATCTGACGCGAGTAGAGTGCGGCAATGCTAAGGTTGGCTATGGCGTGATCTTCACGATATCCAAAACTGCTTAATATGGCTACACTTTTGTACCCCTCCGCAATAACATATCGCAATGCTTTCTGTAGGTCGTTGTACTCTGTGCTTTCATCACGAATGAGAATATTCTTGTAACGTTCATATAATTCAGAAGTTATAGAATCACAATCCCCAATAATTCGATTGGGTTCGTAGCCTAAATTCAATAACTTCTGTACGGCTCCGTCACAACAGATAATCGTTTGCGCTCTGTTTAATAGTTGTAACGAATGCGCATCAGTGGAGGGTTCTCCGTTGGCAAATATTACAATGTCAGGAAGTTGTGCAATGGGAAACATTAGGAATGTGTTTGATTTTGAATCTTGATGACGTCATATACAGGTATGCCGATGCTTTCTCTTAATGTGTCGCAAAGTTTCTCAGAGTCAAGGGTGTAGCCATTCGGTGAGGTGGGGTTGACACAAATAGCAACCAACTCATTCTTGAGTAATACAAGGAGCTTTCCCCCGCTCTGAATATAACTATAATACGCTTCTGGCGTTATGAAGATCTTAGAGAAGTCCTTGACAATCAGAATGGTTTCCCTAATCTTTTTCTGCATCCGCATAAAGTTGAGAATATTGTCAGTAATGATGCCCGCAATGTATAATGTGGTTCCAAATGTGAAGATGGAGTCTTTATATTTGTTCAAGAGTAGGGTGGAAGGTATATCCAACTGATGGGGTTGTTTTTCGCTGTCAATGGCAAAAATTCCGCTTTCGATATTCTCTAATAATTTGCCATTATTATGTTGATATACAGGTAGTTGAAGTAGATTGTAAAAGAATTTTGTTTTGCGGGTTAACTCCATAAGGTTGGGAGATAGTGCGGCTCCGGTAGTCAAAATCATACTCTCCGCAATGGTCGGCGAGGCTTGTGTCTTGCGCGATAATGCTCCGTCAATGAGCGTTAGGTCAACTCTGTCTCGCAAGTCGTCAACGACCTGCTTGAGCCAAACATTGGTCGTCGGTCCCGATAAAATGACTTTGCCGGATAAAATGACTTGGGCGGTTACTAACCGCCCTAATGAGGTTTGTCGCTCCGACAAATCTAAAATCTCTGAAACTAATTGACGCTCACGGTAGTGCTTCTCCGAAGTAACAAATACCGTGTTGTTATAAAGTTGAATCTCAGGTTTGTGCGTCGAGGTAACCTGATCTAAGTTTTCGCCATCTATGCCAATCGAGGTGATGGCTATCCGCTTGTGTATGCCCTTTAATCTTCCAATAATATAGTTCATGCATTCTGTCTTCCCGGTATTTTTCTCCATTCCGACAATAGAAAGCGATGAGTATTGCAAAAGGTTATCAATAAAGGGCATACATTAGCAGATGATATTTTTATTTATTATGTCTCTCTTTACGAGCTAAATGTGAAGGTTCTAATGCCATTCTTTCTCCATTTAAAAGCGAACTTACTCCTTCGCTGGAACGCTGTTTTTCACATTCTGGGCAGTGACATTCGTCAACGTAATCCTCTGGTTGTGTGTAGGTTGTAATAACGCCTTCGTAGTTTCTTAAAATTACCTTGTTAGGACCTTGAGAAATCATATATTGTGGCATTACAGGAATTTTTCCACCACCGCCTGGTGCGTCAACTACAAAAGTGGGAACTGCATAGCCAGATGTATGTCCGCGCAACGCTTCGATAATCTCAATTCCTTTAGAAACAGGTGTACGGAAGTGTTCAATTCCCATAGAAAGGTCACATTGATAAATATAGTAAGGACGAACGCGAATCTTAACCAAATTTCTAACTAATTGTTTCATAACATGCACGCAGTCGTTAACCCCACGAAGCAATACACTTTGATTGCCCAATGGAATACCTGCATTTGCAAGTTTAGCACATGCTTCTGCAGATTCTGGTGTGATTTCATTCGGGTGGTTGAAGTGTGTATTTACCCAAATTGGATGATATTTCTTCAACATATTTACCAAATCATCAGTAATGCGTTGTGGACAAACTACAGGAGTACGTGTGCCGATTCGAATAATCTCAACGTGTGGTATAGCACGTAAACGCTCAATAATTGACTCTAACATTGCATCGCTAACTAATAGTCCATCTCCGCCAGAAAGTAAAACGTCTCTTACCTGTGGTGTGCGTGCAATGTAGTCAATACTCTTCTGAATTCTTTCCTTCGGAGATTCACAATCGTGTTGACCCGCAAATCTACGGCGTGTACAATGACGACAATACATAGAACATTGGTCAGTGATGAGGAATAAAACTCTATCTGGATAACGATGTGTCAATCCTGGAACAGGAGAATCTTCATCTTCGTGCAATGGATCCAATAAATCTGCTCCCGCTTGATGAGTTTCTGCAATGGTAGGTACAGATTGTTTTCTGATGGGACAATTCGGATCGTTAGGGTCAATTAACGATAGATAGTATGGGGTAATAGCCATACGTAATGTCTTCAACGATTCTTTTACTCCATTTTCCTCTTCTGGAGTCAAGGTGATATATTGCTTTAATTGCTCTAAAGTTTCAATTCTGTTTTTTACTTGCCATTTCCAATCATTCCATTGAGCATCTGTAACGTTGGGAAAAAGTTCGTGTCTTCTGTTTGTTGCCATATCAACTTTATATTATTGATTTTTAATTGATTATATTCTTGTTTGTGTAACAATAAAATTTTGTCTCAGCGTTGGCAAAGATATGATTTTTTTGCTTATTTCTCGCTTTATTGATTCATGAATATAAGAAATTCTTCATTGGTTTTAGTCTTCTCCATCTGATTTTTGATAAATTCCATTGCTTCAACAGAATTCATATCTGCTAAGTGATTTCTGAGAATCCATACGCGTTGCAAAGTTTCTTGCGATTGCAATAAGTCGTCGCGGCGTGTACTAGAAGCTATAATGTCAACAGCTGGATAGATGCGCTTATTGGCTAATTTTCTATCTAACTGTAATTCCATGTTACCCGTTCCTTTAAATTCCTCAAAAATTACCTCGTCCATACGCGAACCTGTGTCAATAAGTGCGGTAGAAATGATGGTTAATGAACCGCCTTCTTCAATATTGCGAGCCGCTCCGAAGAATCTTTTCGGCTTCTGTAGTGCATTTGCATCTACACCACCAGATAGTACCTTCCCCGATGCGGGTGCATTGGTGTTGAAGGCTCTCGCCAAACGTGTAATGGAATCCAATAGAATGCAAACGTCATAACCACATTCTACCATTCTCTTTGCCTTCTCTAATACAATATTCGCAATTCTTACATGTCTTTCAGCAGGCTCGTCAAAGGTACTAGAAATCACTTCTGCCTTTACACTTCGTTGCATATCGGTTACCTCCTCCGGACGCTCATCAATTAGTAAAATAATTAGATAAATCTCTGGATGATTGGCTGATATAGCATTCGCTACCTCTTTCAATAATACAGTTTTACCTGTCTTAGGTTGTGCTACAATTAAACCACGCTGTCCCTTCCCAATGGGTGCAAAAAGGTCTATAATGCGAGTGCAGATGTTGGCATTCTGATGTCCCGTTAGATTGATCTTTTCGTCAGGGAACATCGGCGTTAGATAGTCAAAAGGAATACGATCACGAATCTCCTCCGGTAGCTTCCCATTAATTTTTTCAACTTTTATCAATGGAAAATATTTTTCACCACTTTTGGGAGGACGAATCTGCCCTAAAACAGTATCTCCATTTTTTAATCCAAAACATTTGATTTGAGACATCGAAACATAGATGTCGTCAGGAGAGTTTAAATAGTTGTAATCTGATGAACGGAGGAAACCACAATTGTCTCCCTGCATAATTTCCAATACGCCTTCAGCCTCTACGGTAGTGTCGTATTCAGCATGGGAAACCATCTCCAAGTAGGCATCTTGAATTTCTTTTTCTGCAGAGATTGGTTTATGCTCTTTTTTCTCCGCTGTTTCTAATTTTTTCTCTTCAGTTTTGGAAGTTGTTTCTGCTTTGGATGCATTTGCGTTCATACGTTTTGCACCTTTCGCTTCCTCAATATTATCACTATTTTCCTTTCTCTTTCGATTGTTTTTTTGAGGCTTTACTTCAACTTTTTCCTCAACGGTTGCCTCTGCCTCTGTGGGCTGTTTCTCCTCTTGGACTTCAGTTGTTACTTCGTTAAATAGCGTTTCTACAGGTGCCGCAGTAGGTGCCTCCTCACTCTTCGAAGTCCTTTTTGAACTGCTTTTTTTCTTGTTCTCAGACAGACCTTTCGCTTGCTTTGCTGAACTAATAAGTTCTATAACTTCGTTATAATCAGTTATTTCGCTTGGTATTGCTGCGTCTAGTTCTACGGAAGTTTCTTGCGCATTGATAGGTTCTGACGTTGGCTCCGCAACGATTGTGGAAACTTCAATTTTGTTTATCTTCTTGGTTTGTTTGGAAGTAGCAATAGGCGTCCCTTTCGACGATGCTAATCGTTTACGCTTCGGCTGTAAAGCTTCTGTATTATCCATATAAATTTTAGTTTTGTAAAGAATGTAGGAGAGAAATATTTGTTATTTATATTTTTAGATGAGATGAAAAATAACAGCTGCAAAGATAGTAAAATTTTTGGTTGTGCGATTAGGTTTTTTGTTTTTCTTTTTTCGCCGCAGGAAATAGTACGTTGTTGAGAATTAATCGATAACCTGCAGAATTAGGAAATAGATTTAAATCTGTTACGGGGTCGTTTACTAGGTGTTGATAATCTTCTGGATCGTGACCAGAATAGAAGGTAAAGGTGCCTTTCCCATACTCCCCGTGAATATATCTGGCTTCATCAAAGAGTTTGCTTTCTCCCATAATCAAAATGTGTGATTTAATTCTATCTTTCCTAAAACCAGTGGTTTGTCCCATAAATCCAGAAATAACGTTTTGGTGATTCTGACAAAGCATCGTCGGAACAGGATCCCATTTTGCTGAAAATTCAAATAGGGTAAAGTAGTCATTCTTTCTGTTGTGTAAGTGAACAGAGGGATCTACATCAATATCCGAAATTTCGTATGTATAAGGATTGGTGATAATTTTGAAATTGGTAAATGCAAAACAGTTGTCATAGTTAAGTTTGCTCTGTGCATCAGGGTCTATGGGGTCACCATCAAACATCTTATCGCAAATATCAACACCTTCTGCGGCTAAAGCTACATCATAACTATCAGGACCTGAACACATTGCAAAAAGGTAGCCTCCGCCCATTACAAAATCACGTATCCGTTTCGCAACCGCTAATTTCATCTGAGAAACTTTGCTGAAACCCATCTTCGTTGCCATCTCTTCATTCTTCTTTACATCTTCAATATACCATGATGCATTGCGATAACTTCCCCAAAATTTACCATACTGCCCCGTGAAATCTTCGTGATGTAAATGAAGCCAATCATATTTGGGTAATTCCCCACTTAGTACCTCTTCATCATAAAGTACTGTGTATGGAATTTCAGCGTATGTTAATACTAATGTTACAGCATCGTCCCACGGAAGTTTATTCTTCGGTGAATATACTGCAATTTTTGGAACCTTCTGCAATCGAATTTCATCCATATTGTTCTCTACAGCAGCAATTTCCGTTAATATTGCATTCGCTTGTACATCTGCAATTACCTGATAACTAACGTCTCTAACAATACACTCGTCTTCAATGAAATTGTTGTACGGACACATAAAACTGCCACCCCGATAGTTCAACAACCAACTCATCTCAACATCTCTTGAAATAGTGTAATAAGCTATCCCGTACGCTTTCAAATGATTATTCTGCTCTAAATCCATAGGAATGAGTATGTACGATGCACGTATAAAGGTTATTATGCCTATGAAAAAGATAAAAAGCGTCGCTCTTTTTATGATTTGATTTTTCATTATGAATTTCCTTCTGTTTGAAAATAAAAAACCCTATTTATAACTGATAAATAGGGCTTTTATTGTATGGAAACTGTCTTTTTTTCAAAATTCTACAATGTAGCTGCGATAGCAATGGAATAGAGTTTTGTTAATGAGGTGTCACCACGAGATGAAAGAACGCAGGGTACTTTGGCTCCTGCTACAAATGCTCCAATTTCTGCTTTGTTGAATTTCGTACAACATTTATAGAATACGTTGGCACTCTCAATGTTAGGAAATAATAAACAATCTGCATCGCCAGCAATAGGACTCTTCATCTTCTTAATCTCTGCAGCTTCTTTGTCTAATGCAATGTCAATAGATAGTGGACCTTCAACTTCTCCACCACTTAATTGACCTCTGTCAGCCATTTTTGAGATGATAGCAGCATCAACACATGCTTGCATTCCTGCTGACATCTGTTCCGTTGCAGCGATTAACGCAACTTTAGGCTTCTCAATACCAATAGCTTTGGCTGTACTTACTAAGGTTTTCAAAATCATCTGCTTTTGCTTCAAATCTGGCGCTAAAATGATTGCACAGTCGCTCACTACCAACAACTTATGATATGCTGGATTCTCAATTACAGCAACGTGGGTTAATACGGCATTTGGAGGACATAAGCCTTTCTCCTTGTTTAAAATAGCACGCATATATTTGTCTGTAGGTAATAAACCCTTCATAAGGATGTCTCCACCTCCATTATTGATGATTTCGCATGCTTTTGCTGCTGCTTTTACATCAACTGGTTCATGAACAATTGTGAATTTCGCTGCGTCAATGTTCAACTCTTTACATACGGATGCAATTACTTGCTCGTCACCAACTAAGGTCGCATCAACAATACCCATATCTACAGCATTGTTTACCGCTTCAATGGTGTGACTATCATTAGCATACGCAGCAATAAGCCTTTTTCTAGGTTTTGATTTTACTAATTCAATTACTTGATCTAATTTTGTGATACTCATGTTTTTGTGTTTTTATTATTTGGAAAATTTCTTGATTTTTTCTGCTAAAACTTTTTTACAAACAGGACAAAAATTGTTGTATTTAATATCCTTCATAGTGCAGTCACGCCAAGGACGAAATACTCCTTCTGCAACATATCCACCACCCTCAAATACTCCTAACGTATTGTCATATTTCTTGTTATCTGGTGTAGGTACTGGTACCTCTGCTGACAACATATCTTTCCACTTACTTGCAAAATCTATCATTGTGGTTAAGTTAGGCTCTGCGGGTTCTACATTCTCTGGATAAAAATCGCGTACCGATACCTCAGAATTATAATATTCATCTGCTAATCCGCCAAATAGATGCCCTAATTCGTGTACGATAACATAGTCACTATGTTGACCAATACTATTTACTGTTGCGTAGAAGTTGTATATGCCTCCACCTCCATATTTGGGTGAATTAGCAACAATGATAATTACATCGTATGGAGCATCTTCCGCAATGTCATTCATCTTCCAAACATTTAAACACATTAAGTAACGGTCAACGTCAATTACATTGTAACTACTATTGAGTAGTGTGTTTTTGTAGATGTTTGCATTAGGATCTGTAATTCCTGATTCTTCAGAATAACCCTCTATCGCTCTGATGTTTATGTTGTTCTTATACTCATCGTATGGCGCACAATTGATGATATAGTCAGCAAACTTTTTCATATCTGCTTTTAATATTTTCTTGTCCGCTTTACTATATCCATCAGGAATGAAAAGAATGTCAACACACTCTTCAGGATTGCCTCCTTTGTGTAAATTCAGAACTTTATACTCTTTCGTATAAGGCTTTACGCTCTCTTTTTGTGGGTCAAAACTTCCTTCGTATAAAACTGTTTTTTGATGTGAACGTGTGAAACTGCTAAATCTGTAGTTGATCTTTGCTTTAGGGTAGGGAAGAAGCATGCACTCTTCAAATTTTCCAACCTCTTTCTCTGCTCTCTCTGTAGATCTGTATTCTGTAAATAAACAGTTGTAATCTTTGCTGAAAATCAATTTCTGTGATGAAGCATCGAAAACTTCAAATAGCATATCTCCATATCTTTGCTCTTCAACTAAATATTCACGTGTACCGGTCCAGCCTTCACCTTGATAGTATGAGTCAATCTCAATCTTTTCAGAATTATTGTTCCCAATATGTAAATAATTGATTCTTAATGTCCTGTTTTCAAAAAAATGATCAAAGTGTTGAGCATCAAGACCTAAGAAACTGATGAGAAATATCCATAAAATCGCACATTTTTTCATTTGAATTTCCTTTCTTTTTTTTTGATTTTTACCTACCTTTTAATACAGATTAACAAGCACCAAACGATGCTTGTTAACCATTATTTTATTGCCAAAATTCAGATAAAATTCATTTATGGAATTTTAGTGATTAGCTTTGAATTGAACCAATCTCTCTTTTAAGATAGGAATCGCTTCAAATGGTACGAACGATACGCACGCGCGAAGTCCTTCTGTACGCAAACTTCCTGTAATTGTTAACGAGATGGCACTGATTCCATAGTACAAGAACTCTTTCAATAGTTCATCACCTGAAAGGCCTGGGTATGAAATTGTAAAGTAGAAACCATCTGAAATAGGTTGATCTTCATCTTTGTCGTAAACAATTTTGAAACCATTTTCAGTGAAAATATCTTTCATCAATTTGGCTTTCTCTCCATATTGAATTACATCATTACGGAAGTTGTAAGTTCCATCGTTACAAGCCTTTAAGATTGCAGCTAATGCGTATTGTGCAGAGTGAGATGTGCCTGAACTAATCGCATAAACTGTACCGTAAATGATGGCTCTTCCTAATTTTGGAGTGCCAAAGTATGGAACTAAATCAGGAAATTCTCGGTTGTAAAGTTTATTCGAAATCGCCAAAATACTCATACGCTCACCAGCATAACTGAATGCTTTGGAACTAGATATTAATAACGCATAGTTGTCCGTATAGTGCCCAACACTCGGTTGATATGGTGCTTCTCCTGGTTTGGATATGTCCGTGCGGAAATCCATACCAAAGTATGCTAAGTCTTCTAACACGCATACGTCATATTCATTAGCCAATTCACCGATAATTTGTAACTCTTTTTCTGTCAAACAAATCCATGCAGGGTTGTTCGGGTTTGAGTAGATGATTGAGTGGATGTTTCCCTTTTCAAGGTAACTTTTTAATTTATCTCTTAATTTTTCACCTCTATAATCATATACATCAAAAGTTTCATATTTTAATCCCATTACTTTGTGCTGATTCTTCTGCACAGGAAAACCTGGATCTATAAATAATGTGGTGTCTCTCTCTTTGCGTGCGCGTACTAATGTCATAAACGATGCCATACCGCCCATCATCGAACCAACTGTGGGAATACATCCTGATGGATCAACGTCTAAGTTTATGAAGTTCTTGATGAATCTTGAAGCTTCGTTTTTAAGTTCTGGAATACCATCAATATCTGGGTAAATGGCTGCACAACCATTTTGTAATGCTTTAATCTGTGCGTCAACACCAATTTGACAAGCAGGTAGTCCAGGAACACCCATCTCCATACGGATAAATTTGCTTCCACTGGCCTTTTCTATGTCATTAATAAGTTTCTTGATTTCACGTATCGATGCTTTTACGATACTTGATATTCCACTTTCTGCGTAGATTTTATCAACAATTTCTGCGGGTATTGGAGTGTTTTTTGCCATATCTTTAATTTTGTTATTATGGCTGCAAAGGTACAATTTTTTTATGGAATTTCATACACTATTTCACCTTTTTTCTTTTTTTATTTGGGCGTGCCGGCTCCCCACCCACACATCCTGCGCACGCCGTCGGGCTATCCGCTCAAATTTCGCGGCGTCTTCTCATACTACGATTCTAAATACTTTCTATTCCTTGATTCTAAATCATTGGTTATAGGTTATTAAGACGCCGCTCATAACCGCTTCTATCCCTCACGCATCTCGTGTTGTTATTGCGCTATTCACAGCACCTTTTTTCGTGTCTGTATTCTAATTTCTAAATTTGGCTCCTTCATCTAATCCTTTCCCCAAACCTACTACCATTTCCTCCGCCAAGCTTGTCCGTTATTCTCTTTTCTCTTATGCTAACCTATCTGTAGCAAATAAAAAAAACGCAACACCAACGTGCTGCGTTTGCAGGGGAAGAGAGAATCGAACTCCCATCAGCGGTTTTGGAGACCGTCATTCTACCATTAAACTATTCCCCTAAAGTGTAAAGGGTTGTTTTTCAACCCTTTACTATGGTTTAATTGAATTAGTCTAAGATTTCTGTTACCTGACCAGAAGCTACTGTTCTACCACCTTCACGGATAGCAAAACGTAAGTTCAAGTTCAAAGCGATTTCTGAAAGCAATTCAACTTTAATTTCAAGGTTATCACCAGGCATTACCATTTCTACACCATCAGGAAGTGTAATAGAACCAGTAACGTCAGTTGTACGGAAGTAGAATTGTGGACGATAGTTGTTATGGAATGGAGTGTGACGACCACCTTCTTCTTTCTTCAATACATAGATAGAAGCTTTGAATAATTTGTGAGGTTTAATTGAACCAGGTTTTGCAATAACCATACCACGACGAATTTCGTCTTTGTCAATACCACGAAGCAATAAACCAACGTTATCACCAGCTTCACCTTCGTCCAAAATCTTACGGAACATTTCAACACCTGTAACAGTAGATTTCAATTTTTCAGCACCCATACCAATGATATCAACTGCATCACCAGTGTGGATAATACCTGTTTCAATTCTACCTGTTGCCACTGTACCACGTCCTGTGATTGAGAATACGTCTTCTACTGGCATCAAAAAGTCTTTATCAACGTCACGTGCTGGAAGCGGAATCCAAGTATCAACTGCATCCATAAGTTCCATAACTTTGTCCATCCATTTTGGCTCAAGGTTCAATCCACCAAGTGCAGAACCTTGGATAACTGGGCTGTTATCACCATCAAAACCGTAGAATGACAACAAGTCACGGATTTCCATTTCAACAAGTTCTAACAATTCTGGGTCGTCAACCATGTCAACTTTGTTCATGAAAACAACCATTCTTGGAACACCAACTTGTTTTGCTAAAAGAATGTGTTCTCTTGTTTGTGGCATAGGACCATCGGTAGCAGCTACAACCAAGATTGCACCGTCCATTTGTGCAGCACCTGTAACCATGTTTTTAATATAGTCAGCGTGGCCCGGACAGTCAACGTGTGCATAGTGACGGTTTGCTGTTTGATATTCAACGTGTGATGTATTAATAGTAATACCACGTTCTTTTTCTTCTGGAGCGTTATCGATTGAGTCAAAGCTTCTTAGTTCTGATAAACCTTTCTCTGCTAATACAGTAGTGATAGCAGCAGTCAAGGTAGTTTTACCGTGGTCAATGTGACCAATTGTACCAACGTTTACGTGTGGTTTCGAACGATCAAATTTTTCTTTTGCCATTTTTTTATCAATTAAGGGTTTTTACTTTATTTCTTAATAATGTGAGCCGTTGATGAGATTTGAACTCATGACCTCTTCCTTACCAAGGAAGTGCTCTACCCCTGAGCTACAACGGCTTGTTGACTATACACGATGTGCATAATTTCAGGACTGCAAAAATACATCTTTTTTTTAAATTGCAACTCCTTTTTTTCTTTTTTTTACTTTTTTTTCTATTTCATTGATTATTAGTTCAATATTTTATCTTTGAAAGGTCTCTCGATAAGCTGTCCTCCCATTTTTGAATAGAAATATTAAAATCTTTCGCTATTTTAGTGTGGTCTAATAACGAAAACGATGGCCGTTTAACTTTTGCGCCAAACTCCTCCGAACTGATCGGACATACACTACACTTGTGCCCCGATAAACGTATAATCTCTTCCGCAAATTGATACCAACTAATCACTCCTTCATTACTATAATGGTAAATCTTTGTCCCCAGTATGTTATCTTCATATGAAATAATTTTCATGATTACTTCTGCTAAATCTCTTGCGTTGGTGGGTGCTCCCCACTGATCATTAACTACACGAATCTCTTCTCGCTCAGAAGATAACTTGAGCATCGTCTTGACAAAGTTGTTGCCATAAATAGAATACAACCAGGCTATTCGAATAATTATACCACGGCAACCACTCTCAATCATTCGCTCTTCCCCAGCTAGTTTCGATGCCCCATATACGGATACAGGATTCGGTGTATCTTCTGGTTTGTAGGCTTCTTTTGATTCCCCATCAAATACGTAGTCTGTTGAGATGTGGACTAAAAATCCACCACGCCCATACGTAGCGCGTGCTAAATTATCTACAGCTTTTTCATTTACCTGATACGCTAATGCTATTTCTGTTTCCGCTCTCTCAACAGCAGTGTATGCCGATGCATTAATGGTAATATCAATCTTGTGCTCATTTATAAATGAACTAACAGCATCAAAATCTCGCAAATCTAAAGTGTCAATGTCTGTGCAATAAAAACTAAATTCAGGATAATCAGAAACAAGGTCCTGTAATGTTCTGCCTAATTGTCCATTACAACCACAAATTAATACCCTTTTTTTCATCCTTATTCTATTTTCCTTCCAATACAAGAGTAACTTATTCCTTGACGTTTCATCTCTTCAGGATCGTAAATGTTGCGACCATCAATAATTAATGGAGTACGCATCATCTTCTTGAGCTTTTCAAAGTTGATTATGCGGAATTCACTCCACTCTGTTACTAATAAAATGGCATCGGTACCTTCCATCGCAGAATAACTATCAGAACAGTAATTGACAACATTACCTACTCTTCGTTGACACTCTTCCATCGCAACAGGGTCATAAACGTTAATCTCACAACCTGCAGCACGAAGTTTTTCTATCAATACTAAAGATGGCGCTTCTCGCATATCATCTGTGTTCGGTTTGAAAGATAATCCTAACAAGGCTATCTTTCTACCAGAAAGTGTTTCTCCATAATGAGATTCTAATTTGTCAAAAAGAATCTGTTTTTGTTTCTCATTTACACGCTCAACAGCTTTTAAAACTTCTAATGAGTAGCCATTTTTGTCAGCAGTTTTAATAAGCGCTTTTACATCTTTAGGAAAACAGGATCCGCCATATCCAGTTCCTGCATAGAGAAATTTATTGCCAATTCTACTATCACTGCCAATCCCTTTACGAACCATATTGACATTTGCACCAACCTTTTCACATAGGTTGGCAATGTCATTCATAAAACTAATTCGAGTTGCTAACATCGCATTAGCCGTATATTTAATCATCTCGGCAGATGCTATGTCAGTAAAAATAACAGGGTGACCATTAAGTACAAATGGTTTGTAAATCTTCTCAAAAATGGCTCTCGCACGATCAGACTCAGTTCCAACAACAATCCTATCAGGACGCAAAAAGTCACTAATCGCATCTCCCTCCTTTAAAAATTCTGGATTAGAGGCAACGTCAAATTCAACAACAATATTGCGTTTATCTAACTCCTCCTGAATGGCCTGCTTTACTAGTTTTGCTGTACCAACAGGAACCGTACTCTTTGTAACTACCAATGTGTATTTGTTGATGTGCCGACCAATTGTTCTTGCAACATCTAATACATATTGCAAATCTGCACTGCCATCTTCATCAGGGGGAGTGCCTACCGCAGAAAAAATAGCTTCTGCTTCATCTAATACGATGGTTAAGTCTGTTGTAAAATGTAAACGACCTTTTGAAATATTGCGCTCTAATAAGTCCTCTAGTCCTGGTTCATAAATTGGAGATTCTCCACGCTGTAATTTGGCAATCTTCTCTGTGTTAATGTCAACACAAGTAACATCAAAGCCTACATCTGATAAACAAGCACCAGTGACAAGTCCTACATAACCAGTGCCTACTATTGCTATTTTCATCGTTTATTGTTTTGGCTGCAAAAGTACATTTTTTTTTAATAGCCGCCCCTAATTATTTTTTTACGCATCTATTATATATAAACATCATTATCATATCTTTCTTCAATTTTAACCTCTATTTTATTACCCTATTTTTGCACTTTTTCTCTTTTAAAATGAAAATTGTTAGTATTTTTTACTTTAAGATATTGAATAATAGTAGAATATATTCGATTCTAACTTGTAGAAAAAAAAACAAAAAAAAAACGAAAAACTTCACGATGATTAAAAAAAAGTAGTATTTTTGCACGATGATTTGGAGTGAAGTGTAAAAAGCTTGATTCCAAGTTGTAACTATTTGAAAATTAGTAGTAACGAAAAGAGAAATCAAATTAAAAACAAACAAATAATTCAAAATCTTATGAAAAAACTAGTACTCTTTTGCTTTTTAAGCATTGTGTCAATGTTAAATTTAGCATTTGCACAAAACAATTTGGGTTTCTGGTTGGAAAATGCAGACCCAAATTCATCTGAAGAAACGTTTTCTCTTACAGCTCCAGTTTATGGCAACGAAGATGTGTATTATTTTCACATTGACACAGCTTGCCTAAATTTGGGTTCTTGTGATGAAAAACTTTCTATCGACTGGGAAATTTGGCGCAACGGCGTGAAATTAGATGGCAACTTAAGCCAATATGCTCACGTATATATTGAGCCTTTTATTACAGATTTCCAAGCTGGTAATTGTACAAATTGCCCAGGAATTAATCCAGGATGGTTGCCAACGGAACAACTAAGAACAGGTAGTGGTCTAACTTCTCAATTAGATTACCCTGCAAGAACCGACTTCCCTGGTGCACTTACTGGTGTTCAAATTGAAGGTTTCCAAAATGGTCAAGGTTATTGGACAATGGGCTCTCAAAGCTATAATTACCTTTACCTTCACTACCTCCTTTATGCTTCTGAAAATAATTTCTTAAGATTACGTGTTAATTGGGAACAAGTTGGTGATTATCAACTTAAATTCAAATTAGTAAGACGTACAGGTGGTACCGATATTGAAAATTATTATAATCACCAAAGTGGTCAAGATCTTTTCTACGGTGGACATAGTGCAACTGCTTGCGATGATTGTGTAATCGCTGAAGTTACTCTCGAAGAATTGTACCGTTCTCAATTTACTGATAGAATCTGTGCTGATGAAGTTTATACATACGGAATGCCAGCACAAACTTTTACCGCTAACCCTACTTGGCCTACTATTGATACTATTGTAGCTGATGTTCCTTTCTATCACGTAGAAGAATGTAGAGGTGATGTGTGTGATAGCGTTGTTAAACTTACTTTGATCGTTTACCCTATTCCTCCTGTTCCTACTGCTGAAAATGTTGATGTTTGTGGTGCAACTAATGTTACATTAACTGTTTCTAATGTTGCTGAAAATGTAACTTATGAATGGTACACAGATTTAAACGAAAATCCTGTTTTTGTAGGTGAGTCTTATCTTACTGAAAATATCACGAACGATGATACTACTTATACCTATTATATTATTGCAGTTTCTGGTGAAGATTGTAAAAGTGAACCTGCTACTGTTACTGTAACTACTCACCCTATTCCAGTAGTTACTCTACCAACTGTTGCTGCTGTATTCCCTATGAACCAATTGGTAGATGTTACTGCTGTTGTTGAAGAAGGTACTTATACAGAGCCTCTAACTTATGTTTGGACAGGTGCTACTGAAACTACCCCTGGTACAGCTCAAGTAACTATTGCTGATACTTGCGGCTCTTACGCTTACTCAGTTCAAGTTACCGACCAATGGGGTTGTACAAGTGCTATCGCAACTGCTTATGTTGTTGCTGAAGATACTGAAGCTCCTGTTGTAACAGAAAATATTGATATCGCTATTGAAGGTTGTGGCTCAGTAGTCGTTCCAGAGGCTTTCGCAACTGTAGCTGAAATTATTGAAGCAGGTTATGAAATCTCTGATAACTCTGGCGCTTCTCATACTTACTTCACCCAATATTTCACTCTTTCTTTCGATTCTGAAACTGAGGTTGAAGATTGCAACTATAAATTAATAAGGTATTATATATTAAAAGATAGATGTGGTAATGAAACTCGTTTCTCTCATACTATCACTATTACTGATACCCAAGCTCCTTCATTTGTAGCTACTGAAGCAGGTTTCGTTTATACTGCTGAAACGCAAGCTAATTGTACTTATGTTATTCCAGAAGCTATTATTGAAACTTTGATGGCAGATGCCCAAGTAAGTGATAATTGTACTAACACCGAAAATCTTAATATTGCTTTGTTTAGAGCAAATGTTGCAGTTCCATCATCTGAGGATGTTGAAGCAGGAAATTCTGATATTATTAATGGTGTAGATGTTGCTGCTGGAGATGAAATTACAGAAAATACTGAATTTGTTATGGTAGTTACTGATGCTTGTGGAAATGCAGTATCTATAAATTTTGCAGTAGTTCTTCCTGAATTCCTAACTGCTACAATTGAAGCAGGTGAGACATTTGAAGGTGAAATTTACAGCCATTGTATCGGTGTTCCATTCTCTTTCGTTGTTAATGCTGAACATGCAACCGCTCCTTATACTTACACTTGGAATGATTCTAATATTATCGCTAATGCAAATGAAGCTACTGTTACTCCTACTTTAGCAGACCAATTCGTAAGCGAAACATTTACTTATACTGTTACTGTTACAGATCAAAATGGTTGTACTGCAACTGCTGAAACTTCTGTTACTGTAAATGCTTATCCTCACTTCTCTATGGAAGGCGATACAGTTTGCTTCGGCGAAAATGCTACTATTACTGCAACTCCAATGTCAGAAGATGCTGACTATATGTTCTCATTGATTAGAGGCGGTCTTACAATCAATTTCATTGATGCTAATCAATTTGCTTTGGCTGGTTTGCCAGTTGGTGTTAGTGAGTTCTCTATTGCTGCAACAGATAATGTAACAGGTTGCCGTTATACTAATCCAACTTCTGTATCAGTTCTAGTTTATGCTCTTCCTGAATTTACTATCGATGCAGTAGTAAATAGAACTTCATGTGTTGAAAATAATGGTTCAATCTCTTTCACTGCAACTACTGAAAATACTGTAGTGTATATGAATGGTGAGGCTGTTACTTCTCCTGTTCAAAACTTGGATTTTGGTACATACGTATTCAATGCCGTTGATACTGTTACTGGTTGCGCAAGCAGTATTATCGATACAGTTGAAGTACTTGATAGTAGGCATCAACTCACTAATGAAACAACTATTACTCCTTCAGAACTTACTTTCTGTTTTGACGATACAACTAATTTTGTAATGAATGTTACAACAGATTCACAAAATGCAATTTATCGTTATGGTTTCAATGGTGTTATTGAAGAATCAGTTTCATCTTCTCATACTTTTACAATCGATAGACCTGGTACCCACGTGGTTTCTGTATATGTTGTTGATACTATTACTAAATGTGAGTCTCCAATCTTCTTCGATACTATTCAAGCTAACCCAATTCCACAAAATGTTACTTTAACAACTAACATCGAAGGAAATGCTGCTTGTAGTGGTTTTGAATTAGTTCTTACTGCTAATGCTGATGAATTGCCATTCGGTAATGTTATTTCTTATGCATTTGAAGGTATTGATACAACTGAAGAAAATTCTGTTGCTCTTAATGTTCCTGTTTCTACTACAGATGTAGTTTATGATTATAATGTCGTTTTAACTACTGATGCAGGATGTACAGCAAATGCAACTGCTCAAGTTACTGCCTATGCTATTCCTCAAATTTCTCAAGAACTTTCTATCGATGAGTTCTGTTTGTATGATACTACAGATGTTGTAATGAATGTAACTACTACTGCTCAAAATGCTGAATTCTATTACACAATTAATGGTGAGGAAATTGAACCTACTACTTCAGCTTCTAATACTTTCACTATTGAGCAACCAGGTACTTATGTTGTTTCTGTTTACGTTAAAAACAGTGTTACAGGTTGTGTTTCTGAAGTTTTATTCGATACAATTGTAGCTTATCCAGTTCCTCAAAATGTAAGTTTAACTACTAATCTTGAAAACAATGAATCTTGTAGTGGTTTTGAACTTGTTCTTACAGCAAATGCTGATGAACTTCCATTCGGTGATGTTGTTTCTTACACTTTCGAAGGTCTTAATACTACTGAAGCTAATTCAGTATCTGTAAACATTCCTGCTCTTCCAGTTAATGTTACTTATACCTATAATGTGGTTTTAACAACTGACGCTGGTTGTACTGCTAGTGCTTCTGTTGCAGTAACTTCTTTTGCTATTCCTCAAATTACAGCTATTGCTCAAGATAATTTCTGTCCAGCACAAGAAACTGAAGTTGAAGCAACTGTTGTAGGCGGTGCTGCTCCTTATACATATTCTTGGAATAATCAAGAAGCAACAACAGAAAATACTATTACCATTACTAATGGAACTTGCGCTTCTGAAGTTGAGGTTGCTTTGAATGTAACTGATAGTAATGGCTGTTCAGTTGAAAAGGTACAAGCCATCTATGCTATTGATACCGTTGCTCCTATATTCACATTTGTTCCTGAGGCTCTTACATTCTCTTGCGATCAATTTGGTGAAGTATTACCTGAATTTGGTGAACCTGTATATTCTGATGATTGTTCAGATATCGATAATATCTCTATCGAATTAGTTACTCTTAACACTGTATCAGAAACTTGCGCTAATAATTACACTATCACTCGTACTTGGACTATCACTGACCTTTGTAATAATCAAGCTACAGCTACTCAAGTAATCACTGTTGTTGATACTACTGCCCCAGTAGCAAATCTTGAAACTGTTCCAGCTAATGTTACAATTAATTGTGATGAGGAAATTCCTGGTGCTACTGAATCTTCTGTTGAATTTACAGATAATTGTTCCGAGTTTACAGTTGAATTTAGAGCAGTTTCTACTCAAGTTGAAGATATTAATGCTGCTGGTCACTATAACTATAATGTAACTAGAACTTGGACTGCTACGGATGCTTGTGGTAATGTATCTAACATTCAAACACAAGTAGTAACTGTAGAGGATGTAACTGCTCCTGTTGTAGTTGCTGCTACTGTTCCTGATAATATGACTGTATCTTGTGATAATATCCCAGTTGCTGTTGAAGTTGAATTTACTGATGCTTGCTCTCCTGTGACCGTTCATTCTGCTGAAGTTTCAACTCAAGATGCAGATGTTACTGTTGAGGCTCATTATAACTATACTATTACTAGAACTTGGTATGCTTCTGATGTAACTGGTAATAATTCTGATACAATTACCCAAGTAATCACTGTAGAAGATACTCAAGCTCCTTCATTTGTAGTTCCTGAAGATGTAACTTTATGTAAAAATGCTGATGGCTCTTATGCTGAATTAGTAACTCCTGAACTTATGGGTCTACCTACACAATTTGAAGATAATTGTGCACCTGTTGAAGTATTAGATGTTGCTTTCGTTGATGATGTAGAAAATGTTGGAACAGCTTCTACTGATGGTTATATTATTAGAACGTGGACTGTAACTGATGTTGCGGGTAATGCAACTTCACTTGTTCAAACCATCAATCTTACCCATATTCCTGCTGTTCTTATATCTGGTAGCGAAGGTATCTGCTATAATGGTACTGAGATCTTAACAGTTACTATTGATGGTACAGCTAATGGTTCATTTGTATGGTCAACTGGTGAAACAACACAATCTATCGTAATTACTACTGAAGGTACTTACTCTGTTGAAGGTACTTTGAATGGTTGTTCAGCTTCAGATGAACATGTTGTTACCGAATATGAACACCCAATCTTAACTTCTACTGTTCCTGAAATTGAATGTGAAGGTGAAACTATTACATTGTTAGCTTCTGCAGTTGATGCAGCTTCTAATGCTGTTGTAGGTACTTGGACTGTTTCAGCTGTTCCTGCTGGTTTGAATGTTATCGTTCCTGATCAATCTTCAATTTCGGTTACTACTGACCCATTATTTGATGATACTCACTTTGTAATTGCATTCGAAGATGCAGCACACAATTGTGTATATCACGATACATCAGATATTACTATTATCTCTTCTGATCCATTCGTCAGAACTTATGATGCTAATAAAGTTGAAACTAACCATGTTTCTGTTAACTCTGGTGATATCTTAACTTATTACATTAAAGTTTTCAAATGTTCATACGCTCCAGACACTCGTACTACTTTAGAGTATGATTGGAATGTGTTAAATGGTGAAGATTATGAAGCCGCAGCATCACTTTTGAATTCATATTTGAGTACTATTAACCATAATGTTTCTTATTCTATTGATGTTCAAACTCCAGCTACTATTTTCTCTATGAACAATGAGTATGTGAATAATTATTCTGAAAGTACATTCCCATATGCAGCTTCTAATCCTACTCCTGGAACTGGTTTCACACCTAATGGTGGTAATGCTTACTTTAATTGGTTCTATTTAAGATTCTTCAATGACCGTTTTATTAAAGTTGTTGTTGATAGATTTGAAGGTGAAGGTGAATTCAGAGTTGATTATCAATTTGTAACCCGTAATAACATGCAAGGAACTCCTGCTGGATCAGAAGGCTTTGTTACTTATGATGTTGCTGGAAACAAATTAGGTGGTATGAACTTTGACCAACTTAACACTACTACTATTCCATTGGGTGGCGTTAAAGAGTTCTTTATTACTGTTAATGCAGCTCAAAACCAAGAAAATCCTATTGTAGCACCTGCTCCATCTATTGATGTTGTTGATGTTAACTTGTTCCCTAATCCTGCAAAAGCTGATAATGTTAAACTTCAGTTCAATAATATTGAAGGTCAAACAATCGTTCGCCTTGCTACTCTTAACGGTAAAGTGATTAGCGAACAAAGTTACAACGTTAATGCTACTAAGAGCCAAGTTTATGAACTTCCTTTGGATAATTATGCTCCAGGCGTTTACTTCGTTCAAGTTGTTAACGGTGAAACTGTAATTTCTAAGAAACTTATCATTAGTAAATAGTTTTTCTAAACTATATAGTTTTTAAGGCTGCTTCAGTGAAGCAGCCTTTTTTATTCTTTAATTGTGAGGAAAATTTTGAATTGAATACGATACATCGTTCGTAATGCTTTTACTTCTTCTATTATCTCTTTTGATTTCGTTGAATCCCAGTATTTGCTCTATCTTTGTTTGTTATGATTATCTCTATGCAATTTTACTTTTAAAAATTCACTTTTTATCTTCACAAAGATCTCTATTGGATTTTAGTAACTATGGTCAGTTGAGAATCATTTGAGTTATAATTTATTTTTTTTCTATGGAATACATTATCCTTTAGAAGTGGTATCTTGATATGATTCATAATTCTCTTCTATGAGGTGTGCGGAGAATTTTGGTCACTTCTATACATTTAGGTATTACTATCTAGTAAAAACATAATGAGCGTAAAACGAGGTCTCAATCAATGCAAATATTAGGTTGAATTTTTTTAATTTCTACCACCACCTAGATGAATATTAATTGTGATAGTGGATTTTCATCTAGAACCTTAGGCTCTCCCTTTATTCTATAGATTTTGAATAAACTATAGTAATCGACATAATCATCAATGTATTCTCTTCATTGTTGCTATCCAAGAGAAACTCGAGTTTAATCTAGCGCTTCTCATTATCTTTGAAAGAAGTTTGCTATCAGTGTGACCTATTTTGAATCTTTATAGAATTAGCACCTTCTCCATAGAAGTTTTTCATTAAGAAGTTCTTGAATTATTTAGATTTTCTTCATTATCCCATACTTGGGCTAAATAGAAACCGCATTGCTAGGTATGTATTCATCTCATTGGTGCGAGAGACATATCTTACTTTTTTCTGTCACATCTGCGTAATTCAGGTATTATGGTCAATGTTTCCTCACTGGGGAGTTTCTTTGTAGCAATTACCTTTTATATTATGATTTCCATAACACCATCTAGAAAAGTGTGCATAGAGTCTCCTTATACTAACTATTTCATGGCTTATTCATCTTTGTGGCATATTGAGAGAGTCCTCCATTCTTCCCATAATTGTACATCTTAGTAATATTCTTACCTCCAATGTGAAGGTTTGTTTATAAATGAGTCGTTCGTTTCTACAGAGATGAATTTGATTCCCGATGAAATTCAGTCATCGTCATAGATAACTATATCTACCCTTTTTTCATCTTTTTTCCTGCTACCTTTAGTGTGTCTCCACACCGTGAAATGAGATAGAAAAACAATTTGATGGGTATAGATTCCATTATTCGAAGCTTGTTCATTCATTTGCTGGCTTGTAGTGGGGGCAGTCAGATAAACGTCGTTACTACAAGAAGTGTAGATAACTTCAGATATACATCAGGTGCCTTCTATTGGCGTGACAAGTGCGCTGTGTCTTGTTTAACGACATCCCTCTATGAGCTAACGTGGATACCTTTTTAGCTAATAAAATGTTGTAATTTTGAGCTTTGAGTCAAAGCGTTATAGAACATTACTGTAGAATTAATTCACATGTTAAAGTTTTTTGTAAACCATTCTCTATATAATTATTGATTATATTGAACTATTGTAACTTATCTAATAACTTTATTCTTGTGAGTATAGCGGTGTTAGAGACAATATATATATTGTCTTGGGTATTATTATTTTTTCAATTCAGGACAAATTCTACTAGAGCCGTTTCAGTTCTAATTATTTGTTTATATAAATACTTTTATCGTTCTAATATCTATTTAAGGCAACAAGATTGTATAACTTATTACTTACCAAGTTTAGCACATTTTGAGATTTCGTATTTTCCCTCTGATTCCTAAAAATTTTCCTTTATTCTCTTCGCTTCTTCTCTCTAAAACATTCTTTAAAAATCTCTATTTAAGATAACATTCTGATTGATAATCGAATGAGAAATAGTATTTTTTTTGAAAAAAAAATACTTGTAGAGTATTTCTCTATAAAAAAAAATGTATTTTTGCAGATTGTAATCTAAAAGTGTCTTTATGCCATTTTTAGGTTTTTAAGTTATTTTTGATATGAATAAAAAGAGAACAATGTTAAATTAATAAAAAAAATTATGAGAAAGTTTTTACTCTTTTGCTTCTTAAGCATTTGGATGGCAGTGTCAATGTACACTGCGAGTGCGTATGCACAAGAAGGAACTTCAGAATCCTGCTGCTTTTGGTTGGAAAATGAACAACCTTCAAGACCTGAAAACTTGTATAAAATGGAAACGGCTCAAATTGGAGAGACCCATTATTATACAATTCATTTTACCAATAATTGTAATATGCCTTTAGATTCAAGAATCTCTTTGGATTGGGAACTTTTGGATCCTAATGGTCAGCCAATTGATGGTAATTTGTATCGTTATGCTGATTTAGCATTCCAAATTGATGTTGCTGGTTCATCTGTAACTGGTGAAGATGGTAGTTGGGTAGGTGATAACGTTCGTACAGGTATGGGACGTACCTCTGTTTCCGATCCAAGGCCATCTGATTTCCCTGGTTTTGTTTTGAATGATCCTGCTAATAATTTAGGAAGTCAAAATGGTTATTTCCACTTAACTCCTGAAAATCAATATGATTTCTTACTCTTACAATTCCTTATGCACGCTTCAGATAATGATCTTATTCGTGTGAAAATCACTTGGAAAGCCTATGGTAACTATACTTTGATTGTTAAGTTAAATGAACGTACAGGTGGTACAATCCATGAGAATTTTTACTTGCCAAGTACAAACCAAAATATTTACTACGGTGGTAAACAATCTCGTTTTGTTCGAGAAATCGCTCGTTTTACATTAGAGCCTATGACTTATGGTGATGACGAACGTACTGCTTGTTCAGGTGATACTATCTGGGCTGGTCGTCCTGCAATTCCATTTGTTTTCAATCCTGTAATTCCACAACCTATTGTTGACACTACTTTTGAAGTTTTCTATACTACTCAAAAATGTTTTGGTACTTATGTTGACAGTATTGTAAACACTCGTTTCGTTGTAGCTCCAAAACCTCCAAAACCAAATGCAGAAGATATTGCTATTTGTGGTGTTGGCACTGCTCAACTTGAAGCTACTTCTCCTTTGGATACAGAATATCCTGGCGAATATGATGTAAAATACAATTGGTATGCTGCAGAAACTGATGAAACTCCTATTTTCACAGGTGCTGTTTATACACCAACTTTAGATACTGAAGATACTACTTACTATTTCTATGTTCGTTCATTCCTCGCTGACGGTTGCGAAGGTGATGCTGAAGAGGTTGCCGTTAAGGTTAACAAACAGCCTTCTGTAACTTTGACTTATAAAGAAAATTATTGTCCTGATGGAACAGCTAGAGAAATTACTGCAGAGCCAGCTAACTTCTACGCTCCTGTTTCTTATGCTTGGACAGGTGCTACCGGAAACGGTGCCGCTGCTCAAGTTGCTACTACTGACGACTGTGGTGCTACTTACAATTTCTCTGTTGTGATTACAGATGAAACTTCCGAATGTACTGCTACTGCTTCTGGCTCTTTCACTCAAATTGATGCGGTTGCTCCTGTTATTAATAATAAGAGCAGAGAAGTTAGTGCTACTGCTACTGAGTGTGGAGAAACTTTATTGCCAGAATATGAAGGATATGATGCTTTATTAGAAGCTGGCTTTGAAATCACCGACAATTGTTCAGTTTCAGCAGATGATTTTACAGTTGAATTGGTTAGCACTACTGAACTTGATCCAGTAGATTGCAAAAAGGTTTTTGTTAGAACCTATGCTTTGACTGACCACTGTGGCAATTCAGTTAATTTCAATGATACAATTTTTGTATTAGATACAATTGCTCCAGCTTTTTCATCCTCTGATGAAGTTGTAACCCTTGAGCCTGTTTATAATGGATCTTGCGTGTTATTGCTTCCTAATAATGTGAATGATTGGATTAATAGCACTTTTGCTCCAATTGATAACTGCTCAGATGTTACCATCACCCTTTCTAGAACCTCTGGTGACGTTGAAGAAGATATTCAACCTCTTAGTGAACTTACTCTCGAGGCAGGTGCTGTTGTAGTTGATGGTGAAGTTATTACAGTGACATTTGCTGATGCTTGTGGAAACACTTCTTCTACCACGTTTACTATTGATGCTCCTGAAGCATTGCAAGTAGAAGCAATTGCTGACCAATATGTAGCTTGCTTTGATGAAGACTTAACATTTGATTTAACTGCTACTCCAGCAAACGGTACAGAACCTTATACTTATGCTTGGTCAACTTCTTACGAAGGAGCTACCGTTATTAGTCCTAATGCAAGTACTACTGAAGCTACGCCTAACTATGGTGGTAAATGGTCTAGACCAGTTTATGTTACACAAAATATCACTTATACGGTAGTTGTAACTGACGCTAATGGTTGTACTGCTACAGATACTGTAAATGTTATTGTTAATGCATTACCCAATGTAGGAAATGTACCGTCTAGTGTTGCAGTTTGCTACGATGCTGCTGTAGTAATTGAGCTCGAAGATTATATTAATGATGAATCTTATAATTACACTTGGAAAACGCACTCTTTGACATACCCATCTATTCCAAGTATCTCTGGTGAATTTGATGGAAATAGTGCTGTGCTCCCTGCTGATTATACTCAACAGATAGTTGATGTATGTGAAGATGCTTGGTCACCTGCTGTATGCAATCTAGTTAGTAGAGTTATCGTAGAGGTTACTGACGAAAATACTGGTTGTAAAAATGATCGTATCGTGAACATTAAAGTTAATGACCCAATCACATATACTACAACAGAAC
The DNA here is from genome assembly GCA_937901925.1 of uncultured Bacteroidales bacterium. Taxonomy (GTDB): domain Bacteria; phylum Bacteroidota; class Bacteroidia; order Bacteroidales; family WCHB1-69; genus JAEZOU01. Next base: position 85,691 of record CALGTS010000046.1, on the reverse strand, counting down.
TTACTCCTGCAATTTGTGGTGGCGAGACTGTTACTATGGCTGTTAATACTACAAATGATTATACTTATAGATGGTATCACACACTTAATGGTAATTTCTATTCTAATGCTTCCTCATACACTGTAACTCCTCCAGCTGGTCCAGATTATGCTGCTCCTTACTACTATACTGTTGATATTATTCAAACTCAAAATGGTATTGAGTGTAAAAAATCTGAAGATTTTGTTGTAACTGTTAACTATATTCCTACTTTCCAAATTAATCAAGGTGTAGATACAATTGCACTTTGTGAAGGTGAAGAAGTTACTTTGAGCGCTGATAAAGAACAATATTCTTACACTTGGTCAACAGGTGCTACTACTCAATCTATTGTTGTGGAAGCAACTGCTGCTGGAACTGTTGAATATACAGCTACAGCTGCTACTGTTGAAGGTTGTACTTATGCGCAATCAGTTGTTGTAAACACTCTTCCTCTTCCTGTAATTACTGCTCAACCTGTTGCTGGAGATAATTCTATCTGTACAGGCAATACTACTGTATTGTCAGTTGTTGCAGAAGGTGCTACACAATACCAATGGCAAATCTTTGATGGTGAAGATTGGGCTAATATCGATGGTGCAAACGATGCTACCTATACTACAGCTCCTCTTTATGCTTCTAATGAAGCTGTAACTTATAAATATAGAGTTATCATTGCTAATGATGGAGAATCTATTTATGGTACTTGTCAAGTCGTAAGCGAAGAAGTGGAAGTTGTTGCAAATCCTGCTGAAATCGTTACGATTGTTACTGAACGTGATGCAGTATGTGACAATAGCGAGGTAGTTATTGAAATCTCCGAACCTAATGAAGATTTGACCTATCAATGGCAAATTTTTGATGGCGAAGATTGGACTAGTCTCGAAGGAGAAACAGAAAATTCTTTGGTTTATTCTTTGACTCAAACTACCCAATTCAGAGTAGTAGCTAATAATGCAGTTACTAATTGTTCTCCTATTAGTAATGAGTTTACAATTGATTCTATTGCAAGACCTATCGCTCAACTTCTTCTTGATGGTAAAGATGCTGATTTATATTTCTGCTATAGAGATAGTATAATTCCTTCTCAAATTAATTGTTTGAATAGTGAAGCTTTCACTGGTCATGTTTTGAAATTTGATTTCATCGTTCCTGATAGAGTAGAAGCACCTGGTACAGAACAGATCATTATTAAAGGTGTTGGTGACTTCTATGTTGGCGCATTTATTCTTGATGAAACTACAGGTTGTTCATCAGATACAGTATGGCATTGGATTTACTCTAAAGGTTATCCAGAATATGCATTTGCTGAAGTTGCTCCATTCTGTGATGGTGACGTTGCTACTATGGAAATTGTTCCTCAAGAGGAAACTTATACCTATACTTGGTTGTCTGCAAACGGTGATACCTTGTTAAATGGTCTTGGTGAAGCAGTTTATGCTGCAAACGTTAATGGTACACAAAAATTCTATACTGTTGTTTCAGCTCCTCATGCAGAACAAGATTTCTCATGTTCAACTATTGATTCAATCGAAGTAACGGCTAATCCTCTTCCTGAATTTGAAGTATTGGATACAGAATCTGTTGAGTACTGTAACTCTAATAAATTGGGTAGAATTTATGTTAGTGATACAAATTATAGTTACAAGCTTAATGGTAATGATGTTGTTCTTGTAGGTAATTATATTGAAGTTGCTACACATGGTTACTATGAGGTTACTGCTATTAACACTGTAACTGGTTGTGAATATTCAATTGATTCTGTTAGAGTTGACTCTTTGAATGTTGATTTCAATGTTCAATTGTTAATAGAAGGTGTTAATGCTGATTATTTTGTACCTTGTGGTACTCCTCTTCCTGATTCTTTGGTAGTTAACGTAAGTTATACTAAACCTGCTGATATGGAATGTACCTATTCACTACTTACTGGTACTTTACAATCTCCTTCTAACCAACAAGTAATTGTAGCTGAACATGGAGTTTATACTTTAGGTGCATACGTTACAAATACTACATCTAACTGTGTGTCTGATACTGTATATCATCAAATTATTGCTGTTCCTACTCCAAATGGTGAAATTACTCCAGATACTTCAATTTGCTTTGGTGATTCCATCACATTGACTTATGAGCATGATTATTATGATTATCTTGATACCACAAGATTTGGTTGGTCTGACGGTTCAATAATTTCTCGTGAACCATCTGTAGTTGTGAAGCCTACAGCAACCACTACTTATACATTGTATGTTAATAATGTTATTGACAATATGACTTGTGGTGCGGTAAAACATGTTACTGTTACTGTTAATCAACTTCCAGTAGCAGGTGTAGTTTATAGTAGCTCTTGTCCAACTGCTGATAATACCTTTGCTGCAGTTCAAGTTGCTGGTGCTGCTCCATTCACATACTCTTGGAATGCTGGTGAATATGGAGCTGATTCTACTTTCACAACTAATAATGCTGTTTGTGGAGATACAATTATGGTAGCTCTTAATGTTAAAGATGCTAATGGATGTGTTTCTAATACAATCGAAACAGAGGTTGTAGCTGTTGATTCTGAAGCACCAGAATTCCGTAAAATTTCTGATTTAACAGTTTATTGTGGTGATGAAAATATGAACGATAAAATTTCGGCTTGGTTAACTGCTGCTAAAGATTCTGTTTCTGATAATTGTGCTATTTCTACTGTATCTAATAATTACAATCAAGAAATGTTGCCAGCTGATGGTTGTGGTAGTGTTTTAGTAACATTCTACGCAACTGATAATTGTAATAATATTGATAGTTCTGATGCATATATTAGAGTTTTTGATACAGTTAAACCTGTGTTAACTATTGAAGATGTTACTATTTCTTGCACTAATGATACTGCTTTTGCTGCTGCCGTTAATGGTTGGATTAATACTTTAGATGTTCAAACATGTGGCGATACATCATATACTTATAATGATGCTTCTACAGTTGTTGAAAATAATTGTGGTACTTATGAAGTTACTTTCACTGCTCATAATACCTGCAGTGTTTCTAATTCTATTGTTGCTACAGTTACTGTTGTTGATAATGAAAAACCTGTTTTGAATGGTGAAATCGTTGATAGAACTATTTATGTTGATGGTGAATGTTACTATAGTGCATCTAGCATTGAAAATATTTTTGTTACTGACAATTGTGCTCCTAAATTAAAACCTAAATTCTCTGATGATACTTTAAAAAATGTTTATGGTGCTGATTCATTAATTATCCGTACATGGACTTCTGAAGCAGATTGTGGTGGAAATACTGCTCAATCCGTTGAACAAAGAATTTCTATTGTTGATACTATCAAACCTGAATTTATTGCGAATAATTCTAATCCTGAATTTATTGCGAATAATTCTAATTTGGAAATACTTTGTGATGATACTAATAGAGTTGCTGCTGTTGCAAATTGGTTAGAATCTATCAGTGCTACTGACAATTGCAATATCCATTCTATTACTAATAACTATAATGCAGATAACCTACCTACAGGTTGTGATACTTTGGATGTTACATTTACTGCTACCGATAATTATGGTAATTCAACAATTGCTGTTTATACAATTAAATCTATTGATAATAGAGCTCCAGAGTTTGCTGAAATTGATACTTTGGATGTTGACTATTGTGCAGATGATCGTGATGCTCAAATTGCAGAATGGTTACAAGCAGTTAATGCAACCGATAATTGTTCAGGTGTTGCTGCTATCGTGAACAATTACGATTCTCTTCCAACTATTGGTTGTGGTGAAGTTGAAGTTACATTTACTGCAACTGATGCTTGTGGTAATTCTTCTACAACTACAGGTATCATTAATGTTACTCATACTGCTACTCCTGTTGTTTCTGCACAAGATACTACTATTGAATGTGGATCTGCTTTAGAGGCTGCTTTGAACACTTGGATTGCTGGTTTTTCAGCTACTGCTGATTGTGGTTATTCTAATGTTACCTTGAGCGTAAATACAGATCAAGTTAAAGACTCTTGTGGAACTTATACTGCTATTATTACAGCAACTGATGGTTGTGGTGTTTCTGGTACAACTAATGTGTCTGTAACTATTAGTGATACTACTAAACCAGTATTTGTACCTGATTATCATCGTAATCGTGAAATTACTCTTAATAATGATTGCGAGTATGATACAATTCCATTTGATTCAGAAATTTATGGAGTTGAAGATAATTGTACTGATGAATTGCAAGCTCTTTATTCTGACACAGTTTTAACTAACATTTATGGTGCAGATTCTGTTATTATCCGTACTTGGACTTCTGAAGAAGATTGTGGTGGTAATAGTGCAAATCCAATTACTCAAGAAATCACTATTGTAGATCAATTTGTTCCTGTATTCGCACAATTAAAAGTTGATTCTATCTGTAAAGGTTTAGAATACACTCCTGATGCTGATTATGTGGCTGGTAGAATTTCTGACAATTGTGCAGGTGTTGATTTCTTGAGAAACCATTTAACTTCTGATACAACTACCACGAATAATCCTGATGCAGTTAATGATACAACTACAATTACATGGACAGTAATTGATAACTATGGTAATAGTGCTCAAGCTACGCAAATGGTTATTCACTTTGCTGCTCCTATTGTAGAAATTTCTGGTGCAGAAGAAATTTGTGAAGGTTCTACAACTGAATTAACTCCTTCTGTTTCTAACTATAGTGATGTAACATATACATGGAGTGATAATGTTGAAGTTGTAAATGATAATGTAGCTACAGTTCCAGCAGGTACTTATACTGTTACTGCTACAACTACTTTAGGTTGTGTTGGTACTGCTTCATTTACTGTTGCTAATTATCAAATTCCTGTGGCTTCAATTGAACTTCCACAAAGTATTTGTGATGGAGCAACTTTACCAATCTCTTACAGAGCAAATATGGTTGGTACATGGAATTTTGATGTTACTGGTGCTATTGAAGAAGAGCTTTCAGCAACTTCTGATACAGGTATAGTTACTACGACTACCGTTGCTGCAGGTCCTGTTGTTAATGTAGCTGCTACTTTCACTTATGCAGAGAATTGTGAACTTGTAGTAGAGGAAGGTACTGCTGTTAAAGTGGGTTCTTATCCAAAATTGCTCATCAAACAAGGAGAAACTTTTGCTACTGCAGTTGAAGATAATGATGTAGAAACAAGTTTAGACGCTCCTATTAAGTTCTACTTACATGTGGTTCCAGCTGACCCAGCTTGTCCTCCAAGTGCAGACTTGCGTGTATCTATTGATTATCAATTCAGTAAAGATAGTGTTGTACTTGATAATACTAACCCATTAACTAACTACTTGGATGATCCTAATATTCCTGATCCATTCTATGTAACCTTCAAAACTAAGAGATTCGGTTTAGACTACTTTACTTATACTCATAATGAAGGTGTATTCCATTATCCATATATTGCAGCAAGTTATGCTGGTGCAACTCACAACTTTGATTATTTCAGATATGAATATATTGAAAATCGTGAAATTTCTGTTGATATTAGTGGTTTCATTACTTCAGGAGAATATGACATTGATTTCCAACTTGTAACACACTACCATCCAGGTACTACTACTCCATACGGTGATGCTGTTCCAGGTTATCAAGATGGCGTTGAAGTTGGTGGTCACCAATTCTATATCAATCCATTTGATATTGATACACTAGCAGTAAATACTATGAGTATTGTAGTTAATTCTACTCCATCAGATCCTGTAGCTCCTAACACCTTTGGTGAGTCATTCAATCATAGTGCAGAAGAGTTGACCGTTGCTGAAAGAGAGATGACTATCTATCCTAACCCAACTACATCTGATTATGTAAATGTTGCTTTCAAGAATGTTACTGGTAAAACAATTGTTCGCGTTCTTAATATGAATGGTAAATTAGTTGACCAATTTGAAGTTAACATTTTAGATGATGAGTTCATCTACAGATATGCACTTGATAGAGTAGCTCCTGGCGTTTACTTCATCAATGCAGTTTCTAACGATGCTACATTTACTAAGAAAGTTATTATCCAAAATAAATAATCTTTATTAGGTAAATATCAAGGAGTTACGCTCGCTGAGTGTAACTCCTTTTTTATATAATTATATTACTATGAGTGTTCAATCGAAATTTTTTTCCTTATTAAGAGAGTATAGTATTCGTTTAGTTGTTGTGTTTTTTGTCAATCTACTCTCTGTATTCTTTGCTATTCTCTCTTTTTTTATGATTGAACCCTTTATTAATCTTCTTTTTAAAGGGACTCTTGAGTCGAGTAATCTTTTGGGGAGTTTTTTTATTGATTCTATTTCTCATTACATCTCAATTTCGCAGGTTACAGCCTCGTTATGGATAATTGTACTTTGTATTGTCCTTTTCTTTTTATTGAAAAATCTCTTTCTCTTTCTTTCAGCACTTCTAATTTCTCCTTTAAAAAGTGATATTATTCGACGTTATAGAAGTCAGATTTATACTAAAATTTTGCTTTTACCGATTGGCTATTTTACAGATTTGCGTCGTGGTGACATTGTTTCGAGAGCAGTAAATGATACGCAAGAATTAGAATTTACGGTATTAAAATCGATTCAGCAATTTCTAACCGAACCCTTATCTGTATTAATTTATCTTTTGATTCTTTTTGCTTTAAGTACAAAGTTGACACTTTTTGTACTCATACTTTTACCTATTTCTGCTTTTGTAATCTCATTTTTTTCGAGAAAGCTTCGTCGCAAATCGGTTGAGCAGAAGCAGCGTTTAGGGGACATTTTCTCTCACGTTGAGGAGACGATTGCTGGGCTTCGTGCAGTAAAAGGATTTAACTCGCAGGCACATGTTGAAGAACAATTTGCTAAGTATAATGATAAATTTACTAGTGTTCAAAAATATATTTATCGCAGAGTAGATTTAGCATCTCCTTTGAGTGAAGTGTTAGGGATTGCTGTAGTTATGACAATTCTAGTTTATGGAGGAATGCAGGTGTTAGCGGGCAATAGTGTTTTGTCGCCTGCTATGTTTATTGTATATATTGCCATTTTTACCCAAATTATCAATCCTGCTAAGAATATTGCTACTGCGTTTTCTAACTTTAAACGCGGTGTTGCCGCCTTGGATAGAATTTATGAAGTTTTGGAATCCCCTGAAAAGATTGTTGAAAGAGAAAATCCTATCGTATTAAAGCGTTTTCAGAGGTCAATACGATTTGATAACCTCTCATTTGCTTATCAGGAGGAGATGGTGTTGAGAGATATTAACATGGAGATTAAGAAAGGGGAGGTTTGTGCCTTGGTTGGACCTTCGGGGTCGGGAAAAAGTACCATTGCGGATTTGTTACCTCGTTTTTATGATGCGACCCAAGGTAGAATTCTTTTCGATGGAGAAGATTTGAGAGATTGTGAACTGACGAGTTTGCGTTCGCAATTTGCTATGGTAACGCAAGATGTTGTATTATTCAATGATACAGTCTTTAATAATATAGCGTACGGAATGCTAGGAGCAACAGAAGAGCAGGTTGAACAAGCTGCTAATATGGCGGGAGCTCTTACCTTTATTCAACAACTTCCTGATGGTTTTGATACACAAATTGGCGATAGGGGACTGACACTTTCAGGTGGGCAACGTCAACGGCTAAGTTTGGCAAGGGCCTTCCTTCATAATGCACCAATTTTAATTTTAGATGAGGCCACTAGTGCATTGGATTCTGAATCGGAAAAAATCATGCAAGAAACTATTGCTGAAGCTAGGCAGAATCAAACCATTTTGATGATTGCACATCGGCTTTCGACAGTAGTAAATGCGGATAGAATTTTTTACATAGAAGGTGGTCAAATTGTTGAGAGTGGCACACATAATGAGTTAATGGCTTTACAAGGGAAATATTACAAACTAATTGAAATAGAACAAACAAACAAATATGGGAAAAAATAAATTAGCACGTTTTGAAGAGAACAAGCACTTTACTAATCTTTTTCAGCACACAGATTACGACATTCGAGGAGTTGGCTTTCCAATGCGAGGAAAGTGGCACGAGCAGTATTTCCACAACGACAATCCGATTGTTTTAGAATTAGGTTGTGGGAAGGGGGAATATACGTTAGGCTTAGCAGAGCGATTTCCGGAAAAGAACTTCATCGGCATTGATCGAAAGGGAGCACGTTTGTGGAGAGGGTGTAAAGATGCATTTGAGCAGCAGATTTCGAATGTTGCATTTATACGTACTAAAATTGATGACATAGCGCACTATTTTTCTCAGGGTGAAGTGAGTGAGATCTGGGTAACCTTTCCTGATCCTCAGCCTAAGAAAGAGCGTAGGCGTTTGGTATCTCCAAACTTCGTTTCTAAATATCGACAAGTTATTCAACCCAATGGATTATTGCATTTGAAAACAGATAGTCGTGAACTTTATGAGTATTATTTAGAAACCATAGACGAACAAGGTTGGAATTTGGTTGAGAATATAGAGGATGTCTATTCAGATGGTACGATAAAAATCCTAACGGAGATTCAGACATTTTATGAAAAAATGTGGTTAGCAGAAGGGAAAAAAATCTCATATATATGTGCAAATAATCTTTTTTCAGAAAAAGAGAAAAAAAGTTATCAACAATGATTTTGTATAAAAAATATTTGTATATTTGCCGACCTTTAAAAATTATTCTGTGAAGCAGTGCTTTTGTGTGGGGAGTTAAGTTTTTAATTATTGATAATCAGTAATTTATAGAATTAAGAGTTAGGTAATGGTTTTTAAAGGAAGGAGAAGTTGTTTGGAAAAACTGATAAGAAAAACTTCCAACTGAAAAGATAAAATAGAAATAAAGATATAATTAGAAATGAAAATAGTTAATTATTTTAAGACCACTTATGACGAATTGGTACACAAAGTTACCTGGCCGTCAGCAAAAGATTTACAGAACAGTGTTGTAGTAGTGTCTATTGCTTCCCTAATAATTGCACTAATTGTGTTTTTGATGGATGCTATTTTCAATGCAGGGATGTCCTTATTATTCTAACTGTTTAAAATTTCAATTATTTAGTTGGTATTATTCCATCAAGTGAATTAATTATGGCAGAGATTGAAAAGAAGTGGTATGTAATACGTGCGGTTGCCGGCACTGAAAAGAAGACCAAGCAGAATATTGAGAGTGAGATAAGTGTGTCTTCCGTAAAGGGTTTGGTAACGCAGGTGTTAGTCCCTACTGAAAAGATTTTCCAGATTCGCAATGGTAAGAAAGTTAGCAAGGAGCGTAATTTTTTTCCAGGTTACTTGTTTGTTGAAGCGGTAATGACAGGGGAGGTTATGCACACTTTGTTAAACATTCCTGGCGTTTTAGGTTTTGTAGGATGTAAGCGAAAAACAGATCCTCCGGTACCTTTGCGTGCAGCGGAAGTTACCCGTATGTTAGGAAAAGTAGATGAATTGTTGGAACAAGATGAGTCATTTGCCTCTCCATACATTGTAGGCGAAGAGATTAAGGTGATTGATGGACCTTTCAACTCTTTCAACGGAATTATCGATGAGATAAATGTTGAGAAGAAGAAGCTAAAAGTTATGGTGAAAATTTTTGGTCGTAAGACTCCATTGGAGTTGAATTTCTATCAAGTTGAGAAGGCGAAATAGTACTGACGCAATTAGTTACAAAAAACAAACTGTAAAACAAAAAAACAATGGCAAAAGAAGTAGCTGGATTAATTAAGTTACAAATTAAAGGAGGTGCCGCCAATCCGTCTCCCCCTGTAGGACCTGCATTAGGTTCCAAAGGTGTGAATATTATGGAATTTTGTAAACAGTTTAATGCACGTACGCAAGAGATGGCAGGGAAAGTTATTCCTGTAATCATTACTGTTTACAAAGATAAGTCATTTGACTTTATCATCAAGACTCCTCCGGTTGCAGTACAATTAATGGAAGCAACCAAAGTTCAAAAAGGGTCTAAAGAGCCTAACCGTAATAAGGTAGCTACAATTACTTGGGATCAAGTACGTCAAATTGCAGAAGGTAAGATGGCAGACTTGAATTGTTTCGAGGTAGAACCAGCGATGAGCATGGTAGCAGGAACAGCCCGTAGTATGGGTATTACCGTTAAGGGAGGCACTAATCCTTTTGAAAAGAATTAATAATCAAGTAATAACAAATCAACATGGCAAAAATATCAAAAAAACGCAAAGAAGCTTTTGCAAAATTTGATAAGAACAAAATTTATTCCGTAGCCGAAGCGGTTGATATTGTAAAAAGTATCACTTATACAAAATTTGATGCATCTTTTGACATCGACGTTAGATTAGGCGTTGACCCAAGAAAAGCGAATCAAATGGTAAGAGGTATTGTAACTTTACCTCACGGCACAGGAAAAGTAGTAAGAGTTTTGGTTCTTTGTACTCCTGATAAAGAAGAAGAAGCAAGAGCTGCCGGTGCAGATCATGTAGGATTAGACGAATACGTTGAGAAGATTAAGAAGGGATGGACAGACGTTGATGTAATCATCACAATGCCAAGTGTAATGCCTAAGATTGGTGCATTAGGAAAAATTTTAGGTCCTCGTGGCTTAATGCCAAATCCTAAAGCGGGAACTGTAACAATGGAAATTGGAAAGGCCGTGGCAGACGTGAAAGCTGGTAAAATCGACTTTAAAGTTGATAAGTATGGTATTATTCACGCAGGAATTGGTAAGGCAAACTTTGCATCTGAAAAGCTCGTTGAGAATGTCAAAGAGATGATGTCAACCATTATCAAATTGAAACCAACAGCAGCCAAAGGAACTTACGTTAAGAGTATCTTCCTTTCAAGCACAATGAGTCCTGGTGTACAAGTTGATGTGAAATCAGTTGCAAATTAACCTTAAAAGCTAAATAAGACGATGAAACAACAAGAAAAAGGTCTGATTATAGACGCAATAGCACAAGATTTAGCTGATTATCCTCATGTGTATGTAACCGATATTTCAGGTTTCACAGTAGAGAATGTAAATCAATTAAGAAGACTCTGTTTCAAAAGAAATATTAAGCTTAAGGTGGTAAAAAACACTTTGCTTAAACGTGCGATGGAACAATCTTCTGTTGATTATTCAGAAATCTACCCAGCACTAAAAGGCGAAACATCTATTATGTTGTCAGAAACTGGTAATGCACCTGCTAAATTAATCAAGGATTTTCGTGCAAAAAGCAAGAAACCTCTTATTAAGGCTGCATTTATCGAAAATACAACATATTTTGGTGACAATCAGTTAGACTTTCTCTGCACAATCAAGTCCAGAGAAGAACTTATCGGAGAACTTGTTGGCTTGTTGCAATCACCAGCTAAGAATGTGGTTTCCGCATTACAATCTGGCGGTGGCAAGTTAGCAGGAATTGTAAAAACATTATCCGAAAAAAAATAATAAACAAACAAAATTAGTAAAAAAACAATTTAAAACATAAGAATTATGGCAGATTTGAAAGCATTTGCAGAACAATTAGTTAATTTAACCGTTAAAGAAGTTAACGAATTAGCACAAATTTTGAAAGACGAATACGGTATTGAACCAGCAGCAGCAGCAGTTGCAGTAGCAGCAGGTCCTGTAGCAGGTGGTGCAGCAGAAGCAGCAGAAGAAAAAACTGAATTCGACGTTATCTTGAAATCAGCAGGTCCAAACAAATTGGCTGTTGTTAAATTGGTTAAAGAATTAACAAGCTTAGGTCTTAAAGAAGCTAAAGAATTAGTTGATGGCGCACCTAAAACTGTAAAAGAAGGCGTTTCAAAAGACGAAGCTGAAGGTTTGAAAAAACAATTAGAAGAAGCTGGTGCTGAAGTAGAAGTAAAATAATTTTTCTACTAGCTCCATTTAAAAGTACATACTTCCGCCACTGGCGGAAGTAATGTACTTATTGTTGTATATATTACAACCCATATCACTGCCGAAATTTCAGCAAATACAAACCTAAAAAATCAACAACGTTGGCAACAGATAATCAAAGATTTAGTTTTGCATCCACAAAGCAGGTTGAATACCCTGATTTTTTGGACATACAATTAAAGTCGTTTCGTGAATTTTTCCAAGTAGATACAGACACGGAACGCAGAAACCAAGAAGGCCTCTACAAAGTTTTTAGCGATAATTTCCCAATTAATGATGCGAGAAATAGTTTTGCATTGGAGTTTTTAGATTACTATATCGATGCTCCTCGCTACTCAATGGCAGAATGTTTAGAACGTGGCTTGACCTATAGCGTTCCGTTGAGAGCAAAAATGAAATTGTCGTGCAGCGATACAGAGCATGAGGACTTTGAAACCGTTATTCAAGATGTTTATTTGGGAATGATTCCATATATGACACCTCGCGCAACCTTCATTATTAATGGTGCAGAGCGTGTTGTTGTTTCACAATTGCACAGATCCCCTGGTGTGTTCTTTGGATCATCTTTCCACAATAACGGTTCCCAGCTTTATTCCGCAAGAATTATTCCTTTTAAAGGTTCTTGGATGGAATTTACTACCGATATTAACAACGTAATGTATGCTTATATCGATAGAAAAAAGAAATTACCTGTAACCACTCTATTAAGAGCTATCGGTTATGAAACAGATAAAGATATCCTTGACATCTTCAATATTGCTGAAGAGGTAAAAGCCACTAAGGCAAATTTGAAGAAATGTGTAGGTAGAAAATTAGCCGCAAGAGTTGTGAAAGTCCGCAACGAAGATTTTGTGGATGGTGAAACTGGCGAAGTTTTCAATATCGAAAGAATGGAGATGATCATCGAACGTGAAACCATTCTTGAAGAAAGACATATTCAGATGATTATGGATGCGAATATCAAAACTGTTCTTTTCCATAATCAAGATGAAAATCAATTGGATTACTCTGTAATTTTTAATACATTACAGAAAGACCCAGCTAACTCAGAAAGACAAGCTATTGAATATATATACCTTCAATTGCGTAATACAGCTGCACCTGATGAAGATGCTGCTCGTTCTGCACTTGAAAAACTCTTCTTCTCCGATAAACGTTATGATTTGGGAGAAGTAGGTCGTTATAGAATAAACAAAAAACTAAATCTTGATATTGATATCAATACTCGTATTCTCACGAAACAGGATATCACTTCCATCATCAAATATTTAATAGAGTTGATTAACTCTAAAACCGAAGTTGATGATATTGACCACTTGAGTAACCGTAGAATTAGAACTGTTGGAGAACAGTTGGCAAACCAATTTGGAGTAGGTTTAGCACGTATGTCAAGAACGATTCGTGAAAAAATGAATGTTCGTGATAATGAAGTATTTGCTCCTGTTGATTTGATTAATGCTAAGACGCTTTCTTCAGTAATTAATTCATTCTTCGGAACTAACCAGTTGTCGCAATTTATGGATCAAACAAACCCCTTGTCAGAGATTACTCACAAACGAAGAATCTCAGCATTGGGTCCTGGAGGTCTTTCTCGTGATCGTGCAGGTTTTGAGGTTCGTGACGTTCACTATACTCACTATGGTCGTTTGTGTACTATCGAAACCCCAGAAGGTCCGAACATCGGGTTGATTTCTTCCTTATGTGTATTCGCAAAAATCAATAAGTTAGGATTTATTGAAACTCCTTATCGTCGTGTTGTTGATGGCGTTGCGCAAATGAATGAAGATCCTGTTTACTTGACAGCAGAAGAGGAAGAAAATATGATTATTGCGCAAGCCCGTACTGAAATGGATGAAAACGGCTTGTTGACAGAAAAAGTGAAAGCAAGACAATTGGCCGACTTCCCAATCGTTGGAAGAGACCAAGTAAATATGATTGATATCGCGCCGAATCAAATTGCTTCTATTGCAGCATCTTTGATTCCTTTCTTGGAAAATGATGATGCGAACCGTGCTTTGATGGGTTCAAACATGATGCGTCAAGCAGTTCCATTGTTGTGTCCAGAAGCTCCAATCGTAGGAACTGGTTTGGAAAAACAGGTTGCTATCGACTCTCGCGCATTGATTAGAGCAGAAGGAACAGGTGTGGTAGAATATGTTGATGCAGAAAAGATTGTTATCAACTATGAATATACTGAAAATGAAAAATTGACAAGCTTTGATTCTAGTACAAAGACTTATGAATTGCAAAAATTCAGAAGAACGAATCAAAACTCTTGTATTAATATCAAACCTATTGTTGTTAAGAATCAAAAGGTTGTAAAAGGAGATGTTCTTACCGAAGGTTATGCAACACAAAATGGAGAGTTGGCATTAGGTAGAAATATGATGGTAGCCTTTATGCCTTGGAAAGGTTATAACTTTGAGGATGCTATCGTTATCTCTGAAAGAGTGGTAAAAGAGGATATTTTTACCTCAATCCATATTGAAGAGTTCACATTGGAAGTTCGTGATACGAAACGCGGTATCGAAGTGTTAACCAACGATATTCCTAACGTATCCAATGATGCTACCAAAGATCTGGGAGAAGATGGTTTGATTAGAGTTGGGGCAGAAGTTAAAGAAGGAGATATCCTTATCGGAAAGATCACCCCTAAAGGAGAATCCTATCCAACACCTGAAGAAAAATTGCTTCGAGCAATCTTCGGAGATAAAGCTGGCGATGTGAAAGATGCTTCATTAAAAGCACCTCCATCAATGCGTGGCGTAGTTATTGGTTCTAAATCTTTGTCTCGTTTGGTAAAAGATAGAAAAGCGCGTTCTAAAGATAAAGATATAATTAGCGAAATAGAGGCAATTTATAATAAAAAATTGGCTGATCTTAAAGATCAAATTGTTCAAAAATTGTATCACTTATTGGAAGGAAAAATTGCTCATAATATCTACGATAATACTAAAGCTGTTGTAATTCCTAAGGGTGCTAAATTCTCTCAAAAATTGTTGTATTCTATTGATTACAGCACTGTTACTGTATCAAAATGGACTAATGATGGACGTCGTAATGCACTTGTAGCAGAGATTATCCGCAACTATTTAGTTAAGGAAAGAGAATTGAATGCGAAGATGACCCGCGAAAAATTTGATGCTACAATCGGCAGCGAATTGCCCAATGGTATTGTTCAGATGGCAAAAGTTTATGTTGCTTCTAAACGTAAATTGAGAGTTGGTGATAAGATGGCAGGTCGTCATGGTAACAAAGGTATCGTTGCTAAGATCGTTCGTGCTGAAGATATGCCATTCTTAGAAGATGGTAGACCTGTAGATATATGTTTGAATCCGCTAGGCGTGCCTTCTCGTATGAACTTAGGACAGATTTACGAAACTGTTTTAGGTTGGGCAGGAAAAGAGTTGGGTATGAAATTTGCTACTCCAATTTTTGATGGTGCCTCTATTGATGAGATTAACGAATTTATGAGAAAAGCTGGTTTGCCAGAAAACGGAAGTGTACAGTTGTATAATGGTGAAACTGGCGAGAAATTCCATCAAAAAGTTACCGTTGGTTACATCTATATGATTAAACTTCACCACATGGTTGATGATAAGATGCACGCACGTTCTATCGGACCTTACTCTTTGATTACACAACAACCATTAGGAGGTAAAGCTCAATTTGGTGGTCAACGTTTCGGAGAGATGGAGGTTTGGGCAATTGAAGCATACGGAGCATCTAATGTATTGCAAGAGATTCTTACGGTTAAGTCTGACGACGTGGTAGGAAGAGCTAAAGCCTACGAAGCAATTGTAAAAGGTGACAATATGCCTGTTCCAGGAACACCAGAATCTTTCAACGTATTGGTGAATGAATTGCGCGGATTAGCTCTCGACGTTCAGTTCGATTAATTATTTAATTCAAAGAGAAATTATGGCTTTAAGAAAAGATAATAATACAAGAAAAGAGTTCTCAAGAATAACCATCAGTTTGGCTTCGCCTGAAACGATTGTTAATCAATCACATGGAGAGGTTCTAAAACCTGAGACCATTAACTATCGTACCTACAAACCTGAGAGAGATGGTTTGTTTTGCGAAAAGATTTTCGGACCGACGAAGGATTGGGAGTGTAATTGTGGAAAATATAAAAGAATTCGCTATAAGGGAATCGTTTGTGACCGTTGTGGTGTTGAGATAACTGAAAAAAAGGTAAGAAGAGAAAGAATGGGTCATATCCAATTGGTAGTACCTGTTGCGCATATCTGGTTCTTTAAATCTTCTCCTAATAAAATTGGTGCTCTTTTAGGTTTAAATACAAAACAGATAGACTCGGTTGTCTATTACGAAAAATTTATCGTTGTACAGCCTGGTATGGCCGAGAGTGATACTGTTCAAAAGAAAACCCTTCTTACAGAAGAGGAATATTTTGAAATCATCGATCAGTTACCAGCAGAAAATAGATTATTAGAAGATACTGACCCGAATAAATTTATTGCTAAAATGGGTGCAGAAGGTTTGTATGATCTATTATGTCAAATCGATTTAGATAGAGAATCTGGTGAGTTACGCGATAGAGCTAATCACGAAACTTCTCAACAAAGAAAACAAGAATTGTTGAAGAGACTTCACGTTTTTGAAGCCTTTAGAGATAGTAGAAAAAGAGCTGGAGATAGAACCGAATTCAATAAATTGGAATGGATGATCCTGAAAGTCATTCCTGTTATTCCACCAGAATTAAGACCATTGGTACCATTGGATGGTGGTAGATTTGCAACTTCAGACTTAAATGATCTTTATCGTAGAGTAATTATTAGAAATAATCGTTTGAAACGATTGATAGAGATTAAGGCTCCAGATGTAATTATGCGTAATGAAAAACGTATGTTGCAAGAAGCAGTTGATTCACTCTTTGATAATTCAAAGAAATCAAGTGCTGTAAAAACAGAGTCTAATCGTGCTTTGAAATCATTATCTGATAGTTTGAAAGGAAAACAAGGACGTTTCCGTCAAAATTTGTTAGGTAAACGTGTTGACTACTCAGGACGTTCTGTAATTGTGGTAGGACCAGAGTTGCATTTGAATGAATGTGGTCTTCCCAAAGATATGGCAGCAGAATTGTTCAAACCATTTGTAATCAGAAAGATTCTTGAAAGAGGAATTGTGAAAACAGTAAAATCTGCCAAGAAGATTGTTGATAGAAAAGACCCAATTGTATGGGAAATTCTCGAAAATATTTTGAAAGGACACCCTGTAATGTTGAACCGTGCCCCCACGTTGCACAGATTGGGTATCCAAGCTTTCCAACCAAGATTGGTAGAAGGTAAAGCTTTGCGTTTGCACCCTCTTTGTTGTACTGCGTTCAATGCGGACTTCGATGGTGACCAAATGGCGGTTCACGTACCTCTCGGAAACGCAGCCATTTTGGAGGCACAAATGTTGATGTTGGCTTCTCATAATATTTTGAATCCAGCTAATGGTGCTCCTGTAACTGTTCCTTCTCAAGATATGGTATTGGGACTTTACTACATTACCAAAGAGTTACGTTCTACTCCTGAGCAGCCTGTAATGGGTGAAGGTAGAATATTCTACTCAGCAGAAGAAGTTATCATTGCTTATAATGAAAAGAAGGTTCATTTGAATGCGCGTATCAAATGTAGAGTTAACCTGAAAGGTGATGGCGTAATGGTACTTACAGATACAACAGTAGGTAGAGTAATTTTCAACCAAGTGGTGCCAGAAGAACATGGGTTTGTAAACGAACTTTTAACTAAGAAAACGTTGAGAGATATCATCGGACAGGTTCTTTACGAATCAGGAAATGCTAAAACAGCAAAGTTCCTTGATGATATTATGGGATTAGGTTTCCGTATGGCATTTGAAGGAGGTTTGTCATTCAACTTAGGAGATGTGATTATTCCAAAAGAAAAGGCAGACTTGATCGCAGAATCAAATGCACAAGTGGATGAAATCACGATGAATTATAATATGGGTTTGATTACAAACACAGAAAGATATAATCAAGTTGTTGATGTTTGGTCTCATACAAATGCTCGTTTGAGTCGTATTTTGATGGAACAAATTGAAAACGATCGACAAGGTTTCAACCCAGTACACATGATGCGTCACTCAGGAGCGCGTGGTTCTGCTGAGCAGGTTCGTCAGTTGTCAGGTATGCGTGGTTTGATGGCAAAACCAACCAAGGCAGGTGCTGGTGGTGGAGAAATTATTGAAAACCCAATTTTGTCAAACTTCAAAGAAGGTTTGTCAGTGCTTGAGTACTTTATCTCTACTCACGGTGCGCGTAAGGGTCTTGCGGATACCGCTTTGAAAACTGCGGATGCAGGATACTTGACCCGTCGTTTGGTTGATGTATCTCACGATGTTATCATTACCGAAGAGGATTGTGGAACATTGAGAGGTATGACAATTGGTGCATTGAAGAAAAATGAGGAAGTTGTTGAAACTTTAGCAGATCGTTTGTTAGGTCGTGTTACATTACACGATGTTTACGATCCCCAAACAGGTGAACTTATTGTTAAAGCAGGTGAGGAATTGAACGAAACTTATTGTGCTAGAATTGCTCAAACACCAATTGAAGAGGTAGAAATTCGTTCGGTACCTACTTGTGAAGCAAAACGAGGTGTTTGTCAAAAATGTTACGGACGTAACTTGGCAACAGGTAAAATGGTTCAAATTGGTGAAGCTGTCGGCGTAATCGCGGCGCAATCAATCGGTGAGCCAGGTACTCAGTTGACTTTGCGTACATTCCACGTCGGTGGTGTTGCAGGTAACGTTGCTGCTAATAGTAAAATCGTTGCTAAATACAATGGTATCTTAAGTATTGATGAGTTAAGATTCTTGGAAAAAGTAGATGATGAAGGAAAAACATACTATAAAGTAGTCGGACGTTCTGCAGAAATGAAGATTATTGACGTACAGACAGGTGTAGCCCTTTCATCTTCTAATATTCCATACGGTGCAAATTTATATTTCAAACATGGTGATACAGTAGAAAAAGGTGCACTCATCGCTGATTGGGATCCATTTAATGCAGTTATCTTGTCTGACGTTCGTGGTCGTGTTGTCTTCCAAGATATTATCGAAGGTATTACGTATAGAGTAGAAACTGACGAACAAACCAATATTCACGATAAGGTGATTATTGAAAACCGTTTGAAAACTAAGAATCCAAGTATCTTGATTTATGATGATAATGAAGAGTTAATCAAGAGTTTTGACGTTCCTGTGGGTGCACGTCTTTCTGTAGAAGAAAATCAAAAGATAGATTCTGGTGAAATTTTGGTTAAAATCCCAAGATCATTCGGTAAGACAGGCGATATCACGGGAGGTCTTCCTCGTGTAACCGAGTTGTTTGAAGCTCGTAACCCTTCAGACCCAGCTATCGTATCAGAAATTGATGGTGTGGTTTCTTTCGAGAAAAAATTGAAACGTGGAAACCGTTCTGTTAAGATTACATCCAAAACAGGCGAGGAAAAAGTTTACCTTATCCCAACATCAAAGCAGATTTTGGCACAAGAAAATGACTTCGTAAAAGCGGGAACTCCACTTTCAGAAGGTGTGCTTACTCCATCTGATATCTTAAATATTAAAGGACCTATGAAGGTTCAAGAGTATATCGTTAACGAAATTCAAGAAGTTTATCGTTTGCAAGGTGTAAAAATCAATGATAAACACTTTGAGGTCATCGTTCGTCAGATGATGCGCAAGGTTGAAATTGAAGACCCAGGCGATACTAAATTCTTACAAGGTGAGTTGATTAATAAACTTGATTTCCAAGAAGAAAATGATATGATTTGGGAAATGAAGTATATTGAAGATGCTGGTGACTCAGAAAACTATAGCAGAGGTTTGCTTATTAATGCAAAGAAATTACGTGACGAAAATTCAATGTTGAAACGTAAAGACCTCAAACCTATGGTTGTCCGTGATGCAAAGCCTGCAACCGGTAAACCCATCTTACAAGGTATTACTAGAGCTTCTTTGCAAACACGTAGTTTTATCTCAGCTGCATCTTTCCAAGAAACTACCAAAGTGTTAACAGAAGCAGCAATCAACGCTAAATCTGATGAACTAATCGGTATGAAGGAAAATGTTATTGTAGGTCACCCAATCCCTGCTGGAACAGGTCTGCTCAAATATCAAGACCTTCAAGTAGGTTCTAAAGAAGATTTTGATGCTTTCTTAGCTTCAAAAAGATAATTTTAAAATTAAGTAGAAATGGAAGAACAAAAAATTGATATTAATTTATCGGAAGAGGTAGCGCAAGGAACATATGCTAATCTCGCTGTAATCACTCACTCAAATTCTGAATTTATTTTGGATTTTATCGCTATGATGCCTGGAGTTCCTAAAGCAAATGTACGCTCAAGGATTATACTTACTCCCCAAAATGCAAAAAGACTTTTGCATGCATTAACAGATAATATCCGTAAATTTGAGGAGAAGTCTGGAAAGATTAGTGAGGTGTCTCCTGATGTTCTTCCAATGGTAAATCCTAATAAAGGAGGAATGGCTTAAGGTAAATTCTTCTTTGACTGAAAGTAGGTAAATAGAATTGATGCTTTTTGTTTTCCTATCACTTCAGTAAGAGACTCCATAGTTGCTTGTTCTATTTTATGAATGCTCTTAAAATGAACAAGCAACTTTTCTTTTGTCTGTTTCCCAATGCCAGAAATGTGGTCCAATTCTGAGTCTAAACTCTTTTTGCTACGACGATTTCTATGATGAGTGATGCTAAATCTATGCACCTCGTCTCGAATTTGTTGTAATAGTTTCTGGCTTTCAGATTTTTTATCTATAAAAAGAGGAAGTTTTTCTCCAACTTTATAAATATCTTCTAATCTTTCGGCAATGCCAATAAGCATAATTTGATTATTGAGTTGTAGTTTCTCAAGAACTTCGTAGGCGGCGTGTAATTGTCCCTTTCCTCCATCAATTATGATGAGGTCAGGTAAAGGCCTATTTTCTTCTAAAACGCGACTATATCGTCTAAAAATGACCTCTTTCATCGACGCAAAGTCATCTGGCCCAACAACTGTCTTTATGAGAAAATGCCGATACTCCTTTTTTGCTGGTTTTCCGTTTATAAAACAAACCATGCCTGCAACAGGTTCTTCACCTTGTGTGTTTGAATTGTCGAAACATTCAATTCGTTGAGGTAAATTTTCCATACCTAAATCTTGTTGCAGTTGCATGAGAATCCGTTGCTTATGTCTATCTGGGTCAATCAGTTCTTGTCGTTTCCTCTTCTCAAACATATAAGTTTTGGCGTTTCTTTCTGATAATTCTAATAACTTTTTTCTGTCGCCGCGAATGGGTACGTAAAATTGGAGGTGGGTATCCTCGATTTGTGGTACAAAAGGTACAATTATTTGTGGTGAAAGTTTGCCGAATTTTTGCTGAATTTCTACAATCCCTCGAATCAATAGCTCCTCTTGGCTTAGTTCAAGGTTGTTGGAAATTTCGAATGTATAAGACTGAACGATAGCACCTTCATTTATGCGAAAAAAGTTGACAAATGCACTTTGTCCATCTACAATTATGGAGAATGTATCGCAATTAGAAACTATTGGATTTACTACAATAGATTTTGCTTGATGTTGTTCAAGAATTTCAATTTTCATCTTAATCTCTTGAGCCTTTTCAAATTCCCAAGCTTCTGCATATTTGTACATTTCATTTTTTAATGTATTAATCGCCAATGAGTTATTTCCTTTGATAATCTCAGTAATTATAGATATGTTTTTTTGATAATCTTCTTGGCTGATAAGATTAGCGCAAGGTGCAGCACATTTTTTTATTTGGTATTGCAGGCATGGTCGACCATTTTTAGCTAATGAGAAGCAAGTGCGCAATGGAAATAGATCATTGATGAGATTGAGTAGGATATTTACGTAACGTACCGAAGCGTATGGCCCAAAGAGAATATGTTGATTTTTGTCAGGTTGTCGCGTAAAAAATACCCTTGGAAATTCCTCTCGAGTAATAGCAATCCAAGGGTAGCTTTTGTCATCTTTCAGCAAAACGTTGTAGAAGGGCTTGTGCTCTTTAATCATGCTATTTTCTAGTAGTAGAGCGTCCCATTCGTTATCCACAATTGTGAACTTTATATCTTGAATTTTTCTTACTAAGGCATTAAGTTTGGGCGATGTATGATGCTTATTAAAGTAAGAGTTAACTCTACGTTTTAGAATCTTTGCTTTGCCAATGTATATGATTTTATTATCACTATCTAAAAAGTGATAGACACCTGGTTTTTCTGGTAATGTTTTTAAAATTAGTCGAATATGTTCGTTATCGTTCATTGTCTTTAGTAATCACTATATCAATAATTTTGCTGACACTTTCTTCAATAGTGGCATAGTCAATCCGTTCTTTTGCAACATAAACAAAAAGTAGGGCAAAAGTAAGTTTTTTTTCGTTTGATATAGGAATAAGACGTTTTTTTTGTAAACGATATGCCTCACGAGTTCTTCTTTTGAGAAGATTTCGGTCCACGGCATGTTTGAAAAGGCGTTTGGGTATGGTTACAGCAAAACTATTACAAATATTTTCGGAGTTTATTTCTGAGATTTTGTAATAGCACTTGAAAGGATAACAAAACACAGATCGATTATCATTCAACAAAGTTTGGAATGTAATCTTCGAACAGATTTTCTCTTGTTTTGGGAAACTATTTCCAATAAAATTATCTTCTTCTGGTTGCATGGTCTTTCAAGAAGATGTCTAATGCTGTAGTAATAGAAGGAGCTTCTTTGGTAGGTGCAGCTACGTGAAGAGTCCAACCTTCGGCTTCTATTGCTTCAACAGCAGCGGGTCCCATTGCTGCAAAAGCCATTTCACCTTGCTCAAAATCAGGGAAATTGGTTTTGAAGGCTTGTACACCAGAAGGACTGAAGAAAACAATCATATTATATTTAGAGATATCAATATCTTCTTTAATATTTGCAGCAACAGTATTAAAAATCACAGCTTGTGTATATTCAATATTGTTACTATCAAAGAAATCGGAATATTGTGTTGACATCATTCCATTTCCACAAGGAAGGAGGAACTTAAGTTCTCTGTTTTTAAGCAGAAGTTCAAAAAGCCCAGAATTTTGGTTGTTTTTTGCGTAGAAAATCTTTCTTTTACGATAAGGAATATATTTTTGTAAGTAGTAAGCAGCAGTATCTGTAACACAGAAATACTTCATATTTTCAGGCATTTCGATACGTAAGTCTTTAACTAATGTAAAGAAATAGTCGATAGCCGTGGTGCTAGAAAATACGACAGCAGTGTGATTTAGAATATTGATTTTAGTCTGTCGAAATTCAACAGCAGGAATACCTTCAAACTTGAAGAATTTATAGAAATCCAAGTTAATGCTGTATTTTTTACGTAATTCAGCATATGGGGTTTTTTCAATATCTGCAGGAGCAACTTGAGATAATAGGATATTTTTAATTTTCATTGCCGCAATTTTATTTTATAATTACTTTGCCCATAAAGATACAATTTTTAGAAATAGTAAATAAGGCAAAATTTCAAGCGTGCAAAAGTAAAGAAAAAATTGTAATGCTCCGATTTTTCTCAATTTTAAAGAAAATATTCTGATAATCAGAAATATTGATGTTGTTAGAAATATGGGAATATATAGAAATACTACATTTGTGTACTCACAAAATATAATAATCGGAAGAATTATCAAGTGAAATCCGCAATTGCAAAGGTGAAAGAAGAGCTTATTTAGGATATAAATAGGTCGGTCCTCATCATATTCGTATAGTTTTAAGATTAGGGTAACAATACTATTTTTGCCAGCGTAGTCAATAATAGCAGCGACTAAAGCTGCAGCCATAATGTTGGCGTATGAAAGTGTGTTGAGAAGATTTGGAAATAAAAGGGTAGTTATTGTTCCGATAAAGAGAGTCTGCAATGGAAGCATAAATAGTATGCTGTATAGATAGATTCTTTCGTTGAGAATTTTGCCTTCACGTAGTAGTTGAGAAAAGATACGTGCAGAGAATAGGGATTGGAAAAGAAGGATTGTTTTTTTTCTATAAACGGAGGCGATTATAGCTAAAAAAAAGAGGGAGATACAAATTGCTACAAAAGCAATTGTATTTCCCGTATGTGTGGTTTTTTCAGTAATTTCTGAAATATCAACTATTTTCTGAAGTTGAAATATTGAATCGTTGGTAGGCACGATAATTTTATTTCACGATTAACTTCTTGGTAAGTGAGGTTTTGCCATTTTGTTCGATTGAGTAGAAGTAAACTCCAGCTTTAAAATCGGAAAGAGAAATTTTTACTTTAGTATTTGTAGGATTAATATTTTGTGCAAAAACTGTTGCACCTACAAGGTTTCTTATTACCAATTTTGCAGGAGAGTTATTGATTGTATAGTTGATAGTAACGTAGTCCTTCGCAGGATTTGGATATGCAGAAAGTGTATTTGTATTGTAATTTTGGATACCCACATTGGAAGTAGCTGTAACAGAGAAATAGAAACTAGTAGTGATTTCAGGATTGGTTTCATCAAAAACTATAAAATGGAATAATGAGGTTCCTTCATTTCGGTTTGGGTTGTAGTTAAGGTGAAACGCTAAGTCACCTGCTTCTGCATGGGTTAGGCTTTCTCCAGCATTCATTTCGTATGGAAAAATACTCTCATCTCCTGAATAACATTCTCCTAAACAAAAAGAACAATATGCATCTGTTACTAAAGATATAGTTTCTTTACGAACTTTTAGTTGTACTCTACCATCAGTGTTGTTTGTTAAGTCAATAAAGAAAGGAGTTTCTCCATTCATATTTGTTGTAACTCCGACAATAGTATCACCTTCTGCTACATTTTCGCCATTGTATTCGAGTAATAAACTTTGCGCAAAAGTAGCTGATACAAAGAAACATATAAATAATACGAATAATTTTTTCATAGCTATTTTTAATTATGATGGTTAAACAATTAATTTGGCAAATATATAAAAAAAAACAATCTCTACAGCTTGTAGGATTGTTTTTTCTGATTCTAACTATTGATTTGCGAAACAATCTTAAGGAATTCACCATTCAATATAGGTGCTTTAAGAATTATATTTTCTTTGTTTACAGGGTGTTGGAATTGAATTCTAACAGCGTGTAGCGAAATTGATCCATCTTTATTGCTACGTTTTGCACCATATTTCAAGTCTCCTTTAATTGTGGCCCCAGTAGCGGCTAATTGTGCTCGAATTTGGTGATGTCTTCCTGTTAGTAAGGAGATCTCTAAAAGTGTATAGTTCTGTGATTTTCCTAATACTTTGTATTCCAATTCAGCGCGTTGGTAATCTTTCTTTTCCTCGTTGATGGCTATAGATTTATTTAGTGCTTCGTTTTTCTTTATAAAATGAACAAGCCGTCCTTCTGGTTGTTCGGGTGTTTTCTCAACGAGAGCCCAGTAGGTTTTGGTAATATTCCGATCTTGGACAATCTTATTCATTCTAGTAAGTGCCTTCGAGGTTTTAGCAAAGATTACTGCACCGCTTACAGGTCTGTCAATTCGATGTACTAATCCGCAGAAAACATTTCCTGGCTTGTTATATTTCTCCTTGAGATAGTTTTTTACCTTCTCTACTAAGGGTAAATCGCCAGTTTTATCACCTTGGACAATTTCACCTGCCAATTTATTGATGATAATGAGGTGATTGTCTTCGAATAAAACTCTTTCGTTGATGTCGATTTCTATTCGAGGAAGTTTATTAGTATTGTTCTGAGTCATCGGGAAATTTTACTTCTTTAACGTCGCGGATATAGTGTTCTACTGCACCAATAATTTCTTCTCCGATGTTGTGGTATCTGCGAAGGAATCTTGGGGAGAACTCTTGAGTGTATCCCATCATATCGTGAAAAACTAGCACTTGACCGCTTGTGTGATGTCCGGCACCGATTCCAATAGTTGGTATGTTGATACTTTCGGTAACCACCTTGGCAAGAGTTGCTGGAATTTTTTCCAAAACGATGGCAAAGCATCCGTGTTGTTCAAGAATTTTGGCATCTTCAATCAGTTTTTCGGCTTCTTTCTCTTCGGTTGCTCTTACGGAATAGGTTCCGAATTTATTGATAGATTGAGGAGTAAGTCCTAAGTGTCCCATGACCGGAATTCCTGCTGAGAGAATTCTATCAATACTTTCCGAAATCTCTACGCCACCTTCCATTTTTACTGCGTCAGCACCAGATTCTTTCATAATGCGGATTGCAGAATTCAAAGCTTCCTTAGAGTTTCCTTGGTAAGTTCCGAAGGGCATATCAACCACAACAAGGGCTCTCTTTACGGCACGCACTACTGATGAAGCGTGGTAAATCATTTCATTGAGTGTTATTGGTAGGGTTGTTCTGTAACCTGCCATTACATTGGCTGCAGAATCACCCACCAAGATAACATCAATATGGGTTGAATCGAGTAGTTTTGCTGTGGAATAATCGTATGCAGTAAGCATGGCAATCTTCTCGCCTTCATTACGCATTCTTTGTAAAACGTTTGTAGTTACTTTACTTACGTTTCTGTATAAATACTGTGTCATTAGTTTTGTAATTTTGCTCTAGTTTTATCATATTTGCGTTTCCAAAATAGAAATCTGAAAAGTGCGGCAATGGTTAAAAGGATGCTGCAAGAGTAGGAGATGAATGGATTAAGGCCGAAACCTTCAGTTGGAGAAATAAAGATAAAGGAGGTTGTAACCAATGTCATAAAAATGGCTGGAATAATGGTGATGATAAAGTTTTTTCTTTCTTGATGAAGATAAACGGTTATTGCCCATAATGTTACAGCGGCGATGATTTGGTTAGCCAAAGAGAAAAATCTCCAAATAGAGTTGAAGGAGTCGGGGGCTTTCATATTATAGATTAGGAAAAGTATTGCGATAGCAAATAATGGAACAGCAAGGATCAGTCGTTTTGAGATACTTTTTTGTTCCAAGTTGAAGACATCGGCAGCCATCAGTCGGGCGGAACGGAATGCAGTATCTCCTGTGGAAATGGGGGCGCAGATAACGCCTAAAATGGCAAAGATAGCACCTACCTTCCCTAGCCAAGTGTTAGCGATGAGGTTGACGATAGAAGCAGGATCCTGATTGATAATTCCTTGTGCTGTATATTCGGGATTGTGGAAAAATGCTGTTGCTGCAGCAGCCCAAACAAGAGCTACAATTCCTTCTGTAATCATTGATCCGTAAAAAATAGGACGACCATATTTCTCATTAGTTAAGCATCTTGCCATGAGCGAAGACTGGGTCGGGTGGAAGCCAGAAACAGCTCCGCAGGCAATTGTGATGAAAAGTACAGGGAATATGGGGAGTTCTCCTTTTTGTGGATGGATATTAGCAGCACCTTGCCAAAATTCAGGGATGTTCGGATGGTTAATGAACAAGGCAACAAGAATCGCTATTGCCATAAAGAGTAAGCACACCCCAAAAATGGGGTAAATCTTTCCAATGATTTTGTCAATAGGAAGAAGGGTTGCGATAATATAATAAATGAATATAATTACAATCCAAAAGGCTTTGTTAAAAAAATCAGGCGTAATTTCCTCTAAAAGCATTGCTGGGCTCATTACGAAAACAACGCCAACCAATACGCAAAAAAAGATTAGGAAAATACGCATAAATCTACGAGTGAAGTTTCCTAGGTATTCTCCGTGTATTTCTGCTAATGAAACACCATTTTTACGTAGAGAAATCATACCTGGAATAAAATCGTGTATGCCTCCGATAAAAACACTTCCTAATGCAATCCAGAAAAAGGAGGTAATGCCAAATTTAGCGCCTAAAATAGCCCCAAAAATAGGCCCAACGCCAGCAATGTTCAGAAATTGAATAATAAAAACGCGTATAGGATTCATCGGGATGAAGTCCACTCCGTCGTTAATATTGTATGCCGGCGTTGTGCGGTTTGGATTTACTCCGAATACCTTTTCTGCTATTTTCCCGTAAAGGAAGTATCCTGCAATGAGGATACATAAGCAAATTGTAAAGGTTATCATAGTTTATATCAATTATTCTAGTCCGAGAACTTTTAAGCCTTGGTTAAAACGAATGTCTTTCGGAATTCCAGCAGCATTGATTTTGTCAAGATCGCTCTGTAATTCAGCAGAAATTACATTATGTTGAGCGCGGAATTCTTTTGCAAACTCATAGTTTCCATCACCTTGAGTAGTAATAATAAGATTTGCCCATCCGTTGATAGCTTCTTTTGCTTTTATCATATCAATTTGGTAGATACCATCGGTGCCGCGAGTTAGAGCACCTTGTTCCATCATGTAGCTCAAACACATCATATTAGCGGTTCCGTGGTCTTTACTGATACCGAAACGAATAGAGCGGAAGATGCCTGCCATAAAAGTTGCGATAGCATCTTCAGCAGTAATATCAGTAATTTCACCCATTTCTACCAATTTGCAAACCATAAACAATCCTAAAATGTCGGCTTTAGCTTCTTCCCAAGCAGTAACTTCGTTACCCATAGCTTTATCAACACTTCCTTTTCCGTTGATGGTTTGTTTAATGCCTAAACCATGTGCTACTTCGTGGAAAGTAACATTCCAGAAAAATGCATCGAACTTAAGGTGTTCTTGTACGTCAGGAGTGAAAAGTAAGTTGCCGATAGCAGGAATGATGAGGTCGTATTTAGCTTGCATACTATTTCTAAGTTGGAGTCTGCGTGTACCTTTTGATTTTGCTACGCGGTCGTCGTTTGGTAGGTTAATGGCAATGGTTTTACTTCCAGAGTTACAATCTCCAGCATAATAAACCGCATTATAAACATTCATGTCAGAAGAACTTCCAGGTACGAAGGTTTTATATTCTGGTGCGCAAGGAAGTTCTTTTTGTAATTGTGGTAATAAAGCGATGAATTTAGTGAGTTGCTCACTTCTTGCTTCATCTTTTAGTAAAATGTATGCTTCGTATGCTGCTTTTGCTTTTTGGAAACAATCATCGTAGTTTTCGATAGGTCCAACAACAAAGTCAATACGACTGTCTTTCATATCCATCCAAGCCATATCGCTAGCAAAATAGTCGTCAGTTTGGAATGCTTTCTTACGTTCGATTAAATAGTTTTTCAAGCCGTTGTTTTCAGCCAACTCAATAGCTTGGTCTAAAAGGGTGCAAATTTGGTCGATTTCAGCTTTGTACTCATCTCTGTACCAAACAGTTTTTAGGCTTCCATCTTCATTTCTTCTAAGAACTGTATATAAGCTACCTTTGTTCGGGTCGGTGTATGCTTCATATTCCTCAACAGTGATGTCTGTAGGGTAGTATTGGCAAGTGAGGGGTTTTGTACCAAAGCCTGTAACGAAAGGAGCATCATTATTTAATCTTTCCCAAGGACCATAGTTGATGGATACGAAGTCCTTAATGTATGGGTCTTGAATGGTATCGAGGATAGATTTGTCACCGAAAGTTTGTTTCCAAAAAAGATCATCAATAATCTCTGCGATTTCGATAAAGATTGGAATCAATTTTTTCTCGTTTTCGGTAAGGTTTGCGATGAGTTCTGGGGCAGTAAGATCAACATAATAGAACTCTTCAACCTTCTTTTGTATTTCACTCTTTACAGGTTCCGTAGAGGTTTCTTCTGTAGAAGATTTACTTTTGCAAGATGAACAAACTATGGCAATGGTTGCCAAGCAGGAAAGGGTGATAAAAATCTTTTTCATAAGCGAGTTTTTTTGTTATTAATAATTTTATCCTATGTTCTTGTTTTATTCGGTATTTTATTGATATTTAGTGTGTTTATAGAAGATGTTTTTGTTTTTATTCAGATAAAAATTCTCTTTTTTTACGCCTACAAAGATACATTATTTTTGTAGGAAATTATTTTAAATCGAAAATTAATTGAAAAATGGAGGATAAGCTTCTAATTTAATCTGAACTTTTCAAGTTAAGTTACCATTTTTGATTCTGTTTAAATGAGATTTTAAAAGGTAACTTTGCTATTTGTTAGGTTTTGTTATATGTCATTTTGTCAGTTTTTTAGTTTTGGCAAAGATGTTGCTAAGAGGAACGACCATCAAAAAATTATGAATTAAAAAAGAGAAACTATGAACTTTAATAATCTAACTCTCAAATCTCAAGAAGCTATTGCTAATGCTCAGATGTTAGCAATGCAAAATCAACAGCAGCGGATTGATAACCTTCATATACTAAAGTCATTAATGGACGTGGATGCCAACGTCATTCCTTTTCTATTGAAGAAAATGGATGTAAATCCTCGTGTTTTAGAACAGGTTATTAGTCGTCAACTTCAGCACATGCCAAAAGGAAACGGTAATAGTAATGATGTATATCTTGCACCTGGTGTAAATAGTGCTATTCAGCGCGCTATTATTTTTAGTAATGAGCTAAAGGATGAGTTTGTTTCGTTGGAACATCTTTTTTATGGTGTTTTTATGGCGAATGATGAAGCCGCTAAGATATTGAAAGACTTGGGGGTTACAGAAAAAGGAATTACGGCTGCCATACAGGAACTTCGCAAAGGTGCAAAGATTACCTCGGAGATGGGGGAGGATAGTTATAATGCGTTAAATCGCTATGCAACCAACTTGAATGAGGCAGCCCGAAAAGGAAAGTTAGATCCAGTGATAGGTCGTGATGAAGAGATTCGTCGCGTGTTGCAGATTCTTTCTCGTCGTACCAAAAATAATCCGATTTTAATTGGTGAGCCTGGAGTGGGAAAAACTGCTATAGCAGAGGGACTTGCACATCGTTTGGTTAGTGGTGATGTTCCTGAAAATTTGAAAACCAAGAAACTGTTTTCTTTGGATATGGGAGCATTGGTAGCAGGCGCTAAATATAAAGGAGAGTTTGAGGAGCGTTTGAAAAATGTAATTAAAGAGGTGATGGATTCTGATGGTGAAATAATTCTCTTTATTGATGAAATTCACACGCTGGTAGGAGCTGGATCTTCGGGCGAGGGTGCAATGGACGCTGCAAATATTTTGAAACCTGCACTTTCGAGAGGAGAGCTGCGCTCTATAGGAGCTACAACTTTAAATGAATATCAAAAATATTTTGAAAAAGATAAGGCCTTAGCGCGTCGTTTCCAACCTGTTTTAATTGATGAACCTGACAAATATTCAGCAATTTCAATTTTAAGAGGGTTGAAAGAGCGTTATGAACATCACCATCAGGTGAGGATTTTGGACGAGGCAATTATTGCCGCAGTTGAATTATCGCAAAGATATATTTCTGATAGATTTTTGCCGGATAAGGCAATTGATCTTATTGATGAAGCCGCTTCTAAGTTGAAGTTAGAACTAAATTCAGTTCCAGAAGAGTTAGATGAGCTGGAACGTAAAATTCGACAGTTGGAGATTGAGCGTGAGGCAATACGCAAAGAGGGTGAGGAGGAGAAAGATAGAAGTATGAGTAAGCAGATTGCTGAACTTCAGGAGCAAAGAAATAGTATCGCTTCCAAGTGGCGTGCAGAAAAGGATGTGGCAGAAGAGATTCAGAAGATAAAATCGGATATTGAAGATTTTAAGTTAGAAGCAGCAGAGCAGGAACGTCAAGGTAACTATGGGAGAGTAGCAGAGTTGCGCTATGGCATTATAAAAGATGCTGAAAATAAGATAAAAACATTGCAGGAAGAGTTAAATAAACTGCAAGCAGAGGGTGCAATGATAGATGAAGAAGTCGGCGCTGACGATATTGCCGAGGTGGTAGCACGTTGGACTGGCATTCCTGTGAGCAAGATGATGCAGAGCGAGAAAATGAAATTGCTTCATTTGGAGCAGGAATTGCACAAGCGCGTAGTAGGACAAGATGAAGCAATAGAAGCCGTTGCTGACGCAATTCGTCGGAGTCGGGCGGGGTTGCAAGATAGTCGCCGTCCTATCGGTTCGTTTGTTTTTATGGGTACTACCGGAGTGGGTAAAACAGAGTTGGCAAAAGCGTTGGCAGAGTATCTTTTCAATACTGAAGATGCACTGATACGTTTCGATATGAGTGAGTTTCAAGAAGCCCATTCTATCTCCCGTTTAGTGGGTTCGCCTCCAGGTTATGTGGGTTATGATGAAGGCGGTCAGTTGACGGAACAGATTCGTAGAAAGCCCTATTCTGTAATCCTTTTCGATGAAATTGAAAAAGCACATCCAGATATTTTTAATGTGCTTCTGCAAGTGCTTGACGACGGGCGGTTGACAGATAATAAAGGCCGCACTTCAGATTTCAAGAATACTATAGTCATTATGACCTCAAATTTAGGTTCTACGATAATTCAAGAGAACTATTCTGATAGAGGTAAATATTCTGAAGAAGAGGTGTTTGAACGAACTAAAGCAGAAGTAAATGATTTGCTTAAAAAAACACTTCCTCCAGAATTCGTAAATAGAATTGATGAAATTGTTATGTTTCAACCTCTTTCAAAAAGAGAGATTAAAGATATTATTCGTTTGCAAATCAGTCAGTTAAATGAATTATTGGGACAACAAAATATCAAACTTGAATTTACAAAATATGCACTCGAACTTTTAGTAGAGATGGGTTATAATCCAATTTATGGTGCACGCCCTCTGAAACGAGTAATTCAAAAACATATTTTAAATGAACTCTCTAAAATTATCCTTTCCGATTCGTTGAAGAAAAATGAAACTATTGTTGTGGATAGTTTTGAGGATGGAAAATTTACATTCTTTAATCGATCTTAAAACGAAATTTCATATCTTTGCCACCTATATGAGATGGTTGAATTGATGATGTTGATCGTTTTTTTGACCATCTCAAATTCTTTATTTAATTGAAATAAGTCTATGCATTTTATTGATGAAATAGTAGATTGTTTGCTCGCTGATGCAACAATTCCGATGGAGCGTGTAATGGTGATTTTGCCTAATAGAAGAGCAAAACGTTTTTTGCTTAATTCGCTGACTTCTAAAATTAAAACTCCAATTTTTTCACCCAAAATTATTACAATTGAGGAGTTTATTAAGGAGTTGTCGCCCTACCAATTAATAGATAAACATGAGTTATTATTAATTCTATATCAGATATATAAGAACGAAATTTCTGAAGATACCTCCTTTTCAAAATTTATAGGTTGGAGTTCTCTATTTTTGTCGGATATTGATGATGTAGATATTCAGATGCTTAATCCCGATGATGTTTTTCAAAATTTGAAATCTATCAAAGAGTTGGAAACCTCCTTCCTTCGCGATAAATTGACTCACAATCAGGAGAAATATTTAGAATTTTACGATAAGTTAGGAGCGATTTATTCGAAGTTAAAATCAATTCTTAAAGAGAAGGAAGAGGTTAGTCAAGGAATTATGTATCGAGATGTGGCAGAGAATGTTGAGAAATATGCAAAATTTTTACCCTACCAGCGTTTTCTTTTTGCAGGATTTCATGCGCTATCACCTTCTGAATTGAAAATTGTAGAATATTTCTATAACAATTCTAAATGTGACTTGCTTTTTGATATAGATCAATTTTATCGCGATCAATATGCTCCCTTTGCAGCAAAAATTCAAAATAGATTGAATTTGCCACCTATTGAGTCGAAAAATGATTTCACATCATCTCCTAAAAATATCTCTATTGTAGGTGCTTCAGGAAGTTTGACTCAAATTTTTTATGCTATTGAAGAGTTAAATAAGATTAAGGAGAAACAAGGTAACTTAAATGATACAGTTTTGGTTTTTGCAGATGAGAGTTTATTGTTGCCGTTTGTTCATGCGTATGGAACCAAAGATGTGAACTATACGATGGGATATCCGTTGCGTATCACTTCAGCTTACGAACTCCTAATCCAAATTTTTGAGCTTTGTAAAAATAGTTATCGGTTTAAAGCTATCCAACATTCAGAAAAAATACGATACTATAGAAAAGACTTGCTTGCTGTAGTAAAAAATCCATTGCTAGTTCCTATTCTGAAAGATAAAGTGTCGGAAATTAAAAAATTGTCTCACAATCCGAACCCATTTGTTTATAAAATAGATTTTTTTCCTAATGATATTATTTTTCCAACGTGCCAAAGTACAGAAAATTTTATTTCAGAGTTAAGAACATTTTTTGAGAATGTTAATCAGAAATTGAATGCTGGATTTGATAAAAATATAGTGGAAGTGATTGTTGAACATCTGCAAGCGACCGAAGAACTAGTGCAACGATTTAAAAATGAGGGTGCAGATTTGTTTGCTCAAGAGGATTATGTTGCTGCAGCACAAATGATTATAAATGAAAAACTGTCATCACTTACGATTCCTTTTGCAGGCGATTTTGACCAAGGATTACAGGTAATGGGACTTCTTGAAACAAGAACTCTAGATTTTAAAAATGTAATTGTATTATCTGTAAATGAGAATGTTCTACCTAAAGGAAAAGCTAATTTGTCATTTTTGATGTATGATATTAAGCGCTATTTCAAAATGCCTACACACCATGAAAAAGATGCAATCTTTGCTTATCACTTTTTCCGTCTTCTTCAACGTGCATCTCAAATCCACATTGTCTATGATACGAATGTTTCTGATTCTTTAAAAGAGAAAAGTAGATTTATTAAACAGTTGGAGTTTGAATTGGAAAAACAAAAGGTTTCGCGAGATATAATTTCGATAGAATATAAAAACATTAATCTCCAACCCACATTTAAATATAATTCCTTTTCAGTTTCTAAAACGGAAGAAGTGTTGGAGATTTTAAAACAGAAAAAGTTCTCACCCTCTTCGCTTTCCTCTTACATTTTATGCCCAATGCAATTCTATTTTAAACATGTAGTTGAACTGAAAGCTGAGAAAAGTGATGTTGAGGAAATAGAGGATAATGCTGTGGGAACGCTGATTCATAGAATCTTTGAAACCGTATTGGTGCCGGGATGTAATATCAATGAGGTTGTTTCAAAGGCAATCTCGATGGTTGAAACTTTGGTTGATAATGCTATCCAAGAAGATCAAAATTTGAAAGAAGTAGATTTCTCAAGTGGAAAACCATATCTGATTAAAAATGTTGTATGTCAGTATGTTAAAAACTATCTGAATAAAGTTTTACAAGAATATAAAAATCCATACGAGATATTAGCTGTTGAAAAAGAGTTAGAAGCAACCTTGGAAGGTTATAAATTATATGGGAAAGCAGATAGAATTGACAATCGTAATGGAGTTATTCATATTTTAGATTATAAATCAGGGCGTGTTTCCGATAACTTACAAAAACCTCTCGAAAATCTATTTTCAGATCCAGAATGTTCTCAACTTTTTCAGCTAAGTTTTTATACCTATCTGTATCTTAAAAACTATCCGACTGCAGATGTGAAGAGTGGAATTATCTCACTCCGTGAAGCTAATATTAAAGATAATAAGAATTTTCTGTTTTTTGGAGAAATTGAAGGAGGTTTCGACTTGGAAAATTTTGAAAATAAATTATTGGAACTTCTGAATGAGATTTGTTCAAAAGATAAAGATTTTGAGCAAGTTACAGATGAAAGTAGATGTGCTTATTGTGACTATAAAGAGATTTGTAAAAAAACGAAATGAGTTGGAAGATATTAAACTGAACAATTCAAAAAGTAATGTATTTTTGCACTTTTAAATTTTGATTATGCGAAAGATATTTTTGTCTTTATTTTTAGTTTTAATTCCTTTTGTGCAATTTATTGTTGCTCAAGAAGTTGTAACAATGCTTCAGTGTCAAGAATGGGCGGTAGCTCAATCTTCTGCAAATGTGCAAAAAGAGTTAAATGCAGAACTGTTGAAGGTAAAATTGAACGATGTGTCTTCACATCTTTATCCAAAATTGGAAATTAATGGTAGAATTTCATATCAATCTGACGTACCTCAACTACCCGATTCTTTTTATGAAGATTACAATTTAGATAAATTATCTCGAGATTACTACGGCGTTACACTCGATTTTGAACAAGTGGTATTCGATGGCTTGAAGTCGGTTTATGCACGAAAGTATGAGAAGATGATGAATATGACCGAGATCAATAAATTGGACTTGACAATCAATGATTTGAAAGAGCAAGTGCTTGCTATTTATATGAACTTATTGATTTTAGACAAGCAATTGGTTCTTCTTCAAAATGTTGAAAAGACAATTTCTGAGCAGCTAGAGCAACTAAAAACACTTTATAAGGAGGGCGTTGTGCATGGAAATACTGTTTCTGAGTTAGAATTACAAGCCCTTAAAATAGAACAACAAAGTAGTGAGTTGATTTCGACGAAGAAAACTTTGGTTGCATCACTTTCTATTATCACTGGAAGAGATTTGTCAAATGTTATTTTTGAGGTACCTTCCGATCCTATAATTGACCATAATTCTGAATCTTTACGATTAGAGTTTAATATTTTTGAAACTAGTAAGAAAGGACTTGACTTTCAGCGTAAAATGTATGTTTTTAATAGTTTGCCAAGTATATCTATTTATGCAACAGGTGGGTATGGTCGTCCTTCTTACAATATTTTTCAAAATCAATTTAAATGGTTTTATCAGGTAGGTGTAAATTTTAAAGTTCCATTAATCTCTTGGGCAAAAACCGTTGGAATTGGTGATATTGTTATGTTGCAGCGGCAAATTCTTCAAAGTCAAGAGTTTGACTTCAGGACCTTAAATGCAATGAAAATTAAGGAAAAATCGAACGAGATTATGAAGTTAGAAAATCTTTTGAGTTTGGACGAGAAAATTACGCAAAAATATGCTGAGATTACGGCAACATACAAAATTCAGTTGATGAATGGAACAATTACTGCGTATGATTATATTAAACAGCAAAATGATGAACTTCAGTCCCTTATAAATAAAGAGATGCATAATATGCAACTGCTAAAGGCGAAATTTGAGATGCTTGCTTTGCAAGGAAGATTGTAAAGCTCTAACATATAATATAAAGTAAAAGCGAACTTATTATAAGTTCGCTTTTATTTTCTTTTGTGATGAAGGAAAAGGTTGAAAATCAACGTGGTGATTTGAAGTAGTTTGGGAACGTAATCCCTAATACGAGATATAAATCGTGCCGTTTGGGGAATGAAACTCCAATCTTTATAAACCTCAGAAATACCCATATAAATCCGTTCTTTCCCTACTTTGAGTTTTTGTTCCAATTGTTTCTTTTCAAAGATAAGTTCCTCTAAACTTCCTATATTTGCATATCGTGCATTGAAGTTATTCCTCATCAGTAACCTCCTTTCTCTCCTCTGCTTTGTTGAATATAATTGCGCTTATAGTTTTGATTATCGGATTGACAATCAGACGTTTCTTAAAGAGAATCAGGAGGAGGAAGATGATGAGAAAGATGGTAGCAATGATGAGTAGCCCCACACTAAAACTACCTGTATGATTTGCTATCTGAATGACAAAGATAATCGATAGGTATAAGAAAGCTCCTAGCGTTAGTAGTATTCCTGCCATAATCGTTATGATTAGCGAAATCGTTTGAGAAATTTTCTCTACAAGATTCAGTTTTAATAATTGAATTTGCAGATTTAGATACTCTTTCGTCTCGTTGCCTAAGTTGCTGTACATAGTACTCATCTTAACCTCCTGATTCCAGTTGTTTCATTGTTAACTCTTTTCAACGGACTTGTTGCTGTAACAACCTCCTTTTATTTTTTCAATTAGCAACTCTAATTGTTCTGGAGATAGCTCTATCCCTTTCTCTTTTAGTTTGTTATAAATTTTGTTTCGGGTGTTCTTTCCGCTGTCTGGAGCGAATAACAATGCTGCTGCTGCGCCAATGGCTATGCCACCTAATAACGCAAAAATGTTTAATGTTTTCATAGTTTTGATTTTTTGATTACATTATTCTAACGTTTCTAAATTGGAAAAGTTTGTTCCTCCCAGCTATTATTTCATTATCTTAAAAATTAAAACAAAATAATGTAATTATGATAAAATAATTTATATATTTGCAGATTGAATTTTACCACGATGAAAAAACTTTTTTTACTACGATTACTAATTTCTCTATTTTGTTTAGAATTAATAACTTCTGTGTTGTATGCACAAAATAATTCTCTCTCTTGTGATACCTATTTTAGGTTCTCAGAATCAGAAAATCTTCCAATTTTATTGATAAACTCAGACAATAATCTGCTTTCATTATCAGTGGAAAATCGCTATTTTCTCAAGGAGATGACTTCTGAGCGATTTTCTTGCTCTTTTGCATATCGGCGACATCGTTTTTTTGCTTCGGTTCAACATACGGGATTTTCTCGTTTTGGTGAATTGTTAGGTCGGGTAGGATATGGTTTAAAAATCTCTCCACGTTTTGCAATCGTATCCCATTTTTATTATTCAATGTTTCATGCAAAGAGCTATAATCCAGTTCATTCTATTACTTTTGATCTCTCTTTATGTGGTGAAGTAAACGATCAAATAGGTGTGGTTTTGCAAGCATATAATCCCGCGCATTTACATTATGGAGTTGTAAGTGAGAATCCTATTCCCATCACTTTGCAATCGATGTTGTATTACAAAATTCATCGAGATTTATTTCTATCCGCACAACTTTCTAAAGATCTTCCAGGGAATTGGGATGTTAATCTTTCTGCTTATTACGTTTTGCGTTGTTTAGCGCTCAAGTGTACTGTGTCTTTACATTCGCTTTCAGCCGATATATCGTGTCAATGGCGTTCATTACTCTTCTCGTTACGTTCACAATATGATTATCAAGTAGGATTCTCTCAATCTGCTGTCATCACTTTTAGTTGGAGCCAAAAATAAGCTGTATGAAGAAGATAACTGTAATTTGTTTGTTTCTCCTATTGAGTTTCCGTGTTTGTTGTCAGATAGATACGTTGGTACAAAACTCTGCGATAATTGATGAGGTCATTGATGCTATTGAATGGCAAACTATAGACATTGAAGATGAGGAAGATGTTGAAGAATTATTAGATTTTCAGATAGAAGAGGAAAAATATAATATCAATGATTTGACGGAACCTCAAGCATTTCTCTTTTTGAAACTGACAGATTATCAATATTATCATCTGAAAAAATATATTTATGAATCGGGAGAATTGTTGTCGTTGTATGAGTTGGCTGCGGTGGAGGGGTTTGATAGGGAAATGGTTATGAAACTTTTGCCTTACATATATGTAAAGCCCGTTATAACCAAGAAACGCTATTTCTCCAAATTTTTTCCAAGATCCAAACAGAAACTCTTGCTGCGTTATGGACAAATTTTAGAACCTAAATTAGGATATGATACCACTCGTAATTCGCACTATTTGGGAACACCGCAAAGATTGATGTTTAAATATACGTTTACTTCAGGCGATAATTTCTCGTTAGGTATTGCAGGTGAAAAAGATGCTGGGGAGCAGTGGGGGAGAAGCGTTCAGAAATATGGATTTGACTTCTATTCGGGACATGTTCAGATTAAGAATATTTCTTGGTTAAAATCATTGATTTTAGGAGATTATAGAGTTTCCATAGGGCAAGGATTGTTGTTAGGAAATGGTTTGCGCATGGGGAGTGGAACGGTAGAAGGGGCGCGCCAAATGGTGACTACATTGCGCCCGATTACAGCAATGAATGAATCTCAATTTTTTAGAGGAATTGCAGTAGAATTAGGTAATTATCGTTATTTGGCCACGATGTTTTGCTCATTCCGTTTCTACGACGCGCAACTTAACGATACGATAGCGGAGACGCCATTTTTGGAGAGTGCACTTTCTGTAGGTGGCTATCATCGTACGGATACAGAAATAAGTAAGCGAAAAACAGTGCCATGCTGGGTTTATGGTGGAAATTTTATGATTCGATTTCCCCGCTTTAAAATAGGCGTATCCGCCTTGTCCGATAACTATTTGTATCCCAATTATAATTCAGGAAATCTTTACCAACTTTATTGCTTTACAGGAGATAAAGGTGGTAATATAAGTATTGATTATCAACTTGTTGTGAAAAATAGCGTTTTATTTGGAGAGGTTGCAACTACGTTTCAGGGAGCCCCTGCAATTTTGCAAGGAGCCATAGTAAAATTGCATCCGCGTTTACATTTGTCACTCCTTTTTCGCTACTATGGAAAGCATTATTATGCAACTTATGGGGGTGCTTATTCTCGCAATACGCAAATGAATAATGAAATGGGCTTACTTCTAAATGCGAAACTTTTTTTATTGCCCAAATTATCACTTAATCTATCGTCTGATTTTTATCAAATTTTCTGGTTGAAGTATCGTTTAGATAAACCTTCCCGATATGCTGATTTCTCTCTCAAGGCGGAGTGGTCACCTGCCCGCACACTATCAGGAATATTGCAATATAAATATTATCATCTATATCAAAATTTTAGCAATCAATACTATAATAATATTGTTGATTTGCCATCTCATAAGTTGGGAGTTACGTTGAAGGTTTTCGGATTAGGTTATTTCTCTCTAAAAACAGGAGTGAATTTTATTTTCGTTAAGCATCAGAATGGAAAGAAAATGTCAGGAATGCTTCTGTATCAAGATTTTTGTGTAAAGTTTCCTAAGCCCAATTTTTCATTCATTGCTCGTGTTGCGCTATTTGATACGGATAGTTATAATGAACGTTTGTATGCGTATGAGAATGATTTAACGCAAACATTTACCATTGCGAGTTATTATGGGAAAGGGATAAAATTCTACGCTATTTGTCAATATAAGTGGCGTTTTATAAGTTTCCAAATTAAAATTTCACGGTTGCTTTTCCGAGATAGAAATTCTGTTGGAAGTGGGTTAGAAGAGATTAATGCAAATCATAAAACAGAAATAAAAGGACAGATAATATTGAGCTTTTGAGAAAAAAAGGGATGCAGTAGTAGCATCCCTTGGTAAAATATAAGTGGATTTGAGACTATTTTTCAATTCTGATGCGAGCATCAACAGCAGTAATGCTTTTGGAGGTGCCTAAAAGTGGGTTTAGGTCCATCTCAGCAATTTCAGGTGCTGCAGTTACCAATGCAGACACACGGGCAACTGTTTCTGCGAATAGCTCTTCATTAACAGGTTCTTGGCCGCGAACACCTTTCAAAATCTTATAACCACGAAGTTGTTTCAACAATGAAAGTGCTTCGGATTGGCTAACTGGAGCTAATGCTGCTTTAACATCTTTCATCACTTCAACGAAAATTCCGCCTAACCCAAACAATACTTGGTGCCCAAATTTTTCCTCTTTAGAAGCTCCAATGAATACTTCTGTTCCAAATAACATTGGATAGATCTCAACTGCATATGTTTCAGGGATCTTGATAAGACGATTGAATTCGCGAATAACGGTTTCTTCATCTTTTACATTCAAGACAACGCCGCCTACATCAGACTTGTGAAGAGGACCGACTACTTTCATAACAAGAGGATATCCAACTTTTCTCGCGAAATCAACAGCTGCGTCTACATTGTCAACTTCAACTTCCATTTTGCGAGAAATTCCTGCAGCATCTAACAATGTACGAATATCTTCTAATCCCAAGTAACCAGCTTCGCAGTTGTCAACAACGCGGCGAATGGCAGCAACATCAACTTGTGGCATTTCAGGCGCAAGAGGTTGTGGTTTAGGTGTGTTTACAACTTTTGCTAATGCGTTTCCGAACACACACTCTTCTGGGAAATTAATTCTCTTCTTATTTTCAATAAAATCAGCAATCTCCTCTTTTACATTAATAATAGATGGTAAAATTGGGAAGATTGGTTTCTTGCAGGTTTTCATCTTCTTATCTAACACATCGTAAACCTCCCAGTTCGCAAAAAGCCCTGGTGAACCGAAAATAACAGCCATTGCGTCAATGTTGTCGAATTCGTTCTCGCAATAGTCGATGATTGTGCCTAACTGTTCTGCAGTTCCAGTTGCTAAAAAGTCGATAGGATTACCAACAGAGGAGCCTGCGAATAGCTTGCCTAAAAGTTCGTCGGCCTTAGGACCTTCAATATGAGGAACTTCCAAGCCATTATTAGAAAGCACATCGGTAAGCATAACGGCAGGTCCGCCTGCGTGTGTAATAACGGCAATGTTTTTACCTTTCACTTCAGGATGCATAAAGATTGAGCAAACGGTTGTTAACTCTTCGCGGTTGTGGCAACGAACAATTCCTGCTTTGCGGAAAAGTGCGTCAACAGCAACATCTGAAGTTGCTAATGCGCCAGTGTGTGAAGATGCTGCACGGCTTCCTGCTGCAGAACCTCCCGATTTAATAGCAGCAATTTTACAACCCTTACCAATTAGTGAAGTAGCGTGTTGTAGCAATTTGCGAGGATTGCGGATGTTTTCCATATACAACATAATCACTTTAGAGCTTGTTGCAGGGTTGAAGGTAGTGTCTAAATGTTCCAAAACCTCTTCAATTCCCATTTGCGCAGAGTTTCCTACAGCCCAAACACTATTGAAAGACAATCCGTTGGTCATTCCGTATTCTTTAATAAATACAGCTGTTGCACCAGAACCTGTGATGAAATCTACACCTTGGTTGCTAAGTGAAGGAATGGGAGCATCAAAAGCTCCACAATAGTTAGTATTCAAAAATCCAGTACAATTAGGACCAATTAAACTGCCACCAACACTATTGATGCTGTCAACAATAGATTTCTCTAATTGTGCACCAATTTCGTTCTCTTCAGAAAAACCTGCAGAAAGAATGATATAGCCGCCCGTTCCTTTCTCTTTTGCTAAGGTTTCAACGGTTGCTGGGCAATATTTTGCAGCAATCGCTAAAATTGCACAATCAACTTGAGGAAGTTCTTCCACTGATTTATAACATTTTACGCCTTGAACTTCACTTTCTTTAGGGTTGATAGCATAAACATTACCTTGGAAGTTGCTCTCTAAAAGATTTTTTAATACTTTTCCACCAGGTTTGGAAACGTCATTGGAAGCACCAATAACAACGATGCTTTTAGGGTCTATTAATT
Organism: uncultured Bacteroidales bacterium; assembly: GCA_937901925.1. Lineage (GTDB taxonomy): Bacteria > Bacteroidota > Bacteroidia > Bacteroidales > WCHB1-69 > JAEZOU01. The sequence continues at coordinate 43,004 of CALGTS010000046.1, read as the reverse complement.
TGTTGTTAATCATATTGTTATGTGTTTAGTTTAGATTTAAGTCAGAAATGATATTGGCGATTTTTTCTGTTAAGATCTGATTGCATTTGTCAAAATGTACAAATTTTTTAAGCGTAGTGGAAACACCGAAGTAGAACTTGATTTTCGGCTCGGTACCAGAAGGGCGTACTGTAATGACTGTATTGTCTTCCAAGTAGAATTGCAATACGTCAGAAACAGGGAGCTGAATTTCTTGGCGTTCACCAGTAAGTAGATTGCAGGAAATTCTCTCTTGATAGTCTTTGATAATCATAACCCTTTGTCCTGCAATTTGTTTTGGAGGGTTATGTCGATATCCTTTCATCATATTTTTAATCTCTTGAAGCCCATCTTTCCCTTTTTTGGTAATGGAAAGAAGATGTTCCTTGGGAAAGAAATATTTCTTGTAAATATTGAGAAGTTCTTTATAGGCAGAACTTTGATTGCTAATTGCATGAACTGCCATTTCTGCCAACATACAACATGCCGAAATGGCATCTTTATCGCGTACGAAGTCTCCTACCAAGTAGCCAAAACTTTCTTCTCCACCTACAAGGAAACTTTCCTTCCCCTCTTTTTCTAAAATTTTCTCCGCAATATATTTAAATCCTGTTAATACATTGTAACAAGGGATGTTAAAGTCTAAGGAGATTGTTTGTAGAAGTTCAGAAGTAACGATAGTTTTAACGGTAAAATGAGAATCTGTTAATGTTTTTTGACGTAATTTTTGTGAAAGAACATAGTGAAAAAGTAGTGTAGCTGTTTGATTTCCATTGAGTAGAATATATTTACCAGTTGGGTCTTTGATTGCCAAAGCCACACGATCAGCATCTGGATCCGTTCCGAGTACAATGTCTGCATTAACTTCTTCTGCTTTACTAAGAGCCATCTGCATAGCTGATGTTTCTTCAGGATTAGGCGATTCTACCGTTGGAAAATTACCATCAGGAATGCTTTGTTCATCAACAAGTACTACGTGTCGAAATCCTAATGCTTCTAAAGCTTTAGGAACCATTGTAATACCTGTTCCGTGTAGTGGGGTATATACAATTTTGAATTTTTTACGATGAGTAATTTCATCAGTATTGAACATTTGTTTTTTGAGAAGAGCAAAATAAGCATTATCAACCTCTGTTCCAATCCTATGGAAATAAAGATTATTGCGTTGCCATTTTATTTTACTCACACTCTTCGTGCGATTTACATAATTGATTACGTTTTGGTCGTGAGGAGGTACTAATTGTCCACCATCTTGCCAATATGCTTTGTATCCATTGTACTCTTTCGGATTGTGTGATGCCGTAATCATTACACCGCCTTGGCATTGAAGGTGGCGCACAGCAAATGATAAAATCGGTGTGGGACGCATCTCATCAAAAAGAAAACAATGAATTTTGTTTGCTGTGAAAATATCTGCAGTAATCTCTGCAAAGTATCGACTGTTATTTCGAGAATCGTATGAAACAACTACTTTGATAACCTCATTGGGAAAACATTTCTTTAAATAAAGTGCAAATCCTTGAGTAGCAGATCCTACCGTATATTTATTCATTCGATTGGTGCCTACGCCCATTATTCCTCGCAAGCCACCTGTTCCGAACTTTAAGGTTTTATAAAAAGCATCTTCTAATTCTTGAGGATTTTCCTCCTGAAGACGAAGAATCTCTTGGTGCGTGTTTTCATCATATTCTTCAGAAAGCCATTTATTGATGTTTTCAACGGTGATACTATTCATTTCTCTTCTGTTTTTTGCAAAAATAACGAATAAATTAACACTCTCAACCCAAAATTTCTATTTTTTTTTCTGTTTTTGTTTTTTTTATATTGCTCTGAAAATTAGAAAAATATCAAAATTATATTTCTGTTGTTAGATTTATTTTCTATTTTTGATTCTTTTTTATTAATTAATATAGTATTTTTCTTGGATAAAAAATCATTGTATTGATGTTTTTGTAATATGAAAAAAACTTAAAAAAGAATGCAGAATCGCATTTTAAGATACGTGGTTTAAAAGTTTATTGTATTTTTGCGGTTTGCTAAAAAATAGATGTTATGAATTTTATCGAAGAAATTATTGAGGACGATTTAAAAATTGGAAAAAATAACTCGAAAGTACAAACCCGTTTTCCCCCGGAACCTAATGGTTATCTGCATATAGGACACGCAAAGTCAATCTGCTTGAACTTTGGTTTGGCTCAAAAATATGATGGAAAATGCAACCTCCGTTTTGACGATACTAATCCCGCTAAAGAGGATGTGGAATATGTAGATTCTATTAAAGAGGATATTCAGTGGTTGGGGTTCCAATGGGCTGGTGAATACTATGCCTCAAACTATTTCGATCAACTATATGAATGGGCAGAACGTTTGATTTCTAAAGGTTTAGCCTATGTTGATGATTCAACACAAGAGGAAATTAGTAAAAATAGAGGTGTGCCTACCAAGCCAGCAACTCCAAGCCCTTACCGAGATAGAAGTGTTGAAGAAAATTTAGATTTATTCAGAAGAATGCGTGCTGGAGAATTCCCTGAAGGTAGCCGTGTGCTTCGTGCAAAAATAGACCTTGCTTCACCAAATATGCACATGCGCGACCCAATCATCTATCGAATTCTTTATGCTGACCACCATAGAACAGGAAATAAATGGTGCATTTATCCGATGTACGATTTTGCACACGGACAAAGTGATTCTATCGAAGGAATTACCCACTCAATCTGTACCCTCGAATTTGAAGTGCATAGGCCTCTCTATGATTGGTTCTGCGAACAATTGGAAATTCACCACCCACAACAGATTGAGTTTGCGAGATTGAACTTGAATTACACAATTATGAGTAAACGTAAATTGTTACAATTGGTTCAAGATAAATATGTTATGGGTTGGGACGACCCGCGTATGCCCACTATCTCAGGTTTGCGTCGTAGAGGTTATACCGCGCGCTCTATCCGTAATTTTGCAGAAACGGTTGGCGTGGCAAAACGAGATAACGTCATTGATGTGGCACTCCTAGAATTTTGCGCTCGAGAAGACCTAAATAAAGTGGCTACCCGCACAATGGCTGTGCTCGATCCAGTGAAGTTAATTATTGATAACTATCCTGAAAATCAAACGGAAATGATGAACGCTGTAAATAATCCCGAGAACCCAGAAGCAGGAACTCGCGAAGTTCCTTTTACTCGCGAACTTTATATCGAGCGTGCTGATTTCCGTGAAAATGCTGATAAAAAATTCTATCGTCTCTCTATCGATCGAGAAGTGCGTTTGAAATATGCTTACATTATTAAATGTACTCATATCGTAAAAGATGATGAGGGTAATATTACAGAAATTCATGCTACCTATGACCCCGAAACTAAGAGTGGTATGGAACAAAGTAACCGAAAGGTAAAAGCTACAATTCATTGGATCTCTGCTCAACATCACCAAAAAGCGGAAGTACGCCTTTTCGATAGATTGTTTAGTGTGCCAGAACCTGATAATACTGAGGAGGGTAAGACCTTTATAGACTATATTAACCCTAATTCTTTGGTAGTTGTAGATGGATTGGTGGAAGAAAATTTAAAGTTAAATGCTGCTGATACTCACTACCAATTTGAAAGGACAGGTTATTTCTGTATTGATAAAGATTCTACTCCAGATAGAATCGTATTTAATAAAACGGTAAGCTTAAAGCAATAGATGTGAGAATGTTACATTGCTTAACGGACTATGATGCTAAACTGCTGCTGGCTCTTAACGAGAGCCTAAAGGGAAATCGTCAATTTACAGATTTCTTCATTCAAAATGGATTTCCCGAATTGGCTGCACTCTCTGCCGCTATTCACTCAGATACTGATGCTCTTAAGTGGCTGATGAATAACGGATTCCCTGAATTTGCAGTCTTAAGTGATGCAATTGATAATGTGGATAGTGCTATCGAGTGGCTCGATCGTTATAATTGTACTTTCCTTTCTAAATTTGCTGCTGCTTGTAGAAAAGAAGATGAAGCTATTAAATGGTTCGTAGATAATAAGTTAGATCTGTTTATTGTTCTTATCAGAACTATTCATTACATACTTCTATATCAATCTTGGGATTCTTCAGATGTGCATTGTCGCCGTCGCTCTTGAAAAATTGAAATATTTGATTTAAGTTTGCCAACTCTAAAAAAAAACATATACATTAGTATAATTGATTGAAAAACAATATTATAAGAAATGAAAAAAGTTATTATTCCTGCTATGATTTGCGCAGCTTTACTCTTCTCTTCTTGTAACAAGAAGAAAGAAAGTGTCCCTGAGTTGACTTCAGGTGTAAATTTTGAAAATCTTGATACCACAGCAAATCCTGCTGATGATTTCTACCAATATGCTTGCGGCGGTTGGATGAAAAATCACCCACTTACTGCTGAGTATTCCCGTTATGGTAGTTTTGACGAATTAGGCGAAAATAACAAAAAACAGATCAATGATTTGATTACTGAAATCGCAAAAACAGAACATGAAAAAGGTTCTGATATGCAGAAAGTTGGTGACCTTTACAACTTAGGTATGGATGAAAATACCATTGAAACACAAGGTGTTGAGCCTATCCGTCCTGAATTGGAAGCAATTCAAGCTCTTGGAAATGTAAAAGATTTGCCAGCACTTTTGGCTGATATGCACAAAAATGGTGTAAATCCTCTTTTTGGTGTGTTTGGTGAAGCCGATCCTAAAAATAGTACTATGACTATTGCTTGGATGTGGCAAACAGGTTTGGGAATTGGTGCTCGCGAATATTATCTTGAACCAGATTTGCAAACTATTAGAGATGAGTATGTAAAATTGCTTACCCAAATGTTCCAAATTTCTGGCTATTCAGCTTTAGCAAATGCAGAAGGTAAAGAAGCCGATTTAGCAAAAGCAGTTTTCGATTTTGAAACAAAGTTGGCCGCTGCTTTTATGTCTAAAGAGGATTTGCGAAATCCAGAAGCAACCTATAATATCTACACAATTAGCGATTTGCAAACTCTTACTCCTAACATTGATATGAAAGCATATCTCGAAAATATGGGACTCGGAGCTTTGGAATCTGTAAATGTGGGTCAAGTGGAATATTTTAAAGCTATGGATAAAGCAGTAAGTACTACTGATTTAGCTACTTTGAAAGCATATTTGGCTTGGAATGTAATCAATGCTGCAGCTCCGTACCTAAACAAAGCAATGGTGGATGCTGATTTCAACTTCTTTGGAAAAGTGCTTAGTGGAAAAGAGGAAAATCAACCTCGTTGGAAACGTGTTGTTGACGTAGTAAACGGCTCTCTTGGTGAAGTAGTTGGAAAACTATATGTTGAAAAATATTTCCCAGCTTCAGCTAAAGAAAGAATGGTGAAGTTAGTGGAAAATGTTAAAGTTGCTTTAAACGAAAGAATTAATGCAGGTGAGTGGATGCAGCCTGAAACGAAAGAAAAAGCAGTTGCTAAATTAAATACTATGCGTGTGAAAATTGGTTATCCTGAGGAGTGGAGAGATTATTCTAACCTTTCTATCGAAAAAGATAGCTACTATGCAAATGTATTGCGCGCTCGTCGTTTTGAAAATGATTATCAACTTGCTAAAATCGGAAAACCTGTTGATCCATCCGAATGGTTGATGACTCCACAAACCGTAAATGCATACTATAACCCAACAACTAACGAAATCTGTTTCCCTGCAGGTATTCTTCAGCCTCCATTCTTCGATATGAATGCTGATGACGCTGTAAACTATGGCGCAATCGGTGTCGTTATTGGTCACGAAATGACACACGGCTTCGACGATCAGGGTAGAATGTATGATAAAGATGGAAATATGACCAATTGGTGGACTTCTATCGATAGTGCAAATTTTGCAGAACGTACACAAGTGCTGGTTGATCACTTCAACGCAATTGAAGTACTTCCAGGAACCTTCGCCAATGGAGTTTTTACTTTAGGTGAAAATATTGCTGATAATGGTGGTGTAAATATTGCTTTCCAAGCTATGCAAAAAGCAATTGCTGATGGAGGAATTCAAGGAGAGATGGACGGATTTACTCCAGAACAACGCTTCTTCATCGCTTATGCTAATGTTTGGGCAGGTAATATTCGCGATGCAGAAATTATCAAACGTACAAAAGAAGATCCACACTCTTTAGGAAAATGGAGAGTGAATGGAACCCTTCCTCATATTACTTCTTTCATTGAAGCTTTCAATATTAAAGAAGGTGATAAAATGTGGATAGCTCCAGAAAAACGAGCTCGCATTTGGTAAGAAAAAAATAATCTTTTATCCCGTTGCCGGTTTCAACCTCTTCGGATCTTGTTAGCGGCAACGGAATAATTCTTTTTAATAATCATTAAAAACCATTTTGTTTATGGCAAAATTAGCAGTTATAGCATTCGGAGGTAATGCACTTCTTAGAAGTGGGCAGAAAGGAACTTATCAGGAACAAATCCAGAATGTTACAGAAACTTGTCAGTCATTAATAAGTTTAGTAAAACAAGGTCACAATATTGTAATTGGACATGGTAATGGTCCGCAAGTAGGAAATGTTATGCTTCAACATGAAGCTGGTAAGCAGGTGTTCAATACACAAGTAATGCCAATGGATTTTTGCGTTTCAGAAACTCAAGGCTCTATAGGCTACATGATTGAACAAGGTTTTAGAAATGTGTTCGCTCAAGCTGGTATTAACCGCAATGTGGTTACATTGGTTACTCAAGTGGTGGTGGATAAAAATGACCCGATGTTTCAAAATCCTACTAAGCCCGTGGGGCCTTACTATTCAAAAGAGGAGGCAGATGCATACGCAGAAAAAACGGGTGCAATCTTTAAAGAAGATCCCAAAGGAAATGGTTGGCGTAAAGTGGTCGCTTCTCCCAAACCTTTGGCAGTAAAAAATATAGAAATCGTTGAAAAACTCGCTAACGAAGGTCATATCGTGGTTACTGTTGGTGGCGGTGGCATTCCAGTTGTTGAGGATGGAAAAGAGATTCGTGGCGTAGAAGCTGTTATTGATAAAGATTTAGCTTCCGCAATTACGGCTGTGCAAATCCGTGCCGATGAGTTCTATATCCTGACAGATGTGCCTAAAGTGTATATCAATTTTAGAAAACCCAATGAAAAAGCTTTAGATACGATTACAGTAGAGGAAGCTAAGAAATATCTTGCAGAAGGCCATTTTACAGAAGGTTCTATGGGTCCTAAAGTACGTGCTGCTATCTATTTCGTTGAAAATGGTGGTAAAGAGTGCATCATTACTGAAGCTGGAGAACTCGGAAATCCAGCATGTGGTACTCGAATTGTAAAATAGTTTTATATGAAAAACCAAATCCAAAAGGCAATCCAGAATTCTATCTCAGTAAAGCAGCAAATCTTACAAGATGCAGAACTACTTGATCGTGTTGCCTTGACTGTTTCTCAGATGGTGAAAACTTTGAAAAATGGAGGTAAGATCCATTTTTGCGGAAACGGAGGTAGCGCTGCCGATGCTCAACATTTGGCTGCGGAGTTGTCGGGTCGTTTCTATTTCGATAGAGAACCTCTTAATGCGGAAGCTCTCCATTGTAATACCTCATATCTTACGGCTGTAGCTAACGATTATGGGTATGATGAAGTGTATGCTCGTCTGCTAAAGGGAACAGCCCATAATGGAGACCTTTTGGTAGCTTTGTCAACGTCAGGAAATAGTGCAAATATTTTGAAAACTTGTAAATTGGCAAGCGAAATGGGGGTGTTTGTGGTTGGAATGACGGGCGCTTCTGGCGGCGATCTGAAAAAATATTCCAATATACTGCTTAATGTACCTTCTTCCGATACTCCCAGAATTCAAGAAGCTCATATCGTGTTGGGACATATTTTGTGTGAACATGTTGAAAAAGAAATTTTTGGATAAGCTTGTTTTGAAATAAATGGATAGGGCAGAAGTTAATTTCTGCCCTTTTTTATTGGAAATTATTCCAATTCTGATAATTAGGCGTTTCTTGTAAGTGTAGAATTTTCTTGTACAAACAAGAATTTTATTAATTTTTTTGTGTGAAGGGATGTTATTTTTTCTTATTTTTGTGGCAGTGTAAATCTATTTGCCGCGGAAGAGGATATGCTTGGGTTCTCATATCCTATTGCCGTAGAAAATTGTGTCAGAACCTGTCAAAAAAATATGCTATGGCTAATGAGTTAGATGAATTGACTGGAAATGTAAATCAAGAAGGTCGTGATGTAAATGTTATTGAAAAACAGCTTCCTGTAAAAATCGGAGTGGGCTCTTTAATTTTTGAAATTTTTCTTTGGATTTGCGGAATCCTTCCTGGTATCATCTTTTTGTTTATGAAGGTGAAAGCTAAGAATTATTTTCAACAATTGGAACAGAAAATCCAAGCGGATGCTTCTACTATTGACAATTATTTAGAACAAAGAGTGCAGATTCTGCAAAATGTGGTGCCATTGTTGGAAAAAGCTATTGATTTAGATAAAGATGTTATGAAAACGGTCGCAGCCTATAGAGGTGGAGTAAATCCAAATAAATCACGCAATGAGGTAGCACGCGATATCGATATGAGTTTTGCACGCTTATTCCCGCAAGTTGAAGCTTATCCAGAACTGAAGGCTCATGCGGCTATTGCTGATGCTATGCAACAGAATTCATACTTGCAAAAGGAGATTACTGCAGCTCGATCATTGTATAATGATACGGTAAACCAGTGGAATCGTGATATTTTTGACTGGCCAACAAAAATGATTGTGGCTGCTCGCGCGGGCTATACAACTCGTATTCCATTCTCTGTTTCTTCTGATGTAAAACAGCGTGCCCGCGAAGTTTTCTTCAAATAGTATGGCTTATGGATGATATCTATGAACCTTTAGAGCGCTATAAAAATGAACTAAAGGCTGCTTTTAGAAAAAATGCAGAAGAAGCTTTCGCTGAAATTGAAGCAAAGGCAACTATTAATAAACAAGAAAACCAAAAGTTATGCGCAACAGCAGATTCGCTCTTAGATAAAATTAAAAAACATAATAAGCGACTCTCTTGGTTACTTTTATTCAGAGTGATTCTTGTCGTTGCTTCAATTCCGCTCCTGCTCTCATTCCTCTATTATGAATCGATTTTTCATCCTGCTTTTTACACCTATTATATTGTTATATCGGTAGTTATAGGAATATTTCTTTTAATTTGTGTTTTCACAACGTTGAGAAAAAGAAAAAGGCTACTTCATTCTGAACTTGTAGAGTTTAAACAGAAACATAAGAATGTCTTGGATTTAGCTTGGAAGCAGATGGAGTCCGTTAATACGCTTTTTAGTTGGGATATTCCTACAAAATTGATAGAGAAAACAGTGCCCAATATCAAATTCGATTCCTATTTTAATGCTGCTCGTCTTAAGCAGTTGCATGAGGAGTTCGGTTATGATGACTTTCTTAACGTGGATTCATCTGTACTATTTGCTCATAGTGGTGAGATTAAAGGTAATCCCTTTGTAATTGCAACTACAAGAAATTTTAGTATGGGAACTAAAGTTTATACGGGGTCTAAAACAATCTATTGGACGGTGATGGAACGTGGCTCTGATGGAAAGATGCATTCCGTGACTAAAAGTGAAACTTTGCACGCTTCTGTTGAGAAACCTTATCCATATTATGGAAATAATACATTCTTGTTGTATGCAAATGATGCAGCTCCATCCCTCTCTTTCTCCCGAAAACCAGAAGGATTGGCAAATGAAGGATTTATGATAAATTCACGAAAAAGAAGGAAACGTCGTGAACTTGAAAAATTCTCCCGCAACCTAACGGATAATTACTCCTATACAATGATGACAAATCAAGAGTTTGAGGTGTTATTCTCAACGAAGGACCGCGATAATGAAGTGGAGTACCGTTTGCTGTTTACACCGATAGCCCAGCAGCAGATTATCGCTCTGATGAAAGATACGGAAGTAGGATATGGTGATGATTTTGAAGTACAGAAAAGAAAAAAAATCAATGTAGTCTATCCGACACATCTCTATGATTTTAATATAGATACTAATCCTGCACGTTTTCAAGATTATAATTTTGAATTGGTAAAGGAGCGATTTATGAAAATCAATGAAGAGTATTTTCGCGCGGTGTATTTTGCTTTCGCACCATTGTTGTCAATTCCTCTTTATCAACAAATTAGAACTCGAAAAAATATTTACGGAGTGGATTTGTTAAATAAATCAACTTTTTGGGAGTGGGAATCTTTGGTGAATCACCAAGGGGAAGAAAAATTCGCACATCCTAGTTGTGCTACGTCAAATATTCTAAAAACAAAACTTCTGCGTACGATTGATAATTCACAGCACGACCTACAAGTTACAGCGTACGGTTTCTCCGAAACTCCGCGTGTCGATTATGTTAGAGTGCACGGAGGCGATGGAAGATGGCATACAATTGATGTACACTGGTACGAGTATAATCCTGTCTCAAGACAATCACATGTTTCTATTGCTGAATTTCCAGATTCAGATAAAGAGGTGATTAGAGAAAAAGATATAATGTCATATTCCACCCACAATTTCCGAAGAAAAATTCTATTTAGAGGATAAAAAAAAAGAGGCGTTCACGCCTCTTTTTAAATTTTTGCTATTAGTTGAAAGAAAGAATAGCTTCTTTGATGCGAGAGATTGCATCTCGAAGTTGTTCTTCTGTGATAACCAATGGAGGAGCAAAACGGATGATGTGTTGGTGGGTTGGTTTTGCCAAAACGCCCAACTCTTTCATCTTCACGCAAACATCCCAAGCTTCTTTTCCATTCTTAGGTTTAATGATAACAGCGTTCAATAAACCCTTACCTCTCACTTGTTGAACCATTTCGCTTTGGATAGATCTCATCTCATCTCTGAAGATTTGTCCGAGGTACTCAGCGCGTTCAGCCAATTTTTCCTCTTTTACAACTTCAAGAGCTGCCATGGCAACTTTACAAGCAACTGGGTTTCCACCGAAAGTAGAACCATGTTCACCTGGTTTGATGGTTAACATAATTTCATCGTCTGCTAAAACTGCAGAAACTGGCATTGTACCACCAGAAAGAGCTTTACCTAAAATAAGAATGTCTGGACGAACTCCTTCGTGGTCACAAGCTAATAATTTACCAGTACGCGCAATACCTGTTTGTACTTCGTCAGCAATGAAAAGTACATTTTTTGCTTTACAAAGATCGTAAGCTTTTTTCAAGTAACCATCTTCAGGAACATAAACACCTGCTTCACCTTGGATAGGCTCAAGAAGGAATCCTGCTACGTTTTCTTCTTCTAATGCTTTGGCTAATGCGTCAACATCATTGTAAGGAACGCGAATAAATCCAGGAGTGAAAGGTCCAAAACCGCCAAAAGAATCTGGGTCGTTGGACATAGAGATAATGGTGATAGTTCTTCCGTGGAAGTTTCCATCGCAGCAAATGATTTTTGCTTGGTTTTCTGGAATACCTTTCACTTCATAACCCCATCTGCGACAAAGTTTTAAAGCTGTTTCATCAGCCTCTGCTCCAGAGTTCATAGGAAGAACTTTATCGTATCCAAAATATTCTGTAATATATTTTTCGTATGGACCTAAGCAGTCATTGTAAAATGCTCTTGAAGTAAGAGTTAAGGTATTAGCTTGGTCGCACATTGCTTTTACAATTTTAGGATGGCAGTGACCTTGGTTAACTGCAGAGTAGGCAGAAAGAAAGTCATAATATTTTTTGCCTTCAACATCCCACATAAAAACGCCTTCGCCTTTGGCCAAAACTGCGTCGAGTGGATGGTAGTTGTGTGCGCCATATTTAGCTTCCATTTCAATAGCTTGTGCGCTAGAGGTGATTTTTTCGATCATAGTTAAAAATTTTATGGGTTATTTAATTATGTTTCAAAATTAACGCCTGCAAAGATATAATTTTTTTTACTTAAATTATCTACGTTGCGAATATTTCAATTTTTTTTTGTAAGTTTGCAGCCTAATTTTAAAGATTGATATTTATGAAATTTATTGTTTCCCGTGATGCCCTTTATAAGAATTTGACCGCTATTAATGGTGTTCTTGCTAGTAGCAATTCTACAATGCCTATTTTGGAGAATTTTTTATTTACAGTTGAAAATAACACACTTACATTAACAGCCTCCGATTTGGAAACCACAATGTCGGCAGTATTACAGTTGTCAAATGTAGAGGGTGAGGGTTCTGTAGCTATTCCATCTAAAACACTTATCGAAACTCTGAAATTAATTCCAGAAACTCCTATCGTTTTTGATATTGATGAGGAAAATGAAAGATTGAAATTCTCTGCTGTAAATGGAGAGTATGATTCAAGTTGTAAGTCTGGTAAAGATTTTCCAGAATTGAAGAAGATTGAAGATCCTCGTCGTTTCGAAATCGATGCACCCGTGTTGCAACGTGCTATTAGTAAAACGTTATTTGCAACGGGAAATGATGAGTTACGTCCTAATATGATGGGGGTTTTCTGCGCTTTGTCAGAAAATGATATCACTTTTGTGGCAACAGATGCTCATAAATTGGTGAGATATACGCATACTTCTGTAAAATGTGATGAACCAACCTCCTTTATCCTTTCTAAAAAGCCTTTGATTCAGTTGAAAAATGTATTGACAGGTTTGGAAGAAAAAATTCAGGTTGAATACTCTACAGACTCAAACCATGTACGCTTTGAATTTGCTAATATAGTTCTATTTTCATCTTTGAAAGAGGGTAATTTCCCTCCATACCAAAATGTAATTCCTGTAGAAAGTCCAAATAAATTAGTGGTGTCAAGAAAAGATTTCCACAAAACAATAAGTCGTGTATGCTTGTATTCTAACCAATCTACTTACCAAGTGCGCTTATCTTTGTCAGATGAAAAGATTAACGTAACCGCAGAAGATATGGATTATTCAAGTAAAGCCGATGAAGATATTAGTGGAGTTTATACAGGTACAAATATGCAGATAGGGTTCAACTCTAAGTTTTTACGTGAGATGATTGAAAATATGGATTGTGATGAAATTAGTATAGAGATGTCAGAACCGAATCGTGCTGCTTTAATACTACCAACAACACAATATAGCGAACAGGAAGATCTGCTGATGTTGATTATGCCTGTAATGCTTAGTTACTAAAAATCAACGGCGGCCATTCTGTCGCTGCCTGCAAAGGGAGAGGAAAGTCCGGACAACACAGAGCACCATACTTCCTAACAGGAAGGCATTCGTAGAATGACAGATAGTGCCACAGAAAAGATACCGCTTCTTCGGAAGTAAGGGTGAAAACGCGAGGTAAGAGCTCACGCCGTTGTTAGTGATACCAACGGGGGAAAACCTTATGGGTTGAAAGACCAAATAAACCGAGGCTTGAGGGCTGCTCGTCTAACTCGGAGGGTAGGTCGATAGAACTTGTGGGTGACCACAAGAGTAGATAAATGACAGAACTTGACAGAATCCGGCTTATAAGCCGCCGTTTATTTTTATGATTACGAAATCACCACTCGTCGAAAAAGATCCTTATCTGAAACCTTATTCACAAAGGTTATTAAAACGTTATCAAAAGGCTCGCTTGCGCGAACTTGAGTTCACAGAGGGAAAACGTGAACTGAAAGAGGTGGCGAATGGTTATCTATACTATGGATTGCATAAAACAGATACCTGCTGGGTGTTGCGAGAAAAAGCTCCTAACGCTGTGCAGGTTTTTGTTTATGGTGATTTTACCTACTGGGAGGTGAAATCCAATTTTGAATTGCATAAAAATGAAAATGGTGATTGGGAAATAGAGATCCCCCTCAATTACCTAAAACATGGTGACCTATATAAACTTTGGATTGTATGGCAAGGAGGTGCTGATGAACGATTGCCTGCATACGTGCAACGCGTAGTACAAGATGAGAATACCAAAATATTTTCTGCACAAGTTTGGGATCCACCAAAACCTTATCAATGGCATTATAGTTCTCCTAATCGTCCTAACCATCCTATAATTTATGAGGCACATATCGGAATGTCAGCGCAGGAAGAAAAAATCTCTACCTATTGGGAATTTAAAGAAAATGTGCTGCCTCGAATTAAAAAATTGGGCTATAATACAATTCAACTGATGGCCATTCACGAACATCCATATTATGGGTCATTTGGTTATCAAGTTTCCAATTTTTTTGCACCATCTTTCCGATTCGGAACACCAGAAGAGCTAATGGAATTGATTGATGAAGCTCATCATTTGGGAATTTCTGTAATTATGGACGTGGTTCATTCTCACTCAGTTAGTAATGAGAAAGAAGGAATTTCTAAGATTGATGGAGTAGGAAATCTCTATTTCCATTCTGGTGAGCGCGCTATCCATCCAGTGTGGAATTCTCACTGTTTCGATTATGGAAAACGTGATACTATTTTCTTTTTATTGTCAAATCTTAAATATTGGTTGGAAGTTTTTCATTTTGATGGTTTTCGGTTTGATGGCGTTACAAGTATGTGTTACGTGAATCATGGAATCGGGGTGGATTTTGTGGATTATGCACAATATTTTGATGATAATGTAGATGAAGATGCTATTTCTTATCTCTATCTAGCTAATAGATTGGTGAAACAAGTTAATCCACAGGCTTTTACTATTGCAGAAGATGTGAGCGGACTACCAGGTTTAGCATTTTCAAGCCAGTTAGAAGGGGTGGGTTTCGATTACCGAATGTCGATGGGCGTGGCAGATTTCTGGACGAAAACGTTGAAAGAGTGTGCTGATGAGTATTGGTCGCCAGGTGATATTTTTTTTCGTCTTACAGATAAACGTCCTGAAGAGCAGGTGATTGCGTATGCAGAGAGTCACGATCAAGCTATGGTTGGTGACCAAACCTTTCTTTCGAGGATGGTGGGAGCTGAAATCTATACGGCAATGCGGAAAGATTTGGCAACCATAGGCGTACAAAGAGCTGTGGCTCTACACAAAATAATTCGTCTTTTAACGCTTTCGTTAGCGCAAGGAGGGTATATGAACTTTATGGGAAATGAGTTCGGACATCCTGAATGGATAGATTTTCCCCGCAAAGGCAACGATTGGTCATATCGCTATGCAAGAAGACAATGGAACTTAGCTACTGATGAAAATTTAGTATATAGTTACCTTTATCTATTTGATAAAGATATGATTAATTTGGTTTTAGAAGAGTCTATTTTGGACTATTTACCGCAAGTTTTAGAACAAAATTTCCAGATGCAAGTGTTGGCATATTCGCGAGGAAATTATCTGTTTGTGGCAAACTTTTCTCCGCAGAATTCTTACACTGATTACTATGTGAATTGTGAAAAAGGAAAATATACAATTGTTTTGAATACAGATTCTGAAAAGTTTGGTGGTTTTTCTCGCATTCATAGTCAGTGCACTTATAGTAATAATGGTGGAGGATTGTCTCTTTATCTTCCTACGCGTACAATGATTGTATTGCGACGAAGTGATGAATTTTAGAATACCATTTCGCATTGCGGAATGTGTGAGGGATTGAAGCGGTTATGAGCCGCGATTCGAAAACATAGAATTTAGAGTTGTTTTTTTAGTGTTGGATTTTTGAGATGAGTTGAAACTAGAAATTGAGCGGCGAAATTTGAGCGGAAAGCCCGACGGCGTGCGTGGCACTTGTGCGCAGGTAAGCCGGCACACCCAAATAAAAAACATCTAAATATTATTCGATTTTGTAAAATTATTGATGTGAATATATAAATATAATTTGTATTTTTGCAAACCACTAAATACCCGAAATGGGACTGAAAATATCCATATAACTACTCAATAAAACCTCGATGAGGTGTTAACTTATGGAAAAGATATGAATAAAAAAAGAAAAATTTTGGTGACAGGCGGAACTGGATATATAGGTTCTCATACTGTGATTGAGTTGTTGGAAAGTGGTGATTATGAACCAATTATTGTAGATAGTTGTGTGCGTTCTACACCCCAAACCATTCAGCGAATAAAGAAAATAACGGGAATAGAAGTGCCACACTATAGAGTGGATATTTGTGATAAAGAGGCTTTTTTCTCCGTTTTGGAACAGGAAAAAAAGGTTGAAGGAATTATCCATTTTGCAGCGTTTAAGTCGGTGCCAGAGTCGGTAGAGAAACCTTTGGAATATTATCGGAACAATTTAGGAACTTTGGAGAATGTTTTGGAAGCAACAGAAAGATTTTCGATTCCATACCTTATTTTTTCATCATCTTGTTCTATTTATGGAGATGTGAAAAATTTGCCCGTAGATGAAACAACACCGATGGGAGCTCCTTTTTGTCCGTATGCGCATACCAAGCAGATAGGAGAAGATATGATTCGCTTTTTTGTGAATCAACACTCTGATTTGAAGGCAATTCTGCTGAGGTATTTTAATCCTGTAGGTGCCCATATTTCGGGTCTGAATGGTGAACTTTCCCCAGATAAACCGAACAATCTTCTGCCAATAATCACACAAAATGCAATTGGTAAGATTGAAGAGATGGTCGTGTTTGGCGATGATTACGATACTCGCGATGGCTCTTGTGTACGTGATTATTTACATGTTACGGATATCGCCTCTGCGCACGTATTAGCTTTAGATTATGCTGCACAACATCACGCCGAGCCTTTGTGTGAAACCTTCAACTTGGGTAGTGGAAACGGAATTACAGTTTTTGAGATGTTGCAAGCTTTTGAAAAAAATACAGGTGTTTCCTTGCGCTATCGTATCGGTAAGCGTAGAGCAGGTGATATTCCTGCTATCTATAGCAATAGTGAAAAAGCCCGCCGTTTGTTGAACTGGCAGTGCCGTTTGGGTGTTAGTGAAATTGTCGAATCTGCATGGAAATGGGAACTTGAATTGCAAAAAGAATCTAAAAATCATTGAAATGAGCTATATCGAATTTGATAAGGAAAAATTGGTAAACGTAAATTACTCGAAATCAAGGGAAATTTTACGCTGCAGCCGTACAGGCTCTTTCGCGACCACAACATTGTTGGGAATGAATACACGAAAGTATCACGGCCTTTTTATTGTGCCGCAGGACCAATTGGATGGAGAACGTTATCTGCTCCTCTCGAACTTAAATGAAACGCTTGTTGTCAATGATATGGAGTTTCATATTGGTGTGAATCAATACAAAGGAGGCGTAATCAGTCCGAAAGGACATAAGTACCTACAGAAATTTGTTTGTGATAATCTGCCAACATATTATTATAGAGTGGGAAAATTTAACTTTACAAAAGAGTTTTTATTTCTCTCTCATGAGGATCGATTAATTATAAAATACTCATTTATTGATGATTTTGAAACAGCTACAATGCTCTTTCGACCTCTTTTGGCTTTTCGGCAGATTCATCAGTTAACACACGCTAATTCAGTTGCTAATACAGATTATACACTATTAGATAGTGGTGTGCAATATCGTATGTATGAGCAATTTACAACGTTATGTGTTCAAACTAGTCTCACGCCAGCATATCAGCATACACCAGATTGGTATTATGATTTTGAGTATGAGGAAGAGTTAAAACGGGGTTATGAGGGTTACGAAGATTTATACAATCCAGGAACACTTTTTGTATCGATGAAGGAGAAAGAGTTGTATGTTTCTATTGGAACAACGCCGATGGATCCCCAACAAATAGCGACAGTTTTTGAAAAGGAAAAACAAGAGAAAACACACCGCTCTTCCTACTTTAATTGTTTGAAAAATGCAGCTGAGCAGTTTATTGTTAATCGTAATGGAAAGAGTTATATCATAGCAGGTTATCCTTGGTTTGGAAGATGGGGAAGAGACACCTTTATTGCACTTCCTGGTCTTACCTTAGCACTCCATAAACCTGAATTGTGTAAGCAGATTTTAGATGATATGTTAGGTGAGATGCAAAATGGACTATTCCCGAATATCGGTCAGGGAGAAACTGCAGCGTACAATTCGGTCGATGCGCCACTGTGGTTTGTGCGTGCACTGCAGCAATATGCAAATTATACTCATTCTAAGCGTAAAATTTGGGCAGAATATGGAGAAAAAATTAAACAAATTCTAAATCTGTACAAGAAAGGAACGCTATATAATATCAAAATGTTAGAGAGTGGGCTTATCTATGCGGGAACTCCTAATCTTGCGCTGACCTGGATGGACGCTGTTGTAGATGGAAAACCTGTTACACCACGTACAGGTTGTCAAGTAGAGATTAATGCATTGTGGTATAATGCGTTGCAATTCTCATTGGAAGTGGCTCAACTTGACAATGATGAAACATTTATCCAAGAATGGAGTTCTTTGGTTAAAAACTTTCCTGTTGTATTCAAAGAAACGTTCTGGTCTAAAGAGATAGGTTATTTGGCGGATTATGTAGATGGTGATTATCGGAATTTTCAGGTGCGCCCCAATATGATGATTGCAGTGTCATTACCATATACTCCTATTAGTGAGAAAATTAGGCAGTTGGTGTTAAAAAAAGTGTGTGAAGAGTTATTGGTTGAGAAAGGAATTAGAACGCTTTCTCCTAATGATTCAGATTATCGTGGAAAATATGAGGGAACTCAGGCTGAGCGTGATGCTGCTTACCATCAAGGAACCGCTTGGCCGTGGCTGTTGGCACCTTTTGCTGATGGTATGATGGCTGTTTATGGGAAAAAATCATTGGCACTATTGGAAAATATTCTTTATCGATTCGATTCTTGTATGACAGAATATGGAATATCAACAATAAGTGAGATTACAGATGGAAATCCTCCTTATAGTGCAAATGGTTGTATTTCACAGGCTTGGAGCGTTGCTGCATTGTTACATATTAAGGCAGTTATGGAAAATAATATTTACTGATAAAAAATAGGTATGAAAGTTTTAATGTTTGGTTGGGAATTTCCCCCGAAAATTGCAGGAGGTTTGGGAACCGCTTGTTATGGGTTGACAAAAGGGTTGGCAAAAAATGATGTAGAAGTCCTTTTTGTAATGCCGAAAGCTTCCTCAGAAGAGGACCAATCATACGTTAAAATTATTAGTGCCCACGATGTGGAAGTCGATCCTCGTTATGTTCATCTGCAATCTTTTGAAGATACAGTTTCTTTCATTCAAGTGAATTCACAAATGGTGCCTTATGTCGGCATGAATGAATATTATCAGATTGTAAATCAAATAGAAAGCGGTGTATTTGAAGCTGAAATTGCAGATGGAAAACGAAAATATGAGTTTTCTGGGAAATATGGTGAAGATTTGATGCGTGAGGTAGAACAGTATGCTATTGTAGCAGCAGAAATTGCACGCCATAACGATTTCGATATTATTCATGCACACGATTGGCTTACTTATAAAGCAGGTGTGGCTGCAAAACGTGTAAGTGGAAAACCTTTGGTGGTTCATATTCATGCTACAGAATTTGATCGTTCTGGTGAAAATAACCGAAACGATATTGTAATGGGACTTGAACGATTTGGAATGGAGTCTGCTGATGCTGTATGCGCAGTTAGCGATTTAACCCGACGTATTGTAACAGAAAAATATGGTATTTCGGCTGAGAAGGTTTTTACATTACATAATGCAGTGGAACCTAATGACAAAGAATTTGTCAAAGAGAAATTTGTTAAAGAGAAGATTGTTACCTTCCTGGGAAGAGTTACCTTTCAAAAAGGTCCAGAATATTTTGTGGAAAGTGCAAAATTAGTGTTGGAAAAAGATCCAAATGTAAGATTTGTTCTGGCTGGAGATGGGGATATGATGCCTCAGGTTATCAAACGAGTTGCCGAACTAGGAATCTCTGATCGTTTCCATTTTACAGGATTTCTACGTGGAACAGATGTCGATAAGATGTTTGTAATGAGTGATGTGTATGTTATGCCATCTATATCAGAGCCTTTCGGAATCTCCCCATTGGAGGCAATGAGAGCTCACGTTCCAGTAGTGATATCAAAACAGTCTGGCGTTGCGGAAGTACTTACCCACGCTATAAAAGTAGATTTTTGGGATGTAAATGCTATGGCAGATGCAATTTACGGAATTCTTCAATATCCTGCTTTGGCACAATTCTTTGCCCGTAAAGGAAAAGAGGATGTCGATAATTTAAAGTGGGAATCAGTAGCACAAAAATTAAAAAACATCTATCAATGGGTGTTGGACAAATAAATTCAACGATTATGCGCAAAATTTGTATCCATTTTCAGATTAATCAACCTTACTTATTAAGAACATATCGTTTTTTTGATATTAATCAGCGAAGTGATTACTTTGATGATTATCAGAATCGCTACTTAACCAACAGGCTCTCAGAACGTTGTTATCGCCCAGCAAATGCGTTACTTCTTGATTTGATAGAGCGTTTCAATGACCAGGTTGCTTTCAGTTTTTGCCTGTCTGAAAGTGCTATTTCACAATTTAAGGAGTATGCACCAGATGTTTTAGAAGGACTCCAAAAATTAGTAAAAACAGGAAGAGTAGAAATTACAGGAACTACCTTTACGCATAGTTTGGCTTGCTTGAATAGTAGAGCTTCGTTTGAAGAACAAGTCCGTATGCAGGAAAAGCTGATAATGGAAACATTTGGTGTAAAGCCAGTTACATTCTTTAACACGGAAGCTATCTACTCGGACGAAATTGGAGAATGGTTATATGATATGGGTTATCGAGTGGTGTTAACAGAAGGTGCACGCCACATTTTAGGCTGGAAAAGCCCAACCTATTTATATTGCAATCCCTATCAAGTTGATGAAAAACTGATGTTGCGATCCGCTTCCTTGTGCGATGATATTACTTTCCGTTTTGAAGATAGAAGTTGGTGCCATTTCCCGCTTACCGCTGAAAAATCTCTCTCTTTCCTGAAAGATATTCCAGAATCATCGCCTTATATTAACCTATATTTTGATTATGATGTTTTGGGTGATATCCATACAAAAGAATCAGGTATTTTTGATTTCTTTTCTGCTTTGTGCCAACAAGTCGCAGAATCATCAGAGTTCCAGTTTGTAAAACCAGAAGATCTTTTGCATGAGGATACTCAAACCTCAACACTGCTGATTCCGTGGCCAATCTCTAACTCTGGCGATGAAAAGGATACTAGTGAATGGGTCGGAAATGAGTTGCAACAAGAAGCGTTCCAGCAGCTTTTTAAGATAGAACCTCTTTATCATCAATCAGAAAATGAAATGGCTAAGTTGGCGTGGGTGAGATTGCAAGATGCTATACATTTCAATTTTATGGGGACACAATGGTTCCCCAAAACTTCAGTAAAAATGCGTTTTGATATTTATTCATCGCCATATCAGGCATTTATAAATTATATGAATGTCCTTAGCGATGTAAAAATTCAATTAGAAAAATTTTAAATTTATATAATGAGTACTGTAAAACCTACTATTCCAAAGGGGACGCGCGATTTTACCCCTATAGAAATGATGCGCCGTAACTATATTTTCTCAACAATCCGTAAGGTGTTCGAAAAGTATGCTTTCTTGCCTATCGAAACTCCTTCTATGGAAAACCTATCTACTCTTATGGGTAAATATGGTGAGGAAGGTGATAGATTGTTATTCAAAGTGCTTAATTCAGGTGATTTTAAACAAAATGTAGATTTTGAATCACTAAACTCGACCCAGTTGGCATCTAAAATATGTGAAAAAGGATTACGCTACGACTTGACAGTGCCTTTTGCACGTTTTGTAGTACAGCACCGAAATGACTTAGCTTTCCCTTTTAAACGATACCAGATGCAGCCTGTGTGGCGAGCTGATAGACCTCAGAAAGGTCGCTATCGTGAGTTCTATCAATGTGATGTAGATGTAATAGGAACTAATTCGTTGTTGAATGAAGCTGAATTGATTCAGATTACAGATGAAATTTTTACAAATTTGAAGATCAATGTTACTATTAAAATCAATAATAGAAAAATCTTATCTGGAATTGCAGAAGCCATCGGAATGCCCGATAAAATTGTAGATATCTGTACGGCGATAGATAAATTGGATAAGATTGGAAAAGAAAATGTTTGTAAAGAGTTGCTGGAGAGAGGGATTAATGATGATGCAATCGTAAAAATTGAGCCATTCTTTGATTTTAAAGGAACGAATACTGAAAAATTAGCATTCTTGAAAACCTATTTTGAGGGAAATGAAATTGGCTTGAAAGGCGTTGCAGAATTGGAAAAAGTGTTGGAGTATGTTTCATTGATGAATATTAACTCTGCAGTTGAGGTAGATATCACTTTGGCAAGAGGTTTGAACTATTATACGGGTGCAATTTTTGAAGTAAAAGCTAACGATGTGGGCATTGGAAGTATTTCTGGTGGAGGTCGTTATGATGATCTAACAGGGATTTTTGGCTTGAAGGACACTTCTGGTGTGGGAATCTCATACGGTGCAGAAAGAATTTATGATGTGTTGGAAGAATTAAATCTTTTTCCAGAAGGAATCGGCTCACCAGTGCGCGCAATTTTCTTGAATTTCGGTTCAGAAGAAGAAAAATATGCATTGAAAGCTTTGCAAAATTTGAGAAATGCAGGAATTGTGGTAGAACTCTTCCCCGATAAAGCTAAAATTGGAAAACAGATGAATTATGCAAATGCTCGCTCAATACCATTTGTGGTTATGGCAGGTGAAAATGAAATGAATGAAAACTGTTTTACTGTCAAAAACATGCAATCAGGTGAACAGACAAAAGTGATGTTCGATAATTTAGTCGATTATTTGGCATAATTTTGAAAACAATAAAAGTTAGATTATTGGAATATTGTCAGCGTACAGCGACAAAAAAAGTGCTTGTTATTATCGATAGTCAAGTGAGTTCGTTGTATGCTTCAAAATTAGATTTTCAATCCCCCTATTTTATCTGTTATTACTACGTTATTTGCGGTTCTGAAAGTAGTAAATCTATTGATGAGGTAACAAAGATTTGGCAATTTTTATTAGAAAATAGTTTCTCTAAAGATGATTTAGTACTTAATGTTGGTGGCGGAACTATTTGTGATATAGGAGGTTTCGTTGCAGCAACCTATAAACGTGGAATTCCTTGTATCAATGTGCCTACTACATTGTTGGCAATGGCTGATGCAGCTTATGGTGGAAAAAATGGAATTAATTTGGGCGATTTGAAAAATGCTGTCGGAACAATTTCAATGCCTCAAGAAGTGTGGCGAGATGAGCGTTTTCTCTCTTCATTATCGCAGCAACAATTACTAAACGGGTTCGCCGAGATTTTAAAATGTGCCTTGATTGCTAATGCCCCACTTTGGAATGAGATGAAAAATCTCGAAAATGTGAATGTTGATTCAATTCGTAAGGAGTGGATAGATTTTGCTGTTGATTTTAAACAGAAAATTGTAGCTCAAGATTTAAATGATACAGGATTGCGCCATTTGTTGAATTTTGGACATACGATGGGGCACGCGTACGAATCTTACTTCCTATCTAAAAATCAGCCTCTTCCTCATGGTTTTTGCGTTGCATACGGAATTGTTGATGCTGCAGAAATTTCATATCGAAATGGATTGATAAATAATTCTGATTTTGAAGAGATTAGAAAGGTGGTTAGAAGACTTTATGGAGATCCGAAGTGTAAACGAAGTGAAGTGATGCCATTTTGTAAGCAGGATAAGAAAAACAGAAACGGAAAAGTTTTATTTGTGCTGTTAGAAAAAATTGGTAGTGCAAAGTTGCATTGTGAAGTGAATATTGATAGTTTACAAAATGAGTTGGCATAAAAAAGGTCTTCTAATTCTACTTCCTATTTTACTATTGGGAATGGGTGTTCTCTTCTTTTTTACAAATGATGAGGCTGTGGAAACCGTGAAGAGGAAAGTTGCGGAAATCCAAAAACAGGAATATATTCCAAACCAAAATCTAACGATAGAATCAAGGATGGTTGTCTCTGCAAGAGATTCTATCTATCAGGATTTTAGAACAAAATTTCGGTTTCATTATCAAACAATTGGGGTTGCATCTTTCCCAGATAGTAGTAAGATGATTCTCATCTCGGAACCACCGCCCTATTTTCTCCTTGATTCCCTGAAATCTATCTTTGCCCAATTTACTCATGAGGTTTCAACCTACAAACATAAAATGGGTTACGATGGATATGCTGTTGATGCAGTAATCTCTTTGGCAAATGCAACCCAAGAAAATGTTATAAATTTAGTGAAAAAGTTATCGACATCACTTTTTCTTTCCGATTATAAACCATTTTTTATTGAACTTCCTGTTACCGCTGAAAGAGTCTATTTTACAAAGAAAAATATTGATTATCAGATCAGTCTATTTGAATTTAATGAGTGGTTTTTAGAAGAGGACGAACAATTTATGTCGTTGAAAGATACTTCTACAACATTTTCTATTGAGGAGATTCTTAACCATAAAAATTATGGGGTTTTCTTCAGTCAATTACCTGGATTTGTGGCGTGGAGTATGCCTAAAAATACCGATTTGGATAGTACGCTCTCAAATATTCGTCGTTTTGTGTTGGATGCTGACCTGATTTTAGGCGCATTAGCAGATTCATCAACGTTGGTAATTGTTGGTCGCGAACGGGAAGCATCATTACAAGAACTACCTCCGCTTTATGTTGAATCAATCCTTCTATTAGCTTCAGTTTCTGAAAAGGAACTTTCTCAAAGTCTTGATGTTAATGATTTTATGGCTGGTAAAATGAAAAACGGACGCGATTGGTGCCCAACATATTTGAGCAAAGAATTGGAGAATACAGAGTTTGGTCATCTGATGACAATTACTGATATTCTTTTGAAAGATTGGTCCGAAAGTGGTACGATTCAGGAATATAATTATCGCTATCCCTCACCAGGTTATTATCCGTTTGACCAACCGTTGTTTAAAAAGTTAGGGATTTCTGAACTAGTTTACAATTGGAATACAGCTAATGTGATGTATGCAATTGATTTAGAAGATGTTACAATTTATACATTGAATAGAACGGGCTCTCTTCCAGTTTCCTACTTTAATTCGCCAGAAAGTGGTAGGTCGATAGGACGAAATTACGAGCGAAAAGCATACTCATATTTTGCAACATGTGGAAATACTGATTTGGCAAGAGTTGTGCAATATACTGCTTTGTATCAGCTGTTTATAGATAATGGGATAACCTATTCTGGAAATTTGAACAGCTCATTCCCCAAAAATAAACCATTTCTATTACTGAAACCTACTCAAAATCTTCTACATATTATCAAAGATTTTCCAACTGAACATTTGTCGCAAGTTGTGGATTCTGTTATAAATAGAAATTATAAAGCGTTTATTTTTGATGAGATTGAAAAGCAGTTGACAAAAAACGAAGCAGAACAGAACTTTATTTATTCTACAGAACATCGTGAAAAAATTCATCAACAAGTAAAACAAAATGCTAGTAATGAATTATATAACGAAATCTACCGCGCTCGTTCATTGTTAAATCAACTCTCTGAAGAGGATTTTCTCTTTATGGCGAAATTCCTCTCCTATCCAAGAGGGTGCACCATTAATTCCCGTGAAAAATATATCCTTGCCCAAAAGGGAAAACAGATGCGACTTTTGCTAAATAGGATTGGAAAAAATAACCTTGACCTATTGGGGGTTGATCTGAATGATGTGAAAAACTTCTTTGTTAATAGTTTGGCGTCATCTTCGGCGCCATATTTGAAAACTCCTTCTGTAATCATCACCTTTAATGACTTTTTGACTACGGGCGGACACAATCTCTCTTCTAAAATTAGTCGCGTAAATTCTTTAACTAATTATAAAAGAGATAATTATTCTGATTATGATTATGCAGAAGAAAGGGCAGATCGAGATGCGACCAAGTCGGCACCGAAATCTACTGTAACACCAAGTACAAATGCTTCTCCAAAATCGACTGCGAAAGCACCACCTACAACTAAAAGTAATGAGACGAAATCTTCAACCACCACTAATTACAAGAAAATTTCGGCAAAACCATCCTCCTCGGGTGCAAATATTCGTCCCCGAAGCGCAGTAATTCCTGCTACTTCAAGAACGCAACGCGGTTTTTAATTTCTCTGCTGAAACATAGGATTTTCAGGAACATCTTCCTCTTCGTAGAAGTGCATTTGCAAATATTGTGAAAGTCCTTTCGTAGGTGCAGGTGCATAACGTTGCATTATATTCCCATCTTCCGAAAGCAAATAATACTCAGGCAAACTGTTGATTTCAAAATAATCCATCCAACTATATTGGTCGTTGAAATGGACAAAAGTCCAATCAAATTCGGGATAGCTAAGTCGAAATTTTTCAAACTTTGTAATGTCATAGTCAACAGATATACTGACAAACTCTATTTTTTCATCGTAAGTTTTCTTCAATTCTTCAATAAGTTTCATCTCCCGAATACAATCTGGACAATCGGTGCGGAAAACTTGTACATATACAGGTTTGCCATTCAGTTTACTAAATCTAAAATCGCTTCCTTTAGGAGTTTTGAAAGTAAAATTAGGAGTTTCTAATCGAAAATTTTCTTTCTTGTATTTTTGTATAATATTGAAAATAAATATTTTATGATCAGGAAAATGTGTAGTCGTTTCAATATGTTCCAAAAGTTTTAATATGTTTCCTGCATCAAATTCTTCATTCCCTAAAAATTGTCCTAAATTCTTGATAATCACAAATTCACGCAATCGTTCGTTGACTAATAAAAAGTCCTTTCCCACCGCATTGAAAAGGGCATTGTAATTAGGCTCGATATTGATGTTTTGCTCCAAATCACTTTTCTTAATTCGAGGAGAGTTGTATAGATAATTATCATAAAATCCATTAAAAAAATCCATATATGCAGGATTATTATAAAGAATATGGTCATTATCTAAATATCTGGTATATATTTTTTTAGGAGATTTTTTATAGATTATTCTTTCAATGTTAGCCAAAGAATAGAAGATGTAGGAATGGTAGTAGTTGTCGGGATTGTAGAGAACAGGAAATTCTCGGGCAACTTGTGCGCAAACGCTATCAAATGCGGTTACATCATTGTATCGCATAATATCGTAAGCGTAAGGAGCTAAAATTTCATCTAATCGATTATTGAAGTGATTGATTTTTAGATTGATATCGTTTGTGTCAATTTCAGGTGCTGAAATTTTTAAGTACTGATTTTGTTGCGTTGGGTCAAAACTTTGGTGTCCAAGCGAGTCCATGTCAATTTGGAAGTTGTAGGAGTATCCTGGCGATGCAAAAAACTCTGCTTTCGACCGTAAAATTGAGATTTGTACTAACGAAATCTGTTTGAGCTTAAAAGAAAGTTTAAAATCTCCGTTTTTGTCAATCTTTGCTACAGCTGTTTCTTGCGGTTGCCAAGTAATGTAATCGCTAAAAGTAGTAATCCGAATTTTGCAGTTCGAAGCAAAAGGGGCTTTCCCTTCAATTACAACTTCACGCTCCTTTTGCCCATACAAAAGGGTAGAAAATGTAATTGCAAAAAAACAAATTATTACTCTTATCATGCTAAAACTAACGCAAAATTACATTTTTTGGTATATATCTTTGATATTCACCTTCGTTACAATATATTTCTCGTACAAGCGATGAGGAGATATGGGCGCATTCTCCATCAGTTGCAAAGAAAATTGTTTCTATTCCAAAAATCTCTTTGTTGGCACGTGCAATGTCATTCTCATATTGAAAATCAATAGAATTACGAATTCCACGTATCAAAAATTTAATACCATTTTTTTGACAAAATTTGCCAGTAAGATCATCATAACTGCAAATTTCAATCTTGGGATTATTACCTAAACATTGTTCAATAAATTGAATTCTATGTTCAATAGGAAAAAGTGATTTTTTTTCACTATTTATGCCGATTCCGATAATAATTTTGTCAAAAAGCGGTAATGCACGATGAATAATATTTTCGTGTCCTAACGTTATGGGATCGAATGAACCCGGAAATAATGCAATTTTCATTTCTAATCTCGTAAAATGATGAAGTTGTAGTCGTCCATAAATTTAATAAGTCGCGATGCTTTGAAAGTGCAGCTACTATCAAACTTCTCAGGAACAACGTAATCCATCTGATTAACAATGCTTTCAGAAATATCGCGGAAACTATTAGGTGATGGCTCCGTAGAAATGTTGGCGGAAGTCGAGATAATAGGACGACCTAAACGACCAATTAATTTCCTGCAGAACGGGTTCTTCACTACGCGAATAGCAATGCTACCATCCGAATGTATGATTTGTTGTGGAAGATTTCGTGCTGTAGGATAGATGTAGGTTGTGGGTCTGCTTGACTTGTTGATGAGATCCCAAGCAACAAGCGGAATTTTTGAAACGTACAATGGAATTCGGTCGCTGCGGTCAACAAGTATAATCATGCTCTTGCTCGCTTGCCGTTGTTTAATCTCGTATATCCGGTTAATAGCCTCCTCATTGGTGGCATCACACCCTATTCCCCAAATGGTGTCAGTAGGGTATAGAATCACTTTCCCTTCGTTTAGTAATTCTACACATTTTTGAATCTCTTGCTCCATAAGAAATAATTTTTTCCAACTTGCAAAGATAAAACTTTTTTTCTAATAATAGCTTTCTTTTTTATCTTTTTGAAAAGGTTATAAATAATTAAGTTTCTTTGCATTTTTGTATGTAGATGTCGAAAAATACTGTATTTTTGCTCTCTTAAAATTTAATGGAATGATTACTTACGATAACAAAAACTTTTTCCTTATTGCAGGTCCATGTGTAGTTGAAAATGAGGAGATTACAATGGAAATAGCACGCAAAATTTCAGAAATAGCACAACGTTTACAAATACACTTTTTCTTTAAAGCTTCGTATAAGAAAGCAAATCGCTCTTCTCTGTACTCTTTTACAGGTATTGGAGACGATAAGGCTTTGGCAGTATTGGCAAAGGTGAAAAATGAGTTAGATTTGCCAATCGTTACGGATGTGCACGCCGTAGATGAGGTGGAAAAAGTTGCAGAAGTTGCAGATGTTTTGCAAATTCCAGCTTTTCTCTGCCGTCAAACTGAACTGATTACTGCTGCGGCTAAAACAGGTAAGGTGGTCAATATTAAAAAAGGACAATTTCTCGCTCCCGATGTGATGCGTTTCGCTGTGGAAAAGGTACGTGTTACGGGTAATCATCAAGTTATGATAACTGAAAGAGGAACTTCATTCGGCTACCAAGATTTGATTGTGGATTTTAGAGGAATTCACGAACTGAAAAGCAATCAATGTCCTGTTGTATTGGATTGTACACACTCGTTACAACGCCCTAACCAAAGTTCTGGAGTTACTGGTGGTCAACCTGAATTGATTGAGACAATCGCCAAAGCAGGTATTGCTGTTGGATTCGATGGCCTATTTTTGGAAACGCATCCCAATCCACAAAATGCCTTGTCCGATGGTGCAAATATGTTACCATTGAGCCAATTAGAAGAACTTCTTGTTAAGTTGCTTAAAATTAGAGCTGCAATTGTGTAATCCGTATGCTGAAAAAGTATATTCGTCATCTTGTTCTGCTAATAGTTGTGTTGCTAACCTATGCAAACACATTGCTGTTGGATTATGCTTTAGATGATAGACTTTTGATATACGAGAACGAATATACGCTAAAGGGTTGGAAAGGCCTAAAGGATATTTGTACTAAAGATTCCTTTTCAGGCTTCTTTACGGATAGTAAGAATATGGTTGCAGGTGGACGCTATCGCCCACTTGCCCAATGTACATTTGCAATTGAATATGAGTTGTTTGGTGGTAATCTGAAATCAAAAATCGATGGAAAACGCTCGCCACAAAATGAACAACTCTTTTCCGATTCTCATCTTCCAGTTATCAGTCACTTGTTTAATTTGCTCTACTATGCTCTGTTAGTGTTGCTGCTTTTTGTTGTGCTACAGATGCTTTTTCAAAAATATGATTCCGATAAATGGTGGCGTTCAATTCCCTTTATAACAGCATTGCTCTTCGCATTGCATCCCCTCCATACAGAAGTAGTTGCAAATATTAAAGGTCGCGACGAAATTTTTTCAATGCTTGGTGCTGTTGCAACGCTCTATTTCTGCTTGAAATATGTGGAGTCTCATAAATATTATCATCTACTATTGGCTTTTATCACAATGACTTTTGCCCTTTTCTCTAAAGAAAATGCAATAGTCTTTGTAGCAGTTGTACCTCTTTCACTCTTAATTAGCGATAGTAAGATTTCCTGGAAAGATTATGTAGCAACTGAAATCCCTATTTTTGTGGCTGTCGCTATCTTTTTAGTTGTACGCCAAAGAGTGCTTGGTGCATTTATGGTGGAAGATACTACGAATAATATTTTGAATAATCCTTTCCTAAATTGCTCCATTAACGAACGCATAGCAACGGTTCTGCTAACTTGGGGCGTTTATCTGAAATTGATGGTTTTTCCTCACCCCTTAACCCATGATTACTATCCACATCAAATCGAAATTACGAATTTCTCAAATCCTATAGTTATTATTCTCCTGATTTTATTTATTATTCTATTGATTTGGAGTGTTTTAAACATAAAAAAGAACAAGGTATTAGCGTACTCTGTGCTTTTTTTTGCAATTACTTTCTCAATTACTTCCAATCTCCTATTTCCAGTGGGGACATTAATGAATGAACGATTTTTGTTTGTCCCTTTATTGGGTTTTGTTTTGGCATTAGCATACCTCTTCCAAAAACTTAATGAAAAATTTCATTTGGATAAATTTATTCCTATCTTATTGATTATTATTATGATAGGATATGGGGTAAAAAGTTTTGCTCGCAATTTTGTATGGAAAGATGATATTACGCTTTTTACTACAGATGTGAAAGTTTCTGCAAATAGTATTAAGTGTAATATTTCTGCTGGAGGAAGTTATCTGCAACTCTACAAAAAAGATAATAAGATTGCACACTTTAAAAATGCAGAGAAATATCTTACCCAAGCACTTACTTTGGAGCCTACAGCATACAATGCGCTGATGTTGATGGGGGAACTTTATTATGTAAAACAGGATTACGAAAAATCATTTTACTATTACCATAAAATGACGGAATTTTTTCCCGAAGATGCTGTAGCTCAAAAAAATATGCAGGCTGCCCAGATGGCATTAGGAAATGATTTTGTGAAGAAGATAAATCAAATGCTGGAAACGAATAGACTGCAAGATGCGTGGCGAGAAATTGATGAGGTATTGAAACAAAATCCCTTGCACGAAGATGCTTTAAATATGAAAGGAAAGATCTTTGGTCAATATTTCGGACAATTAGATAGTGCGCGAGCATATCTTTTTAAAGTTTTGGAAATCAATCCAAAACATTTTTCAGCCTTGGAAAATATCGGGGTTTCTTATGCTATAGAAGGTAAAAATATGGAAGCTTTGTCCTACCTAAATCAGGCACTTAGTTTGGATCCAAATAATAAAAATGTGTTGTTAAATCTGCTTAAATTGTACCAATCAATGGGAAATAATCAAAAGGCAGAGGAAATAAAAGAGAAATTGCAACTATGAAAAAAGTATTGAAAATCTTAGGAATAACTTTGGGAACCGTTGTCGGTGTGCTAATACTGTTGTCACTATTGGCAGGTCCAATTGCAAAGTCATATATCGAAAAACATAGTAAAGAGCTTTGCCATCGAGTAGTGAAAATTGACAAACTGAATTTAAACCTCTTTCGAGGTGTGCTGAAAATTAAGGGTTTTAAAATGCTCGAAGAGAATGAAAAAGAGGAGTTCCTTACTTTTGATGAATTGAAAATCAATATTTCTTTGATGAAATTGTTGGCAAAAGAGGTGAAACTTACTGAAGTGAAATTGGTAAAACCTGAAGCAGATATTGTTCAAAATGGTGATCGATTTAATTTTACTGATATTATTGACCACTTCTCCTCAGATGACGAGAAACCGAAAAAGGAGAACTCAAAGTGGAGTGTGCTTTTGAGAAAAATTTCACTGGAAAACGGACATTTTGCCTACAAAGATGCTGTGAAAGATAGTTATGTAGGAATGAAAGATCTTTCGTTGGCAATTCCTGAACTCTATTTTGGTGGAAAAAATTCTGATGCCGATGTTCATTTTGAATTTGAAAATGGAGGTGATTTTACCTTGAAAATGGGATACGATTTGCAAGTGGGTAAATATAAAATGGATTTGAATATCAATAATTTAGGATTGGAAATTTTGAAACCCTATCTTTTGGATATGGTTAAGATTTCTGATTTTGCAGGTAATCTGACAACTACTCTTAAGATTGAGGGATCGATGGAACATATATTGGATCTGACAGTAATGGGCTCGTTACAGTTGGATAAACTTGCTGCTAAAGGAATGAAGGATGAACATGTGGCTTCTGTTGAACAAATTCTTGTCGATATCAATAATATTGACCTGAAAAATGAACTATATCATTTGAATAATATTACAATTTTAGGTTTGAATGTGGATTATTTGATGGAACCAGGCTACTCAACATTGGCTCTTTTCTCAGACACAACTCAAAATGATACAATTGAAAATTCTTATGAAAATAATGAAGTTGCACAATCAACAGATGTTGAAGTAGAATTGGATACTAATATTGTTGTGGAAACTTCTCAACCCTCAAAGGCTAATTTGATTATTGAACATTTTGAAGTAAAATCATCTTCAATAAACTATACAGATAAAACACTAAAACAGGAGTTCGCACTTCCTATTCGTAATATTAACATTGTGTCTTCACAATTTGCCCTCAATAAAAAATCTTCAGTACAACTTAGCGCTATTGTTGGAGAAGGTGGAATCTTAGAAGCTCTTTGGAATGGAAAAGTTTCCGATTTTTCTACACAAGATATTACATTGAATATTAAAGATTTACGAATGTGTGACTTCTCACCTTATTGCATCCACTTTACAGCACACCCAATCCTCGATGGATTGCTCAATTTCAAGAGTGAGAACTCAATCGTAGAAAATATATTGCAAAGTAATAACCACTTACAGATGTATAATTGTAAAGTGGATAAGAAGATTAAAGATGTTGAGCCAGAATTTAACATTCCTTTGCGTGCTGCTTTATATGTGTTAACCGATAGAAAAGGACGTGTAGATATTGAGTTACCAGTCGAAGGAAATATAGCTTCTCCTCAATTCTCTTTCAAAAAGGCAATTATGAAGGTTTTGACCAATTTCTTGGTAAAGGTTGCGACATCTCCCATTAATTTTATAATCAATGCAACAGAGGAGAATCAAAGTATTTTTTCCAATATGGAACTTCCAATGGAAACTTCTGAATTTAGCGCTGCTGATTATGCAAAACTCAATGACATTATGGAGTTTATGAAAGAAAAAGAGCAGATGAACCTTAATGTTGCTGTAGTTTTAGATGAGCAATCCTTTGCCCAGAATTCAACTGATTCTTTACAAATGACCGAGCAGTTGATGGCAGCGGAACAGGAAAAATTTATAATGTTGACTCACTATTTTGAATCTCAAGGAATTGGTGCAGAACGAATTATAAAGATACAGAATGAAGAAATAAAACCTAAAAAAGGGAAGGTGATTTTTGACTTTGGGTTGACAGTTAGTGAAGAGGTAGAATAATGTAAAACTTAGTGATATGAAATTAAAATTGTTTTTGATTATTTCTCTTGTAGTCTTATTAGGGACAGCATGCAATAAAATTGATGACCCCGAAAAATATGGTAAAGGGGTAACTGTTTTTTGGGCGAATGAGGAACCTTGGACGGCATCCCACTACATTACAGTGCTTAACGATAGCTTATTAAGTCTATATGCTTTCAAAAATGAACCTTTCCAAAAGCCTTATCTCTATTTGCAAATTGAATTAAAAGAAGATGACCAATTGGTGAATGAGTATGATTATAACATCATGGCAAATCCTAATGCAGTTCGTTTTATTGAATATTACGAAACACAAGAAGTAAGCGATGGATATGAGCAACATGGCGATTGGTGGGTGCAATCTGGATGCCTGAAAATTGCAGAAGTTGATAATGAAGAACAACGATTTTCAGGTGATTTCTATCTTCAAATGTTCAATGCAGTAGAACGTTATAATCTGCAACAATCTGAAGTGCACGTGTTGCCCTTAAGAGTAGTCTTGAATGATGTTGATCTTGATAACTCCGCAAATTACAAAGAGTTATTAGTAAACAGAAATTAAATCAAATGACGATAGGAAATTTTCCATTAGTCTATCTTTTTATTATTTTGGCGCTTCTGCTTCCTCGTGTTCCAGTAGTAGGGAAGTGGTTTAATGTAATCAATACGATAGTCCACGAAACTGGTCATGCGCTGATGGCACTATTAATGGAAGGAAAAGTGCATAAAATTGAGATTTTTCAAGATTCCTCAGGTGCAACTACCACCCAGTGCAAAGGTAAATTTCCAAACTTCTGTGTTGCTATCATAGGTTACCCCTTCTCTGCTGTTGTAGCTTATTGTATCTTCAAACTTTATGCTGTAGGTTACTTCTACGGAATTGTTTGGGGAATTTTAATCTTTTACCTTGTTGTTCTGCTCCTCTGGATTAGAAACCTTTACGGATTTGTTTGGGTGCTGCTTTTTGCAGCCCTTAATGCGTATTTAATCTATTTAGGAAACAAAAATTATATCCAAATTGCAGCACTGCTTTACGCAACCTTTATGGCTGTCGATTCATTGACTTCATCGTTTGTTATCCTTTATTTATCAATTCGGACTCCTGCTAATGCTGGCGATGCAACTTTATTGAAAAAGTTTACACGAGTTCCTGCATTCCTGTGGGCATTTCTCTTTTTCTCCTTTTCAGCATACATCTCTTATCTAATTGTGTGCAATAACCCCTCTGTTTTTATTTTCTAAATCGTAACTGACTTTTAAATAGAATCATAGGAAATAGTTTTTTTAATAAGGCAAAAAAAACAGAAAATCGCAAAAATTATATAAGATAATTTCATATCTTTGCAACCAAATTTTGAATGATGGCATCGTTTCTCTCTTTGTATGGCGATATTGAGCAAAATATTAAGCAAGCAATTGCTCTAATTGCTGAAAAATCAGAGGAAAATAGAAAGTTGAAAGAGGAGATTGAGGAGCAAAACAAAGAGATTAAAAGGTTACAAAACGAACTGCAATCATTGAAAGAAAAACATAAATTACTAACTATTACGAATACGGTTTTATATAAAGAAGATAAGAAAGAGACTATAAAGAAAATTAATGAATACGTGCGGGAGATAGATAATTGTATCGAGCTTCTAAATAGAATGGAATGGAAGAAAACAGAATAAAGTTAAGGTTGGTGTTAGCTCAACAAGAAGTTGAGTTGGAGATTGAAAAGGAGTGGGAAAGATACTATAAAGAAGCCGAGAAAAGAATCAATGAGAGATTTTATAACTTTGCTCGAACTTGGAAATATAAAGATCATCAAGATATATTCGCAAAGATCTTGCTTGATTTTGTAGTAAGAGGAATTGATACGGAGGAAATTTTAGAGGAGTATAAGGAGGATTTGATTCCTAAAATGAAGCAACTCAAGGAGTTGTCAGAAAAGTTAAACATTGATTAGACGTTCTTTGAAAGAAATACCCCGCATTGTCTGCTTAACGTTTGTTAAACTCAACAGAAAATAATAGAAGGTTAAGCTCAACCGCATTAAGAAAAGGCCTAAATGCTTTATTGCATGACTTTTACGTCCGTGGACTTTCGAGGTGTGGTGGCACCTTCAACGTAATAATTAGGAGTTTATCGAAACCCTATTCTGGACAGTGCGGTTTTTTATTTTTGTAAATTAAATTAACTATATAATAAACTAAATTACCATTTATGAATGCTATATTAATAATTGTCGGAATTATTGTCGGCGTAGGAGTCGGATTAGTGATATCACATACTATTCTCAAAAAAGCACTCTCTAAAAAAGGTGAGGCTATTTTACAAGATGCCGAAAATACATTGAAAAAAGCACGCGAAGATGCTGAACTCGTAAAAAAAGAGAAAATTCTTCAAGCCAAAGAAAAGTTCTTGCAACTGAAAAGTGACCATGAAAAAACTATCAACGAAAAAAATCAACAAATTGCAGTCGCTGAAAACAGAATTAAACAAAAAGAACAATCTTTAAACCAAAAACTTGAAGATTTAAACAAAAAACATAATGAAGCTAATGCTTTGAAAGACAACCTTAATCGTCAAATTGAAGCTACTAATGCTAAACAAGAGGAACTAAATAAACAAACCGCTATCCAAAAAGCAAAATTGGAGTCAATTGCTGAGTTAACTGCTCAACAAGCGAAAGAACAACTTATCAACTTGATGCAAGAGGAAGCTCGTGCCGAAGCAAGTGTTCTTGTTAAAGATATTATTGACGAGGCCAAAACCTCTGCAGCTTTTGAAGCAAAAAAACTGGTGATTAAATCTATCCAAAGAACAGGTGTTGAAGCAGCTTTGGAAAATACGGTTTCCGTTTTTAACATTGAAAATGATGAAATTAAAGGTAGAATTATCGGTCGCGAAGGTAGAAATATTAGAACGTTAGAGAATCTTACGGGAGTTGACGTAATTATTGATGATTCTCCCGATGCCATCTTGCTTTCAAGTTTTGATCCGGTGAGACGCGAAATCGCTCGCCTATCTTTGGGAAAATTGGTGGCTGATGGTCGTATTCACCCTGCACGTATCGAAGAAGTAGTTGCGAAAACTAAAAAACAAATTGAACAAGAAATTGCTGAATTAGGTAAAAGAGCTTGTATCGATTTGGGAATACATAATATGCACGGTGATTTGATGCGTTTAGTAGGAAAAATGCGTTATCGTTCGTCATACGGGCAAAACCTTTTGCAACACTCTAAAGAGGTGGCTAATCTTTGTTCTATTATGGCTGCTGAGTTGGGTCTGAATCCTAAAATTGCAAAGCGTGCAGGCCTTCTTCACGATATTGGTAAAGTGCCTGATAATGAGCCAGAATTGCCACATGCTATCTATGGTGCACAATTGGCAGAACAATATAAAGAAAGAGCCGAAATTATTAATGCAATTGGTGCTCACCACGATGAAATTGAAATGAATAATCTATATGCTCCACTCGTTCAGGTTTGTGATGCAATATCTGGAGCCCGCCCTGGAGCCCGTCGCGAAGTGGTAGAAGCTTACATTAAACGTGTAAATGACCTTGAAGAGATTGCTATGACCTATCCAGGTGTAATGAAAACATACGCAATTCAGGCTGGTCGTGAGTTGCGCGTTATTGTAGCAGCAGAAAAGGTTACCGATGAACAGGCAACCCAAATCTCATTCGATTTGTCTAAGAAAATTCAAAATGATATGACCTATCCTGGTCAAATCAAGATTACCGTTATTCGTGAAACTCGTTCGGTAAATTACGCAAGATAGTTTGATATGAATTTCAACAGAAAGTTCTTCATAGTCATATACTCACTCACCTTAGTGGTGTTTCTGTTCTACTTGTGTTTTTCAGATAATAATCTAAAAAAGCATCGTGAATTAAATAGGGAAATTAAGTATGTGGAGAGGAAAATTGTTGAAAAACAGAAGGAGATAGACAAAGTTTATACAAAAGCAGCGTTGGAAAAAGATTCTAATTTGAGAGAACAATTTATTCGTGAAGAGTTAGATTTGCAAAAACCTAATGAAGATGTTTTTATTATTGTAACAGAGAATAATGATGAAGATAGCAATTCTTAATGGTGTAAATTTAGGTTGCTTAGGTACACGTGAAGTCAATCTTTATGGAACCCAATCTTTCGAAGAGTATTTTCAAAAGATCAAATCTCATTTTGAAAATATTGAGTTGTTAGCTTTTCAGACAGATTCGTTAGATGAGTTGGTGCAACTAATTCATCAAAATGGAGATGCAGATGGAATTGTGATTAATCCAGGTGCATTTACTCATACCTCTGTTGTTCTTGCAGATGCTTTACGATCAGTAAAGGCAACCGCAATCGAGGTGCATATCTCCAATGTGTATAATCGTGAATCTTTTCGTCGGCATTCACAAGTAGCTTCTGCTTGTATCGGAACCATTTCGGGATTGGGATTGAAAGGCTATGATTTAGCAATCCGTTTTTTTATGTCATCCACTTAAACTTTCTAATCTTTTAAATGTCAAAAAAATGTTTGAAATACTTTAATGAATTAAAATCAATAGATATGAAAAAGTTTTTTGTTTTAACTGTTATTGCTTTTTTTACGCTCTCTTTAAGTGCGCAAAATAAATTTCAAAAACAAGATGCTAAACCTGTAAAAAAAGAGGAAGTTAAAGAGAAAAAAAATGGTGAAAAACTTCCTGAAATAACTTTTGAAAAAATGGTTTATGATTATGGTGAAATCGTTCAAGGTGCAGATGGAACTTGTTATTTCGAATTTAAGAATACAGGGAAAGCGGATTTGATTCTTACCAACTGCTCCTCATCTTGCGGATGTACCGTACCCAATTGGCCTAAAGATCCAATAGCTCCAGGTGAAAAAGGAAAGATTAAAGTTACTTACAATACCCAACGTTTGGGAGCTATAAATAAAGCAGTATATGTGGACTCAAATGTAGGAACACGGGTTACTTTAAAAATTACAGGAAATGTTAGCCCTGCACCAAAGGAAGCAGTTCCACAAAACAATACGAGTCCTATGTATAATGCGGATCCTGTATTAAGATAATAAACATTGTTGTACAATTAAAAATTGAACTTATGAAAAAGGTATGGATTTTATTACTTTGTGCTTTTGTTTGTGGCAATGTATTAGCGCAAAATGCGCCCAAAACCAATGTTAAAGGACCAGAAATCAAATTTGATAAGAAGGAACATCAGATTGGTGAGTTAAAGATTGGTGAAGTTCGCGAATTTTCATATACATATACAAATGTAGGTACCGAACCATTGATTTTGTATAATGTGGTTTCTAATTGTGATTGTACAGAAATTGAATGGTCTAAGGCACCGGTAATGCCAGGTAAGAAAGGTGTTATCAAGGTTAAATATACAGCAGAACATCCAGGTAGTATAGATAAATTTATTACTGTAAATTCCAATGCTATAACCTATAGGGTTATCCTATGGAATAAAGGTAAAGTACTGGGAAATAACTAGACTTGGGGTCGTTTGGTTTTGACAGCGTGTGTGTGGATTTGTAAGCACGTCGGAGGTTGTGAGATGGTTCCGTTAAAAACTAACTCTCTTAGCCAATAAATGGCAACTCTTATGCATTCGCCGCTTAATTGCGCGAATTCCGAAGCACAGACAAGGTCTGTAGTTTTGGATGTTTCCCCAGAAGCTCCGTCGATCAGCGTCTGGTACGAAGCATCGTAAAAGATCGAATAGCAAGCGTCGGCTTCGAGGCGTAAGCGAAACTTTAGAAGATAAGCGAACATTTTGGTTGGTCGAGTACCAGATGTCGCCGACAATTAAACTCAGACTAAACGTGTAGAAAGCATTTTTGCAGCAAGTTTGGACGCGGGTTCGACTCCCGCCGGCTCCACAGAAGGAGGGAAATGGAATCATTCCCTCCTTTTATTGTTTTATCGGATAACGATAGAATTTAATGTTCCCCTTTGGGTGAAAAGGAAGTGATTGGTCTAAATTGTGTTTGGGTGAATAAGTGTGCGTTGGGTAATATTGCGTGAGGGATAGAAGCGGTTATGAGCCGCAGGTTTTGGGGATTGAAATCAGGAACTTTGAAATAGAAGTTTAGGGATTGATTATCGCGAGAAACAGTGCGGCGAAATTTGAGCGGATAGCCCGACGGCGAGTGGGTGGGATTGTGCGCTAGAAAGAGCCGGCACGCCCTAATCATAGATAAAGAAAATCAATATTTTTTTTTGGAAAAGAAGTGTCAATATCAAAAGATAATGTATTTTTGCAAATTGATTTAAACATAAAAAGATGAACAACAAAACAAAGATTGCAGTTATTGGATTAGGATATGTAGGACTTCCTTTGGCACGATTATTTTCTACGAAATACCCTACAGTAGGTTATGATTTATCGGAAAAACGGGTACAGCGTTTGATGGAAGGTTTTGATGATACACGTGAGGTTGATGATGCCCTTTTACAAGCTGCTATCAGAGATAATGGTTTTGTGTGTACCTCTGATTTAGAGAAGATTAGAGATTGTAATGTTTATATTGTAGCCGTACCAACACCCGTAGATGTGAACAATCGTCCTGATTTGACTCCACTGATAGGAGCAAGTACAACGGTAGGGAAAGTGATTGCTAAGGGTGATGTGGTGATATATGAATCGACAGTTTATCCAGGAGTTACAGAGGAGGAGTGTTTGCCAGTAGTGGAGAAGATTTCAGGTTTGAAGTTTAATGAAGATTTTTATGCAGGATATTCTCCAGAACGTATTAATCCGGGAGATAAAGAACATACTGTTGAGAAAATTAAAAAGGTAACTTCAGGTTCTACACCAGATATTGCAGATTTTGTTGATGGATTATACTCTTCGGTTTTAGTAAATGGAACATTCAAAGCATCATCTATACGCGTGGCGGAAGCATCCAAGATTATAGAAAATTCGCAACGAGATGTGAATATTGCTTTTATGAATGAATTAGCGAAGATTTTCAATGCGATGGGAATCGATACACACGAAGTAATTGAAGCAGCGGCTTCTAAATGGAATTTTATTAAGTTAACACCAGGGTTGGTCGGTGGTCATTGTATCAGTGTTGACCCATATTATTTAATTCAGAAGGCGCAAGTTTATGGTATTTTGCCACGTGTAATGTCTGCCGCACGAAGATTGAATGATGGAATGGGTGAATATGTTGCTAATCAGGTGATTAAATTGATGAATAAGCATGGTGTTTTGGTAAAAGATGCTAAATTCCTTATTTTAGGTTTCACTTTCAAGGAGAATTGTCCTGACATCAGAAATACAAAAATTGTAGATATTATCCATATTTTACAAGAATATTCATCCAACATAACTGTTTATGATCCTTACGCTGATATTGCCGAGGTGCGTCATGAATATGGAATTGAGATTACCAATGGTGACATGGAATCGCTGAAGGGTAAGTATGATGCGGTAATTTTAGCTGTTGCGCACAATCAATTCAAAGTGGTAAACTTGCGTGATTTTTGTAAGGCAACCGCTGTGGTTTATGATGTGAAAGGAGTTGCAGAAAGAGACCAAATAGATGGTCGCTTGTAGATTATTTTTTAATCTTTTTTACTGAACTAGAACGACTTTTCTTGTTCTTGATTTTGTAAGTAGTTTCCAAAGAAGTTGTCGAGCCCCATTTTGCTTGTCTTGTTTTGGTATGTTTGTAGGCGCGAGCTCCTTTTGCTTTGACATACGGATTAGAGGAGTGGCAAGAAGAGAACGTAAAAGCCATAATAATAGTGCAGAAAACAGCTAATAATAAAGATGCAAATTTACCCTTTTTCATAGAAAAAATCATTAATTAATAGAGAGGCAAAATTACGAAAAAAAAGAATAGAAGGTACAAAAATAGAAATATTTTTTTCAAAAAACTATAATTTGGAAAAGATGATGTATTTTTGCACTTTGTTTCAAATGATAGATTAATGAGATTGCGTTTTTGTATATTATCTTTAGTTGTGTTATTCGCTTCGTGTGCCAAAGTAGTGATGCCTGTTGGTGGACCGCGCGATGTAACACCTCCAACAGTGGTTAAGTGTGTGCCTGAAAATGGAACAGTCAACTTTTCTGCTTCCAACATTAAAATCACTTTCGATGAATTTGTAGTGTTGAACAATCCATCGGAAAATATTATTATTTCTCCGCCATTGTCTCAGCAACCTAAATATGAGATGAAAGGGAAGACGCTGATTATTAATTTTTTAGATTCATTAATTGATAATTCAACCTATAATATTGTATTTTCCAATGGTATTAAAGATTATACTGAGGGCAATCTATTGCCCATTTATCAATATGCTTTTTCCACAGGAGAATCCATAGATTCGGCTAAGATATCGGGAGTATTGCTTGATGCTGAAACGCAGAAACCTGTATCGAATGTATTGGTTTGCTTATATGATTATGATATCGATTCGTTACCATTTACGACATTACCTAAGTACCTTACTAAGACGCAGACGGACGGATCTTTTTTCTTTTCTAATATCAAAGATGGACAGTATAAGGTATTTGCTGTCAGTGATATAAATTCTAATTTTATTTTTGATTTGCCCAATGAAGGTATTGCCTTTTTGGATACGCTGTATTCATCTTGTTTAGACATTCGGTCTGATTCGTTAAAACGCTCACCATTGGTTTTACGCTATTTTATCGAAGAGGATACTATTCAACGAGTATCTGCTATTACTTCAAAAGCAAAGGGAATTTATCGT
This sequence comes from uncultured Bacteroidales bacterium, assembly GCA_937901925.1. Classification (GTDB taxonomy): domain Bacteria; phylum Bacteroidota; class Bacteroidia; order Bacteroidales; family WCHB1-69; genus JAEZOU01. The sequence continues at coordinate 801 of CALGTS010000046.1, read as the reverse complement.
TTTGCGTATAAGTTGCCAGTGCGTGATTTTCATGTTCAGCCATTTGCGGGAGATGATCCTTCCTTTTACACGCAACTATCTCTTTCGCGTGATACCATTTCCTTCTATTTTAAGGAGGAAGTTTTAGATTCCATTTATTTGTTGTTCTCAACTGAAAAGCGAATAGATACGGTTTTGATAGAGCCATACAAAGCACCTTTGCGGCAGGGGCGAGGTAAAAAGAGTGAAGAGCCAACGCTACAGGTGCGTGCACTTTATTCTGGAGATCTCTTTAAACCGCTTACACTGCAGTTTTCGTATCCTATCAGGCCGATTGATAGTTTTCCTGTTACATTTATTAAAAAGCTAAAAAGTAGAAACGATACAGTTGTTGTACAATATTCTGTTCCAGATAGTTTTGTTTTACAATTACCATTGTATTTTCCGTATGAAGAGAAATATAGTTATGTCGTGCAGATTTCAGATTCTGTTTTTTATGGTTATGACGGGACATCTCACGATAGTTTGACTTTTGAATTTACTTCAAAATCGATAAGAGATTATGGAAATTTACAGATGAATTATATTGTGAGTGAGACAACAGATTACTTGATTTTCCTATTAGATGCGCAAGATAGAGAGATTCGAAAAGATTTGATAACTTCATCTTCAGAATTAGTATATAATAATTTAGTTCCTGGGAATTACAAGATTAAGGTAGTAAAAGACCTTAATAAAAACGGAAAATGGGACACAGGCAACTATAAGAAAAAGCGTCAACCTGAGCCCATTTACTATTTTGAAAAGCCTATCCAAATTCGC
>CALGTS010000045.1 GCA_937901925.1 uncultured Bacteroidales bacterium | reverse complement strand
TCCACTGCTTGTGCGGGCCCCCGTCAATTCCTTTGAGTTTCAACCTTGCGGTCGTACTCCCCAGGTGGATGACTTATCGCTTTCGCTTGGCCACCGACTGTGTATCGCCGACGGTTAGTCATCATCGTTTACAGCGTGGACTACCAGGGTATCTAATCCTGTTTGATCCCCACGCTTTCGTGCATGAGCGTCAGTAGTAATTTCGTGATCTGTCTTCACGATCGGCGTTCTGTGACATATCTAAGCATTTCACCGCTACACATCACATTCCAACCACGTCAATTACACTCTAGTCCAGCAGTATCAAAGGCACGACTACTGTTAAGCAGTAGCTTTTCACCCCTGACTTACTGATCCGCCTGCGCACCCTTTAAACCCAATAAATCCGGATAACGCTCGTATCCTCCGTATTACCGCGGCTGCTGGCACGGAGTTAGCCGATACTTATTCATCATATACTTGCAGTAAGGGACACGTCCCTTAGGTTACTCTATGATAAAAGAAGTTTACAATCCATAGGACCGTCTTCCTTCACGCGGCATGGCTGGGTCAGAGTTGCCTCCATTGCCCAATATTCCCTACTGCTGCCTCCCGTAGGAGTCTGGACCGTGTCTCAGTTCCAGTGTGGGGGGTAATCCTCTCAGAACCCCTAATCATCGTCGCCTTGGTAAGCCGTTACCCTACCAACTAGCTAATGATACGCATGCCCATCTTCAATCAATAAATCTTTAATTCTAAAAAGATGCCTCCTCAGAACCACATGGAATATTAGCGCTAATTTCTCAACGTTATGTTCCAATTGAAGGTAGGTTGCATACGCGTTACGCACCCGTGCGCCACTCGTCAGCTCAAGTATTGCTACTTGACTGTTACCGTTCGACTTGCATGTATTAAGCCTGCCGCCAGCGTTCATCCTGAGCCAGGATCAAACTCTCCATACTAATTAATCTCTTTATTATGTTTGTCTGTCCCGACCTTATCGCTTGCGCTCTCAAATTAATCTTCGAGTCATTTGCTACATCATTCCATTCTGTCAAAGAACTGCGTCTGACTTCTCTATTCGCTTCACTGTCTCCGTCCCTGTCAAACGTGAGCGCAAAAATAAACGATTTTCATATACGCGCAGTCAGTATCACAAAATTTTTTTTACTTTTTTTACTATATGTCTGTATATCAGTGAGAAAAAATTATTCATGAAGCATTTTTTACCACTTTTTTCCCCTTTTTTTCGCATTTTTTGGCCTTTTTTACTCACTTTTTTTACTCCTAAAATCATACTTTTGGAAGTTTTTCTAAGATTTGTTGCAAAATCGTGTTTATTTTATCCCTATTTTCTCCTCATCCATTTCTCCGTTGGGATGACTATTTTTGCATCTTCCCTCGATAAAAAGCTACTCGCAGTGTTTTCTACTGATTTTCATCCCCAGAAATTGCAATATTAATATATACAATATTTTAACTTATTAATGAGAAAAAAAAGAAAAAATGTACGCATCTTTGCGTTAAGGATTGAAGCGGTTATGAGCGGCGCTATAATAAAACTTCTTTTAATCTTGACTCGTTTTTTAGGGTGTGATTTTAGAATGTGATTTGAAAGAAAACAAGCGCCGCGAAATTTGAGCGGAAAGCCTGACGGCGGGCGGGGATATGTGCGATGGTGGAGCCGGAACGCCCAAATCATTATTATTACTGACAATGTGGCACAAAAAAATATTTGGCAAAGAAATTGAATAACCTTACGCGTCATAAAAATAGGTTATTTATAAATACATTATAATCAAATAGATATGGAAGAAAATAAAGATATTAATGTGGAAGAGACTGACAATATGCCATCAAAAACTGACAATAAGACAAAAGCTGCGGATTCACAAGGGAAGAACAGTGGATTTCTAGGCAGAAAAAACAGCAAAGAGAGCAAACTAAAGATTGAAATTGAAGCATTGAACGAAAAGATTTCGAAATTGGAAGCAGATAAATTGGAACTCAATGACAAATTTTTACGTTTGTACTCTGAATTTGATAATTTCAAAAAACGCAATAACAAAGAGCGTTTAGAATTGATTTCGACCGCATCGGAAAAAGTTATAGTACAACTTTTACCTGTTATTGATGATTTTGAACGAGCTATCAGTGCCAATGAAAAAACAGAAGATATTGCTGCTATAAAATCAGGTTTTGAATTGATATACAATAAAATATTAGGAGTTTTGAAGCGCTTTGACGTGGAAGAGATTGAAGCCAAGGGCTTACCCTTTGACACAGATTTTCACGAAGCTGTAACAAATTTTCCAGCTCAAAATGAAGAAGATAAAGGGAAAGTGATTGATGTAACAGAAAAAGGTTACAAAATAAAGGAGAAAGTCATTCGTTATTCAAAGGTTGTAGTAGCAAATTAAAAGAATATGGCAAAAAGAGATTATTATGAAGTATTAGGCGTATCCAAAAGTGCTACTGCCGATGAAATCAAAAAGGCGTACCGTAAAAAGGCGATGGAATACCATCCCGATAGAAATCCTGGTAATGCTGAAGCAGAAGAAAAATTTAAAGAAGCAGCTGAAGCGTATGACGTTTTAAGTGATGCTAATAAAAAAGCTCGCTATGACCAATATGGGCACGAGGGAATGAATGGTATGGGTGGTTTTAGTGCAGAAGGCTTTGACTTGGGTTCTATTTTTGAAAGATTTGGAGACCTATTTGGCGGCATGGGAGGTTTCAATTTTGGCGGGTTTGGTGGTCATGGTGGTTATTCTGAACCAAGGATACGAAAAGGATCAACTTTACGAATTAATGTAAAGTTGACTTTAGAAGAGATGGCAAAAACCACAGAGAAAAAGATTAAACTCAAGAAAATGGTTCTTTGCCCTGAGTGTAATGGCATAGGATCTAAGGATAAAAATGCAGTAGAAACTTGTCCTATTTGTAAAGGACGAGGTCAAGTACTTCGTCAACAGCGTAGTATGTTTGGCATTATTCAACAAACAGAACCTTGTTCACACTGTCATGGTGAGGGAACAATTGTAAAAAATCCTTGTCCACACTGCCACGGTGAAGGAATAGTAAGTGGCGAAGAGGTAGTAACCATTTCTATCCCTGCAGGCGTTGAACACGGAATGCAACTTTCGATGAGAGAAAAAGGAAACGCAGCTCCGCGCGGAGGAATCAACGGAGACCTGCTTATTAACATAGAAGAGATCGAACACGAACTTTTCGAGCGTGATGGTAGCAACCTTTACCTAAACTTCTACGTTTCATTTCCACAAGCTGCTTTAGGTGGGTCGGTTGAAATTCCAACTTTGGACGGAAAAGCACGTGTAAAACTATCGCCTGGCACACAAAGTGGACAAATTCTACGGCTACAAGGCAAAGGACTTCCTGGAATTCACTCTTCTAACAAAGGTGACTTAATTGTAAATATCAACATTTGGACACCTAAAAATCTGACTAAAGAGGAAAAATCAATCATAGAGAAATTGGCAGAATCTGAAAACTTCAATCCTAAGCCTGGCAAAAGAGAACGGTCGTTCTTTAATAAGGTAAAACAAATTTTCTCCTAAAATATCGAAGAGGTAGCCAAATGGTTACCTCTTTTTTATCAGAAAAATAATTCTTCATTAGTATTGATTATTTGATAATTTATAGTAAATTTGCAGATTCTAAATCAATACTAATATGACTGAAGCTTTACTACATTACATTTGGCGAAACCGTCTTTATAAAACGGGTGAATATAAAACGATAAATGGCGAAAGGATTGTTATTTTACATCCGGGATTTCCACATAATGATGCAGGGCCTGACTTCAAACAAGCAATTGTAAAGATTGGAGAAATAACTTGGGCTGGCGATATTGAGTTGCACCTAAAGACTTCTGATTGGAATCGGCATAATCATTCTACAGAACAGAAATATGACCAAATAATTTTGCATGTTGTTTTTGAACACGACAACGAAATTTGGACAAAATCTGGACGAAAACCAGCAATATTTGAATTAAAGTCATGGATTTTACCAGAGACAATAACGCGTTATAGAGAGTTACAGAATGCTGGGCATTCTCTTCCTTGTGCCCAGGGCATAGAACGGATTTCGCCAGAACTTTTCAACTCCGTATTGACACGCGCTGGAACGGAGCGATTACGTCGGCGTGAGAAAATTATTGCAGAATCGTTGATTCAATGCCAGCAAAATTGGCAAGAAACCTTTTTTAGACACCTATTAATTTGTTACGGATTCAAGACCAACGCCACAGCTTTTGAACTTTTAGGTCGAAGTTTACCTTGGAAGTATTTTCAGAATCACTTAAACAATCAACTACAAACCTACGCATTGATATTTGGGCAATCAGGACTACTAAACGACGAATATAGAGATTGTTATATAATAGCTCTCAACGATGAATTTACATATCTTCAAAAAAAATACAGATTAAAACCCATTTCAAAATCGAGTTGGAACCTTTTAAGATTACGTCCTCAAAATTTTCCAGGAATGCGATTGGCGCAAGTTAGTGAGTTTTTTCACCAAAATCCGCATATTTGTCGTTCCATACTCAATTGCACTAACACAAATTCATTAGTTTCACTATTTCGAAACACTCCACACAACTATTGGCAAACCCATTATATGCCTAATATTCCAAGCGACAAACACTCTGCAATGATGGGAGAAAATATGATTAACTTATTGATAATTAATGGTGTAATTCCTTTTTTTTATAGTTATGGAAGATTCATGGGAAATATTGATTTACAGGAAAGAGCTTCTCATCTTTTAGAATCACTCCCGCCTGAAAAAAACAAAAGCACTACTCTATACCGCAAATATGGCTTCCCGATAGAAAATGCTATGCATTCGCAAGGAGTTCTTGAGTTAATGCAATACTACTGCAAAAAAAGCCGTTGCTTAGATTGCGGAATTGGGCAGAATTTACTTCGTAGGTAAAGGAGATGTGGAAAATCAAACTTTTAGACTGATTTTAGCCTACAATATATCAAAATAATATTGTAATTTTGCATTTTTAAATAGAAAGTATGAAAACGATGTTCAAAGTGGGAAATATGCTGAATCCCACACCAGTAGTTTTAGTAAGTTGTGGTGAAACTATTGATGAATACAATTTGATTACCATTGCGTGGACAGGAACTGTATGCTCCGACCCTCCAATGTGTTATATTTCAGTGCGACCCAGTCGCCACTCATACAATATTTTAAAAGAGCGCAAAGAGTTTGTCATCAATTTGGTAACAGAAAAGATGACCGAAGTAACCGATTGGTGCGGTGTTGTTTCTGGCAAAAAAAGTCATAAGTTTATGGAGACCAACCTTACTCCAGTACGTTCAAAAGTAGTAAAAGCACCTTCTGTACATGAATCACCCGTCAATATTGAATGTGAAGTAAAGCAAATAATTCCTCTTGGTACTCATGATATGTTTCTTGCAGAAGTAAAAGCGATTCAAGTAGACAATTCGCTTATTGATAAAAAAACTGGAGAGTTACAACTCTACCGCGCACGCTTGGTTACCTATTCTCATGGGCATTATTACAACTTAGGTAAGATTTTAGGAAAATTCGGTTACTCCGTTCAGAAAAATAAAAAACAATAGATATGAAAGGAATAGTTTTAGCTGGAGGCGCTGGCACGCGACTACATCCCATTACATTAGCAATGAGTAAACAGCTTATCCCTATTTACGATAAGCCAATGATTTATTATCCTATTTCAACTCTTATGCAAGCTGGCATTCGCGAGATTTTAATCATTTCCACACCTCAAGATTTACCTCATTTTGAAAGACTTTTAGGAGATGGCTCTCGCCTAGGGTGTCGCTTTGAGTACGTCGTTCAGCACGTGCCCAACGGACTCGCACAAGCTTTTGTTTTGGGCGAGGAGTTTATTGGAAAGGATAAAGTATCGTTGATTTTAGGTGACAATATTTTTTGTGGCGCAGAGTTTGAAGAGAATCTCAGTCAGAACAACAATCCCGATGGTGGAATCGTTTTTGCCTATCACGTTTCTGACCCCGAAAGATATGGTGTAGTGGAGTTCGACAAAAACATGAACGCAGTTTCAATTGAAGAAAAGCCCAAACAACCCAAATCAAACTATGCAGTACCTGGACTCTACTTTTACGACAATTCCGTTGTGGAAGTTGCCAAAAACATCAAACCGAGTCAACGCGGTGAATATGAAATTACCGATGTAAATAAATATTATCTCGAAAATCAAAAACTGAGAGTATGTAAAATTGCAAGAGGAACAGCTTGGTTAGACACAGGAACCTTTAAATCACTTATCGATGCTACTCAATTTGTACAAGTCGTTGAGGATAGACAGGGACTGAAGTTAGGATGTATCGAAGAGGTTGCATACAAACAAGGGTTTATTACCGCTGAAAAATTGGAAGAGATTGCTCAACCTTTATTGAAAAGCGGTTACGGTCAATACCTCATCAATCTAATCAAATAGTTAGATTCTTAATCGCTCTAAGTGAACCCCGTGAGAACCTTTTATCAAGATAAAATGGTTTTTTATGGGGTTTTCTGTTATAAAATCTTGTGCTTTCTCCAAAGTTTCAAAATATTGCAGTGTTGGCTCCTTATGTTGATAGAACTCTTTTCCAATTAGAATTGCAGGAATATTTTGCGCAATACACCACTCAATTATTTTTTTATGCTCAATTTTACTATAATCACCTAACTCTCGCATTTCACCTAAAATAACCATTTTTGGGGTAGTGTCAATTGCACGAAAATTTTCAAGTGCCGCTTGCATACTACTTGGGTTGGCATTATAATAATCTGCAATCAACGTATTGCTACCTGCTGTGATAATCTGCGAACGGTTATTTTTAGGTGTATAATTAGCAATTGCAGCAATAATATCCTCATCTAAAACACCAAAATATCTACCAATTGTAGCAGCACACAATATGTTGTTCAAGTTGTAAGAACCCGTCAATTGCGTACGAAACTCTTTTTTAAATAAGTTTAAAGTAAGATAAGGATCCATTTTTGTAATAGTACTATTGAGTGTTCCCTCCTTCTGTCCACCATAATAGATAACGCGAGAATAGTTCAAACCATTCGTCAAAACAGAATCGATCTCATTTACAAAGAGTGTACCTTTATTTTTAATAACAGACTGATACAAAGCTTTTTTTGTAGAAATTATATTTTCAATTGAAAGAAAACCTTCAATATGAGCAGTGCCGATATTAGTAATAATTCCGAAATCGGGTTCTGAAATTTTGCAGAGTTCTTCGATCTCTCCTGGATGATTGGCACCCATCTCAACAATAGCAACTTCATCTGTTGGCTTGATAGAAAGTAGCGTCAATGGAACACCGATATGGTTATTGAGATTCCCTTGCGTAAAGGCTGTTTTAAATTTACGTGAAAGTACCGCCGCTGTTAACTCCTTGGTTGTTGTTTTGCCATTAGTACCCGTAATTCCGATAATAGGAATAGTCAAATGACGGCGATGATACTGCGCCAACATCTGCAGGGTTTCCAAAGTATTGGATACAACCGTACAGTCATCACGTCCACTCAACGTTGTATCTTCGGTTACCACATGCAATGCACCCTTCGATAAAGCTTGCAATGCAAATTGATTTCCATCAAAATTTTCCCCTTTTAAACAGAAAAAAATAGAGTTCTGTTTAATATTTCTTGTGTCCGTACAAATTGTAGGATATTGAAGATAAAGCTGATATAATTTTTCCATTGTTATAAATTAAAAAGCAAAGATAAACAAATTCTTCATATCGTCATCTTTATATTTTACCATTTTAAACACCAAAAAATGTTTTGCTTATTTATAAAAAACTCAATTTTCATCACAAATGACACACTTTTTTTTATACTTTTGCACTATTATAAAATTTCCTTTTAAAAGGTATCTTGGCTTTTAAAACTTATCAAAATTGTCTTTATGAAAAAAGCATTTATCCTTATTTTTCTATTTTTTCCTATCTTATTAATGGCTCAAAATTGGGCGGTACAAGGTGCTGATTTAAATAAATCGGTAGCAGACACATACGTTGATAGCGTATGGAATGGCATTAGCCTACCCGATGCATATTCGGGTGAAGGGGTAATTATTGGAATTACTGATTGGGGATTTGATTACACACACCCTGTATTTTACGACACTTCGATGACCAACTATCGTATTTTGCGTGCTTGGGACCAATACAAAACGTCAGGTCCAGCACCCGAAGGATTTGATTATGGAACAGAGTTTGTGGGGAAAGACGCATTGCTAACAGCACAATGTGATACGTCTAATGTATATAAATATGGTTACCACGGAACTCACGTTGCCGGAATTGCAGCAGGTGCAGGTGCAGGAACTGCATACCGAGGTGTAGCACACGGAGCCAATCTTCTGTTTGCAACTTTTCTTATCTCAGAACAAGCCGTTATTGATGCTTTCGATTGGATGTATAATGTAGCACAGCAAGAAGGAAAACGATTGGTAGTAAATATGAGTTGGGGCTTATATTATATGGATAACTTTACGGGAACTGGCAGAATTGGAAAGAAGATGGAAGAGCTTACAGATTTGGGAGTTGTTTTTGTTACTAGTGCAGGAAACAATGGTGACGTTAATTTTCACCTAAAACACGATTTTGATACCGAAGCCGATACTCTCAAGAGTGTTTTCCAATTTGCAAGTGGTAGTCCGTACCAATATGGACAATGTATAACAATGACTAATTCTGAGCAAAAGCCATTTAATTTTGCCATTCAGGTGATGAACAATAGTTATTCTACATTAGCAATTTCCCCTTTTATGAGTACTGCTAATGGAGACCAACAAATAGACACCTTTATAGTTGTAGGAGATGACACTTTAGAATTTATGGCTGATATTATTGCAGAAAATTCTGATAACCATCGTCCGGAAGTACGTTTAAAAGTAAAAAAAGCTACATCATCATACCGATTTGGTTTATTAGTAACGGCTCCGAGTGGAATTTTTCACGCTTGGAACGTTATTGAGTTAACTAATGGGGTGGGCAATTGGGGGGCTCCCTTTATTGCGCCAAACAATATGCCGGATTGGAAAACTGGCGATGCCGAATATGGGTTAGGTACACCAACTTCTACCGACTGCGTAATATCTGTTGCGGCATACCAACCACGCGTCGTAATGCCGTACGCTACCGTTGGAGGTGCCATCGCCGATTTTTCAAGTTTTGGCCCTACCATTGATGAACGCCCAAAACCTGAAATTGCCGCACCCGGAAAAGGGATTATCTCTTCTCTGTCAAGTTTTACTACTGAATATTCTGGAACGTATAACAAAACTATCACTTTCCAAGATAAAGAATATAAATTTGTTTCATTATCGGGCACATCAATGTCGTCCCCATTTATTGCAGGTGTTGTAGCACTAATGCTCCAGGCCAATCCATACTTATCCGCAGATCAAATTAAACAGATTTTAATAGAAACAGCACGACAAGACAACTACACTGCACAAACCACTTCCGCACAATTCGGTGCTGGTAAAGTCAATGCACATCAAGCTGTGCTATTGGCACTACAAACCGTTGGTATTGAAGATTTTTCTCCTATAAAAGGGGAATTTACCATCTATCCTAACCCATCTAATGGAACACTATTTTTATCAGCAGCACCTCTTTCTACAACACCATTTGTTGAAATTTTCGATATAACAGGAAAGAAAATATTTCAACAAAAAGTAGTAGCAGGTGTTAATCAATTTTCTCTTTCAACATTACGATCAGGTTATTATGTAATTCGTATTGTTGATGGAGAAGATATTATTGTAAAAAAATGGATTAAAAACTAAAACTCTAATCTCTTATGAGCATCTATATTCCTAATCAAGCATTAGAAAAAAAGATAATCTTAAAAAAGTACAAAGAATTATTAGCATACTTATATAGCAAATCAACGGACAAGGAGCAGATTGAAAAATTTCACAAAGCTTTTTCGTTAGCCGTTAATGCACATAAAGATATGCGTAGGCGTAGCGGTGAGCCCTACATCTACCATCCCATTGCAGTAGCAGAAATTGTATCCAAAGAGATGAACCTCGGTACCCGTTCTATGATTGCGGCAATGCTTCATGATGTAGTAGAAGATACCGATTACACATTGGAAGATATCCAAGATATGTTTGGTGAGCATATTGCTAAAATTATCAACGGGCTTACAAAAATTGAAGATTTAGTATTGGGTAATGACCAATCTGCACAAGCAGAAAATTTCCGAAAAATTTTAATGTACACTTCTGAAGACATTCGGGTTATTTTGGTAAAATTGGCAGATCGTTTGCACAATATGCGTACACTCAACTCAATGCCACCCGAAAAACAACTTAAAATCTCTTCAGAAACCACTTTTTTCTTTGTACCTATAGCTCATCGATTGGGTTTGTATAGCATAAAAAGCGAATTAGAAGATTTAGCAATGCAATACAACGACCCTACTAATTATAATAATATTAAACGACAATTAAAAATCAATGAGCCAGGACGGAAAAAATTAATTGAGGATTTTGTACGCCCCATTCAACAAAAACTTTTTGAAGCTGGTATTGATGCAGAAATGTCAAGTCGTACAAAATCGATCTACTCCATATACAAAAAAATGGAGAAGAAAGGAATTAGTTTTGAAGATGTTTACGACGTATTTGCTGTTCGTTTTGTTATTAATTCCTCTGGCACTCCAGAACAAGAGATAAACGATTGTTGGCGTGTACATACCATCATTACCAACATTTATGATACAAACCCCGATCGTTTGCGAAATTTTTTAACCACACCGAAAGCGAATGGTTATCAGGCATTGCACGTTACTTGTATGAGCAACATGGGGAAATGGGTAGAGGTACAAATCAGAACTCAAAAAATGGACCAAATTGCGGAACGCGGTTTGGCAGCTCATTTTAAATATAAGGAGGAAAATGCATCCTATTCTGACGTAGAGAACCGCGTGGAAGATTGGTTAGCCAAAATTCGCGATATGTTAAAAAGCCAAGATACCAATGCTGTTAACTTCTTAGATGAAATTAAGATGGATCTTGAGTTGAAAGAGATTATTCTTTTTACTCCTGCAGGAGAACGAAGAATGATGCCTGCAGGTTCTACCGTACTTGATTTTGCGTACGACGTTCACACCCGATTAGGAAATCAATGTATCGGTGCAAAAGTAAACTTTAATATTGTACCTATTAGTTATGTATTACATACAGGAGACCAGGTCAAAATTATCACATCCAAGAAACAATTTCCTAAACCCGAGTGGTTTAATTTTGTAAAAACATCTCGTGCAAAAGAACATATCAAAGAAGCGATTCGCGATGCACAGAAAAAAAAGACTCACGAAGGTCAAGAATTACTAAAAAAGATTTTTGAGGATTTGAAACTTGAATTTAACACCGATAATATTGCACGCGTACAAAACCACTTTCAGGTTGTTTCCGATATTGAATTTTGGTCACAAATTGCAGAACAAAAAATCAAAGCAGATAGAATCCAAAAACTTTTTGAAAACAATTTAGATAGGCAATACACTAGTTTCAAACAGAAAGTAAATGCTACCGTTAATCAAAAAGGCCTTGACGCCTTAATTGATGAACAACTAGAACAAAAGCCCGAATTTTTCCTTTTGGACGACAACTCTGAAACCATTAAGCACCTAATTGCTAACTGCTGCTCTCCGATTCCGGGAGACCAAGTGGTGGGAATCCAAATTTCACACGATGTTATTGAAGTTCACGCTACCAACTGCAAAAATGCAATTGCTGCTATGTCAAAATATGGAAACAGAATCATTAAAGCCAAATGGAGAAAAGAACAAGGAGTCTCATTCTTAACGGGCATCACTATTACAGGCTTCGATCGAAAAGGAATGATTAAAGAGATAATTAATGTTGTCACCTCCCAATTAGACCTAAACATTCGCTCCATTAATATCTCTACAAAAGACAATATATTCAACGGAAAATTGATGCTTTACATTCAAAATGTGAAAGCCCTAAATGAACTTATTGAGAACCTTTCTAAGATAGATCAGTTGGAAAAAATCGAGAGAATTGCTCCCGATTTTGATTAATAAAGAAAGATTATATCAGAAGATGAACAAAGTAAAATCAAAAAATGTTAATGTAAGTTAAATTTTATAATACTGAATAACAACACTTTATACAAATCTAGGAATAGGAAAAAATAAAAAGATAACCAATCAAAAAAAAAATACTATTTTTGCGGCATCAATTAAAAAAAGAAAATTATGGCAGAAATTCAAGAAAAAGTTCAAAGTATTATTGCTGAAAAACTAAATGTTAATCCAGCTGAAGTAACTCCAGAAAAGAATTTTACAATTGATTTAGGTGCAGATTCTCTTGACACTGTTGAGTTAATTATGCAATTTGAAAACGAATTTGGCATTACCTTCGATAATGAAGACCAAGAAAAGATTGAAACCGTTGGTGACGCTATTAATTACATTGAATCTCAATTGAAGAAGTAATATCTACACTTTATTCTCGTAATGAATTTTAAGCGAGTAGTTATTACAGGGTTAGGCGCACTTACTCCTATTGGCAATACAGTTCCTGAATATTGGAGTGCATTGCAAAAAGGAGTAAGTGGTGCTGGTCCTATTACACGTTTTAACACCGAACATTTTAAAACAAAATTTGCCTGCGAAATAAAAAACTTCAATCCAACTGATTTTATAGACAGAAAAGAGTTGAGGTTAATGGATTCTTGTGGGCAATATGCTGTTGTTGCTTGCGAAGAAGCAATTCAAGATAGCGGTTTGGATATGAAAAATCTAAATCGCGATCGTGTTGGAGTTATTTTAGGAACTGGCGTTGGTGGTTACGAATCTATTATGGAGGCTGTAGGAACCTATCTTGGTAACGGAGAAATTCCGCGACTAAGTCCCTATCTCATTCCTAAAGTATTAGGCAATATGATTGCAGGATCAATTGCTATACGTCACGACATTAGAGGTGTAAGTTACGTTGTTTCATCGGCGTGCGCATCTGCAGCGCATGCAATTGCCGATGCCTATCATTACATTAAGTTAGGAAAAGCTGAAGTCATTATTTCAGGAGGCTCCGAAGCTTGCATTTTGCCTACTCCGGTAGGGGGCTTTAATGCTATGCGTGCACTCTCTACTAATAATGATTCTTATCAAACAGCATCTTGTCCATTTGACCAATCAAGAGATGGGTTTGTAATGGGAGAAGGAGCTGCAGCACTAATTCTGGAAGAATATGAACACGCTGTGGCAAGAGGAGCTCAAATATACGCTGAATTAACAGGCGTTGGACTCTCAACAGACACATTCCACGTTACGGCTCCCAATCCAGAAGGGATATCTGCCGCGGCAGCCATGCGCAATTGTATCATTGATTCCAACTTGCGACCAGAAGATGTTGATCATATCAATGCTCACGCTACTAGTACACCGCAAGGCGATATTTCTGAATGCAAAGCAATAACCTCCGTATTTGGAGAACACGCAAACAATCTTCTTATCAATTCCACTAAATCAATGACAGGACACTTGTTAGGGGCTGCAGGAGCTATTGAAGCTGTAGCAACTATCTTGTCTGTTAAAACAGGAAAAATCCCACCTACAATTAATTTAGCAAATGTGGACCCAGCATTGCCATCTTACAATTTTTGTGCTAATCATTTGGTGGAAAAAGATATCCGCGTAGCAATCTCCAACTCTTTCGGTTTTGGAGGTCACAATGCATCCCTATTATTTACCAAATACGAATAAATAATCTTTTCATTGTTCCCTTTTACTAAGAAATCCGCAATAGACAAATCCATATCTGATTTTCTTAAAAATGTATTGAATTTCAGACCTGGTGATATTGAGATTTATAAAGTAGCATTTATACATCGTTCTGCATCTACCAAAGACCCAATTTGTGGAACTTTAAATAATGAACGATTAGAATATTTAGGAGATGCTGTTTTAGGGTCCATCGTTGCCGAATATCTTTTTAAAAGGTTTCCAACTCATCGAGAAGGAGACCTAACCCAAATGCGCTCAAACATTGTATGCCGCGATCGGTTAAATGCACTTTCACGTACTATTGCTCTTACGCAATTTCTCTCCTACGATAACAACAATTGTCCTAAATGTGCCCCTGGAGATGCATTTGAAGCATTAGTAGGTGCAATTTTTTTGGATAAAGGCTACCCAAAAACAAAAAAAATTGTGCTTGACATATTGAATACTCACATGGATATTGAATCCGTTATTTCAGAGGACCACAATTTCAAAAGTTTACTGCTTAATTGGGGCAGAAAAAACAACAAAAATATTAGATTTGAACAAACTTCTGTGGAGTGGTCAGCAAACAGAAAATTATACAATATCACTGCTTTTGTAAATAATGAAGAGATGGGCCGTGGCAGTGATTTTACCATAAAAAAAGCTGAACAATCAGCAGCAGAAGCAGCATGGGAGGTAATAAATGGTTAAACTTGTCTCTCATAGCAAAAGTTATACCATAAAGTCTGCTTTTGGAGAAAACTTTACCTATAACATTTTTGCGGTAAAATCACAAAACTCGTTTTTCCGGTTTATTGATACCATAGGAAAACAATTAAAATTATCCTTCTCGTATATGACTACCCAAGTTCTGACAACAGATGAACACGAAGGGAAGTTTCGAGTTGCAATGGCACTTCACTCCTCTGACGAAGAGGTGTGTTGCTATATAATGGAAAATAAAACATACAATTATAAAGGATGTAATTTCCTCAAATCCAATAAAGAAAAAAACTGCACCTTTCAAACGTTATCTCTTTTCGAAGAGATGCTATACTTCATTAATATGCACGGATTAGCGATGCATCGAGAGCAAATTGCTAATTACGACTACTTGATTTTGTCAGTGATGGAGAATGGGTACAATATCAACATTGAAAATTTTGAACATCAGTTAATGCAAAAATCTACTTTCACAGTTCAAAATATCAGCAATATCTTAACAAACACTTCTCCAAAAAAGAAGAAAAAACCTCTTAGTGAAATTTTAAAAGACCTTTTTTATCAATTAGAGATTTACAAACGAGAATTTCTCAAAAAAAATAAGAGAAAAAACCTATCTTTACGCACAACAATTCCTGTAGAAAACATTGACCACCTCTTTCTACCCCTTTGGGGAGAGAACGAAACTAGGGAAAATTCTATTCTTTACCCCCATATTTCTCCAACATATTACGACAATAACGAGGAATAATCCATCCAAAACTTGCGATAAATCTCCGATTTTATTCTAAATTTTCCTCATTTTTCCCCTTAAAAAATATAAGTATTGAAATTATAACAACATTATTCTTTTATAACCAACTAATAATCTGTTGTTTACAAAAAATTCTTTTTTCTACACAAAAAAAAGAAAAAATGTGTATTGCATAAAAAAAAAATGTATTTTTGCAGCCTCAAACGACAATGACCAATGGTGTAATGGTAGCACTACAGATTTTGGTTCTGCCAGTCTAGGTTCGAGTCCTGGTTGGTCAACTCTAAACTCTCATCTCAATTGGTGAGAGTTTTTTGTAAGGAGATACGAGGAGGGGAAGAGAACCCTCCTTTTTTTGTCTAACATAGAAAGTAGAAATAACAAATAAATAAACTAATGGAAGAAACATTAAATTTAACGGACACCTTTACCGAGTTTAAAGAGTTTAAAAGCATCGACAGAGAGCCAATGATGAAGATCTTGCAAGATGTATTTCTTGCTGCTTTAGCTAAGAAATATGGTCCAGATGCTAATTTTGATGTTACAGTGAACGTGGATCGAGGAGACTTAGAGATTACGAGATCTCGCGAGATTGTAGAAGATGAGGAGTTGGAAGATGAATATACACAAATTGCTCTTTCGGAAGCAATCAAAATTGAGCCTGACTTTGAAGTAGGAGAAGAGGTTGTAGAAAACGTCAAATTATCGGATTTCGCTCGTCGTGAGATTTTGGCACTTCGTCAAAATTTGATTACGAAAGTAATGGAATATGAAAAAGATGTTATATATAAGAAATATGAACATAAAATTGGGGAATTGATTACGGGTGAAGTAAATCAAGTGTTTAAGAAAGAGATTTTAGTACACGATGAAGATGACGTTGAACTAGTACTACCTCGTTCAGAACAAATCCCTGCTGATAAATACAAAAAAGGCGATACTTTAACAGCAGTAGTTGCTCGTGTTGACGTAAATTCCTCTACACCAAGAATTACTATTTCACGTACATCACCACAATTTTTGGAAAGATTGATGGAAACTGAAATTCCAGAAGTTTATGATGGACTAATCACCATTAAAAATGTAGTACGCACACCAGGAGAAAGAGCCAAAGTCTTGGTAGAATCATACGATGATCGTATTGACCCAGTAGGTGCTTGCGTAGGTATGAAAGGCAGTCGTATCCATAGTATTGTCAGAGAGTTGCGTAATGAAAATATTGACGTCATCAACTATACATCAAATACAAGCCTTCTTATTTCCCGTGCCCTTAGTCCTGCAAAAATTAGTTCTATAGAATTGGACGAAGAGAACAAAACGGCTAACGTTTATATGAAACCCGACCAAGTGTCGTTGGCAATTGGTAAAGGTGGATATAATATCAAATTAGCAAGTAAACTTTCTGGATATGACATTGATGTTTTCAGAGATGACATAGTAGAAGAGGAAGATGTTGATTTGAATGAATTTAGCGATGAATTTGACCAATGGGTTATAGATGCTTTCAAGAATATTGGTTGCGATACTGCATTAAGTGTTATCAAAATCAGCAGAGAAGAACTTATTCAACGTACTGATTTAGAGGAAGAAACTGTTGACGAAGTATTAGCATCTATCAAAAAGGAACTTGATATTAAATAGTACCTTCATTTGTTTACTCCTAATCTCATTATTTACTTAACGAATTAAAATTTAATTATGGCAGAAAAAGAAAAAAGGAAAATACCCCGTTTAGGAAAGGCAGCAGGTGAATTTAATGTTTCGATACAATCCGCTGTGGATTTGTTGAAAAAGAAAAACTTCGATATTGAAAATAATCCCAACGCTAAACTTACTGAGGAGATGTACGACGTCCTCATAAAGGAGTTTCAAGTTTTCAAAGATTCGAAAGAGGAAGCGCAGAAGATTAATATCGGTGTTTACAATAAGAAAAATGAAGATACATCATCTTCAAAAACTGCACAAGAGGTTTCACAAGCTCAGCCAACACCTGAACCAGAAGTTTCTGCCGTAAAGGAGAAAGAGGAAATTGTTGAAAAACAAGAAGAGGTTATTAAAGCTGAAATTCCAACTCCTAAAATTTTGGGGACCATCGATTTAAATCAATTTAATAAAACCAAAAAGGCATCAACACCTACAGAGGAGATTAAAGAGGAAACACAAGAACCGACTCCAGAGGAACCCATTGCGCAACCCGAAGTGGAACCTGCACAAGAGGTGGTAGCAGTTGATGTTGAGCCAGAAATTCCGCAGGAAGAACAACCTTCTTCAAACATTGAAGAAGAGGTTACTCCAGAACCTGTTGAATTGAGCAAAGAAGATGAACTCAAAGAACATTTTGGAATAAAAGTAACAGGAAAAATTGATTTAGACAACCTAAATAAGAAGAAGAGTGCCCCTGTTCAACCCAAAGAAGAACCTATTGTTACAGAAGAGATTAAAAAAGAGGAAACAGATGTTGAGGAAAAAACTACAACAGAAACTGAACCAGAAAAGGATCCCAACTTTATAGAAACCGTTTACACCAAAATACAAGCACCTGTTGTTAAAGGGAAGATAGATCTTGACTCTTTCAAGAGTAAAGAAACCCCGAAAAAAGAGAAAGAACAACCTGTGAAAAAGGAAAATAATTCGGAAAATGAAGAGAAGAAGAAGAGAAAGAGAACCCGAATTAAACATCCAGCAAACAAACCTTCTGGCGAAAACAATAAAAAAGAGAAAGCGCAACCCGCTCCTAAGGCAGAAATTTCTCAAGAGGATATTCAACGCCACATCAAAGAGACAATGATGCGCCTCGAACCACTTGGTAAATCCAAAACGTCAAAACGCAAGAGAGAAAAACGTCAGCACATCCAAGAGGAGATGCGCGAAAATGAACTACAAGCACAACAAGATCAAAAGAAACTCAAAGTTACAGAGTTCCTTACCGCTAATGAACTTGCAACTTTGATGAATCTTCCTGTTGTTACTATCATCTCCACTTGTATGAGTATTGGACTTGCCGTTTCTATCAACCAACGTTTAGATGCAGAAACTATTTCATTGCTTGCAGATGAATTTGGTTACGAAGTAGAATTTGTAAAAGCTGATATTGAAGAGGAGTTAGCTATTAATACTGATGACAATGAAGAGGATTTGGAACCCCGTCATCCTATTATTACCGTTATGGGACACGTTGACCATGGTAAAACCTCTTTATTGGACTATATTAGAAAATCGAATGTAATTGCTGGTGAAGCAGGAGGAATCACACAACACATTGGTGCATACGAAGTAACAATGCAAGATGGTAGAAAAATCACCTTTTTGGATACTCCTGGTCACGAAGCGTTTACGGCAATGCGTGCGCGCGGTGCAAAAGTTACCGATGTTTGTATTATTGTTATTGCAGCCGACGATGCAGTAATGCCCCAAACTGTTGAGGCAATTCACCACTCTCAAGCTGCTGGTGTTTCTATGGTATTTGCTATTACAAAAATAGATAAAGCTACTGCAAATCCAGATAAAATTAGAGAGGAATTAGCAGCAATGAATATTCTTGTAGAGGAATGGGGTGGCAAATATCAATGCCAAGAGATTGATGCTAAGCATGGTGTAAATGTGGAAGAGCTACTAGAAAAAGTGTTATTGGAAGCAGAACTTCTCGAGCTAAAAGCTAATCCTAAAAAGAATGGTGTAGGAACAGTTCTTGAATCTTCATTGGATAAAGGTAAAGGTTATGTTGCCAAAGTTTTGGTACAGAATGGTACCATCAAAGTCGGAGATCCTGTACTTGCAGGAACACACTACGGAAAAGTAAAAGCATTGTATAATGAAAGAAATCAGCAAGTTCAGTCTGCTGGTCCTGCAACTCCAATATTGTTATTAGGATTGAGCGGAGCACCGCAAGCTGGAGATATTATCAATGTTTGCCACTCTGACCACGAAGCTCGCGTTGCCGCTACAAAACGTGCACAATTGGCACGCGAAATGGGATTGAGAACACAAAAGCATATTACACTTGACGAAATCGGCCGAAGAATTGCTATCGGTGACTTTAAAGAATTGAATATCATTGTAAAGGGTGATGTAGATGGTTCTGTAGAAGCACTTTCAGATTCATTACTAAAACTCTCTACACCACAAGTTCAGGTAAATGTAATCCACAAATCAGTAGGACAAGTAACCGAAAGCGATGTATTATTAGCATCTGCTTCTAATGCCGTTATCGTGGCATTCCAGGTTCGTCCATCTGCAGGTTCAAGAAAATTGGCAGAACAGGAGCAAATTGATATCAGAACATATTCTATCATCTATACAGCTATTAACGAAATTAAAGATGCAATTGCAGGTATGCACTCCCCAGAGATTCGTGAAAAAGTACTCTGCAACATTGAAATTCGCGAAGTTTACAAAATTAGTAAAGTTGGAAATGTGGCAGGTTGTATGGTTCTTGACGGAAAATTGCAAAGAAACACAAAAGTGCGCGTAATTAGAGATGGTATCGTAGTTTATACTGGAAAGTTAGGCTCTTTAAGACGTTTCAAAGATGACGTTAAAGAGGTAGTTGCGGGCCAAGATTGTGGTTTAAATATTGAAAACTTTAATGATATCAAAGTTGGAGATATTGTAGAAGGCTACGAAGAATATGAAGTAAAGGTAACACTCTAAATATAGATAATTATGGAATCTCTGTACAAAATAGGAATCACACATGGTGACATCAATGGTATTGGTTATGAAGTGATTATTAAGGCATTAGCCGATACAAAAATGATGGAGGTATGTACACCCATTGTATATGGTTTAGCAAAAGTTGCCACCTTTCATCGAAAGGCCATTAATCTCGGAGATTTCTCATTTCAGTTTATAAAAGACGCTGATCAAGCTGTAAATAAAAAACCCAATTTGATTAATCTTCAAGACACAGAGGTGAAAATCGAATTGGGTAACTCTACAACAATAGCTGGAAATTTGGCTGAACTTTCATTAAGAGCTGCCACTAAAGATTTGAAAAACAATAAAATAAATGCTATTGTTACTGCCCCCATCAACAAAGAAAATATTCAGTCCGAAAAATTTAAATTTTCTGGTCATACTGAATACTTCAGCAATGAATTTTCATCATCTAATTCATTAATGATGATGGTTGATGACTTGTTAAAGGTTGCTTTTGTTTCTAACCATACCCCTGTAAAGAAAGTTGTGGCAGAAATTACAACGCAGAAAATTGTCGATAAATTGACAATTTTGCATCAATCTTTAGTTCAAGATTTTTTATGTACAAACCCCACTATTGCTGTACTAGCCCTAAACCCACACGCAGGTGACAACGGGCTTTTAGGCAAAGAGGAGCAGGAGATTATTATACCTGCGATTCAGCAAGCTACTGACAAAAAAATGAATGTATTTGGGCCTTTCCCTGCCGATGGTTTCTTTGCATCAGGAAAATACAAAAAATTCAGTGCTGTATTAGCTATGTATCACGACCAAGGAATGATTCCTTTTAAATTATTAGCAGGCGAAACTGGTGTTAACTATACAGCAGGCTTGCCCATTGTAAGAACCTCTCCTGCCCACGGTACGGCATACGATATTGCAGGCAAAAATGTAGCAATAGCACAATCTATGCGCAATGCTATCTACCTTGCTGTGGATATTTTACGAAATAGAAATAACTCGAAAAAATAATATTTTTTCAATTATAAAGGTGATGAAGGCTCTGAATATTACAGCAGCTATAACCTGCATAGCTTCGCGCTTATCGGATGCAAATTCTCCGATTAGTGAGTTCTTGTTCGATAGTCGTAAGTTGACATTACCTTCACAAACCATTTTTTTTGCCATCAAAACGGAAAAAGATAATGGACATAAATATATTCTCGAATTATATGAAAAAGGGGTTAAAAACTTTGTAATTACTCAAGATATCAACCTATTCTCCACCTATCACGCCAATTTTTTCCAAGTAGATAACGCTATTTTTGCTATGCAAGAGTTAGCGATAGAACATCGAAAAAAATTTACATTTCCAGTGGTAGGAATTTCGGGAAGTAATGGAAAAACTATTGTAAAAGAGTGGCTAACACAAATTCTATCAGACAACTATTATGTTGCTGCTAACCCTAATAGTTATAATTCGCAAATTGGTGTAGCCATTTCGGTATTACAAATGCAAAACAAACACAATTTTGCACTTTTAGAGGCTGGGATTTCGCAATGCGGTGAGATGGAAAAATTAGAGCGCATGATTCAGCCTCAAATAGGAATTCTCACTAATATTGGCGAAGCTCATAGCCAGTTTTTTACCGATGCAAAAGAGAAGACTAAAGAGAAATTAAAACTCTTCCAATCCTCCGAAGCCCTAATATATTGCACTGATTATGAATTAATTTGCAACCTATTACAAGAAAAAGAATATAATCGATTAAAAAAAATTTCGTGGGGAAATTCTGAAACTGCAAGATATAGAATAATTGAAAAAGAGATTAAAAACCAGCAAACCATAATTTCTATTCAGGGCTTAGAAGAATCTATTTGCATACCTTTTATGGATAATGCTTATGTAGAAAATGCTATGCACGTTGTTGTTTTGCTGCTCTATTTAGGTTATCGTGTGCCCATAATCAATCAGAAACTTCAGAAACTAACCTCTATCTCTATGAGAATGGAGGTTAAAGAGGGATTGAATCAATCTATTGTTATAAACGACACTTACAGCCTTGATATCAACTCTTTACGCATTGCTTTAGATTTTCTAAAAAATCAATCTAAAGATCGGGAAAAAGTTCTATTTATTTCTGATTTTGAACAAGTTACACTATTTCCTGAAGATTATCAGCATATTGCTGAACTAATAAATAGCAATAAAATTTCCACATTAGTATTAATAGGAACAAAAATTACCCACTACGCATCGATTTTTGAGGTAGAAAACCGATACACCTTTAATACTACAGAAGAACTACTACTACAAATTGGCCAAATTGATATTGCAGGTAAGGCTGTACTGATAAAAGGTGCTAGAAGTTTTCGATTTGAAAAAATTGTTGAATCACTACAAAATCGCTGCCAGCAAACACATCTACAAGTTCACTTAGAAGCTATTATCAACAACCTAAACTTTTTTAAAAGCAAATTAAAACCCACAACACAAATGGTTGCGATGGTAAAAGCGATGGGTTATGGCTTGGGTGATGCAGAATTGGTGAACGAGTTAACCTACCATCATATAGCTTACCTTGCCGTAGCCTATACTGATGAGGGAGTAATTTTACGAAAAAGAAATATTAGAACGCCTATTATTGTACTAGGTGCCGAAGCCGCTAACTTTCATGTAATGATTAGATATAATCTTGAACCTGAGATTTTTACAATCTATTATTTGAAAGAATTGGTTAAGACTCTTACCCATTATCCTCATATTACCGAATTTCCTATTCACCTAAAAATCGATACAGGAATGCATCGTATTGGTCTTTATGAAGAGGAAATTGATGAGGCAATAGCAATTATACAAAATAATCATCAACTGAAATTAGCTTCTGTTTTCTCACATCTTGCTGATGCTGACAATCCTGATGGACAAGAATTTACACTAAAACAGATTACTATTTTTGACAAGATCTGTCAAAAAATTACTCAACAAATTAGACAACCATTCCTAAAACATATTCTAAACTCTGCTGGAATTGTAAATTACACTGATTATCAATATGATATGGTTAGATTAGGTTTAGGATTATATGGTTTTTCAACATCAAAAGAGACACAAAAATTTCTATCACATTCCATAACATTAAAATCATTAATCACACAAATAAAGAGTGTATATAAGGGGGAATCCATTGGTTACAACAGAACATTTACTGCGCAACACGATATGCAAATAGCCATTGTTCCGTTAGGTTATGCCGATGGTCTTCCACGCGAACTAAGTAATGGTGTTGGATCAATGGTAGTAAAGGGCAAGCATTGTCCAATTGTGGGCAAAATCTGTATGGATATGTGTATGATTGACGTAACCGGCATTTCGGTTTGTGTTGAAGATGAAGTTATTGTATACGGAGAAACCAATCGGGTAGATGATATTGCCCAAAAGATTGGCAAAACTCCGTACGAATTACTAACCTCCATATCAAAAAGAGTTCCAAGAATCTACATTCGATAAAATTATGGTAAAACAAAACTTTTCAAGATTAAACATAGTTCCTACTTGGGTAATCATGTTTCTCGACTTGATTTGCGTAGGATTTGCTGTTATGTTAGCTCTACTAATTCGTGCATCATTCAAAGAGCTAAGTAATTTACCTTATGACATATATTGGAAAGCACCCTTACTAATTCTTCCTGTTCGTGCTATTTTTTTCCTTCTTTTCCGCACAGAAAGAATGGTTGTTCGATATACGAACGCACAGAATGTTATTCGGATTTTTCTTTCATGTTTAGGAGGAACACTTTTAATTTATGTTGTTAATAAAATTACATATTTAATAAATGGAACGCACTTAATACCAGTTTCCATTCCAGGAATGGAATTTTTTATCTCCACAGTATTTCTAATTATCTACAGATTATCATTCAAACTTTTCTATTTGGAGCAAGTAAATCCCACAAGATTGAAAAAAAATATCATTATTTTCGGTGCTGGCGAGAGTGGAATTACTACAAAAAAAGCGTTAGATAGAGATGTTAAAACCAAATATAATGTATTAGCTTTTATTGATGAAGACCCTAAGAAAGTAGGCAAAGAGGTAGAAAATCTTCCTGTAATTAGATATCAAAAATTAGATGAATATCTGCAAAAAAACAATATTTCATTTCTAATTATTTCAGTCCAAGACCTTCCAGCATCAAAAAAGAATGAAATTACAGAAATTGCGCTTCCGTACAATGTAAAAGTATTACAAGTTCCACCTGTTACTCGCTGGATTAATGGAAGTTTAAGTTTTAAACAGATTAAGAAAGTAAAGATTGAAGATCTATTAGAACGCGACCCTATTGTAATGGATAAACGATTAGTTAGCAAAGATATCGTAAACAAAACCATTTTAATTACAGGAGCTGCAGGTTCTATAGGTAGCGAGATTGTACAACAACTGCTAAATTTCAATTATGGAAAATTAATTTTAGTTGACAATTCAGAAACTCCCGTTTTCTTCTTGCGCAGTTACTGCAATAGTTTCAATCATTTGAAAAATGTAGAAATATTGGTATGCGATATTACTGATACAGAGAAGATGGAAGAGATTTTTAGCACTTACAAACCACAATTAGTATATCACGCAGCAGCATATAAACACGTACCAATTATGGAGGAAAATCCCCAGGCTGCTATTAAAGTTAATATACAGGGAACCAGATTATTAGCAGACCTTTCTGTAAAACATAACGTGGAAAAGTTTGTCATGATTTCGACGGATAAAGCTGTTAATCCAACGGGCGTAATGGGAGCATCAAAACGTATAGCTGAGATTTATGTACAATCACTAAACTTCCATCAAAAATGCACCAAATTTATCACTACTCGTTTTGGTAACGTATTGGGTTCCAAAGGCTCTGTTATTCCTATTTTCAAACGTCAAATTGAGAATGGAGGACCTATTACAGTAACTCATCCTGATATTACCCGCTATTTTATGACCATTCCTGAAGCTTGTCAATTAGTACTCACTGCAGGAGCAGTAGGTAATGGTGGCGAAATTTTCATTTTCGATATGGGACAACCCGTAAAAATTTACGATTTAGCAGTAAAAATGATAAAACTTTCGGGTTTGGTATTAGGAAAGGACATTGAAATCCGTTTCTCAGGCTTACGCGAAGGAGAAAAATTATATGAAGAATTACTTGCAAATCAAGAAAATACAATACAAACAGATTATAAAAAGATTATGATTGCTAATGTTCGTCGATATGAATATGAATCTGTATCTCAAGAAATTGCTCAACTAATAGCTTTGAAAAATAGTGATCCTTTTGTTATTGTCAAAAAGATGAAAGAGATTGTTCCTGAATTTATTAGCAACAACTCTAAATTTGATATTTTAAATTAGAGAAATCATGATTCTTTTTCCTGATATTATCTCCAAATTTTCTTATTAACAATATTATACTATTATCAAGAATAAATTATTAAAGTTGGTTTTAGGTACTCAATGACAAAGTCAGAAAATTACTACACAAACTTTAATAGTTGAAAATCATCTCTTCAAGTAAAAGGATGCGGTTTCTTAGGTCCGCTGCTTTCATAAAATCCAAATCTTTAACGGCAATTTCCAACTGCCTACGCAAGTTTTTTACGTTTGCCTGTAGTTGCTCTTTATTTAGCATTTTATAAGGATTTTCCTCTTCTGCAGCCACTTTTTCTGGAATTGAAAAGGAATTATAGGATTGTGAAGATGACATATTTCCAGTTCTATAAATGGGGTTTGTGTCATCAGATTTTATGGCTGTTGTGGGCACAATATTATGTTCTTGGTTATAAGCGATCTGTTTTGCCCTTCGGCGCTCTGTTTCATCAATAGTAGCTTGCATCGATTTAGTGATTTTATTGCCATAGAAAATCACGTGACCATTAGCATGGCGTGCTGCTCGTCCTGCAGTTTGTGTCAACGAACGCTCATTACGTAAAAAGCCCTCCTTATCTGCATCCATTACCGCCACGAAAGAAACTTCTGGCAGGTCTAATCCTTCGCGCAATAGATTCACACCTACCAACACATCAATAGCACCTGCGCGCAGGTTCTGCAAAATTTCTACTCGCTCCAACGTATCCACATCGGAATGAATATACTGCGTGCGAATACCAATCCGTATCAAATAACCGGTCAACTCTTCCGCCATCCGCTTGGTCAAAGTGGTTACTAAAACACGCTCTCCCTTATTAACCGTATCCTCAATTTCGTTAAGCAAATCATCAACCTGATTATCTGCGGGACGAACCTCTATAGGAGGGTCAAGCAACCCAGTAGGACGAACTACTTGTTCTACCACAACGCCAGCGGAGCGTTCTAACTCGTAGTTAGCAGGAGTTGCACTCATATATATAGCTTGACCTATTAAACTTTCAAATTCGTGAAATTTCAGCGGTCGATTGTCCATTGCTGCAGGAAGTCTAAATCCATAATCTACAAGGTTGACTTTTCGTGCGCGGTCACCGCCATACATTGCACCAATCTGCGGAATGGTAACGTGGCTTTCATCCACAACAAGAATAAAGTCATCAGGAAAGAAATCCAAAATACAGAAAGGTCGTTCTCCTGGTTTGCGCTTATCAAAATAGCGTGAATAGTTTTCAATTCCGGAGCAGTAACCCAACTCCTTCATCATCTCCACATCATAATTCACTCTATCTTCCAAACGTTTGGCTTCTAAATGTTTTTCAAGAGACTTTAAATAGTTAATCTGTTCTCCCAAATCTAATTTTATATTTATAATCGCCTCATTTATCGAATCTTGAGATGTTACAAAGATATTTGCTGGATAGATAGTAAGCCTATCTAATTCTACTATACGCTTACCCGATTCAACCTCAATTTCCTCGATTTTCTCAATTTCATTATCCCAAAAGATAATCCGATAGGCGATATCGCTATAGGGAGGAAACAAATCAATAGTATCCCCTTTAACACGAAATTTCCCTGGTTCTAATTGCAACTCCGTTCGGGAATAGAGTCCATTGACCAAAGCATAGAGCAGATGGTCTTGATTCAATGTCATTCCTTTTTCGACTTTGATAATAATTTTAGCAAAATCTTCTGGGTTTCCAATTCCGTAAATACATGAAACGGAGGCTACTACAATAACATCACGTCTTCCCGAAAGAAGGGAAGACGTGGCGTGTAATCTTAATTTCTCAATCTCTTGATTGATAGATAAATCTTTTTCGATATAAGTATTAGAGGTAGGAATATATGCTTCTGGTTGATAATAATCGTAGTAAGAAACAAAATATTCTACCGCATTATTAGGGAAGAACTGTTTGAACTCGTTGTACAACTGCGCTGCCAAAGTTTTATTATGACTTAAAACCAAAGCGGGGCGATTCACCTCTTTCAGCACATTGGCAATAGTAAAAGTTTTTCCTGAGCCAGTAACGCCCAACAAGGTTTGTGCTTCATCGCCGCGTTTTAAGCCTTCGACCAGTTGCTTGATAGCAGTGGGTTGGTCTCCACTAGGAGCGTAGGGGGCAACTAATTCAAAATCCATTAAACTCTACCTGGATAAACCTTAAGCGCTTCTTCCAAGCAAATCATTGCTTCCTTCAAATCTTCTACTTTCAAGCAGTAGCTAATACGAACCTCGTTGGTACCTAAAGATGGTTTGGAGTAGAAGCCTGTAGCAGGGGCTACCATAACAGTTTTACCGTTATAATTGAACTCTTCAAGAAGCCACTTACAGAATTTGTCAGAGTTATCGATAGGCAATTTTGCCACGATATAAAACGCTCCTTTAGGTGTTGGGCACATACAACCTGGCATTTTGTTAATAGCCTCTATAATTGTATTTCTACGAGCCACATAATCTTGGATAACACTATCGAAATAGGATTTTGGAGTATCAATAGCCGCTTCGGTCATAATTTGTCCGTAAGAAGGAGGACTCAAACGAACTTGAGCGAACTTCATAGCTGTAGCGTAAACCTCTTTATTATGTGTTACAAAAGCACCAATACGGATACCGCATGCACTATAACGTTTTGACACAGAATCTAATAAAACAACATGTTGTGCGATTTCAGGAACTTGCATAACAGAAAAATGTTCATGACCATCGTAGCAAAATTCTCTGTAAACCTCATCTGCAAAGAGGAACAAGTCATGTTTTTTCACAATCTCTGCCAACTTCAAAATCTCCTCTTTTGAATAAAGATAACCTGTTGGATTATTCGGATTACAAATCATAATTGCCTTAGTTTTAGGCGTAATAATTTTTTCAAACTCTTCTATACTTGGAAGAGCGAAACCATTTTCAATTGTAGAGTAAATAGGTTTCACTTTTGCGTTGCAAGTACAAGCAAAACCATTATAGTTAGCGTAGAATGGCTCTGGGATAATCACCTCATCATCATTATCCAAACAACTATTGAAAGCAAAAAGAATCGCTTCAGAACCGCCATTTGTAACAATGATTTCATCAGGATTAACATCTATATTTACACTTTTGTAATATTGAGAAAGTTTTTCGCGGCAACTCAAGTAACCTGCAGAGTGACTATAAGCAAGCACCGAAATATTTGCCCTTTTTACCGCTTCTCTTGCACATTCTGGTGTTTCGATATCTGGTTGACCAATATTTAAGTGATACACGTGAATTCCACGCTTTTTAGCTTCATCTGCAAAAGGAACCAATTTTCTAATTGGCGAGGATGGCATCATTTGCCCTTTGTTTGAAATTTTTGGCATAATCTATTGAATTTTAATGTTTTGATAAAACAACTTTTTCGCAAAAATACGATTTGCAAAAGTAATGATTTTTTCAAAGAAATTCTTCTCTCCAGAATTAAAATTATAATTACCTTTGCCATCGTTGAATTAATAAATGTAAATTTATGAAAATCAAAGAAATAATTTCTCACTTAGAAAGAAAATATCCCCTTTATTGGCAAGAGAGTTTTGACAATTGCGGTGTACAATGCGGAGATATTGAGCGCGAAGTTACGGGCGTAGCAGTCTGTTTTGATATGAGTGAAGCTGTTTTAGACGATGCAATTGCTCACAATGCCAACTTAGTAATTTCTCACCATCCACTGATTCTGCGCAGCGAAATTAAAAGAATTACCCCGACAGACAGAACGGGAAAAATTTTATGCAAAGCACTAGAAAATAAATTAGTATTGTATTCTATGCACACTAATATGGATAGTGCCACATACGGAGGAAATACCCTTTTTGCTAAAAAGTTAGGCTTACAAAACTGTACTGTTTTGGCTCCCAAAGAGGAGATGTTCCAAAAACTTGTCGTTTTTGTTCCTCAACAGAACGCGCAAAAACTGAAAGAAGCACTTTTTGCCATCGGGGGTGGTGAGTTAGGAAACTACTCTCATTGTAGTTACACAATGACAGGAACTGGAAGTTTTGTACCTGAAGCAGGAGCACAACCCTTTATCGGAGAAGAGAATCGTGAAGAAAAAGTAGCAGAAGAACGCATTGAGATGATTTTCCCTTCCATTTTGCAACGAAAAATGATTACAACCATTTACCAAAACCATCCATACGAAGAACCTGCTTTCGACATTTACAAATTGGAAAATCGAAATCGCCATGTAGGTTTAGGAAGAGTAGGAACTCTACCCAAGCCTATGGAAAAAATGGAATTTTTAACCTATTTGAAAGAGAAACTGAATTTGCAAGTAATTCGATACTCTGGACACTATGATGGACCTATTGAGCGCGTGGCTGTTTGCGGTGGTGGTGGTAGTTCTTTTATCTCCGCAGCAATAGGCGCCGGAGCACACGCATACGTGACTGGCGACATTAAATATCACGACTTCTTCAGACCCGAAAATAAGATGATTTTGGCTGACATCGGGCACTTTGAAGGAGAACATTTTATACGAGAAATTATTTGCAATGAACTAAAAGAAAATTTTACTAATTTTGCAACCTTTATTTCTGACAAGGAACTTCGTGAAGTAAATTATATATAACTTCGAGTTTTCTTTTGAAGAGAAATAAATGTAATGAAAAATATTAATAATTGAAAATACTGATAATAAGATTATTATGAGCGAATTTGTGAACCCAGAAATCCACGAAGTAAACACCTCCGGACACGTTGAAGAATCTTCAACCGAAAAAATGGAGGAACTTTCTATTGCGCAAAAGTTGCTATCTTTGCACAATTTACAACAAATTTGTTCCCAAATTGACAAAATTAGAGTCATCAGAGGAGAGCTTCCCAATGAAGTTCGCGACTTGGAAGATGCTCTTGAGGGAATGAAAACACGTATTGAAAAATTTCACGAAGATATCGCATCTTTGCAAGCCAAAAGCTTGGAACAAGATGTTAAAATGAAAGACTCTTTGGCGTTGATAAATCGCTATGAAGAGCAACAAAACAATGTTCGCAACAATCGTGAGTATGAATCGTTGGCAAAAGAGATTGAGTTCCAAAAATTGGAAATTCAATTAGCAGAAAAAAATAAAGGCAAAATCGCTAACGAAATTGTAAATAAAACCGAAGAGATTGCCAAAAGTGAAGAACAATTGAAAGAGATTGAGGAAGTTCTTCATCAGAAAAAAGCGGAATTGGACGATATTATTGCCGACACAGAAAAAGAGGAAGAGGAGTTGAATGCAAAAGCTGAAACCTTAAAAGCAAAAGTTGATGAACGTTTGCTCGCTGCTTTTGAAAGAATCCGCAAAAGCGCAAGAAACGGTTTAGCAATTGTTCAAATCGACCGTGAAGCATGCGGCGGCTGCTTCAGTAAAATTCCACCTCAACGTCAACTTGATATTCGCCTCCACAGAAAAATTATCGTTTGCGAAGCTTGCGGACGTATCTTTATTGATAAACAATTAGTCGATAATCAAGATTAATTAAATAGCAAACTATTCTTTCCCATCAAGCCGTCATACCAATGACGGCTTTTTCATTTTCCTGTTGTAACTTATTTTCTCTTTCAACGACTAACTTGGAAAAATTAAAATGAGGAACAAAGAAAAATTTGAGAAGATTATTATCCAACACAGAAGCATCATTTCTAAAGTGTGTTTTCTATATGCTGGAGAAGAGGAGTTTGAAGATTACTACCAAGAAGTACTGATTCAACTTTGGCATAGTTTGCCCAAATTCAGAGGCGAATGCAAAATCTCAACCTGGATCTATCGCATATCACTAAATACTTGCATCTCATTTATCAGAAAAGATAAAAAAATGAAGCGAGTTCCCTTTTCACAAGAGATGAAATTCTGGAGTAATGATATTGAAAGTAAAATACAAATTAGAGAACTATATCAACTTATAAATCAATTGAATAAGCTAGAGAAAGCAATGATTCTCCTCTGGCTTGATGAGAAAAGTTATGAAGAAATAGCAATCATAACTGGACTTTCGAGAAACAATGTGGCTGTAAAACTAACCCGCATAAAAGAGAAATTGAAAAAGCTGTCAAACCAATAAAAAGTTATAAAGTATGGAATTAAATGAAATGAAAAAAAAATGGGAAATTCTTTCTCAGCAAGTTGAGAAATTAAAGTCTGTGAATCAAGAGATGTTGAATAAATCTGTATCAGGAAGAGTTTCAAAAATTATTGCCGTTAACTCTGCAGGGGTGATTATTCTTCCGCTTTTTATTGTCATCATCTCTATATTCCCTCTTCCATTTGCACAGTGGGTTGTCGTATCACTAATAGCCGCTTTATCTTTCTTTTCAATTTGGACTTTAATAAATCTGCTCCTTTTGTTAAAAAGTAAATCCTACAAAAATACATTGTGCGAAACAGAACGCTATTTTCTGATTTTCAAAAAAAGTGAAACCCTAAACTACTGCGTACAATATCTTTTTATGCTACCTTGGTCATTCATTTTCATTTATCAATATATTCAACTCACGAATATTACTCAAACTATGATAATCATCCTTTTGTTATTGCTGATAATTGCAAGTTGGGGAGTTTCCCTTCTCTTGACAAAAGTGTATTTCAAAAGAATAAAAGAGGTGCAGAAAGGATTTAAAGATTTGAAATCTTTTATGGAAGATGAATCACTAACCTAATTTTCGTCAGTGAGCAGGAGAAAAAATCCTGCTTTTTTTGTATAATATTTTTATTATAAATACGTTGCAAAAAGAGATATGGTTTAAATCATTTCACAATGAGAAAAAAAGTATCCGTTTTTTTGCTTTTCCTATTGGGAATTTTTCCTCTTTTCGCACAACAGACTGATAAAGAGATTGCTAAAATTATAACACATTGCGAATTGTTATTACAAAAATATGATGACGGTAGCGATTCGGTGTATGCTATTATACAACAACAAATTGCAAAAAGCACAGATTCTCCAGCAAATAATGCAATTTGGAACTGCTATATGGCAAAATTTCTTGATAGTTATCGCTTCGAAAACCAATATCGAATTGAATCACGCACACCCATTGAAGGGAAAATTCCCTCCGACTTTAAGTTATGGGATATACAAACTTTAAAGCATCAAATTCTCGTCCATTGCCAAAATGCTGTAAAAAATCGCGATTTTTTAGCCCAAATTCCTATTGAAAACTATTCAGAAATTATTAAGACAAAGGAAGATTTGGAGAAAAGACCCACTTTGTACGACTTTATGGTTTATGAAATTGTAGAAACTCTTTGGGGGGAAATTTATCAGGAGAAAATCTCTCAAGAAAAAATCTATTTACAAGATAATCACTCATTTGCAAAGTTAGATCTTACCAACCTTAGCGATGATATACCTTTTCAACTCATTATAAAATCTCTTCAATCCTTAACCCAGATTCATTTAACAAAATCTCCTCAAGCATTAATAGAAACCTCTTTAAAGCGCTTGCAGTGCTATACACTTTGGAATCAACCTGATTTTCAAGAAAATAGATTAACATACCTTCATAATCTGGAGGAGGAATTTCGGAATAAAAAAGATTATGAAAGAATCTGTTGGAAATTGGCAGAGCAATATTTTGAAACCAACAAATTGGAAGCGGTAAAATGGTGCAACCGAACAATTGAAGTTGCTCCAAATTCTCCATCAGCAACAAAAGCACAAGAATTACTCTGCAAAAACGATTTTGCAAGAATCTCCTTTTCTTTTCCAGAAGTTATCATTCCGCATGAACCGACACTGCTCAATTTAAAGTTAGAGAATTGCGAAAAACTATATTTCCGTATTATTCCGATGAGTAAACAGAAATTTAAACAAATAAAAGAGCAGCAGAAAGGAAGAATACTCAAGGAACATTTTATTTATGATACGGTTCTGCATCCTAATTGGATAAACGATTACGAATTGCATTCTGCATATTTTCTGTTGCCTGGTTTGCCCAATGGCGAATATGTATTGTGCGCATCAAAAAACAACTTTTCCACCTCCGACAACTCTTTCGCTTGCGAGTTCGTACAAGTTTCTCATATCGATTTGGTTTACAGAGCTGAAGAAGGTGATTTTTTTGTCATAAATCGCAAAACAGGAGAACCAATACATAATGCCAAAGTCAATATTAAAGTTGTTGGGAAAAAAAGTTGGCAGCAAAATACTATTGCTTTAGAAAATATCACCCTGACAACAGATAAAAATGGAAAAATTAATTACCACTATCTCGCTCAAGAGAGATTTGTGGATTTGAATTATAATGTTGAAATCAATGCGTTAGGAGAATCTTTCAAGAAACAAATCAACCTATTTTACCAAAGACCGTTGGAGAATAACTCCTTAGAACAAGTTGTTGACATTACCATTTTTACAGACCGAGACCTATATCGTCCAGGACAGAAAATCTACTTCAAAGGAGTTCTAAAGGAAGAGGTTCGCCAAAACGAGAATTTGATAGAACAGAATTTATTGGAAAACTATTCTACAAAAGTAAGTTTGTTCAGTTCTAATGGCATAGAACTGAAAACATTAACCTTGCAGAGCAACTCCTTCGGTTCCTTTTCTGGCGCTTTCGATTTACCCGAAAACACACTTCCTGGCGAATTTAGAATTATAGCAAAGTGTGATAAAACAACTGCGTACCACTATTTTTCCGTAGAGGAATATAAACGCCCTACATACGAAGTAACATTGTCGGTTCCTGAATATCAATATGCATTCAATCAAGATATTAAAGTAAATGGAAAAATTGAAGCATACGCTGGATACGCACTCAGCAACGCACAAGTAAACTACAAAATTTGGATAAACACAAGTAGATATTATGAAAGCCTGAAACAACCTATCGAACAAGGTACTATTACCAGTTCCGAAAATGGCGATTTTTCCATCGAATTCACTTTAGAAACCCCAAACAACATCGCAAAACCTTACCACATTACTATTGTAGCAGAAGTTGTGGATATTACGGGCGAGATGCAGAATGCAGAAATCAGTTTCCCAATTGCGCAACAAGCCCTTCAAATCGAAAGCGAAATCTCTAATCAAATCTCAATTGATGACAACAACTTGTTTTCAGTGAAACTACTCAACTACGCTAATAAATTACAACAGAGCGAATTGCACTATACGATAGAATCTTTGGAGAGCCCAGAAACGTTTCTACACAATTGCGACCCCGCTGAATATTTTCTCTCCGATTCCGCAAAATTAGTGCAAGCATTTCCCCATCTTGATCTTCTCAATTCACAATTGATGGAAAATCGAAAAGTGAAAAATATCGTAAATTCTGGAACAATCTCTGTCAACGATTCCTCACATTTTTCCATTCCTAATCTAAAGAATTACAAACCAGGCTATTACAAAATCACATTTTCTACTCAAGATAATTTTGGAAATGAAGTAAAGAAAGAGGATTTTGTCTTCATTTTCGACAAATCTCAAAAGAAATGTGCTGCATACGAACCCATTTGGGTAACTCACTCTGTAAAAAATTCTGTAAAAACTGGTGATACTTTGGAAATTACGTTAGGTTCCTATTTGAAAGATGCAATCGTAATGTGTGAAATTTTCTCTAAAGGGAAACTGAAATCAACAGAAAAAATCATCTTAAGTCAAGAGAATAAAAAAATTAATTATATTGTTGATAATGAAGATGTTGGTGGAATTATTCAATACTTTTTTTTCACAATTCAAAATAATTTTCACTATGATAAATCTATTGAGTTTGAAGTTAAAGATAGGGAGAAAAATATCGATTTTGAATTTCTAACTTTCCGCGACAAAACCGTTCCAGGAAGTCGGGAACAATATAAAATAAGATTGAAAAATGCACAAGGTGAAAAAGTAATGGCGGAGTTGCTCTGCTCAATGTATGATGCCTCTTTAGATGCACTTACAATGACAAAGCCTTGGAAATCAGTATTTTCATTCCAACATAAACTTCGTTACAATCACTCTTTAACTTTTAATCAATACTATCTGGCATACAAAAACTACTATAAAGATTGTGATATTCAAAACTATAATATAGAAACCTATTTTGGATTAATAGGTAATTTTTCGACTTTTGATTATTATTTTTCCACTATTTCTACTAATTCTATACCCGATGGAGTCCATTTTGAAGAAGATGCACTTAACAAATATAGTTTCAAGAGTAATTTAGCAAGTGAGAATGATTTGGAAGAAGAGTTTTCTTCATCCATTCGCAAAAATTTTGATGAAACCTCATTCTTCTATCCTCATTTACAGACTGACGAGAACGGAGATATTCTCATTTCGTTTACAATTCCAGAATCGTTAACGCGTTGGAAAATGCGCGGATTTGCGCATAGTCATGGGGAGATGCAAGGATACTTCGAGCGATTTATCCAAACGCAAAAACCACTGATGGTTGTGTCGAATGCGCCGAGATTTCTCCGCGAAGGCGACAGCATAGACTTTGCCGTTAAGGTGGTGAATATGAGCGATTCTACCCAAAACGGAATTGTAAAAATCAGTTTTTGGAATGCAGTAAATCACCAACCTATCAACATTTTGATAGGAGATTCTTTG
Source organism: uncultured Bacteroidales bacterium (assembly GCA_937901925.1). Lineage (GTDB taxonomy): Bacteria > Bacteroidota > Bacteroidia > Bacteroidales > WCHB1-69 > JAEZOU01. Next base: position 78,734 of record CALGTS010000045.1, on the reverse strand, counting down.
CAAACTTTCCAGTTGAATGCACAAGGAAGCCAGCAATTTTACTTTCCAATTTCAGTGCCGAAAGGCGTAGGCGCACTCACCTATCGCGTAGAAACCATAAATTCTGGCACACCAAAATTTGCTGATGGTGAAGAATCCTCATTGATTATTTTACCTAACCGAATGCTCGTAACAGAAACCTTGCCGTTCGCAATAACTGGAACTGAAGCCAAAACTTTCCAATTCGAAAAACTACAAAATCCATCGAAAACTGCAGAAACGCATGCCCTAACCTTTGAATTTTCTCCTAATCCAATTAGTTACGTACTGCAATCGTTACCCTACCTAATGGAAAACGATAAAGAATGTAGCGAACGGCTTTTCAATCGCTACTATGCCAATGCAATCACCTCGAAGATAATAAATTCCCATCCAGAAATCAAATCTATTTTTCAAAAATGGATAGAGGAAAATTCAGAACTATTATGTTCACAATTAGAGAAAAACCAAGAACTTAAATTAATAGCACTCGAAGAAACCCCATGGCTTTTAGATGCAAAAAATGAATCCGAAAATCGTCAGAATCTACAACGACTTTTCAATGAACAACGAGTGCGCGCGGAACAGAATTTATCGTTAGAGAAATTGGCAAATATGCAAAATTTTGATGGCGGCTGGTCTTGGTTTTCAAAAGGGAATAGCAATCAATACATTACACAATATATTCTTACAGGATTCGGACACCTGAAAGCGCTCGGTATTGAGAATGCATCAAATGCCAGTGTGCTAAAGGCAATTCAATACATAGATGCGTGCGAAGGGAAATCATATCAGGAAAGAAAAAAGAAAAACTTATTAACCAATAACTCACTGAATATCCAATATTTATATGCACGAAGTTTCTTCCTAAACCGAAATCTAAGCGGAAAAAGTCGCGAAGCATATAACTTTTATTATACAAATCTGAAGAAGAATTGGAAACAACAATCAATCTATATGCAAGCAATGAGCGCCTTAATTTTCTATCGTAATAGTGATGAGATTTTGGCAAAAGAGGTATTGGCGCATATCAAAAAATATGCACAATATTCTGACGAGATGGGAATGTTTTGGAAGAAAGAGGGCAGAGGTTTATTTTGGCACGAAGCTCCTATTGAACGCCAAGCACTATTAATTGAGGCGTTTCACACCATTTTGAACGACAAAGAAGCTGTAGAAATGATGCAAACTTGGTTACTAAGACAAAAGCAGACGCAAGCGTGGGAGAGTTCGCGGGCTACAGCTGATGCTTGCTATGCGCTTTTGCTCAACAAAACAACTACACTTACGTCGCAGCAGGTGAAAGCAAGCGTGGGCAACTGGTCTTACAACAACACAACCAATAACTCCGCTTTCGGATATGTGAAACAAAGTTGGTCTGCCGATGAGGTTTCGCCAGCAATGGCAACCATCAACGTACAAAAAGAGAGCGATGGCGTGGCTTGGGGTGCGCTCTATTGGCAATACTGGGAAGATTTGGATAAAATTACGGAAAGCAAAGATCAAGAACTCGCCATTCATAAACAACTTTTCAAAATCAGCAGCAATAAAAATAGCGACGTTTTAATTCCAATTACGAAAAATTCACCCCTAAAAGTAGGTGACAAAGTAAAAGTACGCGTAGAGATTAGAAATACTATGGACATGGAATTTGTACATCTGAAGGATATGCGTGCCGCCGCATTTGAACCTATATCCACAAACTCTCAACATCATTATCAAGATGGATTGTATTACTACGAAGCCATTAGTGATGTGGCAACCCATTTCTATTTCGATTACCTACCGAAGGGAACATACGTTTTTGAATATACGCTCAATGTAACGCTCTCAGGAAATTATAGCAATGGCATCACATCTATACAATGTATGTACGCACCCGAATTTTCTTCGCATAGCGATGGTATCAATGTTACAATAAAAAACGAAAGATAATTGTATTCAAAATTTGTTACCAACATAATTTTCCCTATTTTTGTAAAACAATTTTGCTTATATGAAAAAGATTTTTCTATTGAGTTTCTTTGCCAGTTTCATACTATTCTCACATGCACAACAGACAGAAATACAAGAAATTGCACACAATGTGAATGATTTTTCTTTAGATAATTATGGAAACCTATATGTAATTTCTGGAAATTCACTATCAAAATTTAATTACAATGGTGAAAAACTCTCATCTTATACTCGTTTCGAATGGGGAGAAATTTCATCAATAAATGTGCAAAATCCGATGAAAATTATGGTTTTTTATCAAGAATCTGGAATTATTCTTTTTTTAGATGAAAACTTAAACCCGCTTTCAGAAGAGATAAACCTATTCGATAATCAATATAATACAATCTCTTTGGCCGCTTATTCTACAGCAAATAAAATCTATCTTTTCGATCCTACCAATCAGGATTTAATCCTTATGGATTTCTATTTTCGCGAAATTTCTCGCACTCACATTCCTTTCGCCAACTTTAATCCCACACAAATCTATACAATTAAAGAATCATTTGTTGCGATGCAACTCCCTGAACAGGGCATTTTTATCTTTGACGCTTTTGGAAATTTCGACCGAAAAATTGCTATTCTCACCCCTCACCCAATTCTATTTCAAGATTCTAAAATCTCCTACATCGAAAATGATAAATGGATTCACTACAATTTTCAAACCCTTCAAAATGAAGAAGAAAACATAAATCTTCCGCACAAAAACATTATCCGCATTATGCAATTCCAAAACAAAAGATTTGTTTTAGAGGAAAATGGAACTCTAATATCAATTTCTACATTTTAGTCATTTTTGATACAAATTAAACGAAATTTACTCTGTTTTCAACATTTCAACTATCTGAAAATTAAATCATTATGTATAAAAAATATATCCATAAAAAATACTATCTTTGCAGATTAGTTGTTCTCAACAAAAAAGTAGAAAGATTGTTGTAAAATAAAGTTTAAGATTAGAAAGATAACAATGTCAGAAATGAAAAAAAATCTCTCATGGAGAGAAAAAATAATGAATAGCGGTTTATTGCTGCTTATAACAATGGTAATATTGGGGTTCACAAGTTGTCAAAACGAAAAAGATGAACCTGATGCGTATGGTGTTTTTGAAGCAGATGAAATTACGGTTTCATCCGAAAATAATGGTAAATTATTAGTTTTCAATGTAGAAGAAGGGAAAACATACGAACAAGGAGCGGAATTAGGCTGCATCGACACAATGCAACTTTACCTACAATTGCGCCAATTGGAAGCCTCTATCAATGCAGCTTTAGCTAGACGTCCTGATATGCCTTCACAAATTAAAGCTTTACAAGATAAACTTGAAACACTTGAAAAAGAGAAAAATCGTGTTTCTAACTTGGTAGCTGCTAACGCAGCTTCTACGCAACAATTAGATGAAATCAATGCTGAAATCAATATCACAAAGAGTCAGATTTTAGCGACAAAATCAACATTAAGCACTACTAATAACTCTATTTTGGAAGAAGTTGAAGCGATGAGATATCAAAAAATGCAAATCGAAAGAGCTTTGACAAAATGTAAAATTGTTGCTCCTATTTCGGGTGTTATTTTGAAGAAATTCATCAACGAAGAGGAGTTGGTATTTCAAGGGAAACCTCTTTTCAAAATTGCTGACCTTACCAATATGTACATCAAAGTGTATGTAACAGAAGATATCCTTTCCTCGTTGCGCTTAGGTCAGGATGTAGAGATTAATATGGATGCACAAGATACAGACAAAAAGTTGCAAGGAAAAATCTCATGGATCTCTCCCAAAGCAGAATTTACTCCTAAAATGATTCAAACCAAAAAAGAGAGAGTAAATTTGGTATATGCTGTTAAGGTAGCTTTTGTAAATGATGGAAGCGCAAAAATAGGAATGCCAGGAGACGTTGTTTTCAAGTAAAGAGTAATGGCTGTTCTTACGGTTGATAACATATCAAAAAGTTACGGAAATGTTCGCGCACTTTCCAATATCACTTTCTCTGTAGAAGAAAGCGAACTTTTCGGATTGGTTGGCCCCGACGGAGCGGGAAAATCTTCGTTGTTTAATATCCTGACAACATTAATGTTACCAACATCTGGAACAGCAACTATATTAGGAAAAAATCTTTTTTCAGACTATAAAGAGATTAGAAGCCATATTGGCTACTTACCTGGAACATTTTCGCTCTATCCCGATTTGAGCGTGGAAGAAAATCTCACATTCTTTGCTACAATGTATAAAACGGGAATCCGCGAAAATATGAGTTTAATTGCCCCAATTTGGCGCCAAATTGCTCCATTCCGTAGCCGTCCAGCAGGCAAATTATCTGGAGGTATGAAACAGAAACTTGCTCTCTGCTGTGCACTTATTCACAAACCGAAAATTCTATTCCTCGACGAACCTACCACGGGCGTGGACCCCGTTTCTCGCCGGGAATTTTGGGACCTGCTAAAGAATATTAAGCAGTATGGTGTAACTGTAGTTGTATCAACACCTTATATGGACGAAGCTACCCGCTGCGATAGAATTGCATTGGTACAAGAAGGTAAAATCATTACATTAAACTCACCCACGGGTATTGTCAAAGAGTTCAAAGGAACTCTCTACTCACTTAAAACTACTGCAACTTTCTCATTGCTACAACTACTAGAAAAATTTTCCGTTCCTTGCTCTTTCTACCCTTTCGGAGAATATATGCATATTGTTTTTTATGGAGATGCTGAAAATAAGGTCAACACATTGAAAAACTTTCTCGACCAACATCAACATCCCTACTCCCAATTAGAAAAAATTGAACCTGCTATTGAGGATTGTTTTATTGAACTTGTAAAAGGGATTATATAATGTATAGTGTTGAAGTTAAAAATCTTACAAAAAAATTCGGTAATTTTACTGCCGTTAACAATATCTCTTTCAAAGTGAAAGAGGGTGAGATTTTTGGCTTCTTAGGTGCTAATGGTGCCGGAAAAACAACCGCTATCAAAATGCTATGCGGATTGCTACTGCCCACCAGTGGTACTGCTTCCATTTCTGGTTTCGACCTAAAAACACAAGCCAAACTCATCAAACAAAGTATCGGCTATATGAGCCAACGCTTCTCCTTGTACGATGACCTTACTATATTTGAAAATATGCAACTGTTTGGTACCATTTATGGAATTCCTAAAAAGGAACTCAAACAGAAAATTATGCAAAGTTTGGATGAGTTGGGAATGAAAGACAAAGCCAATATTCAGGTGCAATCTATTCCTTTAGGCTGGAAACAAAAATTGGCTTTTGCTACCGCTATTCTTCATAAACCTAAAGTGGTGTTCTTAGATGAACCCACTAGCGGTGTGGACCCAATTGTGCGCCGCGAGTTTTGGAATCTTATCTATAAAACTGCTGCAGAAGGTGTTACTATTTTTGTAACAACTCACTATATGGATGAAGCTGAATATTGTGAAAAAATATCTATTATGTCTGATGGCGAACTCAAACTGATAGGAACACCATCTGAACTGAAAGCACAGATGAAGGTAAACACCATTGATGACGTATTTGTAAAATTTGTGAAACGGTAAAATGAGAGAATTATTGGCAATTATTCGGAAAGAATTTATCCACATATTCAGGGATAAAATCACCTTCACATTGGTGCTGGCAATGCCTATTATGTTGGTGCTTCTTCTCGGTTTTACTATTAGTAGCGAAATCAGAAATGCCAAAATTTCTGTCCTCGACCAATCTAAAGATTCTCAATCCCAAAAATTAATCTCTGATATTACCGCCTCAGGATATTTTACCGTGGTTTCTTATCCCAATACAGAAGCCGATATTGATGGCGATTTCAAAAATAAACAGATTAAAGCTGCAATTATCATTCCACCTCACTTTGAAGAAGCATTAGAAGTGGAAAAAGTAGCGCAAGTTCAGGTGGTTAACGACGTTTCTGACCTCAACGTAGCTTCTATTATTAATAACTACCTTCGTTCCATTTTTGATGATTTTATTGCTAGTTATAACCAAAAATTCAATCAACAAGGTCCTAAAATTGGCGCCACTGTAGCTATGCTTTATAACCCTCAACTGAATAGTGTTTATATGTTTGTTCCTGGCATTATAACATTGGTAATGATTATTGTTACCGCTCTAATGTCCTCCATTACATTAGCACGCGAAAACGAAACCAATACAATGAGAATGATGCTCATTACACCTGTAAAAAAGATCCATATCGTAATCGGAAAAGTAATTCCTTATATGATTATCTCATTCTTCAGCACTATCATTATCCTGATTATGAGTGTATTCATATTCAAAATGCCTATCGAAGGAAGTATCGCCTTACTGCTACTTCTTTGTCTCATTTTCCTATTAGTGTCTGCTTCGTTCGGCTTACTAATCTCTTCCATCTCAAAATCACAATTAGACGCAATGATGATTACAATGATGGGACTCTTCCTGCCAACAGTACTTCTTTCTGGATTCCTTTTTCCACTCGATAATATGCCGCTTATTTTCCAATGGGCAGCTAATATATTCCCAGCAAAATGGTTCATCTTGGCTATCAAAGATGTGATGCTTAAAGGTGCCGCATTTTCCGATATCTGGTTCTATGTAGTGGTTTTGGTCGGAATGTCTGTATTAATGGTTATTTTCAGTCTTTCTCAAATCGATAAAAGGAGGTAACAATGCGGGTAATTCTAATGTTGATAAAAAAAGAATTTCTACAAGTATCGCGCAATAAATTATTGATGCAGATTCTAATTGTAGCTCCTTTGGTACAATTTCTTATTTTCCCTTTTACGGCTGATTATGAGATTAAAGTGCTGAAAATCGCATTTGTAGATAATGATAAATCATCAACCTCACGAGGAATTATTAATGCTTTTACCTACTCCGAACACTTTAAAAGTTTGGGAATTTTAGATTCACGAAAGGAAGCTGATAAATTAATCCTTCACGATGATATCGATATTCTAATAGAGATTCCTGCTCAATTTGAAGAAGCTATCTATTCAATGGAGAGTTCAAATATCGCAATTAGTACTAATGCTATCAATAGCGTAAAGGCGGGTATTGGCTCTGGATATGTACAAAACGTTTTAGAAGGATATTTTGGAGAAATAGCTGAAAATCAAATGACTATATTCAACGAAGCATCTAAACTACTATCTACAAATATCTATTGGTACAACGAAAGAATGAACTATATCAACCTAATTGTACCTGGAATTTTGGTAATTTTGGTTACTTTGGTCGGTGCATACGTAACTGCCCTAAATATTGTAAGAGAAAAAGAGATTGGAACTATCGAGCAAATCAATGTCTCCCCTATCAAAAAATGGCAATTCTTGTTAGGGAAAATGATTCCTTTTTGGATTTTGGGAATGATGGAGTTTATTCTCGGTCTTATTCTAATGAAACTAATATTTGGAATTTCTGTGCAAGGAAGCATTCCCGTTCTGATTGGCGCAACCACTATCTATCTATTAGTAATGTTGGGGTTGGGATTTTTTATCTCCGCTGCGTCCCGAAATCAGCTACAAGCAATGTTTATCGTTTTCTTCCTCTTTATCGTTTTTGTGTTACTCAGCGGTATCTTCACCCCTACAGAAGGAATGCCGCAATGGGCAAAATATATCAACTATCTCAACCCAATGTCGTTCTATATGGATATTATCAAGTTGATAGTTTTGAAAGGTAGTGGTATTGAAGAAATTAAGATGCAAATTTGTGTTCTCTCGGCATACGCCGTTCTCGTTAATTCCGCAGCACTATTAGTATATTCAGATACAAATAAATAAAATAGATAATTAATAAACTCATCATTGTAGAAAATATAGGTAACGTATGACACTATTGATATTTTATATCTTATTAGTTTTAATCCTTTCATTCTTATGCTCTTTAGCAGAAGCAGCTCTACTTGCAACACCTATCACCTTTGTCAATATGAAGGAAGCAGAAGGAAGCAAATCTGCTAAAATTCTCAAAAAATATAAGGAAAATATTGACCATCCTTTGGCAGCAATTCTTACAATAAATACAATTGCACATACTGTCGGTGCTGCTGGCGTGGGCGCACAAGTAACCGCTATTTGGGGAAATGAATATTTCGGTATCGCTTCTGCAATCCTGACAATTATGATTCTTGTCTTTACCGAAATTTTTCCAAAAACTATCGGTGCTACTCATTGGAGAAAATTAATTCTCAAGATAGTTGGTATGCTTCAGGTGATGATTTTTATCACCTATCCTTTTGTTCTCTTTTCTGACCTGTTACTGAAAAGAATAGGCAAAAAAGGACACGAAGCTACCGTTAGTCGCGAAGAGGTTTCTGCAATGGTGGAAATTGCCGCAGAAGAAGGTGAGTTCAAAGGTACCGAAAATAAAATCATCCAAAATATTATGCGACTCGAAAATATTAAGGTTGATGATATTATGACTCCACAAATTGTGGTTTCTATCGCTCCTGAAGAGATGACTGTTGCTGAATTCTATAAAAATAAGGTATATCTCCACTACGCCCGAATTCCGGTTTTTGCCGATGGAAATGAAGACCATATCACAGGCTACGTGCTTCGTCAATCGGTACTAGAAAGTGTTGCAAACGATAAATTCGATACAAAACTTTCTGAACTTACCCGAAATATTGTCGTGGCTGAAGAGGGACAAAATCTTACCCGCTTGTGGGAAACTCTTCTAGAAGAAAAAGAACATATTGCTCTCATCGTTGATGAATATGGTTCATTCCAAGGTATTGTTACATTGGAAGATATCATCGAATCTATCTTCGGAATGGAAATTGTTGACGAAACCGATAATATCGTAGATATGCAACAATACGCTCGCAACAAGTGGAAAGAGCGTCGTGAAAAATATAAACATATTATCGACCAAGATTCCTTGGAGGAGGAACAACGTTTAGAAAAAGAGAATAAAACCGAGGAGAAAGAGGACTAATCCACAAATTTTCTTCTCACTAAATCACAAAGTTTCAAATAAGCTTGTGCTGTGGTATCCCAAGCATAATATTTCTTCATTGTTTCCATCAAATCAAAAGCCTCATCAATAGTATTGCAAGCATTTAACTGCTGAATCGATTTGCTAAACTCTTCACCCTTATTTCTGAATAGTTCTCTGATAAAGAGGAATTTATCGTTAATGGAAATTGCTTTAGATAAATCTTTTACACGTGCATTTTGGAACTTCGCACCTAGCGAAATATCCTCACGAGCACTAAGTAAATCATTCAGCGATTTCTTCTCAGCTTTGTATAAAGGTTCGTCTGTATCAAAAAGCGATTGCTGACTCGGCTTTACTTCCATTTTTGGTTTTTCATCAGGAAATAAAAGATCTCTATCATCTGCAGCTTGTGCCGTTTTTTCAACTGACATTTCTATATTCTGAACCTCTTCCACCTCATCATCAAAAATATCCAATAAAATATCTTCCTGTACCTCCTCCTGAATCACAACAGGCTGCACAGGCGCTGCCTCCGGAAATGTTAACAAAGCAGTATCGTCAGCACGTGGCATTTCTGTAGTTGCAGGTTCTTCATCAACAAAGAGATTCGCTTCCTCAATCTGATTCTCTGAAAACTCTTCTACCATAGGAACTTCCTCTTTTTCAATAATTGCTGAAGATTTCTGAAGTTGCAATTGCTGGATTGCATTCTCTTTCTCAACCAATTCATTTTTTAATTGAGATATAATAACCTCCTTCTCCTTCAAAACCTCTATATAGTTTTGGCTTCCCTGCATCAAAGTTTTGAGTTGTTCAGATTTTTCCTCCAAAGTTGTTTGTAAAGCTTGATTATTTTGTTTTAAATTTTCAATCTCAATAGCAGAATCTTTCACTTTTTGAGAATATTGTATCGAAATCTGAGAAATTTGTGCCTGCAACAACGCTTTCTCTTCATTACTTTGCCGAATCTCACTTTCCAATTGCGCAATTCTTGCTTCTTGCTCTGGATTATTTTTATACTCTTTCAACTGAAAAGCAGGAGTAGCATCACCATCTTCTGCCGAAATAGAAAGAAAATATGTATAGGCAGTCCGTAAATTATGAAGAATAATATCTTTTTCAAGAACAGAATATTCTTTTTCTATGTTATTGATTATAGTTAAATTATCAATTATTTTCTTGATAAATTCAGTCGGTTTCTCCATAATAACTTTCTTATTTTTAGGGTTCTATATTTTTTTTGTTTTTATCGTACTATGATGTTTTTTATAAGAAAAAAACGTGTAATTTTGTCTTTTGAAAATTGCTGTCAAAAATAGTAAAAAAAATATTGCAAAAAGAAAAAAATGTTCCTAGAAAGTAAAGCCGATAGAAGTATAAGTAAAGGTTGGATTGAAGTAATTTGCGGATCAATGTTTTCTGGCAAAACAGAAGAACTCATTCGGAGAATTAAACGCGCTCAATTTGCAAATCAGAAAATTGAACTTTTCAAACCTGCTGTAGATACTCGCTACGATGAAACAGAAATGGTTTCTCACGACCATTCTGCAATGAACACAACTCCTGTACACAACTCTGCAGAAATCCTTCTATACGTTAATATTGATGAAGTTGAATTTGTAGGAATTGATGAAGTTCAGTTCTTTGATGAAGGGATTGTTGATGTTTGCAATACTTTGGCTAACAAAGGAATACGAGTTGTTGTAGCAGGCTTAGATATGGACTATTTAGGCAACCCATTCGGACCTATGCCGCAACTAATTGCCATCGCAGAATATGTTTCCAAAGTACACGCTATCTGTACTCGCTGCGGCAACTTGGCACAATATTCTCACCGTTTGATAAAAAACGAAAAACAGGTAATGTTAGGCGAAAAAGATAGTTACGAACCTTTATGCAGACATTGCTTTAATGAAATTATGAATAGTTCAAAAAAATAGAGAAAATTTTGTTATGTATCTACTTAGTCAATTTAGTTTCTTAGATGTTAAAATTACAGATATCATTGATATTCTTTTAGTTGCTTTTCTGATATACGAGTTATACAGATGGTTGAAAGGAACTGCCGCTGTTAAAATTTTAATCGGCTTAGTCTCCATTTTTGCAATTTGGAAATTAGTCTCACTCTTCCAATTGAATATGCTTTCTGATATTATTGGTGAGTTTATCAGTATGGGAATGATTCTACTGATTGTGGTTTTCCAACCAGAAATAAGAAAATTCCTAATCTACCTCGGCAATACTCGTCTTTTCCAATGGATTCAAGAATTGGTAGGAAAGAAACAGAAAACTGGAAGTTATGTGCAAGAAATTATCAACATTACTCGCGCCTGCAAACGTATGGCAGCATCCAAAACAGGTGCTCTTATCGTGATGAAGAAAAACACACCCGTGGATGATTTTATAAATACTGGCGAAAAAATTGACGCTTTGGTTTCTCGCGAACTTTTAGAAAATATATTCTTTAAAAATAGTCCACTCCACGATGGTGCAGTAGTAGTAGCTAATCATCGAATTGCTGCTGCCAGATGTATTCTTCCTGTATCAAAATCTGAAGATATCTCCACCGACTTAGGACTTCGTCACCGCTCTGCAATAGGCTCTACTACTCTTACTGATGCTATCGCTATTATAGTTTCGGAACAAACGGGACAAATCTCCATCTGCAAAGAGGGAAACATTCGAAGAAATCTAACTCCTGATGAACTTAAACAAACCCTATTACAAGAATTTGAACCCTACGCAGAACATGAAAATGCTGACGAAAATATGAATAGTGATAAACTTCATATTCCAAGAATTTTTACAAAAAAGTAAGCATATTCAACTATTTTGAAAATAAGTAACTTACATTCAAAATATTTTGTATATTTGCACGCTTGAAAAATCTACCTTAGAAAAATTATAAAACATTAATAATCAAACAAATAGAAAATGAAAAACAGAGGTTTAATTTTATTTTTCTCAGTACTTATTGCACTAACCTGCTTGTATTGTTTGTCTTTTTCTTTCGTAACTTGGAAAATTGGCAATGATGCGAAGAACTATGCAAAAGAGCAAGTTTCTGTTGATGAGGTGAAGAAAATGGCGAATGGAGACGTGATGTATGAAAAACATCTTTTGGATTCATTAACAGAGGCTAAAGAAGCAGAATATCTTGCTGACAAGTCTGTTCAAAAGGTTTATTTAGGCAATACTTACAAAGAATGTAAGTATAAAGAGGTGAACTTAGGGTTGGACCTTAGAGGCGGTATGAACGTAACACTTGAAATCTCTTATCCTGATGTATTGAAGAGTTTGGCAAGCCATACCGAAAACGATCCACTTTTCACCGCTGCATTCGACGCTACTAATGTTGCGTATGAAAAAGAAAAAGGTGATTATGTGGACCTTTTTGTGAAAAATTTTAATGCACAAAAAGAGGCTTTATCAATGCCTAACGCACTATTAAGTACCTATTTTGGAGATCGCTTGAGTATGAAAAGCGCAACCGATGCTGAAATCATTTCTCAATTAAAGGTAGAAACTGATGAAGTTATCGACCGTACGTTCAAAATCTTACGTACCCGTATCGATAGATTCGGTGTTGCTCAACCTAACATCCAACGCTTGCAAGGTAGCCGTATCTTAGTCGAACTTCCAGGTGTAAAAGAACCAGAACGCGTTGAAGAACTTTTACAAAACACTGCAAAATTGGAATTCTGGGAAGTTTATACAGATGTTAAAAATGGACAATTAATTCAACAAAGATTCAAAGCTGCTGACGCTCAAGTGGCTGCTGGATTACAAGCAAAAGAACAAGTGGCTCAAGTTGTTGCTGATTCTACAACAACCGATTCTACAGCCGTTGACTCTGCTGCTGTAACTCCTGAAACTAATGAAGTGGCTGAAAAAGTTGAAAAAACTACTTCTATTTTGAGTTTGGCAATGATGAATCCTGAAGAACATATCGGAGACCCTGTTATTGCTTACTTCAAAGAATCTAATGTAAAAGAGGTAGAACAATTATTACCAGCTGTTGAACGCGCTTTAGGTGATAAAGAAGTTACTTTTATGTGGGGAGAACCTGTTCGCGACCCACAAGGAGCTCTCGATGGTGCTTATCCTCTTATTCCTTTGAAATATAAAAAGTTTGGTGCTGCTCTCTCTTCTGAAGTAATCGGTGGTAAAAGAGTTGTAAAATCTGCAAGACAAGATATTGATGAACAAAATCGCGCTGTAGTTTCTATGTCAATGGAAAGCGACGCTGCTAAAGAATGGCGCAGAATTACCAAAGACGCTGCTGAAAGCCTTAAAGCTACAAAACGCTATACCTATATCGCTATCGTTCTTGATGGTATCGTTTATTCATACCCAAGAGTTGAAAATGAAATTCCTAATGGACAATCTCAAATCTCTGGTAACTTCACTATCGACGAAGCAAAAGACTTGGCAACAGTATTAAGTTCTGGTAACCTTGAAGCTCGTATCAATATTGTACAATCAGAAGTTGTAGGACCAACTTTAGGTAAAGAATCAATCCGTTCAGGTTTGTTATCTTTCCTTTTGGCATTCATTCTTGTATTAGTGTACGTTGTTTTGTATTACAGCCGCGCTGGTTTAGTAGCCGACATCGCATTGTGTGTTAACATCTTCTTCATTATGGGTGTACTCGCATCAATCGGCGCTGTTCTTACATTGCCTGGTATCGCAGGTATTATCTTAACATTGGGTATGGCTGTCGATGCAAACGTAATTATTTACGAACGTATTCGTGAAGAAATTAGAGCTGGTAAAGGTATTCGTCTTGCTATCGAAGAGGGTTATAGCAACGCTTATTCTGCAATCATCGATAGTAACATTACTACTTTGATTACCGCTATCGTTCTTTACATCTTCGGTTCTGGTCCTATCCAAGGTTTCGCAACTACTTTGATTATCGGTATCCTTTCTTCATTATTTACTGCAATCTTCATTTCTCGCTTAATCTTTGATAAGAAAGTTGAAAAAGGCGTTAACTATATGTTTGGTAACAAATATACTTTGCACGCTTTTGAAAATATGAACTTCCAATTTATCGCTAAAAGAAAAATTTTCTATATCGCTTCTGGTATTATGGCCGTGATTATGATTGCATCTTTCGCTACTCAAGGCTTAAGTTACGGCATTGACTTTACTGGTGGTAGAAACTATGTGGTTCTTTTCGATAAAGATGTAAAAACTAACGAAGTTAGAGAAGCTATTGCTGCTGAATTTGGTGGTAATCCTGAAGTAAAAACTTTCGGTGGTAACGACCAAGTTCGTATCACAACAAACTATAAAATCAATGAAAATGACCAAGCTGTTGATCGTGAATGTGAAGCTAAATTATACAAAGCTTTAAAACCATTCTACGAAAAACAAGACTTAACTCAAGATGATTTCGCTGACCAATTCGATCCAAGAGGTATTCAAAGTTATCAAAAGGTTCAACCTACGATCGCTCAAGAACTTCTTATTGATGCTGTTTGGGCTGTTATCATTTCTCTTATCTTGATTTTCATCTATATCGCAATACGCTTTAGAAATTGGCAATTCGGTATCGGTGGTATTGTATCACTTGTTCACGATACACTATTTACTATTGGCCTTTACTCATTATTACATAAAGTAATGCCATTCTCAATGGAAGTTGACCAATCATTTATCGCTGCTGTATTGACCGTTATCGGTTACTCTATCAACAACGTTGTGATTATTTTTGACCGTGTACGCGAAAACTTGGCACTTTATCCAAAACGTGATAACTACACCAACTTTAATAGTGCAATCAACAGTACAATGGGCCGTAACATCAATACATTCGGAACAACCATTATCGTATTGTTGGCTATCTTCCTATTCGGTGGTGAAGTAATCCGCGGTTTCGTATTCGCAATGCTCGTGGGTATCTTATCAGGTGCATATTCTGGTATCTTTATCTCTACCCCTATTGCGTTCGACTTGTTGAACAAATCTAAAAAAGTGAATAGAGCAAAAACAAATATTACCAAGTAATAAACCTCAAATATTAATAAACAAGGAGATTGCCATAGGACAGTCTCCTTGTTTTTATAAATAAAAATAGCGAAAAGTTTTCAACTCAATTTTAAGAATTGTAGTAAAGATTGTAAATAAAAAATGGACGATATCCCTCTTTCGAAAAAGCAGAAAATATTAATCATTAGATTAAGTTCAATAGGAGATATAGTACTTACCTCTCCCGTTGTAAGAGCTATAAAACAACAATTACCCTATGCCGAGGTTCACTTCCTCCTTAAAAAACAGTTTCAAGGAGTTATGGAAAACAATCCCTACATTTCAAAAATCCATCACTACTTAGGAAAAAAAGAGACTCTTACAACATTAAAAAACGAACATTTTGACTATGTTGTTGATCTGCAACATAATTTACGCTCTAAGCAGATTGTTAAAGGGTTAAGGGTCGCACATTCTCGTTTACATAAATTAAACGTAAAGAAATGGCTTTTAGTGAATTTGAAAATTCACGCAATGCCAAATATACATATTGTTGACCGCTATTTTAATGCTGTAAAACCACTACAAGTTGTCAACGATAATCAAGGACTTGACTTCTTTATTCCCAAAACTGAAGAGGTAGATACAGGTGATTTCCCAGCCGTTTTCGAAGATGGATTTGTAGCTGTAGCTTTGGGAGGTGCCCATCAAACCAAACGAATTCCACTGGAAAAAGTAGTGGAGATTTGCCGAATTTTATACAAACCAGTTATTCTGTTAGGTGGTAACGACGTAGCCGAAATGGGTGATGAGATAGAAAATCGTTTAGGAGATAGAGTATATAACGCTTGCGGAAAGTTCTCTCTTAATGAATCCGCATCTATCCTAAAACATTGTGATTGCTTGCTAACTGGAGATACAGGAATGATGCACATTGGTGCAGCTCTCAACGTTCCCATCGCCTCATTATGGGGAAATACTGTACCCGAATTTGGAATGTACCCCTATATGAGAGATAGAAATATGTTCAGACTGTTTGAGGTACACGCACTTAAGTGCAGACCATGTTCAAAGTTGGGCTACAAAAAGTGCCCACATAAACACTTCAAGTGTATGAATGGTATCGAAGCCCAAGAGGTAGCCGATTGGATTAATAGCTTATAAAATGCGCAAAATTCTATCCTCCCTTCTACTACTCATTCTATGCTCTGCACTACACTCGCAAAGCAATCGCTACTTAGACTCTGCAGGCGTGTTCCATTGGCAATATCACTACTCCGTTACACGCGATTTTTCTGATTCAACACAAGCTCTAATTACCTTTGTATTTGTCAATGGAGAAAAACAGTGTGCCATTAGTTTACGTCACGAATGCTTTCACTCCAAAATAGAATGGGTGGAAATAGAAGAAGGAACTTTATCTTCCGAAAAAAAAGTTGAAGCCATAACGGCAAATTTGGCTCCAGAACAGGTTGTAGTCTGGAAATTCAAAACTTCATCACCCAAAAAAAAATCTATCTCCGTAGAAGAAAGCGCAATACTAATTATGAATGAGGAGTTTGTAGTACGAAAAGAGAGAATTCCCGCACAAATAATCAATTAGGCAAAAACTCTTTCTGCTTATAATCTTTAATCTGAATGATACGGACCCGATCATTCTCAAAACCTCCATCAGGAATCTTATGAAAATTATATCGTGAAACTGTCAACTTCGCAGGTGTAAAATGCCCTAGAAGAGCTTCCATAAAATATTTTGTAATATCATAACCTTGATATGCAAAATTTTCTGTATTTGGCGCAGAAGCATATTGCTCAATATATTTCAACTGAAAATTAAGCGTAACTTCATCTGTATTATCAATATAAGTGGGCGAAAAATAGAAAATATTACTCAATCCATAAAAATCAGTATCCAAAAGATGATACTTCAACCACTCCTTAGGAAAAAACATCATCGTTGTTGAATCTACACTCTCCCCATTCCCTATATTGGCGGGATTCAGATAGTTAGATAAAAGACGCATCTGATTCAAAACTACCGACTCATTTTTATAAAGCGAAATAATAACATTCCGCTTTTCAGATGACATAAGGGATTTTAATTCTGACAAACTACTAGAAACTTGACACTTTTTGAACGTCATTGCATTCTCTGTAAAATAATCCACATAACACTTTCCCTCTTTTTCAAGATAAGCATTATCGTACCATAGTATCACATTATAATTATTGCCTCTTAAAAAGGTATTGTAAATAGCTTGAGGTGCTGCATATTTACTAGGTGAGATTTTGTATACATAGGGATTATCTGCTAGAAAATCTGTACGCGTAGAAAAGGGATTAATAATAGGAATCTCTCTCTCCCTTGCGAAACGTGCTGCTTCAGCAAAATCAACAGCTAAGAAGGGACCTACAATAAGTTTTACATCTTTCATCAACGCATCATCACGAAAAATTTCACCAATTTTTGCACTGTTATTGAAAATATCACGCACAATAACACGAATTTGCTTGTCAGCCATCTCATATTCTTGAAGGGCCAACCGCGCACCCTTCCAAAAATCTAACATCTGAAATTGAGGATCGGCATAAATATCTAATTCCGTAGAATATGCATTTATATCCTTTTCATTCGCATTAATTTGAAGAGGAAGAAGGTACAAAATAGAAAACTGATCTTGATTTTGTGCATAACTAAATTGAAAGATACTGAATATGAATAGAATACAAAAAAACTTAATTTTCATAAAAAATCATTTTTATGCGGCAAAGATAGAAAATTTATTTTATTTTTGTCCCCAAGTTTAATTCAAAAAAATTATTGTTATGGCTTTTAAAATTGATCCAGAAAAATGCGTAGCTTGTGGAGCTTGCAAAGATGAATGCCCAATGGGTGCAATTAACGAAGGTGATGTTTATTCAATTGATCCTGACACTTGCATTGAGTGTGGTGCTTGCGAAGGTGCTTGCCCAAGTGGTGCAATTCACAACTAAAAAAGAGAGGCCAAACGCCTCTTTTTTTTTTCATTATTGTTGAAAACTTTTATGTTTAGGCTTGTAAAACTATTGCCAATTGCTGAAAATCATCAAAAAAATAGTTTGTCTATATTTTTACAAAAGATTGAAGAGTCTATATTCCTTTTTTTCATATTTTTGCACACAATAAAAAAAGAAAAATTACTATGGCAGAACAAGAAGTAAACAGATATTCTGATGAAGAATTGGAGGAATTCCGCATTTTGATTTTAGAAAAAATTGCAGAGGCTAAGAAGGGACTTGAAATCTATCTTGATGCCTATAGCAATGCAGGAAACGATACCATGGATACCGCTCCTACATTCAAAAATTTAGAAGATGGAAACCAAGTATTGTCAAAAGAGGAAAACAGTCGTTTAGCAGCTCGTTTGAACAAATATATTCAAAACTTAGAAGCTGCTTTAGTACGTATTGAAAATAAAACCTATGGTATTTGCCGTATAACTGGTAAATTAATACCTAAAGAAAGATTACGCAGTGTTCCTCACGCAACCTTAAGTGTAGATGCTAAACTCAACGAAAAAAAATAATCTTGCCGAGTGAATGCTAATCGAAAACTCGCTATTTTTTCTGCGAGCGTTATCCTTATCTTTATTATCCTTGATCAAATCCTGAAAATTTGGGTTAAAACAAATATGGAATTAGGTGAACATATCCATTTGATAGGTTCGTGGTTCCAACTATATTTCATAGAAAATGAGGGAATGGCATTCGGAATGTCATTAGGTGCTAAGTTTGGCAAATTTCTACTCTCATTTGTCCGAATTATTGTAGTAGGATTTATGGGTTACTATTTCTATAAACTCTTTAAAAATAAGACGATAGATCTTCCTATTGCGCTTACATTTTCTCTTATCATTGCTGGTGCTCTTGGCAATATTATTGATTCCCTATTTTACGGTGTCATTTTTGACTACGCCCCCTTTATGTTTGGAAAAGTTGTAGATATGTTCTACTTTCACCTCTTCCCTATTCCAGAATGGTTTCCACTGTGGGGTGGTTCCTATTTTTTCCCTGCAATTTTTAATATTGCTGATAGTTGCGTAACTGTGGGTATCGTATTGATGATTATCTTCAATAAGCGAATATTTAATGCGCTACAGCTAAAGTAACCACCGAGATTTTAACATCTTTTATACCTATAAATTGTTGAATAGCAGCCTCCATTGTTGCACCCGTTGTCAAAACATCATCGCAAAGTAGAATGTGCTTTCCTTCTAAAATCTCACAATTTTTTATCTCAAAAACCTCTTTTACATTCTCCCATCTATTAAAACGAGCCTTTTTCGTTTGAGTATCCGTAAAAGTTTTGCGAAAAAGAAATGTTGTATTATATTCAATACCCAACGCCTTACTCAACCCTTTGGCAATCCATTCACTTTGATTATATCCACGTTTTTTCTCCTTTCGGGGATGTAATGGAATCGGAATAATTAAATCTATATCTTGAAACACTCCTGATTCTCTCAATTGTTGTCCGTAACGATAACCCAAAAACTCACCAATTTCCTTATTACCACGATATTTCAATGCATGTAAAATGGCTTGGGTAGATGTCCCTTTACGAAAAAAAAGATAGGAAAAAGTGTTATAAACAGAAACCCGACCTATAAAAATTTGATCTAACGGATTAGACTCTTGCAAATGATATTTTGTTTCTGGAAGATTATGTGAACATTCCATGCAAAAAAACTCTTCCCTTTCATGAAGGGGTGTTTTACAATTTAAGCAGAGACGAGGATAGAATAATGATAGTAAATTTTGTAAGAAAGTGCAGTTTTTTTTCACGAGATTACAATATTATTGTTATTTTTGCAGATTATATTTTAAGGAAACAAAAATACAAAATAATATGGAAATAAGAGGAACTAATCAGCAAAAATCAGAAAAAAACCCATTGCAAAAATGGGTCATTCTTTTAGGTGTTCTTGCAGGAATCTTTTTCGCAACAACGATCTACTTTGGATTCATTGGTAAACCTGTACTAAATACAGAGTTTCAAGAAGTTGAACAACAAAATGCTTGTTTACAAACTGAGCTAGACAACTTGTTGGCAGACCACGAAAAGATTAAACAAGAATATGGAGATCTCACTTCCCAACTTTCTGAAAAAGATAGTATCATCCTTGCCAATGCTGCAGAAATTGAAAAGTTAATTGCTGCACAAGAAGATACAAGAAAAATTAGAAAGCAATTACTACGCTTGCAAAATATCGCTAAAGAATATGTTGACCAAATCGATCAACTTTATACTGAAAATAAATTGTTGAAAGAGGAAAACATCAAAGTAAAAGAAAATTTAGCTCAATCTCAACAGCAATATGCCGAAGTTCAAGAAAGCAATAAGGCATTAACCGACAAAATCAATACTGCAGCTGTTCATAAAGCATATAACATTAGTTGTCGCGGAGTATATCACAAAAACAATGGCGAAGAGGTAATTACTGAAAAGGCATCTCGCGTAGAAAGTCTCAAAACTACTTTCATTTTGAGTGAAAATAGTTTAATTCCAGCGGGTCCTGTAAATGTATATTGCCGCATTGCCATTCCTGGAACTGGCAGAATCATTACATCGGGCGCTGGTGATGCTTACTCCTTTATTCATAATGGCGAACGCTTGCAATATACTGTTAAACAAACGGTTAATTTCGATGGGTCCGCACACTCCTGCTCCTTAGTTTGGGATCTTAAAGATAAGGATAAGGCTATCAAAGGTAGTTACTCAATTCAAGTATTTACTGACGATATTATGTTAGGAGAAACTATTCTCAATCTTCGCTAATTTTTGATACACAATGAGTAAATATCCGGATTCCATAGATAGAATTACACGCGCACGCATCGCCTTTTCTGCAGCGTGGTCGGTTTTTAGTATCGCAATTACTATTTTCTTTATCGGTATTTTGGTATATGTAGCATTTTTCTCAACAAAATATATTCAAGATTTATCGAAAAAAATTGAGGTAGAAGTACTTTTCTATTCTGAAGTTCGCGAAGCCGATGTAATGGCATACGAGCAACAACTCAAGATGAAACATTATGTGGCTGCTTCACGCTTCTCCTCAAAAAGTGAAAATACAGAAATAGCTAAAAAAATTCTTGGCAATGACTTTACAGAAGTTATTCCTAATCCTATTAACGCTACAATCATCTTTAGTGTAACTCCTGAATATGCTAATAGCGATTCTTTGGCAGTGATTGAACGTGATGTTATGAAAAATTCTGAAGTGAAAGATATTGAGTATCCCGACTCTATCGTAAAAAGCGTACTGAATAATTTCATGAAGGTACAAATCATCATTTTTATTATCTGTGCTATCTTTATGATTATATCTATGATATTGATTGCAAATTATATACGTTTACAAATCTATGCTAAAAGATTTGGAATCCGTAGTATGATGTTAGTAGGTGCAACCAAAGGATTTGTTCGCCGTCCTTTCGTTTTTAAAGGTTTTGTTCAAGGAGTTTTGGGTGGAATTCTTGCTATTATTATGCTAGCTGGCCTCCTCTATTTGGGAAATATTCATATTCCTATAATGGTTAATTTCGACTATATTTTAGAAATTTCAATTCTTTTGGCAGGAATTTTCTTGCTTTCAATCCTATTTACTATCTTGGTATCTCTATACTCCGTTAATAAATACATTAAAATAAATACTGACAGACTTTATCTATAATTTTTATGGCAAAATTATTATCTTACAACGAAAAAAATAATTCCGATAAAACCAAAGTTCCACTTTTTAGAAAAGTTAATTACATTTTGATGATTGTGGGTGTAGTTATACTTGCCTTAGGTTATATTCTTTTGATAGGGGGTGGTTCCGAAAATCCTGAAGTATTCAATCCTGAAATATTTAATGTTAGAAGATTACGAGTAGCACCTCTTTTAATGGTTATCGGTTTCGTTATTGAAATTTTCGCGATTATGTATCATCCGAAAGCTAAAAAAAACGAAGATAAAGAATAGATTATTACATCG
Source organism: uncultured Bacteroidales bacterium (assembly GCA_937901925.1). Taxonomy (GTDB): domain Bacteria; phylum Bacteroidota; class Bacteroidia; order Bacteroidales; family WCHB1-69; genus JAEZOU01. Next base: position 56,784 of record CALGTS010000045.1, on the reverse strand, counting down.
TTTCTTTTTATCTTTTTCTTAGAAAATTCTCATCAGATGGTTTTACCTTCTGATGTTATTAATGTAGAATAAATTTGATAAAATGCAAAAAATTAGAAATATCGCAATTATTGCGCACGTTGACCATGGAAAAACCACATTAGTGGATAGAATCTTATATCAATCCAATCTTTTCCGCTCTAATCAACAAGTTCAAGAGTTAGTGCTTGATAATAATGATTTGGAGCGCGAAAGAGGAATTACAATCTTATCAAAGAATGTTTCTGTAAGATACAATGACTATAAAATCAACGTGATAGATACTCCCGGCCACAGCGATTTTGGTGGTGAAGTAGAACGTGTATTGAATATGGCTGATGGCGTACTTTTGGTTGTTGATGCTTTTGAAGGTCCAATGCCACAAACCCGTTTTGTAACACAAAAAGCTATAGAATTAGGACTTAAACCAATTGTGGTTATCAATAAAGTTGACAAACCCAATTGTAATCCAGAATATACCCAAGAAGCCGTTTTTGAACTTATGTTCAATTTAGGTGCTAACGACGACCAATTGGATTTTCCAACTGTTTATGGCTCTGCAAAGGAGGGTTGGATGGGACCAGATTGGAAAACTCCAACCCACGATATTAGTTATCTTTTAGATACCATCATCAAATATATTCCTGAACCTAAGGCAGATGAAGGAACCCTTCAGATGATGATCTCCTCTTTGGATTACTCTTCATACGTAGGTAGAATTGCAGTGGGAAGATTGAAACGTGGAACTTTAGAATGGGGACAAAATGTATCTCTCGTAAAACGTGATGGTTCCATTGTTCCTTCTAAAATTAAAGAACTTTATGTTTTTGAAGGTTTGGGAAAAGAGAAGATGAAATCAACCATTTATCCAGGTGAAATCTGTGCAATTTTAGGTCTTGACAATTTTGAAATTGGCGATACTGTAGCAGATTTTGAAAATCCAGAACAACTTCCACCTATCAAGGTAGATGAACCCACGATGAGTATGTTGTTCACTATCAACAACTCTCCTTTCTTCGGAAGAGAAGGCAAGTATGTAACCTCACGCCACGTTCGTGAAAGATTATTTGCTGAATTGGAGAAAAACTTAGCAATGAGCATTGAAGAAACTGGTTCTCCTGAAATGTTAAACGTATATGGTCGTGGAATTCTTCACCTTTCAATCTTAGTTGAAACAATGAGACGCGAAGGATACGAATTACAAGTAGGTCAGCCTAAGGTAATTACAAAAGAAATTGATGGTCAACTTTGCGAGCCAATAGAATTATTAACCGTTTTGGTACCCGAAAATTTCCAAAGTCGTGTTATCGATTATGTTTCTCGAAAAAAGGGAGATTTAATCTCTGTTGATACACTTAATGATAGAATTCACTTGAATTTTCATATTCCATCTCGTGGTATTATAGGTTTGAGAAATCAAATTCTCACCGCTACGGAAGGAGAAGCTATTATGTCTCACCAACTTTTGGAATATCAACCTTGGAAAGGAGATATACCAGGGCGTCATGCTGGCGCATTAATTGCAATGGAAACAGGAACTGCATACGCATACGCTGTGGATAAACTGCAAGATAGAGGCTCGTTCTATATTGAACCTGGTGAAGAAGTCTATGCTGGTCAAGTAATTGGTGAACATATCCGTCAGGATGATTTGGTAGTAAACGTATGTAAATCAAAGAAATTGAGCAATATGCGCGCTGCTGGTTCTGACGAAAAAGTAAGAATAGCTCCTGCCATCAAATTATCTTTGGAGGAATATATGGAGCAAATTGGAAAAGATGAATATTTGGAAATCACCCCAAAATCTCTACGCTTAAGAAAGATTATTTTAGATGAAACAGAGCGCAAGAGAATGAAGAAAAACGAATAAAAAAGGATCTTATGATAGGAACTTTCCAACTGCGAGGTATGGAATTTTTAGGGCACCACGGATGCTTTGAAGAGGAACGCATCATCGGAGCCCGTTTCCGTGTGGATTTAACCTACAAATGTGAAATTGCCTCCGTTGCCGTTAAAGATGATGTAAAAGAAGCGGTGGACTACAGAGAAGTTTACCTAAAGATAAAAGAGGTGATGAAAACCTCTGTAAATACTGTAGAACGACTCAGTTACAACATTTTAGACATGCTAAAAAAGGAATATCCTCAAATTTTAGCAGCCGAGTTGCAGATAACCAAATTAAATCCTGCATTGGGAGGACAATTGTCGGGCGTTTCTGTAAAAGTATCCTACTCCTCCTTTAATCCGAAATTAATGAAAAGCATAGAAATATAAATTTAATATTTTCAAGATGAATAAAACAGCACAAAGTCAACTATCGTTAATTGCGATTTTTCTTGTTTTCTTAGCTATGGGATTTGGCGATGCAGCGGGTCAATTGGTATCGGTTGTAGAAAAAGCTTTTGGCATCTCTCCTTTTGCTGCATCATTAGTATCTTTTGCCGGAATGATTATGTTTGGCGTTCTTTCTATTCCAATGGGCGTGCAACAATCTAAAATTGGGAAAAAGAAGATGCTTACAATCGGTTTAATTTTCTTTCTCTTAGGTGCAATTCTTCCTATAGTAGCATTTAATTTCCCTGTCATTTTAGTTGCTGTTCTACTAATGGGTGCAGGTGCTGCTATTTTGCAAGTAGCGGGCAATCCGCTGATGCGTGATGTTTCTGCAGAAGGAAAATACTCTAGCAACCTCTCTTTTGCGCAAGCTATTAAAGCAATCGGAACGTTATCCACCTCTTTGATTGTCTCCTTAATGACAATACATTTAATTAATAATCAATGGTTTAAATTAATTGCTGAAAATGGTGAAAGCATGAACATCGGTTTTCGTATCCTCTTCCCTATTTTCGCTATTATCTTATTGATTACATTGATTTTGGTTATTGTTTTTGTACCCAATAAAAAGATGGATGGTGAGCAACCCACCACACTTGCCAACTGCATGAAAGCATTGGGTGATCCATACATACTAATGATGTTCTTCGGAATCTTCTTCTATTGTGGTGCAGAAGCTTCTATGTTCAACCGAATTCCATCTATCTTGTTGGAAAACAACCCTAATATTCCATCTTCTGTAGGAAATATTGTACTCATTGTTTCACTCTTCATCGGTAGATTATTAGGTGGAATCACTTTGAGATTTATCAAACCTAATCACTTCTTGTGGATTACACTTATCATATCTGTTATCGGAAATCTCTTCCTATTTATGCCTTACAATAGTATTACGACTTGGTTGAGTTTCTTGCTAATTGGTATCGGTTTTGCTAACATCTTCCCACTAATTTTCTCTATTGCTATTGATAGAAAACCGCAAATGTCCAATGAAATTTCTGGTTTGATGGTTACTGCTATTGTTGGTGCAGCTATTGTACCATTGGCAACAGGAGCTGCAGCTAACGTAAATCCTAAATATGCCTTTATCGTAACATTAATTTGTTTGGGTTACATCGCTTTTGTTGCTTTCAAAAATAAGAGATAATGGAATATTTTTTAGATATGGACGAGCAATTCTCGAGAGAGGAAAATGCTCAATATGTATTGTTGCCTATTCCTTACGATGCAACTAGTACTTTCCAAAAAGGAGCAGATAAAGGTCCTCAGGCTATTATTGATGCATCGGATAGTATTGAGTTGTACGATGTAAATACTGAAACAGAAGCTTATACCGCTGGTATTTATACTGACAAGTATTTGTACGATTTTTCCTCTCCTGAGGCAATGGCTGAATCTGTATATAAGCGAGTTTCCCATTTTTTGCAAAGAGGGAAAAGTATTGGCGTTTTGGGTGGCGAGCACTCCGTTTCTATCGGTGCAATTCGAGCAGTTAGCAAAAGATTTGAGAACCTTTCCGTTCTGCAAATAGATGCGCATGCTGACTTAAGAGAATCATATCACGGATCAAAAAACAACCACGCTTGCGTGATGCGCCGCGCACAAGAGGTTGCCAATGTTGTTCAGGTCGGCATCCGAAGTATCTGCACCGAAGAGATGGACGCTGTAGTAGAGGAAAATCTGTTTTACGCACATAAAATTCGCCACGATAAAGATTGGATGCAAAAGGTGATGAATAGATTGGACGACAATGTGTATCTTACTATTGACTTAGATGGATTGGACCCTTCTGTACTGCCAGCAACAGGAACACCTCTCCCTGGAGGATTGTTTTGGTATGACCTCATCGACCTATTGGAACTACTTTTCCAAACCAAAAAGGTTGTAGCTTTTGATGTTGTCGAACTCTGTCCACTACCTGATAGTAAAGCCTCTGACGCATTAGCGGCAGTGCTGACCTACAAAATTATCAGCTGGATGGAAAAATACCGAAAGTAGGATTTTTAATAAATTCCTACCTTTACAAAAACATCTCGATAGTTACGTGTTATAATAATATTCTGTTTTTTACGATATTAATAAAAAGCACGTATGAAAAAGTTATTTCTATTTACGCTATTTTGTAGTTTAGCGCTGTTATCTTCCTATGGAATTACCCTCTCAGGAAAAGTAACCAACGAAAAGGGACAGCCTTTGCAATATGTATCCGTCTATTTGAAAAATCAGCCAATGTACGGCACAATTACTGATGTATCAGGAAATTATAGTTTAGAAGTAGAGATTTCAAACCGTGACATTCTTCTTTTTTCATTAGTAGGTTATGAACAAAAACAGATTGAGATAAACTCATTTGCGAAGAATCGGCAAATTGATGTTAAGATGACACCACAGCCCGTAATGCTGCACACTATCGCTGTAGAACCTCCAACACAAAACCAGAAAAAGTTCAGTAAAAAAGAGAAACGAACAATTCTTGAGAGTGTTTATTCCCAATTGAAAGTTGATTTTCCAAACAAACCTATTACATATAGTGTAGTTTCTGATATGACCACAGGAACAGGAAAAGAGGTTCTACTAATGGAGGAAGCCATTGGTACCATTACAGAATATCCCAACCGATTGGGTAGAGGTCGTGATTCAGTATATATGAAGGTGGAAAAATTTAAACGTTATGTTGAACCGACGTTGAAAGAATCGCTGAAACAGGTAGAAATTTCCTCCTTTTCAAAGAAAGAACAGAAAGGTTTTGCCTCTTTCGGAAACGAAGAGACAAACCTACATAAAGAGATGTGGACATTAGACTTAGAACAACTTTTTTTTCGATATTATGAAGATGTAAAACATTGGAAAATAACACAAAAAAATAAAAATTGCTATCTTCTTACCTACAATAATACGCGGAATCTTATGGGAGTAATAAAATTGACACAAACTCTAGTTTTGGAAGTTCGTCGTGACAATTACCGCATCTTAAATCTTTCAGAAAGATTAAAAATTAATGTAAACATTCCTTTTGGTTACAAACTTTCAGAAGGAGATTTGCAGGTATTAAACTCTCTAACTTTAGGGAACACCTCTTTTGAGAAATATCGACTGAAACGATTGAGTGCCACCACAACTCGCAATGCGATTTTCAACAGAACATCATCACGAAGCGTAGTACGAGAGAAAAGTTTTGTAGCAACGGGCTATATTGAAGATAACAAAGGTAATCGTGTAAGTTTTAACAATCGTTCTAAAATCGATGTTTTAAACTATAGTTATTGATTTGAAAGATAACACTTTATCTTTTTAGTCTTGGATTTGTAGCACAAGACCTTTCAGATAATCTCCTTCTGGATGAAAAATATTGATAGGGTGATCCATCGATTGATGTAACTGTTTTACGATGCGAACCTCTTTCCCAGCGATAGCAGCTGCAGAAAATGCAATAGTTTGAAAATCCTCTTTATCAATAGCTTGTGAACAAGAAAAAGTAAAAAGAAAACCACCATTTCTAATTTTCTCCATCGCTTTTTTGTTAATATTCCGATATCCCTTAATTCCTTGTTCCTTTACACGATGGTGTTTTGCAAATGCTGGCGGATCTAATACTATTAAATCGTAATAATCATCAGGCATATCATTTAGAAAATCGAAAACATTTTCTGCGTACGAAACATGTTTTGTGGCTAAATCGCCTAACATCGCCATATTTCTATCAGTCCATTCAATAGCTTTTTTGGATATATCTACGGAGTGAACCACCTCTGCGCCGCCTTGCAGGGCATAACCTGAAAAGCCTCCTGTATAGCAGAAAAGATTCAACACGCGTTTTCCCTTTGCAAACTCCCCAACAATCTGCCGATTATCGCGCTGGTCAATAAAGAAACCGGTTTTCTGCCCGTTGATAATATCAATATAAAAAGGCACTCCATTTTCACGCACACAAACCTCATCTAACTGTCCAAAAAGTAATTCATCGTTAGTTACTGAAGAATCGGGGAGCAATGTTGCACTACTTTTATCGTAAATCGACTTTATTTGACCAGGGAAAAGTTCCAAAAGAATATTTTTAAAGGTATCTCGTAAGAGAAACATTCCCATAGAATGAAACTGCAAAACCACATTCCCATCAAACCAATCAATAATCAACCCAGGCAAGGAATCACCTTCTCCATTGACCATTCTAAAAATAGTGGTATTTGGATTATTGATTAGGGAGAGCGTTTTACGATAGGAAACAGCTTTTCCTATCTTTTTTTTCCAAAAATCATAATCTGGCACAACTTGTTTAAAGCTAAACACACGTACACAGATAGAACTATTGTGAAAATGTCCTGTTGCTAAATAATTCTTATCAGCATCATACACCTCTACAACTTCGCCCTCTTCAAGATGGGAGAATTTTCCTGCACAAGCACCTGAGAATACCCATGGATGAAAACGGCGAAGAGATTTATCTTTGCCTCTTTGAAGGAAAATCTTTTTCATTACTATTTAGTAACTGCTGCATTAATAAAACCAAGGAATAATGGGTGCGGACGATTAGGTCTTGATTTAAATTCAGGATGGAACTGGCAAGCCACATACCAAGGATGATTTTCTAACTCAATCATTTCCACAACACTATTATTCGGTGAAGTTCCGCAGAAGATCATACCTTTTTCACGTAAAATGTCACGATATTCGTTGTTTACTTCATATCTATGACGATGACGTTCGTATATTACTTCCTCTTTATAAGCTTCGAATGCTTTTGTTTCTGGAAGCACTTTGCAAGGATATTTTCCTAAGCGCAACGTTCCGCCCAACATACTATATTCGCTTTGCCCTGGCAAGAAATCGATAACTGGATATTGGGTATTTGGGTTCATCTCGATGCTATTAGCATCAGTCATACCACAGACGTGGCGTGCGAACTCAACGATAGCAATTTGCATACCGAGGCACAATCCTAAGAATGGAATTTTATTTTCGCGAGCATAGCGGGCTGCATTTATTTTACCTTCCGTTCCACGCACACCGAACCCTCCAGGTATTAGGATTCCATCCATATTTTTCAAGATACTTCCTGCATTTTTTTCAGTAATCTCATCTGAATCAATCCAATTGATATGAAGTTCTGAATGATGATATATACAAGCGTGTTTTAAAGCTTCCACAACGCTAATATAGGCATCGTGGAGTTCGGTATATTTTCCTACCAATGCCACTTCTACCTTTTTATTTACGATTTTACTTTTCTCAACCATCTCTTCCCAATCGGAAAGGTCTTTTTGTTTACATTGCAATTTTAGGCGTTTGATAGTTTGTTCTGCCAACCCCTCCTCTTCCAATGCCAAAGGAATTTCATATAACGATGGCATATTGATATTTTCGATAATACATTCTGGCTTCACATTACAGAAAAGTGCCAATTTTTGACGAATTTCCTTACCGAGAGGTCTGTCGCTACGGCAAACCAAGATATCGGGTTGGATACCCAATCCCAACAACTCCTTTACAGAGTGTTGTGCAGGTTTAGTTTTTAGTTCTTCGCTTGGCGTGATAACGGGTACCAAGGCCACGTGGATATACATACAATTTCCGTATCCTTCTTCCACAGAAAATTGGCGAATTGCTTCCAAAAAAGGAAGGCTTTCGTAATCGCCAACGGTGCCACCTACCTCCACAATAGCTACATCTGCATCATTAGACTCAGCATTTAGGCGAATCTTGTCTTTGATAAGGTTTGTAACGTGAGGAATCATCTGCACAGTACTTCCCATATAAACACCATTTCTTTCATTTTCAATTACAGAATGGTAAATTTTTCCTGAAGTTACGTTACAATGTTTGTTTAGACTTTCATCAATAAAACGTTCGTAATGTCCGATATCCAAATCGGTTTCTCCGCCATCTTCAGTTACAAAAACCTCTCCGTGTTCGTACGGGTTCATCGTTCCTGGATCCACATTTAAATAGGGGTCTAATTTTTGCATTGTAACCCTGATACCTCTTGATTTCAAGAGTCTTCCCAACGATGCAGCGGTAATTCCTTTACCTAAACCGGAGACTACACCTCCCATAACAAAGATATATTTACGAGCCATAAAATGTAATTTAAATAAAGCGGCAAATTTACATCTTTTTTTCGATATTTACCCTCAAAATAAAATTAAAAAGAATTTCATTTTTTGATAAAATTCAGCATTTAATTTTTAGAGATTAGCGATAAAAAATTACGAAAAAGTTTGTATCTTTGCCGCGCAAAAGCGGTAATAGCTCAGTTGGTAGAGCGGCAGCTTCCCAAGCTGCAGGTCGCGGGTTCGAGACCCGTTTACCGCTCAAATAAAGGAGAATTTATGGCAAAAGTAAAACTTAAGTCCTAATTGTGAGCATGAATGGGATTATAGTTACTTTCAATGGACTCTGAAAGCACCATTCCATCTATTTTCCTTCTCAAAATGGAAAGATTTCCGAAAAACAAAATGCCCCAATTGTAGCAAAAAATCTTGGATTTCCCGTTAAGATTACTCTTTTTACCCAATAGGCTACAAAAATCCCTCAGCATAAATTTAATTTTATCTGTACTTTTTGAAGAATTTTTCCAAAGTACAACTATTATTTTTGCATAATAAATTAACCTTGCGGAAATTAAGAGCAATAATAGACCCTAATTTACACAAAGAATTTTGGTTATTTTCTTGCAAAATAAAGAAGGTTTAGCCAAAAACAATTGAATCAATTTTTTGTTAGTTTTTCGTAATTATAGATTGAAAAAGCTAAACATATTCACAAATTTTCTACGAAGAAACCTAATAATATTTATACATATTCAGCAAATATACTAAGAATATTTTTTATATTTTTGCTCATTCATTAAAATAGCGAAAAAATGGCAAATTTTTTAACCAAACTATTTGGTACTAAATCAGATAGAGATTTAAAAGCATTACAACCTTTTTTAGAAAAGACAAAAAAAGCATACGAACAAGTCAAGGAATTTACAAATGACGAACTTCGAGAGAGAACCACTCTTTTCAGAAATCATATTGCAGAAACCATCAAAGAGGAAGAAGAGAAAATTGCCTCCATCAAAGAGAAGATTGAAGCAAACTACGATATGAACATTGAGGAGAAGGAGCAATTATACAAAGAGATTGACGAACTTGAGAAAAAATCATACAAAAAAACACAAGAAGTTTTAGATGATATTTTACCTGAAGCCTTTGCTGTAATGAAAGAAACAGCTCGCCGTTTCAAGGAAAATGACACCATTGAAGTTACAGCAACTGAATTAGATAGAAGTATAGCCGTTCATCGCGATTGCGTAAATATCAATGGCGACAAAGCAATTTATAGCACTACTTGGTCTGCGGGTGGCAATATTATTAAGTGGGATATGTGCCACTATGATGTTCAGTTGATTGGTGGTACCGTGCTACACCAAGGAAAGATTGCTGAAATGGCAACGGGTGAAGGAAAAACGTTGGTAGCAACACTTCCCGTTTATTTGAATGCACTTCCAGGAAAAGGCGTTCACGTAGTTACTGTAAACGATTATTTGGCAAAACGTGACGCCGAGTGGATGGGACTTCTCTATGAATTTCATGGACTTACCGTTGATTGCATAGACAAACATGAACCTAATTCTGATGACCGTCGCCGCGCTTATATGGCAGATATTACCTACGGAACCAACAACGAATTTGGTTTCGACTACTTGCGTGACAATATGGCAAAAAACATTTACGAGTTAGTGCAACGCCCTCACAACTACGCTATTGTCGATGAGGTTGACTCTGTACTTATTGATGATGCGCGTACCCCGTTAATCATTTCTGGTCCTACTCGAAATGGAAACCAACAAGAATTTGACCTTTATAAACCTATTGTTGAGCAACTTTACCGGGCACAATGCACATTAGTAAACGAAATTTTAGCAAAAGCAAAACGACTTTTGGCAGAAAATCCGGATCCAAAACCAGAAGAGGAAGCAGCACAATTATTGCTTCGTGCGCATCGTGGACTTCCTAAAAACAAAGCACTTATCAAATTTTTAAGTGAACAAGGAATGAAACAGCTATTGTTGCGTACCGAAGGTTTCTATATGCAACAACAAAACCGCAATATGCACATTATCGACGATGAACTTTACTTCGTAATTGAAGAGAAGCTTAACACCGTTGATATTATGGAAAAAGGTATTGAATTGGTAGCAAAAGGTAGTAATAGCACTGTTGCCAACCTATTTGTAATTCCTGATGTGGGTGCAGAAATTGCTGAATTAGAGAAAGCAGAACTTACTGCACAAGAAAAAATCAACAGAAAAAATGAGATTTATCGCAACTTCTCCATTGCTTCAGAAAGAATCCACACCATTCACCAACTTTTGAAAGCATATACTATGTTTGAAAAGAATGTAGAATATGTGATTATTGATAATAAAATTAAGATTGTAGATGAGCAAACAGGTCGTATTATGGAAGGTCGCCGCTACTCCGACGGCTTACATCAAGCGATTGAAGCCAAGGAAAATGTAAAGGTTGAAGCCGCTACACAAACCTACGCAACTATTACTTTGCAGAACTACTTCAGAATGTACAAAAAATTGTCAGGTATGACGGGAACTGCAATTACCGAAGCTGGCGAATTTTGGAATATCTACAAATTGGATGTCGTTGAAATTCCGACTAATAAAGATGTAAAACGGGAAGATTATGAAGATTTAGTTTACAAAACTAAAAGAGAAAAAATCACTGCTGTTATTAATGAAATTATTCGTTTGCACGAAGAAGGACGTCCTGTTTTGGTAGGTACAACTTCGGTAGAAGATTCTGAACTTTATCATAAAATTTTAGATGCTAAGAAAATAAAACACAATGTATTAAATGCAAAATTGCATAAAAAAGAAGCAGATATTGTTGCGGAGGCAGGTCAACCGGGCACAGTAACCATCTCTACCAATATGGCAGGTCGTGGTACCGACATTAAGTTGACACCAGAGGTGAAAGAGAAAGGTGGTTTGGCAATTATTGGTACCGAACGCCACGACTCTCGTCGTGTGGACAGACAGTTGCGCGGTCGTGCGGGACGTCAAGGAGACCCAGGAAGTTCCCAATTCTTTGTATCGTTAGAGGACAACTTAATGCGTCTTTTCGGCTCTGAAAAAATTGCAAACGTAATGGATAGAATCGGCCTCGAAGAGGGTGAAGTTATCCAACATAGTATGATTACAAAATCTATCGAACGCGCTCAGAAAAAGGTAGAAGAAAATAATTTCGGTATCCGTAAACGTTTGTTGGAATATGACGATGTAATGAACAAACAGCGCGAAACTATCTACAGAAAACGTAGAAACGCACTCTTCGGAGATCGTTTAGAAATAGACCTTTCCCAAATGTTCTACGATGTTTGTGTCAATATTGTTGAAGAGAATTGGAATGCGAAAGATTATGATAATTTTGAACATGCTATTTTGACAACCTTTGGTTGCGAATCTCCATTTACAGTTGATCAATTTACCCAAGAAAAACCACAAAATCTAACAGATAAACTTTACGACATCGTTTATGATAACTACAAAGTAAAACTGAATGCATTATCGCAAAGCGCATTACCGATTATGCAGAAAATTCTTGCAGACGTAGGCGACAGATTCACGAATATTGCAATTCCTATCACAGATGGAATAAAGACATTGAACGTTGTGGCACCACTTCGCAAATGTTGTGAAACGGAAGGTAGAGAGATTGGCCTTTCCATCGAAAAAAACGTTACTCTTGCTGTAATTGACAACGCTTGGAAAGAACATCTTCGTGAGATGGACGACCTCAAACAATCTGTTCAAAATGCATCTTACGAACAGAAAGATCCTCTTTTGATTTACAAATTGGAATCTTTCAATCTCTTTGATAGATTATTGGTGAGAATAAACGATGAAATTGTAACTTTCCTCAATAAAGCTGGACTTCCTATTGAACAAAATACACAAATGAAAGAGGCTGAACTTCCGCAATCAGAAGCGAAAAAACTTCAAGCAGGACGCCAAGAGGTAGGCGGTGGTAGAAAGGTAACCTCTGGCGGTAAAGGAAGCACTCCTATTCGTGTTGAAAAGAAAGCTGGACGAAACGACCCTTGTCCTTGTGGAAGCGGTAAAAAATATAAAAACTGCTGTGGTCAAGACGAATAACCATTAAGGTATGACAAAAGTTATTCTTTCGGTAACTAACGACCTATTTTGTGACCAACGCGTTGAAAAAACAGCGGAAACTCTTGCCGCAATGGGATGCGATGTACTTTTAGTAGGACGTTGTTACCGAAATTCACCCTTGCCAAACAGCGGAAATTACTCTGTTAAGAGGCTACATCTCTTCTTCCGAAAAGGAGCTCTCTTCTATGCGGAATTCAATTTCCGTCTTTTTCTGTTTCTCCTTTTTCAAAAATGTGACATACTGGTTTCCAATGACTTAGATACACTCCTTCCCAATCTTTTAATCAGTAAATTGAGAAGAAAAAAATTAGTTTATGATAGTCACGAATATTTTTGCGGAATTTTAGAGATACAAAATCGACCTAACGTAAAAAAAATCTGGCAAAAAATTGAGAAATTCTGCTTTCCCAAACTTAACAATATCATCACAGTAAGCCAATCTATTGCAGAGCAGTATAGTAAGGAATATGGCAAAAAGGTAAACGTTGTACGAAATATTCCACGCCTTTTACAAACGGAATATATTCACACCAGAAAATCTCTTCAACTTCCTGAGAACAAATTTATTATCATTTTACAAGGAAATGCAATTCACAAAGGAAGAGGTGGTGAAGAGATGGTAGAAGCGATGACTAAAATTGACAATGCTCTGCTTTTGGTTATTGGGCAAGGAGATGTAATTGTAGAGATGAAACAGATGGCAAAAACATTGCAAATTGAAGAACGTATTATGTTTATAAATCGCGTGGCTCCGCAACTTCTTCGCAACTACACTCACCTAGCAGATTTAGGCGTATCCTTCGACCAGAACCTAAGTTTGAACCACTATTTCAGCCTTCCCAACAAAATTTTTGAGTATATTCACGCAGGAGTTCCTGTTTTAACCTCTAACTTACCTGAGCGGAAAAGAATAGTTGAACAGTACCAAGTAGGTATTGTTATTGATAACTTTTCACCTACAAATATTGCAAAAGAGATTAATAAACTAATTGAAAATAAAGAAATTATACCTACATACAAAGAAAATTGTAGAAAAGCAGCTCAAGTATTAAATTGGGAAAATGAAGAGAAAGTAATTCAAAAAATATATCAACCTTTAATTTCATCAATTAATGAATGATTCACGACTACAAGCTTTCAAACATCTTTTAGATATTATGGATGAACTTCGGGAAAAGTGCCCGTGGGACAGCAAGCAGACATTTGATAGTTTGCGTTATCTAACCATAGAAGAGACCTACGAACTTTCGGACGCTATTATCTCTAAAAACTATGATGAGATTCGTAAAGAATTGGGAGATTTGATGCTACACTTAGTGTTTTACGCAAAAATTGGAGAAGAGGAGAAAAAATTTGACATTGAAAGCGTTTTAGAGGGCATCTGTACAAAATTAATTCGTCGCCACCCACACGTTTTTGGCACGGGAAATGCAGAAACGGCTGAAGATGTGAGAAACAATTGGGAAAAAATAAAATTGACAGAAAAGGGAAATCGCTCAGTTTTAGGAGGTGTTCCCAATGCGCTACCTGCAATGGTAAAAGCTTATCGGATTCAAGAAAAAGCACAAGGCGTTGGTTTCGATTGGGAAAATAGAGAGCAAGTTTGGGATAAAGTAAGGGAAGAGATGGAGGAATTCCATACCGAAATTGAGAATGATACTGCCAACAAAGAGGAAGAATTTGGCGATTTACTATTTGCGCTCATTAATTATGCACGTTTTATTAATGTAAATCCAGAAGATGCATTGGAAAAATGTAACCGAAAATTTATCAGCAGATTTCAATACATTGAGAAAAAAGCGGCAGAACAAGGTCAATCCGTAGCAGATATGAGTTTAGAAGAGATGGAAAAATTATGGCAAGAAGCTAAAGGAAAATAATTATTCCTCTTTAAAATTAATTTCATCTCTGATGATAAAAGCCCCTTCATATTGGAGTGAAATTTTCCGAAGAGCTTCGTAAGCTTCCAATTTACTTCTAAAATCACCTATTCGCAAACGAAAATAGGGTTCTAAATAACTAATATGAGCTGGATACTCACTAAAACTATTCTCAAACTCCATTTTGGCTTTCTCTGCTCTTGCTAAAGAATTAGTGCCCGAAAAAGTGGTAATTTGAATACGGTAGCCCTCAATTTTCTCCACCTTCTGCCAAACTTTCTTATTCCAATCCATAATCTGCTCCAAACCTGGTTCCAAGTCGTAAGTAACACTTGACTGCGCTTGAAGCCCCATCAAAGCAAAGAAAATCATCACAAAAAAAGCAACTTTTTTCATTCAAAAAATTTTGGCAAAGATACAAATTTTTCCACACTATTTAAAAGTAGATCTCACTCAATAAAAAAAAGATTTTTTCGTTTAAGGTAAACAAATAAAACTATATGAAACTCTTAAAAATCAATATTTTTCTGGCAATAATTTTGGTAATTATTCTTCTTACTACCCAAGGTTGCGTAGAAAAAGAAGCGGTTCCTGCGCCCAAGCCTTTCGGCTATTTTCGCATCTCACTTCCTGAAGTTCAATATCAAAAGTGGGATAGCATTTTGCCATGCACATTTGATTATTCACAATTAGCAAATATCAAAATCGACCCTCAAGAAGATGGGAAATATTGGATAGATCTCACCTATCCACAATTCAATGCATCGATGAAAATCACATACTTTCCTGTTCGCAATAATCTACGGGAACTTATTGAAAATGATGAAAAAATGGTGATGTTTCATGTGGACCGCCGCAAAGCTGATGACGTTCAATATTCGGTAATTGAAGACCCGCAAGCACAAATTTACGGACAGATTTACGATATTATCGGCAAAGAGGTTGCATCGCCATTTCAGTTTTGGGTTACTGATAGTTCGCAACACTATGTCAGAGGCGCACTTTACTTCAACTTTACGCCTAACAACGACTCATTAGCACCAGTTATCCAATATTTACGTAAAGACTTGCTACATATCGTAGAAACTTGGTCGTGGAAATAAAAATTATCCCTATGAAAAAAAGAAATCTAATAATTATTATCTGCATTATCATTATTATTGCTGTAGGATTGATACTTCTTTCCCCAAAAAGAGAAAATTCTACCATTGAGATTCCCCCAAAAGAGATAAAAGAAAAAGAGAAAGAAATTAGCTTACAAATTCTTCGATATGAAGAAGATATATTTAATATCGATAAAAATAATGTCGTTGATGAACTTCTTAAACTTTCCCAAACATATCCCAATTTTCTTCCAGCCGATCAAATTCAAAACCCCAATGCCATAAAAGCATTTATGGCTTATCTTAATGACCCCACCGTTTTAGAATTATATAAAGAAGTAAAAAACACCTTTCCTAATCTAGACGATTTTAAACAACAATTTACCCAAGCTTATAGTCGCTATTTAGTTCTATTTCCCAATGATAAAATTCCTACTATAGTTACCTCAGTACCTGGATTAGACACACAATGGCCATCTGTTTTTCTTTACGAAAACGACCTGAATATCTATTTAGATATGTATCTAGGAGCAGATAATAAAATTTATAAACAAAGTGGCATTCCGCTCTATATCAGTGAAAGAATGGATAAAAAATTTCTGCTTGTAGATTGTTTCAAGAAAGCTATTGTTTACAAGCAACTTCCTGAAAAAACATTAGTTACACTTTTAGACAGAGTGATTTACGAAGGAAAAAAACTCTATTTTACCCAAACAATGCTACCTAACGAACCCTTAGAAAATATTATCGGATATAATGAAGAAAAATTCCAATGGGCAGAACAAAATTATGGAAAAGTTTGGGCATACATTGTTGAAAATAACCTATTGTACTCCAAAGAGGAAAATGTAATTCGACAATTTGCTGAAGAAGCACCTTTTACCAATCCTTTTGGAAATAATAGTCCTGGAAGAATGGGGCAATATATTGGTTGGAAAATTGTGAGTGCGTATATGCAAAACAATTCGGAAGCAACCTTAGAGGAGATGATGAAAAACACTGATTCACAGAATATTCTAAACAACTCGAAATTTAAACCGACAAAATAAATACAAATAAAATATATTTTATAGAAAATATTTGAAAATTCAAAACTTTTTTTATATTTTTGCAGCGAACTTAAAAACTACTACTATGTCTGGAATTAACAAAGTGATTTTAGTGGGCCGATTAGGGAAAGACCCTGAAGTACGCGCCCTTGAGAACGGCTCAAAGCGAGCAACATTTACGATGGCGACCTCAGAAATTTACAAAGACAAAGAGGGCAAAAAAATTGAGCAAACGGAATGGCACAACATTGTTTGTTGGCGTAACAAGGCAGAATTTGCAGAAGCATATCTCAGCAAAGGGAAATTAATCTACTTAGAAGGAAAACTCAGAACTCGAAGTTGGGAAGACAATGGCATTAAAAAATATATCACTGAGATTGAGGCTCACAACTTACAAATTTTGAGCAGCAAATCGGAGGAATCTAAACCAACAGAATACCAGGTGATTAATTCGCCACAGATTACAGAAGCGGTTCCCAGCAGTGAAGAACCCTCTTTTGAAACTGACGATCTTCCATTCTAAAACAGAAGAAGCAAGATTTAATCTGAAGTACTTCTCCTATCAAAAGATATGAGGGGTACTTTTTTTATATAAAGAGATAAAAATCAACAAATTGATGTTAGCAAAAAGAGAAATTTACACAAATTATCATCCCTAAATATTATATTTTTGTATTTTGCAATAATAAAATTTATGAGACAAAAGGTTTATGCAATTCTTGGTTGTATTGGATTGATAATTTTTCTTTTTTCAGTAACATCGGCACAGAAAAGCAGTTCACAACTAAAAAACAACAAGAAAAAGATAGAACAGGATATTCTCCAAACGCAAAAACTTCTGAACGAAACCAAAAAAAACAAAAATGCCACGCTTCAACAAGCGGCATTATTGAGAAAGCAGATTGCCAATCGTGAGAATTTGATTTATGAAATCAACAACGAACTTTACGAGATGGAGCTTGAGATGGACGCAAATGAGGAGACAATTAAGGAGTTGGATAAAAAATTAGAGTACATGAAAACCGACTACTCTCGGATTGTCTATATGGCATACAAAAACCGGAGATCCACAGACAAGTTAACGTTTCTCCTCTCTGCAAAAAACTTCAATCAGATGTACCAACGCATCAAATATTACACACTCTTTTCGCTCAAAGTAAAAGATCAGGTACAAGAGATTGAGCAAGTGCAAAATGAGATTAAACAATCGAATAACGAACTTACCGCTATCAAAGAAGGGAAAGTTGTGCTATTAGATGGAAAAGAGAAAGAACTTCGACAGCTAGAAATTGACAGAAAAGCGAAAAATGCTACAGCTAACCAATTGAAAAAGAAAGAGAATCAATTAGCAAATGAATTAAAAAAGAAAGAGAAAAAGCGTCGCGAATTAGATTTAGCGATAAAAAAAGCTATTGAGCAGGAGATTATGGCAGCCAATGCCAAACGCAATGCCAACAAAAGCGGAAGCAACAAAAGTTCAGGCAGTTCAAAAGGAACTTCCACAGAAATTTTACTTACACCTGAAGAGAAAATAATCAGCACCAACTTTCAAAATAACAAAGGACTTTTACCCTGGCCGGTAGCAAAAGGCAGAACCATTGTTGAGTATGGTAAGCGCCCGCACCCAGACGTGCCTTCCGTAACTATCGACAATAAAGGAATCGACATTTTGGTAGAAGCTAACGAACCTGTCCGCGCTGTTTTTAACGGTGTAGTTACAGCAACTCTTGACCTGATGGGTAGCAAAGTAGTAATGATTCGTCACGGTGAGTATATTACTGTGTATCAAAATCTAGCAACAGTAACTGTAAAGAAAGGCGATAATGTAAAATCGAAACAAAATATTGGAACTGTTGCAAAGACATCAGGCTCATCAACATACGAACTCCACTTTGAAGTGTGGAAAAACAAAGTTAATCTAAATCCATCATCTTGGATTGCAAGTCGTTAAAATATATGCAAATAGATATTCGCAAAATTATAGAATCAAAAAATGCTAAATTAGCTAAGCGGATTCCCAATTTTCTGATCAAGAAATTTGAAAAAATCTTAGAATTAAAGAAAATCAACTACTTTTTGGCTCACCATAGCGAAGACACAGCCATTAACTTTGCTCGCAACACCATCGATTACGTAGGAGCCAATATCATCGTTAAAAATGAAGAAAATATTCCCAAAGAGGGCAGATATATCATCGTTTCCAACCATCCATTAGGCGGAATTGATGGTGTGGCACTTATCTCGGCTATCGGTAAATATCGCAAGGACTTAAAATTTCCTGTCAACGATTTTCTTTTATATTTACAACCCATGCGGGATATTTTCATTCCTATCAATAAAATGGGAAAAAGTTCCGTTTCTTCTATGAAAGAGTTTAACGAAGCATTCGAGTCAGACAACTTAATTCTCTATTTTCCAGCAGGACTTTGCTCCCGAAAAGAGAATGGAATTTTGCGAGATTTGGAGTGGAAAAAAACGATTATTAGAAAAGCGCGAGAGACAAAGCGCGACATTATTCCTGTTTTTTTTGATGGTGAAAATAGTGAGAAATTTTACCGAATAGCTCGCTGGCGCAAACGTTTAAAGATAAAATTCAATATCGAAATGATGTTTCTCCCTGCGGAAATTTTTAAACAAAAAGGAAACACATTTACGGCTACTTTTGGAAACCCTATTTCCTATAACACTTTTGACCAAAGCCAAAATGATGCAGAATGGGCATCTTGGCTTAAAGAACAAGTATATTCACTGACAAACTAATATACGAATGAAACCTATTATTGATCCTATTGATAAAGAGATTTTAAAAAGTGAACTCACTGAAGATAAATTTGTTCGCACAACCAATGCGTGTTCAAATCAAATCTACTCCATTACAGCACACGATTCACCTAATGTAATGCGCGAAATTGGACGCTTGCGCGAAATCACTTTCCGACAAGCAGGTGGCGGAACAGGAGAAGAGGTGGATATTGACCATTACGATACCGATGAAACTCCTTTCCGACAACTTATCGTTTGGAATAACAAAGAGGAAGAGATTGTCAGTGCATACCGATATATTCTTGGAAAAGATGTCCCTCTAAACAAAAATGGATACCCTGATACGCCAACTTCTAAACTCTTCCAATTTTCAGAGGAATTTATTCATGGAAAATGGAAAGAGTGCATTGAATTAGGTCGTAGTTTTGTACAACCCAAATATCAAGGAACTACCAACCCTCGATTAGGATTGTTCTCTCTTGACAATATGTGGGATGGTTTGGGCGCTCTTACTGTCGATTTTCCTCAAGCTAAATATTTCTTCGGCAAAATGACTATGTACAATAGTTATAACCGATTGGCTCGCAACATGATTCTCAATTTTCTACAAACCAATTTTCAAGGAGATGAAAATCTTGTAAAACCTTTTAATCCTGTTAATATCGACAAAAATGTTTTAAAAAATATCTTGAGTACAGGCACATTAAAGGAGAGATTCAAAACCTTAAATGACAACGTTCGCAACCTAAAAACCTCTATTCCTCCGCTTATTAAAACCTATATGTCGCTATCAGCAACCATGAAATATTTCGGAGCATCGGAAAATCCAGAATTTGGCCCTGTTGAAGAGATTGCTATTTTGATTGATATTGCAGACATCTACGAAGAGAAGAAAAAACGCCATATTATTAGCTACGATCCTCAAAAAAGACAACAAAGATTAGAGCAACGTCAAGAAAGAAAAGAGCAAAGACAAGAGAGAAGAGAAATACGCCAAGAAAGAAGAGCGCAAAAGAAATTAGAGAAATAGTTATGGAGATTAAAAATGTAAAATATCTACAAAGCGTAGTAGATTGGAAAAAATGTCCCTCTCCTACTTTGCCAGAATTTGCTTTTATTGGTCGCTCTAACGTTGGTAAATCATCCCTTATCAACATGTTAGCCAACAATAAAAGTTTAGCCAAAACCTCTTCCAAACCAGGCAAAACACAAACTATCAACCACTTTATTGTTGACAATTGCTGGTATTTGGTAGATTTACCAGGCTATGGCTACGCCCATACCTCGAAAACAATGCGTGAAAAGTGGAGCAAAATGATATTGGATTATATCCAAAAAAGAGAAAACCTACAACTCGTTTTTATCCTTGTTGATTCACGTATTGAACCACAAAAAATTGACTTGGAATTTATTGACAAAATGGGAGAGTTGATGATTCCTTTTGCCATCATTTTCACAAAATCAGATAAAAATTCCAACCAAAAAACAATACAAAATGTTGAATGTTATAAAAAAACATTACTACAAAATTGGGAAGAGCTACCCACAATGTTTATCTCTTCATCAGTAAATAAAAATGGTAAAGATCATATTCTTAATTTTATAGAAGAGATTAATGAACAATATTATGAAGAAAAATCTGTTTTATAGCAAAACAAAACACAAACAAATATAAATCAAAAAAAGATGAAAACACAACATTATTTATTACTACTTGCTATTTTTGTTCTAACAACAAGTTTTACCATTGCTTGTAAAAAAAGCAACGACAACAAACCTTTAGTAAACACATATTGGCAATTAACGCATATTGAAGGAGAAACCGTAACAAAATCTCCAGCAATACCTTGCATTCAATTTTTATCTGATGGAACTTTCAATGGTAATTTAGGCTGTAACTCATTCTTTGGCAATTACTTTGCAAAAAGGAAAAAAATCTCTTTCGACTATTTAGGTGCAACAAAAAAATATTGTCAAGATATGAAAATAGAAGACCATTTTGGAAAAGTAATCCGAAACGGAATCACTCACTACAAAATCGAAAAAGACACCTTAATTCTTCTCAACAAAAAAACTGAGGTTTTACGTTTCATCGCAGCCACACAGAAAGAGGAACAATAGAGATTTTTTTCATTAATTTATGTATCTTCGCAAACTTAAAATTCTTGAAATCTATCATTGTCAATGAAAAAAAAACTCCTATTTATCATTCTATTAATCAATAGTTTGTGTTTATTCTCACAAAATACTATTGACAAAATCATTGCGGTTGTTGGATCTGAAATCGTTCTACAATCAGATTTAGAAAAAGTTTATTCTGATTACAAGGCACAGTATGTAGATCTTGATAATGAAGAGGAGTTGATATGTTATGTTCTTGAAAACATGGTATATAACAAATTGATGATGCATCAAGCGGAGATTGACAGTGTTGAATTTACTGAGGAACAAGTAGATGACCAAGTAAATTATAGAATGTCGATGATTATTCAACACTATGGTGGCGATGCCAAAGTGATTGAAAAATATTACAATAAAACTATTGATGAGATAAAAAAGGATATGCGTGAGATGATGTATGAACAGATGGTTGTAGAACAGATGCAGACTAACCTCACGCAAGATGTTTCCATAACTCCTTCAGAAGTAAAAAGTTACATTAGTAAATTCCCTTTAGATAGTATGCCTGTTATTCAACCGACATACGAATTTGGTCACATTGTAAAAACTCCTCCCATTAGCGATGCGGAGCGACAAGAGATAAAAATGCGCTTAGAGGGTTATCGCGAGCGCGTGCTTCGAGGCGAAAAATTCTCAATGTTGGCTCGCCTTTATTCTGACGACCCAGGTAGCGCTAGCAAAGGAGGAAACTTAGGTTTTGTAGAAAGAGGCGTACTTTATCCCGAATTTGAAGCCGTAGCATTTTCTCTAAAGACAGGAGAAATATCGCAAGTTGTTGAAACACAGGCAGGTTATCATATTATTATGTTGCACGAACGCCGCGGAGACGCCATCAACGTTTCTCATATTCTGATTCAACCCAAACCCTCTACTGATGAACAGATTAAAGCAATTGACTATTTGGATAGCATAAAAACGATTATTGATAGCGAAAAGTTGGAATTCAGCGATGCGGCTATGCGCTTCTCTACCGATGACAATAAAAATAGTGGGGGTTGGGTTGTCAATCCTTACACAAACTCTTTCAAATTTGATAAAGAATCATTAGACCCCGCAACGCGCGCAACGCTTGACCAACTAATTCCTGGCGAATACTCTGAAGCTGTACCTTTTGTAACTGAAGATGGTCTAATGTCGTATCGCTTACTTTACCTAAAAATCAAGGTTCCAGAACATAAGGCTAACTTGGTAGAAGATTACGACGTAATTAAAAATGCTGCTTTAGAGGAGAAAAAATCGCAAGTTCTCCAAAATTGGATTAAGAAGAAAGTAAAAATAACAAGTATCAAAATAGATGAACAATATAGAAATTGCAACTTTGTAAAAGAGTGGCAAATTCCTGAATAAAAAGAGATTTGATGAATTTGGAATTTAAAAATGACGTGGAAGCCATTGAGGCTTTTGTAGAAAAATATGCTGAAGTAAAAAAAGAGATCGCCAAAGTTATTGTCGGACAAGATGAAGTGGTAAAAAACATTTTGATGGCGATGTTCAGCCGAAGTCACGCCCTTTTGATTGGTGTGCCAGGATTAGCTAAAACATTGATGATCACAACGATAGCAAAAACTATTAATCTATCGTACAATCGTATTCAATTTACGCCTGACCTAATGCCTTCTGACATTATGGGTACCGAAATTTTAGACGAAAGTCGTAAATTTAAATTTGTCAAAGGTCCTATCTTTTCCAACATCGTTTTGGCAGATGAGATCAACAGAACTCCACCCAAAACGCAATCAGCATTGTTAGAAGCGATGCAAGAACGCTCCGTTAGTATGAATGGCGTTACCTATGCACTACCTGACCCATTTTTTGTATTAGCTACGCAAAATCCTATTGAACAAGAGGGAACTTATCCTCTACCAGAAGCGCAACAAGACCGTTTTATGTTCAATATCCATTTAGATTACCCTACATTTAACGAAGAAGTTGACGTGGTAAAATCCACTATTCATGGTGCTATGATAGAACCAAAGCAAGTTTTATCATCTGAAGAGATCGTTTTCTATCAGAAATTATTGCAGAAAGTTCCAATTGCCGACAATGTTTACCAATTTGCTGTTCGCTTAGCTACAATGACTCGTCCGAATACAGCAGGTGCCCATGCTTGGGCAAACGACTACTTGGCTTGGGGCGCTGGACCTCGTGCTTCTCAATTCCTAATTATTGGTGCACGAACACATGCCATTCTTAGCGGTAAATATTCTCCTGACATTGAAGATGTTAAAGCTGTTGCACACAACATTCTTCGCCACAGAATTATCAAAAACTACAAAGCAGAAGCGGAGGGCATTACCATTGAAAATATTATTGACAAATTGATGAATAGCTAATTATATGAAGATTTACAACACAAAAAGGCGCTGGAAGTGGTTGCTTTTTGCATCAGCCACGCTCATTTTTGTGTTTTTTTTCATCTATTCTAACAAAATTATCAATAACATAGCAGCAGAGGAACGTAAAAAAATTGCTGTTTGGGCTGATGCTATTACTTACAAAGCTGAAATTGTTACACATACCGATGCTTTCTTCGACAATATTCGTATTGAAGAGGGAAAACGTGCCTCTATTTTGGCACAAGCAATGGAAAAAGTGAACGAAAGTTCATTTGATGAAGATATCAATTTCTATATCAACATCATCACCTCTAACTCCACAATACCCACAATTATAACTTCGCCAGAAGGTGAGATTAATTGTGCCGTAAATGTGGATTCAAAAATTCATAATTATAAAAATATCAATGAATTAGGTGAAGAAAAAAAACTTTACGATAGCATTATTACCTACTACTACCAAAATGAATATAACATCATTTACTACAAAGAATCGCAAATCTATTCTGATTTAAAAATGATGATTGACAACTTAGTACAATCATTTTTCCAAGAGGTTGTCATCAACGAAGCATCAGTACCCGTAATTATTACAGATAGCACGATGCGACACGTAATTACTTGCGGAAATGTGGATAGTAATAAAATTAACAATGCTAAGCAATGTGCAGCTTTAATTGAATCAATGCAGGCGGAAAACACTCCGATTATGATTGAATTGCCACAACAAGGCAAATGCTATGTGTTGTATGAAGAATCTGTAATTTTAAAACAACTTCGCTATTTTCCTTTCATTCAGATGTTTATTATTATAGCTTTTGCGATGATTGCTTACTTGATGTTTAGTGTTTCGCGAAAATCGGAACAAAACCAAGTTTGGGTAGGAATGTCAAAAGAAACTGCACATCAATTAGGTACACCTATCTCCTCGCTATTGGCGTGGAACGAACTTTTAAAAGAGATGAATGTGGACCCTACAATCACTCACGAAATGCAGAAAGACCTAAATCGATTAGAAACCATTGCTCAACGCTTCTCAAAAATTGGTTCTGTACCCGAAATGAAAGAGGAAGATATTGTTACCGTAATCAATGAATTTGTTCTCTATCTACAATCAAGAATTTCATCAAAAGTAACCATTAATATCAACCATAATGGCATCGAAAATCTAAAAATTCCTATCAACAAATATCTTTTTGAATGGGTAATTGAAAATCTTTGCAAAAACTCTGTTGACGCCATGGATGGTAAAGGAGTAATTTTGATTGAACTTTTTGAAGAAAATGCTCATCTACACATCGACATTACAGATACTGGAAAAGGAATCTCCTCAAAAAATATAAAAACCATTTTCAATCCTGGCTACACCTCAAAAAAAAGAGGTTGGGGATTAGGGCTTACCTTAGCCAAAAGAATTATTCAGGAATATCATAAGGGAAAACTCTTTGTTAAATCTACAGCATTAGAGCACGGAACTACGATGAGAATTACCTTGCGTAAAACCCTCTGATTATCATGCTTTTTTTATATTTTTGCATCCTTTAATAATATTTATGAGAAAACTATATCTATTAGCTATAACAATCGGATTTTTAGTGTTTTGCAATTTATCTTTTGCACAAAATAGCACTTTAAAAGGTGTTTTATACGACGAAACTTCTGGAGAATCTGCCAAATATGCTACAATTCACATACAAGGAACCTCGTTAGGGGCACTTTCTGATGACAATGGAGGATTTATCATTGATAATATTCCTGCTGGTAAACAGATTGTCAGCATATCGCTATTCGGATACAACCCAATTATTGACACCATTCAATTTACGGGAAAAACAATAACAAAACGCTACGGACTTATACCTGCTAAAAGTCAGTTAGACAAGGTTGAAATCTCGGTAGAGGGGCAACGTCGGGTTCAAGAAACGCGCACATCTGTAATCAGCATTGCTCCTAAAGATATGGCAAAAATGCCATCTATTGGCGGTCAACCTGACTTTGCGCAATACTTACAAATTTTGCCGGGTATCGTATCTACAGGCGACCAAGGGGGGCAGCTTTACGTTCGCGGAGGAACCCCAATTCAAAATATGCTTTTAATGGATGGAATGTTAATCTACAATCCATTTCACTCCATTGGCCTTTTTTCTGTTTTTGACACAGAAATTATCAGTTCAGCAGATATTTATACGGGGGGATACAATGCAGAATTTGGCGGACGCATCTCCTCCATTATGAACATAAAAACAAGAGATGGCAATAAGAAAAGAATTGCAGGAAAATTAGATCTCAATCCATTCGGTGCCAAAGCATTACTAGAAGGTCCGATTATTAAATTAAAAGATGATAGAAAAACTGCACTAAGCTTTATTCTTTCGGCAAAAGGTTCTTTCTTGGAACAAAGTTCTAAAATTTTCTATCCATACGTAGGCGAACAAGGCTTACCTTACAACTATTTAGATTTTTACGGAAAACTATCTTTAACCACCCAAATGGGAACAAAATTAAATCTATTTGGCTTTAATTTTGATGATGAAGTTGATTTTCCATCTATTACCCGTTATAAATGGAACAATTGGGGCTTGGGTACTAACTTTATCATTATTCCAGGAGAAGTTCCTTGCTCTATTGAAGGTGCAATTTCATACTCCAAATATCAATCCCAAATGGGTGATTATAATTTTGTTTATAACCTTGACCCAACGGATAGTTCACTTGCTAAAAAGAGTTCATTAAATGGATTTTTAGTAACTTTAAATTTCAATTATTACATCAAAAAGAGTATTTTAAAGGTAGGTTTTGACGTTACGGGATACCTTGCTAACTACTCATACGCCGCAAAATCTGGAACTATTATCAATCAAAATGACTACACCACAGATATTGCTTTATTTGCCAAATATAAATATAACTTCCGCGATAAATTGATTATTGAACCTGGATTCAGAATGCAATATTACGCATCACTTAGTTGCTCTTCTCCAGAACCTCGAATCTCTTTTAAATACAACATTAACAAAGATTTCCGCGTAAAATTAGCGGCAGGTTTGTACTCACAAAACTTTATTACTGTTACTTCTGACCGAGATGTCGTGAGCCTTTTCACTGGATTTTTATCTAGTCCTGATGGATTACCACGAACTTTCGATGGAAAAAATATGAGAAATACATTACAAAAAGCACAACATATTATTTTAGGTTTTGAATGTGACCTCATCAAATATACCACCATCAACATTGAGGGCTATTATAAAAACTTCTCACAATTAACATCGCTAAACCGATATAAAATACTTGAAGAAGCTTCCGATTACATTTGGGAAAAAGGAAATGCTTTTGGTGGTGATTTAACCCTCAAATTTGATTACAAAAACTTCTATTTTTGGGGTGTTTACTCTCTAGGATGGGTAAATCGTTTTGATGGAAAAGTTCACTATAAACCGCACTTTGATCGTCGCCACAACCTAAATATAATGGTATCGTATGCTTGGGGTAAAAAGGAACGCAAAACTTGGCAAGCAGACATACGCTGGAACTATGGTAGCGGTTTTCCTTACACCCAAACGCAAGTGGCTTATCCTCACTTAACAGGAGGCAATAGTATAGGCGGTGATATTATTGGAGAAAATGAAGAGATTTACTTCTTGTTAGACGAACTAAATAAAGGAAAACTTCCTGATTATCATAGACTTGATTTAAGCATCAAGAAGAAATTTTACATTGGGGAAAGAAATTTGATAGAATTAAGCGGGTCGGTTACCAATGTTTATAATTACAAAAACATCTTCTATGTTGACCGCGTAACCAATGGAAAAATCTATCAATTACCTTTACTTTATTCTGTAGGATTTAGTTGGAGTTTCTAATCGATTGATTGATTTTCTTTCACCATTTTAATAGCATTATCCACATGAAAGTTGCCAATACGAGTGCGTCGTAGTGCGGTAAGGTGTGCTCCACTTCCTAAGGCATAACCAAAATCTCGAGCAATAGAACGAATGTAAGTTCCTTTAGAACAAACTATTCTGAAATCTATATAGGGCAACTCAAAACGAGTGATTTCAAATATACTTATATTGATATTTTTCGGTTTAATCTCCACCTCTTCATTTTCGCGTGCGTAATCAAAAGCACGTCGCCCGTTAATCCAAACGGCAGAATATTGCGGTGGAACTTGCTCAATATCACCCAAAAACTCCTTAGCTTTTTCAATCGCCATCTCGTGAGTGATATGTTCAAACGGAAAAGTTTCATCTATAGGTTTTTCCAAATCGAAACTTGGAGTCGTTGCCCCTACACAAAACGTACCTGTATATTCTTTTTCCTGCGCCTGAAAACTCTCAATTTTTTTTGTAAATTTTCCAATGCACACAATCATCAAACCACTAGCCATCGGATCTAAAGTTCCTGCGTGGCCAACCTTAATCTTCTGCTTATAATTTTTTCTAATATAAGTTTTTATTTTAGCAACTAAATCGAAAGAGGTACAACGTTCAGGTTTATCTAATAAGATTACATCACCTTCTGTATTTAAGTCCATTTGAGGCAGATTAATCCTCCCTTGATGAATGATTTTCGTTAACATAAACTACAAATTAAAGCGATAACACCTACAATAGCGCAATAACCTGCAAACCAAAGCAAATTTGCACGTTTTACAATTTCAATCATTCCTTTACAAGCCAAGCAACCAGAAATATATGCAGCGAGAAAACCACACACAAGCGATGAAAAGGGGATTCCTGAATTAGACATTGAGAAATCGCCACCCACTGCTGCCAATAATGTTTCACCTAAAATTGGAATCAATACCATTAAGAAAGAAAATTTAGCAACTTCCTCTTTTTTTACACCTAAGAGTAAACCTGTAGCGATAGTTGTTCCCGAGCGAGAAAGGCCTGGCAATACAGCAATAGCTTGCGACAAACCAATAATTAGCGCAGACCACCAACCCACAGGTTTTTGCTGTTTGAACTTCACAAAATAGGTTAATGAAAGCAAAGTGGCCGTTACTAACAACATTGTACCTACTAGTACAATGCCTTCACCAAACAAACTTTTAACAGTATCTTTAAAGAAAACACCAACAATGAAGATTGGTATCATTGAGATACAGATTTTCGCGATATATTGTGTTTCGACATTCCATTCAAATTTGAATAGATTCTTGAATAATTGCCAAATATCTTTCCACAAAATAGTAATTGTACTCAAAACGGTAGCGCAATGCACCAACGTTTCAAACGCAACGTTCTCCTCAATTTCAATTTCTAAAATCTCTTTTCCTAAAATTAGATGTCCACTACTACTAACGGGCAAAAATTCTGTTAATCCCTGAATAAGGCCTAATATCAAAGCTTGGAACCATTCCATAATTTCTTACTTTCTTAAAAAGGCTCGGTCGCTCATTGTTAGGCGTACCGTAACCCCATAATTAAAACAAAATTGCTTATATCCTTCCAACCCAAAACGGCTCATTGAGCAATAGAATAACGGGTCGATAGATATATCATCATTGAATAAAATTTTAACGCCAAAAACACCAGAAAAGCCGAAGCCTGGACCACCCCAAATCACATTCGTAGCACCTTGTTGCATTCCTGGTACATAACTACTTCCTTGATATAAATTGAGCAGATTATACTCTTGTTCATTTTGGGTATTATATTCAAAAACAGCTTTAAACTCTTTGACTTTTAAATAATTAAACTGAACTCCCAATTCAAAAAAAGGTTTAATTGCTTTATGAGGATGCATCGTATAAGAAACGCCCAGATCTATCAAAAAGCGATCCTCTTTTCCTATAATATTTTCAATAGCATAATCATTACGCTGATTCCCTTCCAAAGTAGGAAAATGCAACAGAAAAACATCGGAAGCTGTAAGGCGAGAAACCATATTATTGAGTACCAATCCCCAATTTTTATTGAACCTATATCTAAATCCAATTGCAATATTAAAAGACATTTTATAACGCATATTGGAAGGATAATCCTCAATCCAAATGGAATCTCCCATTGCTTGGGGATAAGAATCGTGAATAATCCTATTAATTTCGTCGTACCAATATCTATTTTTGAGAATATAATCCAGATTATTTTCGTTGTATGGGGCGCCATTATAATATTCTGCAGTTACCTTACTTCCCCAATAGGCACCACCACCAATAAAAAATTCAAATCCCATATCCTGATAATCTTTTTCCTCTGAAAAATCATTTTGAGAATATCCAAGAAATGAACTTATCAGGAGGAAAAGAGTTAGAATATGGGATTTCATATTTAGATGAATGTTAATATTAGATGTGAATAGCTTCGTTACAAGCGGCGGCAGCGGCTTCCATAATTGCTTCAGACAATGTTGGGTGAGGGTGAACTGCATTCAAGAGATCTTTAACCGTAACCTTTTGAATCATTGCAACAACTGCGCCAGAAATCATCTCTGTAACATTATCACCAATTAAGTGACAGCCCAACCATTCGCCAGTTCCCTTATCGAAAATAACTTTCACCATACCATCTCTACTTCCGGCAGCGGTTGCTTTTCCAGAAGCTGTAAATGGAAACTTTCCAATCAAGACTTCGCGACCTGCTTGAGCGCAAGCTTGTTCTGTCATACCCACAGAAGCTACTTCTGGAGTTGTGTAGGTACAACCTGGAATATGCTTATAATCGGTAGGATGTGGATTAAGGCCTGCAATCTTTTCAACGCAAACAAGTGCTTCGTGGGAAGCTACGTGCGCCAATGCTGGTCCATGCACGATGTCACCAATAGCGTAAACGCCAGGGCAATTGGTTTGATAATAATCATCAACCAGCACTTTACCTCTTTCTGTAGCTACCCCATACTCTTCCAAACCGATACCTTCGATATTGGTAGCTACGCCAACAGCTGAGAGAACCACATCGCATTCCACTTCTGTAATTTTCTCTTTTGCATCTTTAATAGTAACCTTGCAACCTTCGCCTGTTGTATCCACCTTTTCTACAGAAGAAGAGGTCATCACCTTGATACCGAATTTTTTAAAGGAGCGCTCTAACTGTTTAGAGATCTCTTCATCTTCCACAGGCACGATACGAGGCAAAAACTCAACAAGCGTAACGGCAGTTCCCATACTTGCGTAGAAATAAGCAAACTCGCTTCCGATTGCACCAGAACCCATTACCACCATTGATTTTGGCAATTGGGGAAGTGTAAGAGCTTCTCGATAGCCAATAATTTTCTTTCCATCTTGCGGAATATGAGGCAACTGGCGTGAACGTGCGCCTGTCGCTAAAATAATATGTTCTGCCTCATAACGAGTTTCATTTCCCTCTGCATCGGTCACTAAAACCTTATGTTCCTTCTCAATTTTTCCAAAGCCATTGATAACGGTAACTTTATTTTTCTTCAAAAGAAATTGAACACCTTTGCTCATTGTTTCCGCCACACCACGACTTCTTTTCACCACAGCTTCAAAATCGGCAGTAACAGCGCCTTCCAACTTGATTCCGTAATTTTCAAGATGTTTAGTATAATTATAAACTTGTGCAGATTTCAATAATGCTTTAGTAGGAATACACCCCCAATTAAGACAGATTCCGCCCAATTCTGCACGTTCCACAACGGCCACATTCATATTCAACTGAGAAGCACGGATAGCAGCAACATAACCACCAGGACCGCTTCCTATAACGATAAGATCAAATTTTTGATTTTCCATTTTTATTGCTTTTTACTATTTAGTTCTTCCTCCATTTTCTTAATTTCCTCATCAAGTTCCTTCTTTTTAAGTTCGAGTGCATTCATCTCTTTCTGCAATTTACTCATCTTTTCAGAATATGTTTTGCTCTCTTCTCTTGCTTTAATAAGTTTGTTATTCAACGCAATAATTTGTTGATTTGTATGATAATTGATTGAATGATCTTTCAATCCTGTCAAGAATATCAAAATTCTCTCCGATACAACAGGATCTGTAGTAGAACTAATTGCATTTAAATTACCTTTACAAACGAAAAATTCGATAGTAACATTTTTCATATCTCGTTTACCACGTTCTTCCACTTTGTAGTATATATCGTAACTTTCTGTGCCAAACTCTGAAAATTTTTGATTTATATATACATTATAACCCTTTTGACTACTTGGTTTTTTCCCTACAGCTTTCTGCATTTTTTCGTCAATTGCAGCTACTACTGTTTCTACAGGTAGTTCAGAAAAAGAAATAGTATAACCACTAATCTCTTGTTTATCAAATTTCAAAACTGTCTCTTGTGCTTTTTGTGCAAAAATCATTGTCGTAGCAAAAAAAGCGATTGCTAAAGATAATAATACTCTTTTCATAATGTAAATTTTTGTTTATTAATAATTTACGGACTAATTTTTTCTTTTTATTCACTAGAAGTTTCAAACTGCAAAATTACAAAAAAAACGTTGTTTTAATACTTCTTTTCCAAAAAGAAAATCCTATAAAAAAAACAGATTTATTTTTATTTAGTTCAACCTATTTTTCAGTCATTTTTTAGGCGTGTTATATCAATTTTTAATGTACCTTTGCCCCCGAAAAAAAATAAATGTAAAACAATGGAATTAAGCGAACAAGAGATTATCAGACGTCAGAAATTAGACACATTTCTTCAACTCGGCATCAACTCATATCCTGCCCCAACTTACGAAGTAAATGTTACAACCAAAGAGATTCAAGAGAAATTTCCACAAGACAATACCCTTTTTCAAGACATTAGTTTTGCGGGAAGAATTATGAGTCAGCGTATTATGGGTGCAGTTTCTTTCTATGAGCTCCAAGATGCTCATGGAAAGATCCAAATTTATGTAAAAAGAGATGAAATTTGCCCTGGTGAAGATAAATCTATGTATAATTCCGTGTTCAAAAAATTGGATATTGGAGATATTATCGGGGTAAAAGGATATGTTTTTACCACTCAAATGGGAGAAATTAGTATTCACGTGAAAGAATTTACATTGCTTTCTAAATCGTTAAAACCTCTTCCAATTGTAAAAGAGAAAGATGGCACGGTGTATGATGCTTTCCAAGACCCAGAACAACGTTATCGTCAACGTTATGTGGATTTGATTGTAAATCCGCATGTTAAAGACACATTTATCAAGCGTACACAATTGGTAAACACAATGCGTAACTTCTTGAATGAGAAAGGTTACCTTGAAGTGGAAACCCCAATTTTGCAACCATTATATGGAGGTGCTGCGGCTCGTCCTTTTAAAACTCACCACAACAAATTGGATATGACACTCTATTTGCGCATTGCAAATGAGTTGTATTTAAAGAGATTAATTGTTGGAGGTTTTGATGGAGTTTATGAATTTTCAAAAGATTTCCGCAACGAAGGTATGGATAGATTCCACAACCCAGAATTTACCCAAATGGAACTTTACGTTGCATATAAAGATTATGAATGGATGATGAATTTGGTGGAAGAGATGGTAGAAGCTGTAGCAATGGCTCTTCATGGAACCACTAAAGTTCAAGTAGGCGAGAATGTTATCGACTTTAAACGTCCTTGGCAACGTTTCACAATGTATGGTGCCATCGAGCATTTTACTGGTGTAGATGTTTCTAATATGAACGAAACTGAAATGGCAGAATTTGCAAAAAAATGTGGCGTTGAAGTAGATTCTTCTATGGGACGTGGCAAATTAATTGATGAAATTTTTGGTGAAACTTGCGAATCTAAGTTGATTCAACCTACGTTTATTTACGATTATCCGTTAGAAATGTCTCCTCTTACCAAAAAACATCGTTCAAAACCTGGTTTAACTGAACGTTTTGAAGCAATTTGCAATGGAAAAGAGATTTGTAACGCATACTCTGAATTAAACGACCCTATTGACCAAAGAAAACGTTTTGAAGATCAATTAGAATTGGGAAAACGTGGCGATACAGAATCAATGGTATTGGACGAAGATTTCCTCCGTGCACTCGAATTTGGAATGCCTCCAACTGCAGGTTTAGGAATTGGTATCGATCGCTTAGCTATGATTATGACCAATTCAGCCTCTATTCAAGACGTGCTTCTTTTCCCACAAATGAGACCAGAAAAGAAAGCTGAAGTTTCTACAGACCAACAATTTACTGAAATCGGCGTTCCTGAAGTATGGATTCCTGCACTTCGCAAACTCAACTTCAACACTTTAGAAACATTGAAAAATGCAAATCCAAATAAATTGTTGAACGACTTAGGTGGAATGCGCAAGAAGTTGAAAATGGATGTCGCCGCAGTTCAATTAGATGAAATTAAACAATGGATAGCAAATATCCAATAAGCATAAATATTATTAATCAAAACCTTTAATAAAGTAATTATGAAAAAAGTACACAATTTTAACGCAGGACCATGTGTCCTTCCAAAAGAAGCCGTTGAAGCTACTATTGAAGCTATTCGCAATTTTGACAACACGGGTATAGGTTTGATGGAAATTTCTCACCGTACTCCAGGTTGGGAACGCATTATGGCTGAAACTCGTCAATTATGGCGTGACCTTCTTAACATTCCAGAAGAATACGAAGTTCTTTTCCTCGGTGGTGGCGCAAGCACACAATTCTTCACAGTTCCTGCTAACTTGATGAAAACCAAAGCTGCATACTTACAAACTGGCGTTTGGGCAAAAAAAGCTGTAAAAGAAGCTAAATTATTCGGTAAAGTTGAAGTTGTGGCTTCTTCAGAAGATAAAACTTACAACTACATTCCAAAAGGATACACCATTCCTACAGATGCTGATTACTTCCATATCACTACCAATAACACTATCTATGGTACTGAAATTAAAGAAGATATCGATTGCCCTGTAACTCTTGTTGCTGATATGTCTTCTGACATTATGAGCCGCCCTGTTGACATTAAGAAATATGGTCTTATCTATGGTGGCGCTCAAAAGAATGTAGGCCCTGCTGGCGTTACTTTCGTTATCGTTCGCAAAGACCTTCTTGGTAACATTGGCGACCGCGCTTACATGAACCCACTTCCAACAATGATTGACTACCGCACACACGCTGCAGAAGAAGCTAAAAACATCTCTATGTTTAACACTCCTCCTGTACTTCCTATTTTCGTTATGCACCAAACTTTAACTTGGTTGAAAAATACTATCGGTGGTGTTGAAAATATGAACAAAATCAATGTTGAAAAATCTAACTTATTGTATGACGAAATCGACCGCAACGCAATGTTCGTAGGTACAGTTGCTGACAAAGCAGACCGTTCTATCATGAACCACTGCTGGGTTATGGCTCCTGGTTACGAAGATAAACAAGATGCTTTCATGGCATTTGCTAAAGAACGCGGTATGATTGGTATCAAAGGTCACCGTTCAGTAGGTGGTTTCCGCGCTTCTTTGTATAACTCTTGTACTAAAGAAGACGTTGAAGCTCTTGTTCAATGCATGCAAGATTTCGAAAAAGCAAACAAATAATAACATAGTATAAATTTAGTGAATTTAGTTCCTTAATTCACACAAAAATAAAAATTATGAAAGTATTAGTAGCAACTGAAAAACCATTTGCAAAAGCCGCTGTTGACGGTATCCGCGCTATTGTTGAAAAAGCTGGTTATGAACTTTGTTTATTAGAAAAATATACTGACGTTAATGATTTTTACAAGGCTGTTGCTGACGTTGACGCTTTAATTGTTCGTTCTGACAAAGTTACTGCTGAAGTAATTGACGCTGCTAAAAATTTGAAAGTCGTTGTTCGCGCTGGCGCTGGCTTCGATAACTTAGACCTTGCCGCTTGCACTGCTAAAAATATCGTAGCAATGAACACTCCAGGCCAAAACTCTAACGCTGTTGCAGAATTGGCTATCGGTATGATGATTTATATGGCTCGTAACACTTTCAAACCTGGTACAGGTGCTGAATTGAAAGGCAAAAAAGTGGGTATCCAAGCTTACGGTAATGTAGGTCGCCTCGTAGCTGAAAAAGCAAAAGCTCTAGGTATGGAAGTTTGGGCATTCGACCCATTCGTAGCTAAAGAAAAAATGGAAGCAGAAGGCGTTACTGTTCCTGCAACTCTTGAAGAACTTTACGCAAATTGTAACTATATATCTTTGCATATTCCTGCTAACGACCAAACTAAAAAATCTATCAACAAAGCACTCGTTGCTAATATGCCTAAAGGTGGATGTATCATCAACACCGCTCGTAAAGAGGTTATCAATGAAGAAGAATTGGCTGAATTAATGGCTGAAAGAGAAGACCTTAAATATTGTACTGACATTGCTCCAGTAAATATGGACCTCTTCGCTAACTTCGAAAAACGTTTCTTCGCTACTCCTAAAAAACAAGGCGCTGAAACTGCTGAAGCTAATATTAACGCTGGTTTAGCTGCTGCTAACCAAATCGTTAACTTCTTCGTTAATGGTGACAAAAAATTCCAAGTAAATAAATAATCTTCGGAATATTCTCTGTCCTAACAACCTTTTATGGTTTTAAAGGAAAAAAACACTGTCGGAAGTTCTGACAGTGTTTTTTTTACCAAACAAAAAAGGCTGATCCCTTTTCCGAAATTCAGCCCTCTTTATGTATTAGAATTCGCTAAAACGATATTATTCTCAAAATTATTTTGTTACTCCCAATTTGGTTTTCACTTGTTCACTAATATCATCACCTAAAGCAGAAGATGCTAATGTATTTAAATCAAAAATGTAAGTGTATTTTCCCTCTTTAGCAACCTCTTTAATAGCTTCTAACAAAAGATCTTGCAATGGTTTTAACACTTCAAGCTGTTTTTCATAAACCAATAATTCGATAGATTGTGAAAACTCTTGAATTTTCTTGTAGAGATTTTCCAACTCATCTTGCATAATTTTCAATTTTGCTGAAGAAGCACCTGCAGTTCCTGCATACGCTTGAAGATGAGTTTGCTTGTCGCGAAACTCTTTTGCCATCGCTTCACCCTCTTCCTGTAATTCGGTTTGATAAGACAATATGTTGGCTTGCGCAGTATCAAAACCAGGAACTAATTGCATAAGTTCTGCGTAATTTACATGACCAAATTTGGCAGTGCCTTGAGCATTTGCATTAACTGTAAATACTAGAAATACAATAAGAAAGATATAAAATATTTTTTTCATCATGAAATAAAAAGGTTTAATTTTCTACTTTATTTTAAAGTGCGCAAAAATAATATTTTTTTCCCTACTATTAGCTACGCTGACAGAGTAACGCATCTATTTTTATTTTATTGCTGAAATCTGAAAAATTGTAACAAAAATACAACAGAAATATAACTTGTATGTAAACTAATCCTCCCTTTTTGCAGCATCATTAAAAAATCTAAATATTCTATATTCTCTCACTCAAACTTCCAATATTCAACAATATTATCTGCATAGTGAATTGAATTAAAAAAGTTTTCTCTCACAAAAACAAATTAAGAATACTATAAATCAATAAAATAGGACTAATATTATTACAAAATTGAATTTTATTCATCAATGATGACCTAAAATTTCCTATTTTTGTATTTTTAAACAGAAAAATGACAGAGTTTCAAATTGAGGATATAATCAACCAATTTTTTAAGGAAAATAACCGAACACAACTCCTTTTAGAAACACGCGCAGTGGAACTATGGAAAGAGATCGTTGGCTCTTTTATTGCGCAAAAAAGCAAGGCAAAAAAGGTTTGCAACGGTGTACTTTATGTACGCGTTACAGAAGCTGCCCTCCGCTTTGAATTGAACAATTCACGAACTGAAATTATCAATAGAATCAATGCAAAATTAGGAACTTCTGTTGTAAAAGAAATTGTTTTTCAATAATTTTTATACTACTGACAAGGTAAAATCAAATACTAAACCGCCTTCCTTTCGATTAAAAGCCGTAATAGTTCCACCATGAAATTGTACGGCGTGCTTCACTATCGACAATCCTAAACCAGTACCACCATTTTTTCGACTTCTTCCTTTGTTAATTCTGAAAAATCGCTCAAAAATTTTGTCAGCAAATTTCATAGGTATGCCAACGCCTGTGTCATAAAAGCGCAAAAAATAGAGATTATTTTCCTTTTTCAAACACTCCACAACAATACTAATATCTGTTCCAGCATATTTGAAAGCATTTTCTAGCAAATTTCTAAAGATAGAAAAGAGTAAATTATGATTTCCTGCAATTATCATATCTTCCGTTAAATGGTTTTCAACAAGAATTCGATTTTCAGAAAAAGATTCAGTCCACTCCGCAACTGCTTCTTCAAAAACAGCTCGAATTTCCAATTTTTCCTTAGAGAATAGAGCTGCCGACTCCTCCAACTTGGTAATCAACGAAACATCTTGAATCAAATCCGATAATCGTAAGGTTTGGGCATAGCTTCGTTTCAAAAAATAGTTTCGTTGCTCCTCATCTATCGACCTATTTTCCAATAAAATCTCCAAATAACCTCGAATGCTACTCACTGGCGTCTTCAGTTCGTGAGCAATATTATTGGTCATCTCTTGTTTCAACTTTTGTCGATTTTCTTTCTCTTGAATTATTTGTAACTTACTATTTTCTAATTGCTTATATAAAGAAATGATTTTTTTACTAATCTCACCAAAAGGGGTATTGGGCAAGTGTACGTTCTGATCATCAACGTTTCCATTTTCTGCCGCTGAAGCAAAATCGCTCAACGATTGCATAATGCTATCAAACTTTTCCGTTTTCAAAATCAACAAAAGTAAAACCACGAAAAAGAGAAACAACACAATGTAAAGCAAAATATTATCAAAATCGATAAAATTCTTCCACTGAATAATATAGGGTAATGCCAAACGAATAAACGAACCCTCAGACATTTGAAAGGCGTAATAAAGATACTCTTGGTGGGTAGTTTTCGATTTTCGGATAGCAAAACCATAGCCATTATTTTGTGCTTCATTAATTTCTGGACGTTCAATATGGTTATTATGAACATTTTGCACAATATTATCGTACAAAAGCTCGCCATCACTATCAATGTAGGATAATCGCACATTTTGAGGAAGAAAATTGAGTATCTCTTGCATTTCTACGGAATCTTGCACCATTTTCTCAACCATCTTTCCGTATGTTTTTAGAATCTCTTTCTGATTATGAGTTTGAAATTCTTTCTCTTTTTCCGCTTGCAAAAAGAGAATAATCAAAGCATAAACAAAAAATAGAGAAACAAAAATCAGTAACAACTTCTTCCTATAACTCATAACGTCTATTTTTTAATACAATAGCCAAATCCTGTTTTATTAACAATCATTTCTCCAGCCACGCCCATTTTCTTACGCAAACGCGCCACGTGAACGTCAACACTTCGGTCTAAAACGTAGGTGTCACGTTCCCAAACTGCCTCTAAAATCTCCTCCCGACTCAAAAAACGGTTAGGGTAACGAGCGAGTAGTACCAAAATCTGGAACTCTTTCTTTGTCAATTCTATAGCTTTTCCGCTAATCATTACTGTTCCATTTTCCAAATTAATTTCCAACGTTCCAAAAATGATAGTTTCCTTAGCTTTTTCGGGAATAGTTCTGCGATTGAGTACTGCTTTCACGCGCGCCAACACCTCCTTTAACGAAAAAGGCTTCGAGATATAATCGTCAGCACCTAAATTAAACCCCGTAAGTACGTCGTTTTCTGTGTTTTTGGCTGTCAGAAAAATAATCGGAGTATTGTTATGCCGCTCGTTGCGAAGTATATCCGCCATCTGATACCCCGACATATTCTCCATCATCACATCCAATAAAATCAAATGATGCTCAGGTGTAAGTACCCGAAGCGCCTCTTCGGCAGAATAAGCCACATCTACTGCATATCCTTCACTTTTGAGATTAAACTGCAAAATTTCACAGATATCCTCTTCATCATCAACAACTAAAATCTTAACCATAATGATAAAATTATTGGCAAAAATACAATAAAGAAACTAATTATGCGTAAAACTAAATGGAAAATAGTTAAAATTTTATCTTGAAAAATATCACAAATTTTCCCGCTTTTATTTCAATATTTTCTATACATTTGCAGACTAAAATATTAAAAATGAAAAAGTTTTCGTTGCTA
The DNA here is from genome assembly GCA_937901925.1 of uncultured Bacteroidales bacterium. Lineage (GTDB taxonomy): Bacteria > Bacteroidota > Bacteroidia > Bacteroidales > WCHB1-69 > JAEZOU01. The sequence goes on along the minus strand of CALGTS010000045.1, from coordinate 16,927 downwards.
TTTCTGTTTTCCCTTCTTTTTTGGGCTGGAAAAAGTCAAGATTTTAGCCACATCGCATTGGATAATCGAATCTATACAGATGATATCTACAGCGTAAAATTATGTCCTGCTGATAAATATTTTGGCACACCTATCATTAAATTAAATAGCGGAGAACAACTTCGGTTGGTTTTTGATCACTTAGGAGATTATGATGAATATATGAAATATACACTGATTCATTGCTCCCACGACTGGCAACTTTCCCCAATGAACCCTTTGGAATATTTAGATGGATTTATGGAAGACGAAATTACGGATAATTCCTACTCATTCAATACAATTACTGGATATACCCATTTCGAATTGCTACTTCCGAATGATTTGCTACGAATCACAAAATCAGGAAATTATATTTTGTTTGTTTATGATGAAACGCCAGAAAATCCAATTTTAACACAACGTTTTATGGTGGTAGAATCAACTACCGCTGGAATTGTAGGAACTGTACAACAAGCACAAGATGTAAATTATATGAGTACGCATCAACAGGTTGATTTTCTTGCATATACCGGAAATTATAATGTCCGAAACCCTTCTATGTTGCTGAATGCTACAATTTTACAAAATGGACGTTGGGATAATGCGATTATAGGACTGAAATTTCGTTCTGCTAATTTGAATGAATATAATTTTAGTTTTGATAATTTGAATAAAAATATCTTTTCTGGTGGTGCCGAATTTAGAACTTTCGACTTACGGACACTCAGAACTACTGCGGACAGAATCGTATCTATCAATTTCAACCAAAAGATAAACCAAGCGTACGTTTTGGAGGATATTGCCCGCCCTTACGCACCTTACCAAAGCGATAATACTATTAGCGGACGCTGCTTTTGGTTAAATGATGATTTTGAAGGAAAAAATACAGAAGATTACGTGCTCACACACTTCTCGTTGCGCTGCGACTTTCCTGTTAGCAACGGAGATTTATACGTTTTTGGCGAACTAACCAATTGGAAAATTATGCCTGAAGCAAAACTGAAATATAATCCCGCTCTTAATTATTGGGAAACCAGTTTGTTACTAAAACAAGGTTACTACAATTACCAATACGTTTTTGTACCTTATGGAGAAAATAAAATTGATGAAACTTACATCGAAGGTTCACATTGGCAAACCTTAAACGAATATACAATCCTGCTCTACCTAAAAGAGGAAGGAACTTCGTACGATAAATTAATAGGAACATCTAGCATAAAAATTGAAAAATGAAAGCAGCACATTCGATAGGTATTGATATTGGCGGAACTAATACCGACATTGCATTAGTTAATAAAAATGGTAACTGTTTATCTTTCAGAAATTTAAAAACAAAAGATTATTACGATGCAGAGAAATTTGCTTCCGATATTGTTGAAGCTGTTCGTTCATTGATGCAAGAAAATAACGTAGCAGAAATTACTGGTATTGGTATTGGCGCTCCGTGCGTCAACAATATAAAAGGCGTTATTGACAATGCTTCCAATCTGAATATGAAGGGAGAAATCCATTTGAAACAACTGATTCAGAAGCGAATGAACGTTCCTGTTGAGCTTTCTAACGATGCCAACGCGGCTGCGTATGGTGAAATGATTTATGGTGGCGCTCAAAATATGCGGAATTTTATTATGTTCACTATCGGAACCGGCATCGGCTCCGGAATCATTATTGATGGAAAAATGCTTTATGGTGCTGATGGCTTTGCTGGTGAATTGGGCCATGCAATTCTCTTCCCAGAAGGCCGCCAATGCCCTTGCGGCAGAAAAGGTTGCTTAGAACAATATGTTTCCATTCGTGGAATTATTCAAACCTGCCGCGAACTATTCCCCAAATACCCACAAAACCTATTGACACAACTTCCTGAAAAAGAATTGGATTGCAAACTGATTGCGGACGAAGCACATAAAGGAAACCCATTAGCAGTAGAAACTTTCAACCTTACGGGCTATTGGTTGGGCATTGCCTTGGCCAACGCCGTAACATTCTCCTCTCCAGAAGCTATTTTTGTAATGGGCGGCCCAGCACAAGCAGGCTCTGTACTTTTTGAACCACTCCGCAAATCTTTCCAAAAACATAAACTTTTTGTGTATAAAAACGAAATTCCAATCCTTGAATCTGCACTCGACAAAAGCCACGTTGCCATCTTGGGCGCAGCTTCGTTAACACGCTAAATCATACACTTAACTTTTACCTCCATTTGGGTATTTTAGTTAACGCTCAATAGTTACTCTTTTTAAATTAATCATATTGGTAGGCGGTGCCGTCAACCCCTTAACATTCTTTTGCGTAAAGTGAATGAGCTTGTCGTAAAAAAGTACAACAACGGGTGCGTCTTCTGTCAATAAAGAATCTAATTGCGTATAATATTCGTTGCGCAAAGAGTCATCAGTAATGGTTTGCGACTTCTCAAAAAGTTTGTCAAATTCTGTATTTATGTAATGAGTATAATTGGAGCCAATAGGTTGTAAATTTTTTGAGTAAAAGAGAGAAAGATAGTTTTCTGAATCAGGATAATCACAAACCCAAGAGCCACGGAAAAAGGGTAATTTGTAGTTGCGCATCATTTCGCGTTGTTGTGCCGCTTGCTGCACATCTAACCGCACGGGAATTCCAAGTAAACCCAAATCGTGCTGGATATACTGACAAAGATCGAGATAAGCAGCAGAAACCGAAAGCGCAATTTCTGGCATTCCCTTCCCATTAGGATATCCCGCTTGCGCCAGCAACTCCAACGCCTTCTCAGGATTGTAGTCATACCCTTTCACTCTTTCCGCATTAAAAGAGAGCATTCCTTCTGGTACAAAGCCCGACACTTGCGCATTTCCGATATTATTCCGCAAATAACGAATCATTTTCTCCCTATCAAAACCATAGTTAATGGCTTGCCGAACCTCCTTTTTCAACAAAGGATTATTGGGGTCATCATTTTTCAACAAAAACCCCAAATATTCGGTGTTCAGATAGGGCGCAGTAATCATATTCATCTGGTCTGCCACATCTGGATTCAACGTCCCAGCTCGCGTAAGAAGTGCATCTTTATAGCAAGGATCAACACCCGACATAAAATCGATGGAACCTTTCATAAATTCCATAAATTGTGCCTGCTTGTCGATAATAAACGAAATTGCAACTGCATCTAAATAAGGAAGTTGATTCCCTTGTTTATCTTTTTCAAAATAGAGTTCATTTTTCCGAAGTACCAACTTTACCCCTTCTTCCCACAATTGCATTTTAAAAGGCCCTGTTCCCACTGGAAATTTTCGGAAATCCTTTCCATAATGCTCCACCACTTCAAACGGAATTACAGAACAATATTTCATCGCCAAAATGCTAAGAAATGGCGGAAATGGTTCCGCAAGCGTAATTTGAAATGTTGTGTCATCAATTGCTTTAAACATCGGCTTATTCGCCTCATCTCGCGCTACTTTCTGAAAAATCCAAGCACCCGGAGATGCCGTTTCAGGATCCAAAATTCGTGATAAACTATATACAAAATCGAAAGCAACAACTTTCCGCTTTTCGGGAAAGGTAAAATGCTCCGTCTGATGAAAATAAACATCATCACGAAGAAAAAATGTGTAAACCTTCCCATCTTCACTAATATCCCAATGTTTAGCAATCATCGGAATCACCTTTAACGAGTCATCTAAATCTACCAAACCATTGTAAAGCATATTGCAGGGCCATAACGCCGCTTGTCCCGACGAAAATGCAGGGTCAAGCGATTGAATACCAACGGCTTCATTGTAACGAAAAATCATCTTATCATCATCATCATTGCGATGATGGCAACTAATTATAAAAAGAGAAAAGAGAAATAATATGATTAATTTACTGATTTTCAACATTTTAATATTAAGCAGGTTTTAAAACTTATATTTGGCAAAGGTACATTTTTTAAATTTATCAAGTAAATAAAAATATTATTTTTGTGAATTGAAACTGAAATAGAGATGAAAGAAAAAAGATTGCTGATTTTCAATCCTGAACACGACTTGGCGCTTGCTAATGGCGACCCACATTTTATGCCGCCAGCGTCAGCAACTGCGTTTGCCAACGACTGTGCGTGGCTGCCAATTTGGTTGTACGGCAAAGGTTTACTGTTGTGCCAGGAAAAGGAGGTACCAGAACCTTTCGCTCGCTTGTGCCAACTACTAAACCTGAACCCCACGCTCATCACATCAACAGAATTGGCAGAAACCTCTATTACGCAAGTGTTGCCTTGGGGCTGGAATCCATTGCTGCGTCAGCAATTACTAACTTGCGGAGTTTCAGCAGATATTTTACCCACAACAACAGATTTAGAGAATATCAAAATGCTGTCGCACAGAGAGAAAGCCCGTGAGGCTATGTTGTGGATACACAAAAATTCGGCAAAACCCGAAACGCTTCCGCAAGCTGCTGTTGCGCTACAATCTGTCAACGAAGCAACAGAATTTCTACTGCAAAACCCTGAAGCGGTTTTTAAAGCACCACTTTCTGGAAGCGGCCGTGGCGTGCGCTGGGGACGCGAAAAACTAGATTCTCACCTCTCTGGTTGGCTCCAAAACGTCATCAAAAAACAAGGCGCAGTGTATGCGGAAAAAAGAATGATGGTAATTCAAAACTTCGCTGCCGAATTCAATTGCCAAAAAGAGGTTACTTTTGCTGGATATTCTCTCTTCAAAACTAAAAATGCAGTCTATGAAGGTAATTTTCTGCTTTCCGATGCCCAAATTGAGAATCATTTGGCGCAATGGATCTCTATCAATGAACTTCATCACTATCTATATTGTTTGAAAGATTTTCTAACAAAACATTTTTTGGGAAAATATTACGGATTTTTAGGAGTGGATATGTTTGTTTATCAAGAAAATGACAATTTTAGAATCAATCCTGTTGTGGAGATTAACACACGCACAACAATGGGCTGCTTAGCACGCCTATTTTACGACAAATTCGTCTCTCCTTCATCTCACGGATTTTTATCGGTATGCTATCTTCCTCAACAGAAAAATTCTCATCACAATCTTCAAAATTTTTCTGATTTAGAGATTGAGAATGGAAAAATTAAAAATGGAACTATTTCATTATCACCAATGTACAAAAATAGTTCTTACCAAGTAATTGTGAATGTAAAAAAGGAATAATCAAACAGAACAAAATAAAAATATCTATCTTTGCAAAAAAATTAGGAATATGAAAATTCAATTTTTAGGCGCATCCGGCGGAGAAGTAACCGGAAGTAAATTTTTACTGACAACAGAAAAAAACGAGAAAATCGTTATCGACTGCGGAATGTATCAAGGTAAAGGTTTGGAAACCGATGAGATGAACCGCGACTTGGGCTTTGACCCCAAAGAGATTAAATATTTAATTCTTTCGCATGCACACGTGGACCACTCGGGATTGATTCCGTACATCTACAAATTAGGATTTACGGGAAAGATTTTTTGCACACCTGCAACCCGCGACTTATGTTCCATAATGCTGCCCGATTCTGGAAACATTCAAGAGAACGATACGCGCCAATTTAATAAAAAGCGCAAACTGCAAAATCTTCCGCCTGTAGAACCTATCTATACCGCTAAAGATGCCGCTGCTTGTATGCGCCAATTTATCAGTATTCCTTACAATATGAAGTTTGATATTACACCCAATTTGCAGGTAGAATTTTTCGATTCAGGTCACATTTTGGGTGGTGCTTCTGTCTATCTTACCGTAAAAGAGGGCAGAAAAAAGAAAACAATTCTCTATACGGGCGACGTGGGCCGCTATGGAAAACGTATTCTTCCTGACCCTGCAGAAATTCCTCAAGCTCAATATATTATCTGTGAATCTACCTACGGAAATCGCTTACACCCTACCATTGACGAAGCAGAAGAGAAACTGATGCTAATTGTGAAAGATGCCTGCGCCCAAAGACGCGGCAAACTAATTATTCCGTCTTTTGCTGTTGGAAGAACACAAGAGATTGTTTATGCTCTTCACCTCCTCAAAAAACAGGGAAAACTTCCTGATATTGACATATTTGTAGATAGTCCACTGGCAGTCTCTGCTACCGACGTTTTCCGCTTGCACCGAGATAGTTTTAATGAAGAAATGCAAGATTTTATGGAAAATAATAAAGACCCTTTCGGCTTTGAAAAACTTCATTATGTTAGAACTATTGACGACTCTAAACGACTAAATACCTCCAACACGCCTTGCATTATCATCTCCGCTTCGGGTATGATGGAGGCGGGTCGCGTAAAACACCATTTGGCAAACAATATCGAAAATCCGCGCACCACGATTTTGTGCGTAGGTTACTGCTCTCCAACCACTTTGGGTGCAAAAATTATGCGTGGCGACAAAGAAGTTTCTATCTTCGGCACAAAACATAAAGTGCGTGCACAACTGGAATCTATCGAATCCTACTCTGGTCACGCCGACTATAACGAACTGATTCGCTATCTGCAGCCGCAAAAACCCAAAAAAGTAAAACATATTTTTGTTGTTCACGGTAACGAAGATTCTCGCGAAGGATTTATGGAAACCTTGCAACAAACTGGCTACGCAAGCGTATCGGCTCCTGAATTCCAATCTGAAGTGGAGATTTAAGATGGATAAATTTGGAAAAAATTTTATTCTTTCTGATTCTGGAGGTACTCACGACGACAAAATCTGCGGAAAAATTATCGGTTGCCCCAAAGGTGTAGCAATAGATTTCGATTTTATCCGTACGGAGATGAAACGACGCGCACCCTCAACCGACGCTTTATCTTCAAAACGACGCGAACCTGATGAGGTAACCTTTCTGTCAGGTATTGAAGAAGGACTCTCCACAGGTGAAGAAATTCGTTTTGAAATTCCTAACCGAGATGTGAAAATCAATCCCGAAACAGTAAATGTGATAAAACCATCGCACGCATCGTACACCTATAAGATGAAGTACGGCATTGCCGATAATAGCGGCACAGGGCGCGCTTCTGCCCGACAAACAGCGTGTCGTGTGGTAGCGGGCGCCATTGCCAAGCTAATTCTTAAAAAGGTCGGTATCACAATTCATGCCCAAACGGAAAGCATTGCACCTATTCGCCCACAAGACACCAGCGGCGCACGCGTCCACTGTACTATTTCTGGCGTTCCCGCAGGCCTGGGCGAACCCATTTACGATAAGTTCGATGCACGATTGGCCTACGCCATGCTCTCCATCAACGCCGCAAAAGGATTCGAAATCGGAAAAGGTTTCCAAGCCGCCAATATGAATGGCTCCGAATATAACGACCTGCAAAATCCTGACTTCTCTTTCCAAACTAATAACGACGGCGGCGTACAAGCGGGAATTTCCAACGGACAAGATATCTACTTCTCCGTAGCCTTTAAACCAATTCCAACGCTGCAAAAAGCCCAAAAAACAATAGATTTTCAGGGAAATCCTGCCCTTTACAAAGGAAATAATCGCAACGACGTTAGCGTGGTCCCGCGCGTACTTCCTGTAGTCGAGGCAATGGCTGCCCTTGTAACCTTAGATTTTTTGCTGGAATCGGAAAAAATAAAAGAAATTCAAAACCCAAAAATCAAAATATAATAACCTTTGCAACATCAATAAATTGTGACAGATATGAAAAAACGTTTTCTTATTTCCGGTGGGGGAACCGGAGGTCATATTTTCCCCGCTCTGGCAATTGCAAACCAAATAAAAAAAGAAAACCCTGAAGCAGAAATCCTCTTCATCGGTGCCCAAAATAAAATGGAGATGAAAAGAGTTCCTGAAGCAGGTTATCATATTGAAGGACTTGATGTTTACGGAATAAAAAGAGATTTCTCGCTGTCAGGAATTATTAGCAACTTGAAACTTCCTTTCGTGCTGATGAAAACTATGCGCCGCGCGAAAAAAATTATTTCAGAATTTAAACCCGATGTGGCAATTGGTGTGGGTGGCTTTGCCAGCGGACCAGCATTGCAATCTGCTATTGCTCTGGGAGTTCCAGCTCTAATTCAAGAACAAAACTCCTATCCTGGCGTTACCAATAAAATTCTTTCCCAAAAAGTGAAGAAAATATGCGTTGCTTATGATGGCTTAGAACGCTATTTCCCCGCTGAAAAGATTGTGAAAACTGGAAACCCTATCCGTGCGGAAATTCTGAACCTGAAACGGAAAAATGAGGAAGCTTACCAATTTTTCGGATTTTCTCCTGAGAAGAAAACGGTTTTGGTAATGGGCGGAAGCTTGGGCGCACGCTCAATGAACACCTGTATGCACAACCATATCGATACCATTGCCCAAACGGGCGTTCAGGTGCTGTGGCAAACCGGAGAGGCATTCTATAATGAAATTCCTGCCGAAGAGATCCAACAGAAATATCCGCAAATTAAGATTGTTCCATTTATCAAAAATATGGATTTTGCGTATAGCATATCCGACTATATCGTGTCTCGTGCGGGCGCATTGGCAATCGCCGAACTTACAATCGTGGGCGCTCCAGTGATTCTGGTGCCTTTCCCTTACGCTTCCGAAGATCACCAAACGAAAAATGCTGCGGCTTTGGCCAATGAAAACGCCGCAATCCTAATTCCCGATAAGGAGGCTTCCGAAAAAATGGTGCCCGAACTAATCAAACTGATTGAAGATGAGGAACGTGCCCAAATAATGGCAGAAAATATCAAGAAATTCGCACTCCCCGATGCTATCCATAAGATTGTAAAAGAGGTGATGGATTTATAAAATTCCCGCTGCCACTCAATAGCAACTACACCCAGTTCACGTTCAGTTCAGAGAAAAGGTGAGCGTATGGTGAATATTAGTGCCGTAAGTGTGATAAAAAATATCTATAATACTAATTCATAAGAAATTATAGATGAGTATCACTACCGTACAATATATCCACCCGTCTTTCTCGAACCTTTGTATTTGATACGTTTGCTATTCTTTAATAAGGCAAGATAGCGCGTAACACTGCTGTATGGAATATGGCAAGCCTCGCTAATCTCCTTCACACTGCAGAAGCGATGCGTCTTAATGTATCGATAAACGATTTCGATTTTTTCCAATTGACGGGTGCTTTTACTCTCCGAATCCTCCTTCTCTGTTGAAGCCGCTTCCTGCGTATAGTTGAGATAGCTCTGATGCGTATTTATAATATCGGTATATGATGAGCCAATGACGAAAACAAGCGGATTTTCCTCGCTTTTGCTTTCTTTCATAACCACGTTGTTGTCATTAATTTGAGAAATAGACGCTTTCTGCACTATGACATTGCGCGAGATACGGAGAAACTCCTCCCTTCCGAGCAACTCCTCAAGGTCGTTCATCGAGTTGTAGCGATGGTAGGTGGAGCCGTCGGTGAGATGTATCGAGGTAACATTCCGTTCCTGAATGCAATAACAAATTTGTCTAATACGAATCAATGTTTTGTGCTCTTTGTCCCTCACCTCCAAAAAATTGAGTTTTTTCCGCAAGGAAAAATCATTCTCCTCACTCTCCCGCTGCAACCACAAGATGGTGTTTAATGCGTAGGCAAACAGTACCAAACCGCCATTACGTAAGGTGACAAGAAAGGATTGCTTTAAGAGAAAATTAGTAGCTAAGTCTGTATAGCCGCTTTTGGAGTAGATATTCAATAAGTTAGGCGCAACCATCACCATCTCTGCTGCTCCCGATATAACCACGCTCAAAATGATGTTATCTATTTTCTTCGTTTAAATTCAAATTTTTATCCCGCCATTTTCGTGATATTCGTCCTAAACAGATTATAAATATGTCCTAATAAATTTTTTTTACTGAAATAGAAAAATTAAAGAGAAAATGTATCTATCAGAACGATAGTGGTTTATGCGTCTTATTAGGACATATTTTTTTAAAAAATACTCTTAAAAGATAAAAAATACAATAAAGAGATGAAATTATTGCTTTTCAATTAAAAAAATCGTTATATTTGCAACGACAAAAAGAAAACCATGAAAAGTATATTTTGGCTCGGTAAAAACAACTTACTTCGACTTGCTCTGCAAAAATAGTGTTTTGCAGAGGTGTCGATTTTTGGCTTGAAAACCATTTAACTCTATTTTGTTTTATTGGACCTCGGCAAAATAGATAGAAAGGGAAAGAGGTCTCCAAACTTAAAAGTGTATTATGATGAAAAAAAATAGTGTTTATTGTTATGTGAGTACAATATTAATTGTGATTTTTACGTTAAATTTTTATTCTCAATCATTTGGACAAATGGTTATAGATGATCATTGCCGTGTAAATTTAATATCTCAGACTACAGATTGGACATCTGCTTTTAGATGTTGTGTTCCCACTTATAACTCTTGCGCTTATAATGTTTGGTATGGCAACGAAGACAAATTTTTTGTCCATGCTTCAGGGTATCTTTGGGCTAAGCGAGGTGGATATTTTGGTTCCGATATCTCTTTAAAAGAAAATATAACTCCTATTGATGATGCAATTGGAAAAATTTTAAAATTAAATGGTGTGCAATATGATTTTAAAGCAATATCAAAAGAGGATTTAGAGGAACGCAAAGCACCAAGATATGGCTTTATTGCCCAAGAAGTTAAGGATGTGTTGCCAGGAATCGTAAAGCAAATGCCAGACAGCACATTGGCTATTTCTTATACGGATGTGATTGCTGTTTTGGTTGAAGCTGTAAAAAGTCAACAAAAACAGATTGATTTGCTTGTTAAAGAATTAGACAATACAAAAAAAACCTTATCTAACATAAATAATGAAGTAAATCAGCAGGAAAATTCAAAAGAAAACTTTTTATTGAGTAACGATGAAGCTGTGTTATATCAAAATGCTCCGAATCCTTTTAATGAACAAACAACCATTAGATGCTATATTCCTGAAAATGTAAAAAATGCTGAAATTTGTGTATATAGTACTTCGGGAGTAAAAGTAAAGTGTTTTAATATTTCACAACGCTCAAATGTTGATGTTGTTTTAGAAGCAGGACATTTGTCAGGCGGAATCTATACCTATATACTGATGATAGATGGAAAAGCTTTTGATTCAAAACAGATGATATTAACCAAATAAATAGTGCCTTATGAGATGCTTGAAATTTAATTTAATAAAGCTGATTTTAGTGTTTCCATTATTATCAGCAACTGTTATGGCACAACCACCATCAATAGATCCTCATTGGCAATTGGTCTGGTCGGACGAATTTAATGGTTCAAACGTAGATTCAATAAAATGGTATTCATCTGCTCCATGGGGTACTTGTAATGCTGAATCAGCGGAAGCACCTTTTAACGACACATGTCATATTGTTACTAATGGAAAGATAACATTATATACAAAACCATTTGATTGTGAGTGTTTTCAATGGGAAGATACTGGACCTGTTGAAAAAGAACAAGAATATTTGTCAGGAAATTTATACTCTCAAAATGCTTTTAAATATGGCTATTTTGAAATCCGTAGTCGTTTTCCTCAAACAACGTTATCACAAAATGGGTCTGGACTTAGTCCTACGTTTTGGATGTTTCCTATTTATAAAATAGAAGATGTGCAAGATTTTGTTTTATATAGTGAAATTGATTTTTATGAGGTTGATGCTTTTAATAATAAGTATTCTTGTAATGTTCATTATGCTGATACTATCTTTTTCTCACCAGAATCAGCAAATACTAATCACTGGGTATTTAGAGATGAACTAACATACATAAACGATTCTATAGAAAATAATACTATTTATGATTTTTATGTGAATGATGGGGCATTTCATGTATATTCAGGAGAGTGGAATTCGCAATATATTAGATTCTTTTATGATAATAGATGTATTCGTGGAACAGTGAATGATAATATTTTTAGTGCTAATAAGCTTCTACCAATGAATATTATAATTGCGAATAGTGCAAATCCTAAAAATGTATCCTATACCATTAACTCAAATACAATTTTGCCATATCCTTACGAAATAGATTATGTTAGGGTATATCAATTGCGTTGCGATAATACCACCGTTGTGAATGAAATTCCAAATTTTAACACTTACAATTATGCTGTAAAGAAATCAATCACACTTAGTGGTAATACGCAAATTCCAGATTCTACAACGACCTGTTTGCGTGCAACTGATTTTATTGAACTAAGAAGTGGTTTTGAAGTTCCGATGGGGGCATCTCTCTACTTGGCAACATCTCCTTGTGACACTTGTGAAATATTATCCTATTAAATCAAAGAATTATGAAACAGATTATTTTTTCGGGCGTGATTTTGGCACTGTTTGCCCTAACGCTCTCCTCTTGCAAAGAACCACAAGAGACTAATATCTATCGGAATGCCGTTACCGATATTGACGGCAATAAGTACGACGCCGTGAAAATCGGCGACCAAATCTGGATGCGCGAGAACCTGATGACCAAACATTTCTCCGATGGTACACCTATTCCATTTGTAGGAACATTTCATGGATTACTCTATCAATATTATGATCGCGATAGCGTGGCTTGCTTTCTTCCAGCAGAAAACAATCCCCCTGTAAATAGAATGCTCTACAATGGCAAGGTGATATCAGAAAGCAAAGTTGGCAAGCAAATCTGTCCCGAAGGTTGGCACTTGCCCTCAGCGGAGGAGTGGAACGAACTATTTGAATATACCCGAAATAATGATGAGTGGATGGAAAATTGCGGAGGCTCTGCAGCACAAGCGCTATCAAGTTTTACATCAGACCTTCTTGCAGATAAAGAGTACAACGTTTCACATTTTTCTAATGCTGTTTTAGGTTATGTAACAAGAAGTTTTATAGATTGTTATATTCCCCCGCGCCCGGCAATCTCTTCGTATGGAGCCACGTCTGCAGGTACTCGCTATTGGACCAGCAACCAGTTGGATCCCGATTCTGTAGAAACAATTTATCAACACGCCAATATTTTTGTTCAAGATAGTTTTGCCCGTGCAGCCGTTATCGACTTGGATGTAACCGGAACCTTAAAGTTTGAAACTCGACCTATGGGCGATGGTTTAGCAGTTCGTTGTGTAAAAGATTAACCTTAAAAATTAAGATTATGAAAAAGATGTTGAAATTTGTTGCGTTAGCAATAATAGCTTTGTTAGTAACTTCGTGTAATGAGTCAAATACGTCTATTTATCACAATGCACTAAAGGATTATGACGGAAACAAATATGATGCGGTGAAAATCGGCGACCAAATCTGGATGCGCGAGAATCTAAAGACTACCCATTTTGTTGATGGAACGGAAATTCCTCAGTTTCACAACGTGAACGATTTTGCAATGCAGTATCGGAACTCGCATTCCGTTGGTGCGCAAGTTCCGCAATCAGAGGGTGGCATTGAAAAGGGATTACTATACAACGGAAACGTGATTTTACAAGATGGCAATGGTCGCAAACTCTGTCCCAAGGGCTGGCACTTGCCCACCGAAGCGGAATGGCAGGAGTTGTTCTCCTATGCGGAAAGTCAATCACAATGGTTAGATAAGTGCGGTTCGGTAGCGCAAGCCCTCTCTTCTGCAACCACCTTCAACGATTACTATTTGGAGTCTAACATCTCCGATTTTTCCTCACACCCAATGGATTACGTAGGCTATCACAATGGTTTTCAAAATTATGTTGCAGCACCGGAATATGGCGCAGCAAATTACTGGACTGCCACTTTACCCGTTCCAAACGAGCCGCAAGCGGTTTATGAGAATCCGTACGAAAATATTTACGATAGTTGCGCACGCGTTGCTATTATCGATTTAGGAAACATTAACGACACCCGAATCGAGAACAAATATTTGGGCTGCGGATTTTTAGTGCGCTGCGTGAAAGACTAAAATAGAAACTTCTCATTAAGCAAACTACTCTTCTCCCCTCCAACCTCGCTTTCTTTCCTGCAACGTTGGAGGGGAGATTTTAAGGAAGTATTTCTTCGAAATTCGGCACAAATCACCTTGATGAATCTTGTTTACAACATGAACCTTACGAACAAATAGTAAGAATTGTATTGAATTAGTTTTTATAACAAACTAATAATCAACCAATTACCCCCCCCGAAAAATTTATCAAAAATCAACAAAATTTAACAATATATCGAAAATTATTAGTAAGTTTGCAAGGTCGTTCTGCTGGTTCTGTTTACAGACCTCGCAGAATTGGGAGAAATGGCGAGAATATTAAAAGTTTAATTAGAGGTCTATGATTTATTATATGAAAAGTATATTTTGGCTCGGTAAAAACAACTTTCTTTTACTTGCTCTGCAAAAGTAGTGTTATGAAGAGGTTAGATTTCGGATTAGAAAACCTTTTGATTCTATTTTATTGAATCTCGGCAAATTAAAAGTGTATACTCCTGTATTATTCAAGGAGATTATAATGTTAAAACTATAGCTATGCAAGGAGAAGAACTTAGTTATATAACGATCTATGAATAAAAAAACAGTAATTCTTTTTATTTCACTTCTTTCTTTTTTAATTGTTTCGTGTGGAGAACGGCAAAGTTCCGATATACAAAAATGTACAGATTTAATGAGAAAGGAGATTGAAAAATCTAAAACAAGTTACATCTTTATAGGAGCACAATGGTGTTCTGCGTGCAAAACATCACTTCAGGAGCAATTTTTACAAAATCCACGGCTGAAAGAAGACTCTATAGGTGTTATAATTGTATATTTTTCAGATAGAACATACGCTAATAGTCTTTTAAAAGAAACACAATATAATAGGTGCTTTTTTAGATTTGATAGCTATAGCGGTTTAGATAAATTATTAGCAAATGATTTGTTGAAAAAAGTAATTCCAGATTATAAAAAGGTTAACTATATGCCCATAATGCTAGAAATAGATTCGCTAAACAATTATTCTCATTGGCTTTTAAAGACGCCATTATTCTAGAATTTAAATTATCATAAAAATGATTTGATGCTTAAACTTAATTTATAAAATCACAATATACTGATAATCAACCAATTACCCCCCCTGAAAATTTATCAAAAATCAACAAAATTTAACAATATATCGAAAATTATTAGTAATTTTGCAAGGTCATTTTCTCGGATTTTGTTTAACGGACTTCGGAAAATTTTGAGAAATGGTGAGAATATAAAAAGTCGAATTAGAGGTCTATTTTATTAGTTATGAAAAGCATATTTTGGCTCGGTAAAAATAACTTTCTTTTACTTGCTCTGCAAAAGTAGTGTTATGAAGAGGTTGGAACCATTTGATTCTATTTTGTTTTATTGGACCTCGGCAAAATAGATAGAAAGAGATTTCCAATTTAAAAATAAAAAACATAAAAAGAATAACGTTAGCATTTCCGATACTTTTTTTTAATTTTTGCATTTATAAGGTGTGAAAAAGAGGAGATTAAGGAAGCAAAAAATAAATTAGTATGGACAATTACAGGATATTCTGCACTTTATATAGCAACAGCAGCAGTTTGCATTGGTACTTTTATAGGCGTTTTAGCTTGTAAAGCTGCAGCATATGCAGGTTATATAAGTAGTGTAGCGTCAGTAAGATATACATACGCTTTGGAAATGGAAAGATGTGCTAACTATAATAATTAATCGCTATGGATAAATTAAATATAATCTTAGTTATTGTTGTGGCAGTTGCTTTTGTTTTGGCAATGGTTGCAACCTATTTTGCGCAAAGGCATATTCACAACCAATCAATAAACAAACGTCGGAAACGGCTGCTGATATTATTTACATTGGCTGTTTTAGCATGTATTCCAGCATTTATTTTTTCTATAAATAGATCAATAGAATTTAGACAACCACTATATCTTCCCAGTTTAGTGTCATTTCTCTGTTTCGTTGGGATTTTTCTGTACGCCTTTTTTAGAAAAGAGAATGATGATAATTCTAACAAAAAACAATAATCCCCTGCCGTTTCTCTCAGTTCTGTTTACAGATCTTGCAGAATTGGGAGAAATGGTAAAAATATTAAAAGTCTAATTAGAGGTCTATGATTTATTATATGAAAAAAACAATCTTAATTTTAGCAGTCTGTTTCACACTTTTTAGTTGCGGAAAGTTAGAATACATTGACCCCGAGGTGAAGTTTTTTATTGATGGCAAGGAGATAACGGAAGAGAGTTATTCCGTTCCTCTAAACAGCTATCAGGAGGTTAGGATAGAAAGTTATGCTCCAAAAAACCTTTACAACTATTTTTGGAGAAAATCTACGGAATATCCTATAGATTTGCGTGAAGATAGAGAACATCTTGCCATTCTTTACTCTACCGGCGGTGTAGTGCAGATAGAAGATGGAAAATATGGCTCGAAAGAGTTGTCGGAGTTTAGGATGATGTTCAGCGACAGTATCTGCCAATCTGGTGACCATTTTATACTTCGCGTTCTCATTGACGATAATTACGAACGCACTTTGAGGTTCTTTGTTGAGTAGTAAAATCAAAAACGTCAGATATGAAAAGATTGATTATAGCATTTGTGCTCATATCGCTGCTCTTTTGTAGTTGCGAAAGTTGGAGTCTTATCGATCCTGAAGTGAAATTCTACATTGACGGAAAGGAAATTACTACCGATGATTACTCAGTTTCTCTGAATAGTTACTTGGAGGTTAGGATTGAGAGTTACGCACCTCAAAACTCATACGAATATTTGTGGCGCGAGATTCACGACTTTCCGACCAATCTGCGAACAGACAAGGAGCGTTTCAGCATTATTTACAGCTCGGGAGGAGCAACGGAGATTGAAGATGGAAAGTATGGTTCCAAGGAGGTCTCAGAATTTCGTATGATGTTCAGTGACAGTATTTGCCAGCCTGGCGACCATTTCCTACTGCGTGTTATCCTTGACGGACATTACGAACGCACGTTGAATTTTCATATTGAATAATCTCTAATCTCTCTTCCTCTCCGGCTTGCAAATTATCCCTGCGCAATCGGAGAAAAGAGAGAGCTTCTCCCAAATCCTCCGAAAATCGACTCAAACCGCCTTGAAAAAAAAACGTTTG